>NZ_CALART010000058.1 GCF_937888285.1 uncultured Aquimonas sp.
CCCGCCTCCGCGGGGGCGACGACGAAGATGGGTCGTGACGAGCGTTCTGTTTCTTGAAAGCCTTTCAGCCCCCTCCGCGCGTCGGGTGCTCTTGAATAAACCGTGGTTCGTCATCCCCGCGGAGGCGGGGATCCAGGGTTCTTGCGGCTGCCGCCTGTGTTTCTGGGCCCCCGCCTCCGCGGGGGCGACGACGAAGATGGGTCGTGACGAGCGTTCTGTTTCTTCAGCGTGCCACGCCAGGCACTCCCTGCGCCGCCGTATCGAAAGTCCCGGTTGGCCTGCGCCTGCGCGCAGTTGATAATCGACGGGCTTTGCCGCGGCAGCCCGCTGCGGCGCCCCTCCCCAGGAGATCCCCATGTCGAATTCCGTCGTGATCGTCGGCGCCAAGCGCACGGCCATCGGTTCGTTCCAGGGCCAGTTCACCGGCGTGCCCACGCCGACGCTGGGTGCCGCCGCGATCTCCGCCGCGCTGGCCCAGGCCGGTGTCGCCGGCGACGCCGTCTCCGAAGTGATCATGGGCTGCGTGCTGCCGGCCAACCTCGGCCAGGCCCCCGCCCGCCAGGCGTCGATCGCTGCCGGCCTGCCGCTGTCGGCCGGCGCCACCACCATCAACAAGGTCTGCGGCTCGGGCATGAAGGCGATCATGCTGGGCCATGATCTGATCAAGGCCGGCTCGGCCTCCGTCGTGGTTTCGGGCGGCATGGAGTCGATGACCAATGCCCCGCACATGGTCGCGGCCCGCGCCGGCATCCGCTACGGCGACGGCAAGCTGGTCGACCACATGGCCTGGGACGGTTTGACCGACCCCTACAAAGGTCAGGCCATGGGCGTGTTCGGCGAGGCCTGCGCCGACAAGTACACGTTCACCCGCGAAGCCCAGGATGCCTTCGCCATCGAGTCGGTGAACCGCGCGATGGCAGCGCAGGGCAGCGGTGCCTTCAAGGCCGAGATCGCGGCGGTCACCGTCGCCGGCCGCAAGGGTGACGTGCAGATCGACAGCGATGAAGAGCCCGCGCGCTGCGACGTGTCCAAGATCCCCGGCCTGCGCGCGGCCTTCCGCAAGGAGAACGGCACGATCACGGCCGCCAGCGCGTCGAAGATCAGTGACGGCGCGGCCGCGCTGGTGCTGATGGGCGAGGACGCCGCCAAGGCCGCCGGTGCTGCGCCGATCGCGCGCATTGTCGGGCACGCCACCCATTCGCAGGCCCCGGAGTGGTTCACCACTGCCCCGGTCGGTGCGATGGACAAGCTGCTGAAGCAGCTCGGCTGGACCGTCGCCGACGTCGACCTGTTCGAGATCAACGAGGCCTTCGCCGTTGTCACCATGGCGGCCATGGCCGACCTGTCGATCCCGCACGAGAAGGTCAACGTCAACGGCGGCGCCTGCGCGCTGGGCCATCCGATCGGCGCCTCCGGCGCGCGCGTGGTGGTGACCCTGATCCATGCGCTGCAGGCGCGCGGCAAGAAGCGCGGCATCGCCAGCCTGTGCATCGGCGGCGGCGAGGCCACCGCGCTGGCTGTCGAACTGGTCTGAAGCTGAGCGGATGCCCGGCTCGATGCCGGGCGTCCTGCTCTCACGGCGGCCTGCGCCGCCGCACCCGCCACGCGTCCGCAACTCTCAGCGGAACGCCCAGGACCTTCGCCCCCGATGCCTGTTCTGCACTCCCAGATCGATCCGCGCTCGCCCGAGTTCGCGGACAATGCCGCCCACCTGAAGGCCCTGGTCGCCGACCTGCGCGCCCAGCTGGATCGCGTCGCGCTTGGCGGCGGCGACAAGGCCCGCGAGAAGCACGTCGCCCGCGGCAAGCTGCTGCCGCGCGAGCGGGTCGACGCCTTGCTCGACCCGGGCTCGCCCTTCCTCGAAATCGCCCCGCAGGCCGCGCACGGCATGTACGAGGACCAGGCGCCCGGCGCCGGTCTCGTCGCAGGCATTGGTCGAGTGCACGGCGGTGAAGTCATGGTGCTGGCCAACGACGCCACGGTGAAGGGCGGCACCTACTTCCCGATGACGGTGAAGAAGCACCTGCGCGCGCAGGAGATGGCGCGCGAGAACCGCCTGCCCTGCGTCTACCTGGTCGATTCCGGCGGCGCCTTCCTGCCGCTGCAGGACGAGGTGTTCCCGGACAAGGAGCACTTCGGCCGCATCTTCTACAACCAGGCCCGGCTGAGCGCGCGCAACATCCCGCAGATCGCCGTGGTGATGGGCAGCTGCACCGCCGGCGGCGCCTACGTGCCGGCGATGTGCGACGAATCGATCATCGTGCGCGAGCAAGGCACCATCTTCCTGGGCGGCCCGCCGCTGGTGAAGGCCGCCACCGGCGAAGTGGTGGACGCCGAATCGCTGGGCGGCGCCGACGTTCACACGTCCGTGAGCGGCGTGGCCGACCACTACGCCGAAAACGACCGCCACGCGCTGCAGATCGCCCGCGACATCGTCAAACACCTCAACCGCCGCAAACAGCTGCCGGTGGCCGTGCAGCCGCCGCGCGAGCCGCAGTATCCCGCCGAGGAGCTCTACGGCATCGTGCCGCGCGACACGCGCCGGCCCTTCGACATCCGCGAGGTCATCGCCCGCGTGGTGGACGGCAGCGAGTTCCAGGAATTCAAGGCACGCTACGGCAAGACCCTGGTCTGCGGCTTCGCGCACATCCACGGCTATCCGGTGGGCATCGTCGCCAACAACGGCATCCTGTTCGCCGAGAGCGCGCTCAAGGGCGCGCACTTCATCGAGCTGTGCAACCAGCGCGGCATCCCGCTGGTGTTCCTGCAGAACATCACCGGCTTCATGGTCGGCAAGAAGTACGAGAACGCCGGCATCGCGAAAGACGGCGCCAAGATGGTCACCGCCGTGGCCTGCTCGTCGGTGCCCAAGTTCACCATCGTCATCGGCGGCAGCTTCGGCGCCGGCAACTACGCCATGTGTGGTCGCGCCTATGGCGCGCGCTTCCTCTGGACCTGGCCGAATGCGCGCATCTCGGTGATGGGCGGCGAGCAGGCGGCCAGCGTGCTGGCGACCGTGCGCCGCGACGGCATCGAGGCCGCCGGCAAGCAGTGGAGCGTCGAAGACGAAGAAGCCTTCAAGGCACCGATCCGAGACCAGTACGAACGCCAGGGCCATCCCTACTACGCCACCGCTCGCCTGTGGGACGACGGCGTGATCGATCCTGCCGACACCCGCCGCGTATTGGGCCTGGGCCTTGCCGCCAGCCTGAACGCCCCGATCGAGCCGCCGCGCTACGGCGTCTTCCGCATGTAACCGGCAGCGGGCAGGGTCACTGCCCTGTCCGCTCCAAGGAACCGAAATGGTCAGCGAATCTCCTCTCAACGTACGCACCGTCGCCGGTGTCGCCACCCTCACGCTCGACCGCCCGAAGATCCACAACGCCTTCGACGACCTGCTGATCGACGCACTGATCGACGCCCTGCGCGCGGTCGAAGAGGACGACGCCGTTCGCGTGGTCGTGTTGACCGGCGCTGGCGCTTCGTTCTCGGCCGGCGCCGATCTCAACTGGATGAAGCGGATGGCGCAGGCCTCCGAGAAGGAGAACCGCAAGGACGCACGCCAGCTGGCCAAGCTGATGCGCGTGCTGAACCATCTGGACAAGCCGACCATCGCCCGCGTCAACGGCTCGGCACTCGGCGGCGGCGTGGGGCTGGTCGCCTGCTGCGACATCGCGATCGCCGCGAACGAAGCCCGCTTCGGGCTGACCGAAACCCGTCTCGGCCTGGTGCCGGCAGTGATCTCGCCCTACGTGATCGACGCCATCGGCGCACGCCAGGCGCGACGCCTGTTCCTCACCGCCCAGGTCTTCGATGCTGCAGAGGCCGCGCGCATCGGCCTGGTGCACGCCGCGGTGCCGGCGGTTGAGCTCGATGCCGCGGTGGATGCCGAGGTCGAGCGCCTGAAAGCCGCCGGCCCGATCGCGGTGCTCGAGGCCAAGCGCCTGGTGCAGCGCATCCAGCACCCGGACAGCAAGCAGCGTCGTGCGCTCGACGAAGCCAATGCCGATCTGATCGCCGCCCTGCGGGTGTCCAAGGAGGGCCAGGAAGGCCTGAAGGCGTTCTTCGAGAAGCGTCCGGCCGCCTGGCTGGCGCAATAAGAGCAGTGAGGCTCGCGGCATGTCTCCTGCAAAGCTGAACCCCGCATGCCACGGGCCGCACTCCGACGAAGGTATCCGTCTAAGCGCTGTTTAACCCGGTTTATACTTTTGCCCCCCTGAAGGCGCCCGGCAGCGGACACCGACCGACGCGCTCGACGACCGCATCACCTCTCCCCATCGCGCACACCGGCAAGGTCATCGTGAGCAGTCTGATCAAGCAGTTCAGCCAGTCCTCCCATATCGCCGGCGGCAACGCCGCCTTCGTCGAAGACCTCTACGAGACCTGGCTGGCGGATCCCGCTGCGGTCTCAACCGAATGGCGCAAATACTTCGATGAGCTGAAGGGCCGCGAGGCCGGCGACGTGCCGCATTCGCTGGTGATGGCCGACATCATGCGCGCCGCCCGCGAAGCCGGCCGCGGCGTGATCGTCGCCGCCGACACCGACTCGCAGAAGCAGGGCGCGGTGCTGAAGCTGGTCACGGCCTACCGCTCGCGCGGGCACCTCGGCGCCAATCTCGACCCGCTGGGCATGGCGGCCAAGCAGAACGCGCCGGATCTCGACCTCGCCTTCCACGGTCTGTCCAAGGACGACCTCAACACCGAGTTCAACACGGGCATGCCGTCCGGCCCGGCGCGGATGAAGCTGGCCGACCTGCTGGCGCATCTCAAGGCCACCTACTCCGGCTCGATCGGTGCCGAGTTCATGCACATCGCCGAGGCCGAACAGCGCCGCTGGATGTACGAGCGCCTTGAGGCCGTGGGCGACAACTTCCAGTTCGCGCCCGAGCGCCGCAAGCGCGTGCTGGCCAAGCTGACCCAGGCCGAAGGCCTGGAGCGCTACCTGCACACCAAGTACGTCGGCCAGAAGCGCTTCTCGCTGGAAGGCGGCGAGAGCCTGATCCCGCTGATGGACGACCTGGTCCACCGCGGCGGCGACGGTGGCGTCAAGGAGATGGTGATCGGCATGGCCCACCGCGGCCGCCTCAACGTGCTGATCAACACCCTGGGCAAGCCGCCGCACCAGCTGTTCGCCGAGTTCGAGGGCAAGCACGAAGGCCCGGTCGACGCCACCCGCTCGGGCGACGTGAAGTACCACATGGGCTTCTCGTCCGACGTGCGCACCAGCACCGGCTCGATCCACCTGACCCTGGGCTTCAACCCCTCGCATCTGGAGATCATCGACCCGGTGATCGCCGGCAGCGTGCGCGCCCGCCAGACCCGCCGCGAAGACGCCGAGCGCAAGCAGGTAGTGCCTGTGCTGATCCACGGCGACGCCGCGTTTGCCGGCCAGGGCGTGGTGATGGAGCTGCTGCAGATGTCGCAGGCCCGCGGCTTCGCGGTCGGCGGCACCGTGCACGTGGTCATCAACAACCAGGTGGGCTTCACCACCCACCGCGTCGATGACGCGCGTTCGACCCTGTACTGCACCGACGTCGCCAAGATGGTCGGCGCGCCGATCCTGCACGTGAACGGCGACGACCCGGAAGCCGTGGTGTTCTGCGCCCAGCTGGCCTTCGACTTCCGCCAGCGCTTCAACAAGGACGTGGTGATCGACCTGATCTGCTACCGCCGCCACGGCCACAACGAAGCCGACGAGCCGGCGGCAACGCAGCCGCTGATGTACCAGAACATCCGCAGCCGCAAGTCGACCCGCGAGCTGTATGCCGATGCCCTGATCTCGGATGGCGTGATCAGCGCCGATGAGGCCAAGGGGCTGGTCGACAACTACCGTGACCTGCTCGACAAGAACGGCAATGCCGTCGAGCTCGCCGCAGGCGTGGTCGACAAGTTCGCCACCGACTGGACGCCCTACATCAACGGCGAGCTGTCGGACCCGGCCGAGACCGGCGTGCTGCGCAAGAACCTCGACAAGCTCGCGAAGAAGATCAACACCCTGCCGGACGGCCTCAAGCTGCATCCGCGCGTCGCCAAGATCTACGAAGACCGCCTGAAGATGGCGGCCGGCGAGCTGGCCATGGACTGGGGCTTCGCCGAGAACCTCGCCTATGCGACCCTGCTGGAAGAAGGCTACAAGCTGCGTCTGGTCGGCCAGGACGCCAACCGCGGCACCTTCTTCCACCGCCACGCCGCCCTGCACGACCAGAACACCGGCGAGACCCACCTGCCGCTGCGCGAGCTGGTCAAGAACCCGCACCACGTCACGATCATCGACTCGCTGCTCAGCGAGGAGGCGGTGATGGCCTTCGAGTACGGCTTCGCCACCGCCGACCCGACCACGCTGACCATCTGGGAAGGCCAGTTCGGCGACTTCGCCAATGGCGCCCAGGTCGTCATCGACCAGTTCATCAGCTCGGGCGAGGCCAAGTGGGGCCGACTCTGCGGTCTGGCCCTGTTCCTGCCGCATGGCTACGAAGGCCAGGGCCCCGAGCACAGCTCGGCGCGGCTTGAGCGCTTCCTGCAGCTGTGCGCGCTGAACAACATCCAGGTCTGCGCACCGACCACCCCGGCGCAGATGTTCCACATGATCCGCCGGCAGATGAAGCGCCGCGCGCGCAAGCCGCTGGTGGTGATGACGCCGAAGTCGATGCTGCGCCACAAGCTGTCGGTATCGACCCTGGAAGACCTGGCCTCGGGCGGCTTCCAGAACCTGATCCCCGACGGCCTCGTCAAGGACGCCAAGAAGGCCTCGCGCGTGGTGGTCTGCTCCGGCAAGGTCTACTACGACCTGCTGGAAGAGCACGAAAAGCGCGGTCTCACCGACGTCGCCATCGTCCGCGTCGAGCAGCTCTATCCCTTCCCGCGCGAACTGCTGACCAACGAGCTGAAGCGCTTCGCCAAGGCCAAGGAAGTGGTCTGGTGCCAGGAAGAGCCGCAGAACCAGGGCGCGTGGTACCAGATCCAGCACCACCTCCGCTTCTGCCTGCAGTCCGGCCAGCACCTCAGCTACGCCGGCCGCGCGCGCTCGGCGGCACCGGCCTGCGGCCACTACGCCACCCACGCCAAGGAGCAGGCGAAGCTGGTCGAGGACGCGCTCGTCGGCAAGCAGGGCGACGAGCACCTGCCCGAGTAAGCTGCAGCAGCCTTCTTCGCGTCATCCGATACGCCACATCCAACGCATTCGCCTCAAGGATCCGCCATGAGCATCGAAGTCAAAGTTCCTGTGCTGCCCGAATCGGTCAGCGACGCCGTCATCGCCACCTGGCACAAGAAGGCCGGTGACGCGGTCAAGCGCGACGAGAACCTGGTGGATCTGGAAACCGACAAGGTCGTGCTGGAAGTGCCGGCCACCGCCGACGGCGTGCTCAAGGAAATCAAGTTCCAGGCCGGCGACACCGTCACCAGCCAGCAGGTGATCGCGATCATCGAAGCTGGCGCAGCCGCGGCTCCGGCCAAGGCCGAAGAGAAGAAGACCGAGGCCAAGGCGGAAGCGCCGAAGGCTGACAAGGCCGAGAAGGCCGAAGCCAAGCCGGCCGCCAAGAGCGCCGACGTCAGCGATCTCTCGCCCGCCGGCCGCCGCGTGGCCACGCAGGAAGGCATCGACCCGAAGGAGGTCGAAGCCACCGGCCGCGGCGGCCGCGTGACGAAGGAAGACCTGGTCAACCATCTGAACAAGGCCGGCGTCACCGCGGCCGGCGGCGCCCGCCCCGAGCAGCGCGTGCCGATGACCCGCATCCGCACCCGCATCGCCGAGCGCCTGATGCAGTCGAAGAACTCGATCGCGATGCTGACCTCGTTCAACGAGGTCAACCTCGGCGAGGTCATGAAGATGCGCAAGGCCATGGGCGAGAGCTTCGAGAAGACCCACGGCATCAAGCTCGGCTTCATGAGCTTCTTCGCCAAGGCAGCGGCGAATGCGCTGCAGCGCCACCCGATCATCAATGCCTCGGTCGACGGCAGCGACATCATCTACCACGGCTACGCCGACATTTCGGTCGCCGTGTCCACCGACAAAGGCCTGGTCACCCCGGTGCTGCGCAATGTCGAGTCGATGGGCTTTGGTGACGTCGAGGCCGCCATCGCCGGCTACGCCAAGAAGGCGCGCGACGGCAAGCTCGGCCTGGAAGACCTGCAGGGCGGCACCTTCACCATCACCAACGGCGGCACCTTCGGCTCGCTGATGTCCACGCCCATCGTGAACCCGCCGCAGTCGGCCATCCTGGGCATGCACGCCATCAAGGAGCGCCCGATCGCCGAGAACGGCCAGGTCGTGATCGCGCCGATGATGTACATCGCGCTCAGCTACGACCACCGCATCATCGACGGCAAGGACGCCGTGCTGTTCCTGGTCGACATCAAGAACCAGCTGGAGAATCCGCATCGGATGTTGCTGGGGCTGTGAGGCCGGGAATGGGGAATCGGGAATGGGGAATCGCAAGAGCGCGCGATTCCCACCGAGTCCCCAGATTCGTGGGGTGGTTATAGTCCAACCGACTTGGCTTACGGGCCGTAGGGTGGGACTTGGCCCACTAACCCTGAGGTGGGCTCCCGCAGTTCCGCGCCCCCGTAGAAACAGTTCCGGATCCACTTCGTAGCAGGCGTCGGCACGACGCTGTTCTCCCCTCTCCCCTCGTGGGAGAGGGGACGGGGGAGAGGGGGCACGTCGCCGCAAGCCCTATCCCCCTCTCCCCAACCCCTCTCCCTCCAGGGGAGAGGGGCTTGATTCGGCAGACTCGTCGGCGCTGCCAGCATCTGCGCAGACGACACCCCGATTCCCCTATCCCGATTCCCGCAGGGAGCACATGAAATGAGCGAGCAGCAGCAATTCGATGTCGTCGTCATCGGCGGTGGCCCCGGCGGCTATGTGGCCGCGATCCGCGCCGCGCAGCTGGGCATGAAGGTCGCCTGCGTCGATGCCACCAAGGGCAAGGCCGACGGCAAGCTCGCGCTCGGCGGCACCTGCTTGAACGTGGGCTGCATCCCGTCGAAGGCGATGCTGGATTCCTCGCGCCAGTTCCACAACCTGACCCACATGTTCGCGGACCACGGCATCAGCGCCGACAACGCGAAGATCGACGTCAAGACGATGGTTGGCCGCAAGGACAAGATCGTCAAACAGTTCAACGGCGGCGTCGCCAGCCTGTTCAAGGCCAACAAGGTCACCGCCTTCCACGGCTTCGGCACCCTGCACGCCGGCAACGTGGTCAAGGTCAAGGCGCACGACGGCAACGATGTCGAACTCAAGGCCACCAACGTCATCCTGGCGGCGGGCTCGACCTCGATCGAACTGCCCTTCGCCAAGTTCGACGGCAAGCACATCGTCGACAACGTCGGCGTGCTCGATTTCGAGGACACCCCGAAGCGCCTGGGCGTCATCGGCGCCGGCGTGATCGGTCTCGAAATGGGCAGCGTGTGGAAGCGCCTCGGCGCCGAGGTCACCATCCTCGAAGCCCTGCCCGACTTCCTGGCCGCTGCCGATGCCGACATCGCCAAGGCCGCGCAGCGCGAGTTCAAGAAGCAGGGCCTCGACATCAAGCTCGGCTGCAAGGTCTCGAAGGCCGAGATCAAGAAGGGCGAGGTCCACCTCACATACAACGACGGCAAGGCGGACCACGAGCTGGTCGTCGACAAGCTGCTGGTCGCGGTCGGCCGCCGCGCCGCCACCGCCGGCCTGCTGTCGGACGACTGCGGCGTCAAGCTGACCGAGCGCGGCATGGTGCAGGTCGACGACCACTGCCACACCGGCGTCGACGGCGTCTGGGCCATCGGCGACTGCGTGCGCGGCCCCATGCTCGCCCACAAGGCCAGCGAGGAAGGCATCGCCGTGGCCGAGATGATCGCCGGCCTGCCCGGTCACGTGGACTTCAACACCGTGCCCTGGGTGATCTACACCGAGCCGGAAATCGCCTGGGTCGGCAAGACCGAGAAGGAACTGAAGGACGCCGGCGTGCCCTACAAGGTCGGCACCTTCCCCTTCGCCGCCATCGGCCGCGCCGTGGCGATGAACGAGACCGCCGGCATGGTCAAGGTCATCGCCCACGCCGAAACCGACCGCATCCTCGGCATGCACCTCTGCGGCGCCAACGTCAGCGAGCTGGTGCACGAAGGCGTTGTCGCCATGGAGTTCAAGGGCAGCGCCGAAGACCTCGCCCGCATCTGCCACGCCCACCCCACCCTGTCCGAAGCCGTGCACGAAGCCGCGCTGGCGGTGGACAAGCGGGCGATTCACAAGGCGAACTGAAGTTCGCCCGGGAATGGGGATTCGGGATTCGGGATTCGTTGTTCAGGGCGCGCAAGCACCGAATCTCACCCCACGCTCCCGCACTGAGCCCCTCTACCAACGGTGCTGGGAGACCGAGCCAAGCGAAGCTGGGGTTGGGGTGAGGAGCAGTTCGAACCGCTGTCCACAACACTCACCTCACCCGCTCCAAGCTCACCTCCCCTTGGAGCGGCTCAGCACCGCTTCCGGCAGCCGACCTTGAAGGAAGCCCGAGCAAAGCGAAGATGGGGTTGGGGTGAGGAGCAGCTCGAAGCGAAGCGAATCAAGCGCACAGCACTCCCGCTCCGAGCCCCTCTCCCCTGGAGGGAGAGGGGTTGGGGAGAGGGGGAGAAATCTCGCGGCAAGCACTCCACCCCTGTGCTCGAACTTGCCTTCGCTTCCCTCAAAGGGGAGAGGGAAGGCATCGAGCGTCGTCGCTGCTGCCCCACCGCCATAGCCGCCCAAGCAAAAACCAGCCCTGCCCCCAGGCCTGCCGCGAATCCCCAATCCCGAATCCCCGCTCCCAATGAAAACCCTCTGCGTCTACTGCGGCTCCAATGCCGGCAACGATCCCCGCTATGCGGCCGCCGCCGTCAGCCTCGGCAAGCGCATCGCCGCTGAAGGCATGGGTCTCGTCTATGGCGGCGGCAATGTCGGCCTGATGGGCATTGTCGCCGACGCCGTGCTCGAAGCCGGCGGCGAAGTCATCGGCGTCATCCCCGAGCACCTTGTGCGCTACGAAGTCGCCCACAAGGGCCTCACCCGCCTCGAAGTGGTCGGCTCGATGCACGAGCGCAAGGCGCGCATGTTCGACCTCTCGGATGGCTTCATCGCCCTGCCCGGCGGCTTCGGCACCCTCGACGAAATGTTCGAGATGCTCACCTGGCGCCAGCTCGGCCTGGGCGACCGCCCCTGCGCCTTCCTCGACGTCGCCGGCTTCTACAGCCCGCTGATGCAGATGATCGACCGCCTGGTCGAAACCCGCTTCCTGCACCCCGACCAGCGCCGCGACCTCTGGCACGGCGAGGACATCGACGCCCTGTTCGCCTGGATGCGCGCCTACACGCCAGCCAAGGCCGACAAGTGGATGGACGAGAAGCGCCGAGGCGACCTGCGCTGAGAGCGGAACGCTGCGAGCAGTACAACCAGCAGAAGCAGCTCGGCACACACCGCCAACGGGGAATCGAGAGCCAACACCAAGCCGGCCCTGATCCGGCACTCAGCCCGACACCTCGCGCACCTCGATCTGACCGCACGCCCTGCACTTTCACATCTGCGTGCAGCGCCGCGGCGACTTGAAGATCGAGATCGTCACCTTCTCCGACAGGTTCACACTCCACGGATCGCGGATCTCGTCCAAGCGCAGCCTGCCCCCGCAGCGCCTGCACCTCTGGATGCAGCTCTGCCAGACAAACGCCGCGAGCCCGACGCACGCGGCAAGCGCAAGGGCATAGGGACTGTCGAGATTCTTCCTGCTCCTGCTCCCCAAACGGAGCGGCTGACGGCGACCGCTGCGGACTGCCGGCCATCCACGCCACCGCTCTCGCACCGCCCTTTCAAACCGCACCCGCCCGCGCAAACTCGGCGATCGCGGCAGCACCGCTGAGAACGCTACGGCCAGCGCCCACCCATCCCTGCTCCCACGTTCGCTTCACTGCGCGCAAGCGCGCCGCTGCAAGCCCAGCGCACACACCGCCACACCGGCGGCAAGCGACGGCAAGATCAGTCGCCTCCACCACCTCCATCGCCGCCCCCGCAGTCCGATCCCGCACCCTCGCTACTGCAGGTCTCCTTGCTGCGCACGCTACCGCTTTCGCTGGCGATGTAGCCCCCATGCGCGGGCTCACCGCCAGCCTTGCCCTGCCGGCGCGCCCTGCGCACCAGCAACACCACCGCCGCAACCACCGCAATCGCGAACAACCACTTCATGAGGTTTTCCTCGTGCCCAGCCCGCGCAGAGGACGCACGGACCGTGAGGGCGTGACCGCAGCGTGGTGACTAGCTATCGAGCATCGCAACGCTTGCTCGCCGCGCCGGCAATCTTGGTGACGAGGCGGGACAGACCATCCCACTCACCGGTAAGGGGTGGATAGTCGCGCGGATCCGCAATCTCCACCTCGGCAAGCAGCCATTGATTCCGCCCGAACTGGCATGGCCAGCACGCTGTCACGAGGTTCGCAGGTTCGTTGCTTCCGCCGCGCTTGAAAGGCAAAACGTGATCGATCGACGCGGATAGCGTGGAGAGACCGAAGTGCTTCTCATCATTGGTTCTACCCCATCGCGCAGCAGAAGGGTGCGCATGAATGAAGCGATCGCGAGCATCCTTGAGAATGACCCTGGAAGAGCAATACCGGCAGCGCCAGCCATCGCGAGCGAAGACCTCTAGCTGAACCACCTTGTTGGGCATCCTCGGCCCGGGCGGCGACGCGGACCGATTGTAAACTGGGTTCCCGCGCTGACGGTGGATAGCGGGCTTGATTGGGCCACAAATCAGGTATGAGAACTCACGCAGCGCCGTGATATCTGCCATACGCAGAAAGCGCGCACAGGCGATGAAGTCTCCCCCGAGAAGAGCATCGGCGGCCAACGAGAGCAGATCCGCCGCGACTTCGAACT
This sequence comes from uncultured Aquimonas sp., assembly GCF_937888285.1. GTDB lineage: Bacteria > Pseudomonadota > Gammaproteobacteria > Xanthomonadales > Xanthomonadaceae > Aquimonas. The sequence continues at coordinate 12,875 of NZ_CALART010000058.1, forward strand.
CCGGAATGGGTGGTAGAAAACTCCGTCGAAGCACTACACGGCCTCAGGTTGGAGAAATGAATGACTGACCTCCGGCTCGGGGCGCAGACTGTCAGACGACGAGACAACAAGGCCCCGGTGAAGCACGCCAACAGGACTGTTCGCAGCCCGTGGCCAAACGCATGGACGCTTGAGGCGGTGGGCCGCTTGAAACTGATGCCTGTGCGACGGTCCCCGAAGCAGATACGCCCATAGTGCTGGCACAGCGAATGCGGCTTGAACGAATGGCACTGCTTCGCGGAATCCATCATGGCTCGGATGAAAACCGTCCAACGAAGCCGAATACACGAATGCAGCCGCTTGCTCAGGCGCGGGAAGAGCGGGTCAGCAGGAAACAAGGAACAGCCGACCTGTCAGTGGTTGACGGGGGAGTCCATACATGAATTGTTAGGCGCTACTGGCACACCTGTGCTCGTATCGCCCCACTGAAACCTAGTCCCTTCAGGTACTCGGGGAACTCGACGAGGAGCTCTGAGTGGCATAAGCGGACAAGATACTCCACGTCTTCTATTCGCTTGAGCACCTCCGATCCTCCGATAGGCTGGAGCGCCTGCTTTGGCCTGTCGCAGTTATGAATGCAGTCATGGCGTCTCTGAAATATCTCGCCATAATGTCCCTCAAAGTGCTCCATAGCATCTTCGCGGAGCTTGTTCTGTTGGCTCGATGTCGCGGCAGAGTACTCAGCCGATGAAACGCCAAACATGCGCTTCTTGGCTGTTGGATGAGTGATCCAGTGGCCGAGCGTCGACTTATTAATCAGCTTGTGAGTGGGGCGGCAAAAGTGGTTGAACAGACTGCGTATTTTCTCTAGAGAAAGAACATTCTCTGACTCGATAAGTTCGCGTGCGGCCATTCTCCACCTCCATCCGCCATTGGCTGGCCTCAGAAGAGCGGTGACGGGCAACTTCAAATTGTTGAGTCTGTCAGGAATGGACACGGCAGGCTGCAGCTCTTTTGCGCGGATTGCTCGTGAAACAAAATCTGCATATGCATCGGAGAAGTAGGCATCGCATGCACCTACAGCCATCATCCAAGCTGCTCTAAGTATGTCGGATTGCAAGACTCCGGCTGGAAGCGTGATTGCATGCAACCGAAGAGACTTGGCGCGATCAATGTCAGCATTAAAGTGTGCGATGGCAGTTGCGAGCATGTTTGATAGCGCCCCAACGCCTGAGTTGAGCCGCCCCGTGGCGGGGCGGCGGACGCGTGCTAGCGTAGCGTAAGCACGTGGCCGACGCCACGACACGGGGTCGGCTTGAACGAATTGTTAGGTTGCACCACACGCAACCTACATGAAATCGCTGATCGAATTGTCGATAGCCAATGCAGCGTAGTCGAGTGCCTTTATTTTTCCTGAAGCGTCTTTGCCGTAGTTCTCGGGCTTGCGATCCGTGAGATACCTAGGAATGCGATGCGAGCTAAGCTCGCCCGACTCAAGTGGCGTTAGGCGCTCCATGACCAAGAACTTGCCTGACCAGCTCCAGGAGAAGAGCTCAGCTAAGTCGCCGGTTTCTTTGAACTGGCTATACACCAGTATTTCCATCCAATTAGAAAAGTTGGATTGGCCGCTACAGACTTTAAGAACTTTGTCTGGATGGTCTGAAATTTCGTACACATCACGCGCGGTGCCGCGCCCAATACGTCTAGGCGACTCAAGCCATAACGACTCGAACTCGGAGTCGGGCGAGGTGTGCCGAGGAATGACAATAGTCAATAGAGCTCCTTGTGTATATTCGTGTTGCAAAGGACTTCACGTGCAACCTAACGCCGTGCTAACCGGCCGAGGGCCGAGATGGTTTGGTTTGAACGTAACATGTCCCCGACGGTCCGGTTGAGCACATAGTTAGAGCGCATCTGATTACGCCCCCCGCACTCTGTGTTTTTTTACCAACTTTTCAACGCGCTCACTCTCAATTGCGGCATAGTGTTGGGAATCTACCCGAAGACTACGTTCGCTGTTCTTGAAAGCTCGATTGGACAGCCAATTGTTGCTGCCTATGACAACAAACGAGCGATCACAAACCAAGATTTTCTCGTGATTTGGGAATTTTGCCAAAATCAGCCCTTCGTCTCCTATCTTGGTTGACAATGAGTGAAGAAATGCGTACGCCTGTTGTGCGACGGAGCTGAGTTCGTGTCCACCGCTTGATTCCCAACCAAACCCGATGTGAACCGTGACCCCTCGCTCAATTGCTCTCGGAATGACGACCTGAACATCGGGGTCCATAACTGGACTCCCAATCCATCCGGAAAGAATCGAAATCGATTCCCTCGCCGATGCAAACGAAGCTTTGAGAAGCTCGTAGTGATCTGCGCCACTGACAAATGAAATATTCTCCGGGGCAGCCTTGGCTATCGATTTGATCGCCTTGCGTTGGCTAGTCGTTGCTTCGGAAGATCGAACAAAGTCATCAATTTGCTTTTTGAGTTCCTTGATAGCCTGGTCTCGCTCCCGCCGAATGGCTCGCTCTTCACGAAGCGAAGCAAAAAGGTTGGCGATGGATCGGAGAACCAGGTATGTGATCCAGCAAGAAGCGAGCTGAATCATGACCAATGGCAAGTAAAACAGGGCAAATAGCGTCCATGCAGTCCACGCTACGCACACCCAAAAAGCTGCGCGGCGGCCATAAATGATGAAGGCAAACGCGACACTTGCGACTACAAATAACTGCCAGTAGACAACTTCCATGGCAAGCTAATGCTTCACGCAGTGCAAGATGGCGGGACTGAGTGAGGGGGAAAATGAAGGACCCCCGCAGTCTTGGATTGCCAAGGCAAGCATCACTGCTTTTTGTCCCTTGACTTGCTGCCTACCTGAGTGCCGAGCCAATACATTCCATAGCCCGCAAGCGCTATCCCGGCGCCGATTGCTATGAACGGACCAGCGGTAATTCCAATTGCTGTGCCACCAGTTGCAATGCCAACTCCTCCGATCACGGTGTAAACACCAGCGCCTGTGACAGCGCCGACTCCGGCGGCGCCGGCGGCCTTGACGGCTTCTTGCTTTACGGTTGCCATATGCGTCTCCTGCGCGCTAACGCCGCGTTAAGCGGCCGCGGGCCGACGACATATCAGGAAACATCGAAACCTCTCCCCGCGGTCCGCTTGAACGCATAGTTAGATTGCACCCGCCGATTGCGCGAATACATCGTGACAGCCGGTCTCATCGAGGAAGATTCGATAGTGACTGAGGCGGGAGTAGGCCTTGGAAGCTGCTAGATCCTCGCTGATGAAGCGACTGAGGGCTTGGGAGCTCGGGTACTCGACCAGCTTGAAATACGCGTCGCGAACCATGTCAGGCGAGCAGTTGTACAGCGAGGTGAACTGATGCCAGCGCACCCCTTCAAAACGGATTGAAACGTCTGGCAACTCTGCAATGTGTAGGGTAAGAGTTGCATTCGCACCGCGCATTACGAACTCACAGCCCTCGTACTGACCTGTGTCAAAGTCCGGCAGGTTCAAAACGACCGAGGCGCTCATAGTGCACTCTAACGCCGTGTTAACCGGCCTGCGGCCGAAAGCGATCGGTTCATTCGAACTACCTCCCCGCAGGTCCGGTTGAACACATAGTTAGGAGGATCACGCGAGGGTTTGCTGATTCACTACACGCGCTACCGGACTCCAGAGATTCTGAACACCGTCAGGGCAGGTAACGTTTTTCGCACTCCGAGGACGGTTTCAGCCTCGATGTTGGTGAAGTAGCGCCCTGTGACGCAAATATGCCCTCCGATACGAATTGGCTGACCTCTCCAGTTCTCTTCCTTAAATGAAACCGCATAGAACTTGAATTGCGGATTCCCGAGCGCGACCACAAAAACCGCGTTCTTCGGATCATCAAGATTGGCTTGCTCAAGAAGGCCACACCATCGGTAGACCTTCATATCTGCCTCAACGAGAGGTCGAAGCACGCTATTGAGATTCTCACTTGGATTGTCTATTTCAAAAGCTTGTTCCTGTTTGAGGGCATCCGCAACTCGGATCTGGCGAACCCCATCTGCGCTTGCAAAGTAGGCTTCAAATCCAATCCGAAGCACTACCCCGCCGTCCCGCGGAGTTGGGCGCACAAGATCCGAGCAACTCCCGAAGGGCTTTGAATGAAAAATGCCCTCCGCTTTTGCGATCAGCAATACGAAACTGCTGGGGCAAGCGGTGCCACCCGAGCCAAGCTCGACCAGTAGCAGGTCAGCGTCGCCGTACCTCCATACAGGGCCGAGACGAAGCGAATGCCCCTCTATGCCGTCAATCGTCAGAAGCGAGCCCTCGAACAAAAGCTGCTGAACATCGCCATCGTTCACTGCCACCTCGATGGTTCCAAACTGTGTTTCTCTCGAGGTGTCCGTATCAAGCGACTCAGTTAGTGGATCCACCTGCGAACTAGCCTCGTCTTCTAGACGATTGCGCTCCTCAATGGAAAGCTCATCACTCTTCTGTACTGTGGAATCTACTACCGCACCCTCTACTTTGGGTTGCGGGCTGGTCGAGTCACAGCCAACAGCGACCACGACAGATGCAAAGAGAGCGAGCCTCAAGACCCAGACCTTGTTGAATCGCATGAAGATCCTCCTAACTACTATTAGACGGAAACCGTCGTGATAACACCGCCGCATAATCTGGAGCTGCGCGGGCGGGCCTCGAAAAAATACCTTTTAAATCAACCCTCTACGCCGACACTTCCGCCTATCACGTCCGCCTAACCTGGCGACCTTTGCCGGCCTTGCCGTGGCGCCATCGGATCGTCGCATCGCGCAGACAGGGCCGCAAGTCCGCCGAATCCGCCCTAACAGTGCCCAGGCTGACCGCCTCCAGCTTCGGGTCACGGATTCTGCGTCCGGACGCGAGGGCGGGAGCATGCCGACGGCCGCCCTGCCCCACCGGTCACCCCTGCTATCCTCCCCGGCCATCCGACTGCACAGGACATCGCCATGAGCGTTCCCGCCCAGTTCCGCGCCTTCCGCATCCACGCCGACAGCGGCAGGCATCGTGCCGGTATCGAGTCGATCGGGCTGGAGGATCTGAGCCCCGGCGAGGTGGTGGTCAAGGTCGCGTTCTCCTCCATCAACTACAAGGACGCGCTGGCCGGCACCGGCAAGGGGCGCATCCTGCGGCGGTTTCCGCTGGTAGGCGGCATCGATGCGTCGGGGCATGTGGTGGCCTCGACCGATCCGCGCTTCAAGGAAGGCGATGCCGTTCTGTGTACGGGCAGCGGCCTGTCGGAGTCGCGCGACGGAGGCTATACCGAGTACCTGCGGCTCGAGTCGCAGTGGGCGATTCCGCTGCCGGCCGGGCTCGACCTGCGCGAGGCGATGATTCTCGGCACCGCCGGCTTCACTGCAGCGCTGTCGCTGTACCGGATGGAGCAGAACGGGCAGACGCCCGCCATGGGGCCGATCGTGGTTACCGGCGCCACCGGCGGCGTAGGCATGCTGGCCATCGACATCCTCACCCGCGCCGGCTACGAGGCGCACGCGATCACCGGCAAGCTGCAGCACCTGGATTTCCTGAGCCAGCTGGGCGCGCGCCAGGTGGTGTCGCGCGAGAACCTGCACTGGGGCCAGAAGCCGCTGGAGAACGCGATCTGGGCCGGCGCCATCGACAACGTCGGCGACGAGATGCTGGCCGGGCTGACGCGGGTCATCCAGCCCTACGGCAACATCGCCAGCTGCGGCCTGGCCGGTGGCCATGCGCTGGCGACCACGGTGATGCCCTTCATCATCCGCGGCGTGTCGCTGCTGGGCATCGCCTCGGCCGGCACGGCGCGGCCGATCCGCGACGCGATCTGGGAGCGTCTATCGGGCGACTGGAAGCCGGCGCACCTGGACCGCATCTGCACGCGGGCGGTGGGGCTTGACGAGCTGGCCCCGGTGTTCGACACCATGCTCGGGGGCGGTTCCTTCGGCCGCACCCTGGTCTGCGTCACGGATTGAACCAAGGCCGTGGTTTGTGCGCCGCGCCGAAGCGGCTAGAATCGGCCAGTCCACCGGGCATTCACATCCCCCGGCCCCACACCCGAAAGAGGCCCTCCATGGCACGCGTGCTCATCGTCGATGACTCCCCCTCCCAGCTGATGGGCATGAAGAAGATCATGGAGAAGCTCGGCCATGAGGTGATCAGCGCGGAAGACGGCGCGCAGGGCGTCGAGGTCGCCAAACGCGAGCTGCCGGACCTGATCCTGATGGACGTGGTGATGCCGAACTTGAACGGCTTCCAGGCGACGCGCTCGATCTCGAAGGAGCCCGCGACCGCCCATATCCCGATCGTGCTGGTCACCACCAAGGACCAGGTGACCGACAAGGTCTGGGGCCTGCGCCAGGGCGCCAAGGCCTACCTGACCAAGCCGGTCAACGAGGCGGCGCTGACCAGCCTGGTGCGCGATCTGCTGGCTGGGGTGACGCCCGATCAGGGCTGAGCGCGAGTCAGCGAGGAATGCATGAAGGCCCGCGCGAGCGGGCCTTCTGCGTTGTGGGGCGCAGCGGACGCGGGTCGGGGAGAGCGGCTTGGCGCGCCGGAGGGGGCGATTGGCTCGGAGCTGGCATCGCGTGGCACGGAGCGTGGTGTTCATGCCCTGGGGCTGGCTTCGCTCAATGCTTGGCTTCTCCCGGACCCGATGGCGGATGCGCTGCGCTTATCCGCCCTACAAGGGCAGGTGACGCGGCGCATTGGTCGGAGCAGAGGCTGACGTGCGTGCTCTGACCTTCGCTTCGCTTGACGCGCCCGCGTCTCCGGGACTCGATGGCGGATGCGCTGCGCTTATCCGCCCTACAACGGCGGGTGACGCCTTGCCCTCATCGAAGCGGCAGGCTGCGGTGCGCGTAGGGCAGATGAGCGCAGCGCCTCTGCCGCGGCGCGCCCTCGGGATCGGCACAGAGGCAGGAGTTGGCAGTCCCTAGGCACCCCAGGGGCGACCTCAGGATTGGCACAGAAGCGGCAGCGGCGAGCACTCTGGCTTCTCAAGGATGGCGCCCGCAGGGCATGCGCCGCTGCGGGTGAGCCCTCGGCCACGGACGCCACGCTGCGAGACGGCTCGATTTCGTTATCGCGCCGGCAGAAAGCCCGACGGGTCCACCGGGCGGCCGTTGCGGCGGATCTCGAAGTGCAGCATGTCGCGAGCCGCACCCGAGCGGCCCATCTCGGCGATCTGCTGGCCGCCGCGCACCTGCTCGCCCTCGGCCACCAGACGCTTGCGGTTGTGGCCATAGGCCGAGAGGAACTCGTCGTTGTGCTTGACGATGATCAGCTCGCCGTAGCCGATCAGGCCCGAGCCCGAATACACGATCACACCGTCGGCGGCCGCCAGCACCGGCTGGCCCGCGCTGCCGGCGATGCTCAAGCCCTGCCGGGTCGGGTCACCGGCGACGAAGCGCCCGACCACCTGCCCTGCCGTAGGCCACTGCCAGCGCGGCGCACCGGTGGGCGTCGGGGCGGGCGTGGGCGCAGGCGGCTGCGCGACCGGGGGCGGCGGCGTGCTGACAACGGGCGCCGTGGTATTGCCGGCAGGCGCGCCGGGCGTCGAAGGCGTCGGTGCTGGCGTACTGCCCTGCGCAGGCACGCCAGGCGCCGTCGTGCCGGTCGCGGGTCGGGTGGCTGTGCCGCTGCCCGGCGCGGTGCCGGCGGTTTGGGTCGGCCGCTGCGGTGGCGTCGCGCCACCCGGCGGCCCCAGCCGCAGACGCTGGCCGGGATAGATGGTGAACGGCGCGGCGATGCCGTTCCAGGCGGCGATCTGCCGATACTCCAGGCCGTGCCGGAAAGCGATGCTGTAGAGCGTGTCGCCACGCTGCACCACGTGCACGCGGCTGCTGTCGCCCGCGGGCGCAGGCCGCGGCGTTTCGCGACCGGGCGGGGCGCGATCGATCACCACCGCGCGCGGCGCGACACCGCAGGCGGCAAGCGTGGCCAGCACAAGGCAGGCGACCGCGCGCAGCGCGAAGCTCGGAAGTGCGCGCATCAGGCCATGCCCCCGAGCAGCGGCACGAACATCACCGGGCCAAGGTCGTCCTGCTGCCAGCGGTCCTCGACCCAGCGCAGGCGGATCAGGCGCTGGCCATCGGGGGCGCCAACCGGGGCGACGAACACGCCGCCCGGCTTGAGCTGGGCGATCAGCTTGGGGTCGACCGAGTCGGCCGCCGCGGTGACGATGATGGCGTCGAAGGGCGCGTGCTCCGGCCAGCCGAGGCGGCCGTCCTCGAAGCGCGCGCGGACATTGCTGAAACCGAGCTTGCGCAGGCGCTTGCGGGCGCTGCGCGAGAGCTCCTCGATGCGCTCGACGCTGCTGACCTGGTCCACCAGCATGGCCAGCACGGCGGCCTGGTAGCCCGAACCGGTGCCGAGTTCCAGCACCGACTTCGGCAGGCCGAACTCGATCAGGGCCTCGGTCATGCGCGCCACCACATAGGGCTGCGACAGGGTCTGGCCGCGGCCGATCGGCAGCGCGGTGTCGTCGTAGGCGCGCGTGGCCAGGGCTTCCTCGCAGAACAGATGACGCGGCAGGGTGCGCATGACCTCCAGCACCCGCGGGTCGCGGATGCCCTGCTCGCGCAGGCGCTCGACCATGCGGTCGCGCGCGCGCTGCGAGGTCATGCCCAGCCCGAGCGCTTCGCGCGGAAGGCGCAGCCCTGGGCTCATCGCTGCGGCTCCATGCATGCCCCTGCCCTCATGCGCGGCCCGGCAGGCCGTCGCTGAGCGCGCTCACCCAGCCGGAGACCTTCTCCAGCGCCTGGTAGCGGGTCAGGTCAACGTGGATCGGCGTGATCGAGATGAAGCCCGTGCGCACGGCGTGGAAATCGGTGCCGGGGCCGGCGTCCTGCTCGGGGCCGGCCGGGCCGATCCACCAGATCGGGCGACCGCGCGGGTCCTGCTGCGGGATGCAGGCCTCGGCGCGGTGGCGATGGCCGAGGCGGGTGACCTCGAAGCCGCGGATCTCGTCCCAGGGCAGGTCGGGCACGTTGACGTTGAGGATGGTGTCGGCCGGCAGCGGATCGGTCTGCAGGCGCTGCACGATCAGCTGTGCGGCGCGCGCCGCCGACTCGAAGTGGCGACCACTGCCCTCACGGGTCACCAGCGACATCGCCACCGCCGGATGGCCGAGAAAGCGGCCTTCCATGGCTGCGGCGACGGTGCCCGAATAGATGACGTCGTCGCCGAGGTTGGCGGCATTGTTGATGCCGGAGACGACGATGTCGGGGTCGAAGTCGAGCATGCCGCACAGTGCCAGATGCACGCAGTCGGTGGGCGTGCCGGCGCACCGGTAGGTGTGCTCGTCGACCTTGGAGACGCGGATCGGCTGGTCCAGGGTCAGCGAGTTCGAGGCGCCGCTGCGATCGCGGTCGGGCGCCACCACGGTGACCGGGCCGAGGGCGCGCAGGCCCTCCGCAAGCACCTTGATGCCGGGAGCGTCCACACCGTCGTCGTTGCTGACCAGAAAGCGCATGAGGGGCCTCGCTGCAAAGCCCGCAATCATACAGGCCGAGGTGCCCGGCTTCCCCCTTCACGCGCCGGCCGCTATGTTGCGAATCATGTCGCGCCGCCCCGCCAAGCCCGCCGCTCCGCCTGCACGCGCCAGTGAGGACGACCTCGCGCTGTTCCAGGAGGCCATCGGGCCGGTGCGGCGCATCGAGGTCGAGCCCTCAGCCATCGAGCCCGCGAAGCCTGCGCCGCGGCCGCGCTCGCGCGAGGCCGATGAGCTGCAGGCGAAGCAGGACTTCCAGCTGCGGCCCTTCGAGTTTGCCGCCGACACCCTGGGCGACACCCTGGAGTACCTGGCCGACGGCCACTCGCCGAAGTTGATGCGCGACCTGAAGCGCGGCCGCTACGCCGTGCAGGACGAGCTTGACCTGCACCGGATGCACGCGGGGCTCGCGGATGAGGCCATCCGCATCTTTCTCGCCGAAGCGCGCGAGCACGGCTTCCGCTGCGTGCGCATCATCCACGGCAAGGGCCTGCGCTCGAAGGACGCCACACCGGTGTTGAAGCTGCTCACCGACAAGGTGCTGCGCTTCCGCAGCGACGTGCTGGCCTATGCCTCCGCCAAGCCGGCCGAGGGCGGGACGGGTGCGGTGGTGGTATTGCTCAAACGCTAGGGCGTGGCGTCGACAATCGATCGATGCCGCGCTGCCCTTTGGCGCCAGCATTCCTGAGGCTGCGCTCGATGCATCACCTTCCCCTGGATCCTGAGGCTTCGCTCGATGCGCCGGCTTCTCCTGGACCCGCTGGCGGATGCGCTGCGCTTATCCGCCCTACGAATGCGGGCGACGCGGCGCCTACAACGGCGATTGACGCCTTGCCCTCATCGAAGCGGCAGGCTGCAGCGCGCGTAGGGTAGATAAGCGCAGCGCATCTACCACCGATGCTCGCCTTGCCCTCGGAGCCTCCCGAGGCTTCGCTCGATGCACCGGCTTCCCCTCGACCCGCTGGCGGATGCGCTGCGCTTATCCGCCCTACGAATGCGGGCGACGCGGAGCCTACAACAGCGAGTGACGCCTTGCCCTCATCGGAGCGGCAGGCTGCAGTGCGCGTAGGGTAGATAAGCGCAGCGCATCTACCACCGATGCTCGCCTTGCCCTCGGAGCCTCCTGAGGCTTCGCTCGATGCGCCGGCTTCTCCTGGACCCGCTGGCGGATGCGCTGCGCTTATCCGCCCTACGAATGCGGGCGACGCGGCGCCTACAACGGCGATTGACGCCTTGCCCTCATCGAAGCGGCAGGCTGCAGCGCGCGTAGGGTAGACAAGCGCAGCGCATCTACCACCGGTGCTCGCCTTGCCCTCGGAGCCTCCCGAGGCTTGGCTCGAAGCGCTGGCATCTTCAGGGCACACTGACGCGTGGAATGCGCCGCGAGCCGCGGAAGCAGGGTTTGGGAAGCAGACCAAGCCCTTCGCGAGCCTTGCCCCCTCTCCCCTGCCCCTCTCCCACGAGGGGAGAGGGGAGAACGCCAGCGCGAGTCGGAAGCCACGTGAACACCTCGTGTGAATGTCATCTTCGCTAAGGTGTAGGGCTTGACCCACGCAAGGAGTCTGCGATGAGCAACAGCTTCGACACCCTCGACACGCTCGCCCTCGACGGACGCGACTACCGCATCCACAGCCTCGCCCGCCTCGGTGCAAAGCATGACCTGAAGCGCCTGCCCTTCTCGCTGAAGATCCTGCTGGAGAACCTGCTGCGCTGCGAGGACGGGGTCAGCGTGACGCCGGCGCACATCGAGGCGCTGCTGGCCTGGCACCCGAAAGCCGAGCCCGACACTGAAATCGCCTTCATGCCGGCGCGTGTGGTGCTGCAGGATTTCACCGGCGTGCCCTGCGTGGTCGATCTGGCCGCGATGCGCGACGCCGTGGTCAAGCTCGGCGGGCGGCCGGAGCAGATCAATCCGCTGATCCCTTCCGAACTCGTGATCGACCACAGCGTGCAGGTCGACGTGTTCGGCACGCCCGAAGCGCTGGATCTGAACGGCAAGATCGAGTTCGAGCGCAACCGCGAGCGCTACGCCTTCCTGCGCTGGGGACAGAGCGCTTTCGACAACTTCAAGGTGGTGCCGCCCAACACCGGCATCGTCCACCAGGTGAACCTGGAGTACCTGGCACGGGTGGTGATGACCCGCGAGGTCGATGGCATCACCGAGGCCTATCCCGACACCGTGTTCGGCACCGACAGCCACACCACGATGATCAACGGCATCGGCGTGCTGGGCTGGGGCGTGGGCGGCATCGAAGCCGAGGCCGCGATGCTCGGCCAGCCGAGCTCGATGCTGATCCCGCAGGTGGTCGGCTTCCGCTTGAGCGGCAAGCTGCCCGAGGGCGCCACCGCGACCGACCTGGTGCTGACCGTCACCCAGATGCTGCGCAAGCACGGCGTGGTCGGCAAGTTCGTGGAGTTCTTCGGCCCGGGCCTGGACCAGCTGCCGCTGGCCGACCGCGCGACCATCGCCAACATGGCGCCCGAGTACGGCGCCACGTGCGGCATCTTTCCGATCGACGCGGAATCCCTGAGCTACCTGCGTCTGTCCGGCCGCAGCGAAGCGCAGATCGCCCTCGTCGAGGCCTATGCACGGCACCAGGGTCTGTGGCGCGAGCCAGCCATTGAAGCCGAATACAGCAGCGTGCTGAGCCTGGACCTCGGCGAGGTCAAACCCTCACTGGCCGGACCCAAGCGCCCGCAGGACCGCGTGCTGCTGGTCGACATGAAACAGAACTACCGCGACAACGTCGCCGCTTTCGCCGATGCCCGCAGCAAGCGCTCGGCCGGGGCCAGCGCGATGATCGCCGAGGGCGGCGGTGCCGCGGTCGGTAACCAGGAAGTGCTGCAGACCGGCTGCGTCGAGATCGAGCTCGACGGGCAAAAGGTCCAACTGAAGGACGGCGCGGTGGTGATCGCGGCGATCACCTCCTGCACCAACACCAGCAACCCGGCGGTGATGCTCGGCGCGGGCCTCTTGGCACGCAACGCGGTCAAGCGCGGCCTGAAGGTGCAGCCCTGGGTCAAGACCTCGCTGGGCCCGGGCTCGCTGGTGGTCACCGACTACCTGAAGAAAGCCGGTCTGATGGACGACCTCGAAGCGCTCGGCTTCCACGTGGTCGGCTACGGCTGCACCACCTGCATCGGCAACTCCGGCCCGCTGCCGCAGGAGGTGAGCGCGGGCATCGCCAAGGGCGACTTGAACGTGGTCTCGGTGCTGTCGGGCAACCGCAACTTCGAGGGCCGCGTGCATGCCGAAGTGCGCATGAACTACCTCGCCTCGCCACCGCTGGTGGTGGCCTATGCCCTGGCCGGCACGGCCGACATCGATCTCAGCCGCGAGCCGCTGGGCAGCGGCAGCGACGGCCAGCCGGTCTATCTGCGCGACATCTGGCCCAGCAACAAGGAGATCGGCGATCTGATCGCGGCCACGGTCGGGCCCGAGATGTTCCGCCACAACTACGCGGACGTCTTCCGCGGCGACAGCCGCTGGAATCGGATCGATGCGCCGACCGGGCAGATCTACGCCTGGGATGCCGCCAGCACCTACATCAAGAATCCGCCCTATTTCGAGGGCATGACCATGGACGTCGGCCGCATCGAAGACCTGCAGGGCGCACGCGTGCTCGGACTGTTCGGCGACAGCATCACCACCGACCACATCAGCCCGGCCGGCAACATCAAGGCCAGCTCCCCGGCGGGCCGCTACCTGCAGGCGCGCGGCGTGCAGCCGGCCGACTTCAACAGCTACGGCAGCCGCCGCGGCAACGACGAGGTGATGCTGCGCGGCACCTTCGCCAACATCCGCATCCGCAACCTGATGCTGGGCGGCGAGGAAGGCGGCAACACCCTGCATCAGCCTTCTGGCGAGAAGCTGTCGATCTTCGATGCAGCGGTGAAGTACAAGGCCGAGGGCGTGCCGCTGATGGTGATCGCCGGCAAGGAGTACGGCACCGGCTCTTCGCGCGACTGGGCGGCCAAGGGCACGTATCTGCTGGGCGTGCGTGCGGTGATCGCCGAGAGCTTCGAGCGGATCCACCGCAGCAACCTCGTCGGCATGGGCGTGCTGCCGCTGCAGTTCCTGCCCGGCGAGAACGCCGCCAGCCTTGGGCTGCGTGGCGATGAGGTGTTCGACGTGCAGGGCCTGGACGACGGCCGCGCCCGCGTCGCCGAGGTCACCGCCACCCGCGCCGACGGCACGCGCATCGCCTTCAAGGTGCAGGTGCTGCTGCTGACGCCGAAGGAAGTCGAGTACTACCGCCATGGCGGCCTGCTGCACTACGTGCTGCGCCAGCTCGCCCGCGCGGCCTGAGCCAATCGTACGGCCACGGCCCACGCCGGCATCGGGGTGGGCCGTGGCTTGGCGAGGCATTTCTTCGCAATCAGGCGGGGCGGATGACGTGTTGAGCGGCCGCGGCGACGTTGGGCCGCGCTGCGCTCGGCACCCACCTGCCCAAAGCCAAACTCAAGCCCAAACCTAAACCTGAAGCGGACGCCGGAGCCGGAGCCGGAGCCGGAATAGGGTGGGCCCTGGCCCACCAGGAGCTCGACCCTCGCCCCGGTCGTCTCACACCTGCGCCATGCCGAAGCGCTGCCTTGGCAAGCACGCGAGGTTCCGCCCTCGCCTCGCTCATCGCGCCCTGGCCCCACGCCCATCGCCCATCGGCGGGGTCCCCACGCTGGATCGCGGCTGGCGCACGACGATACGCCGAGCACCGCGCCTGGATCCCTCACCCCGCCTCGGGCGCCTCGCCCTCGAAATCGAGCCGCGGCGACGCCGCCGCCAGCGCATCGCCCTGCAGGTAATCGACGCCGAGGTTCCACAGCCCGCTGACCGCCGCCATCGACTCGACGCGGTCGATCAGCAGCTCGCGCCCCAGCGCATGCCAGGCGGCGATGCGCGCCGCGGGCTCCGGGCCTTGCAGCGTCGACTGCGGCAGCCGCAGCAGCTGCACCGGCGCAGCACTCAGCTGCTCCAGCAGATCCAGACTCGGGCTGCGGCTGGACGCCGCCAGCGCCAACCCGGTAGCGACCAAGCGCGCCACCAGCTCGGCATGCGCCGGGTCCTGCAGGGCATCGGCATCGAGTTCCAGCCACAGGTCTTCCAGCAGCGCCGGGCGTCGCTTCAGCTCGGCTTCGATCCAGGCGATCTGGCGGGCATCCACCGAGGCCAGATCCAGTGGCACCATCAGGCTGCTGCGACGGCCGCGCTGGCGCTGCTCGGTGACCGCCTCGAAGGCGTTGAACAGGGCCATGCGGTCGATCGTCGACAGCTGCCCCTGCTCGCGCGCCAGCCCGAGGAACTCGGCACGCGTATAACCCTGCAGCGGCGCGCGCAGATCGCGCAGCTTGGTGATCAGGGCATAGGCGCTGCGCTCGCCGCGCAGGCGCAGCAAGGGCTGGAATTCCAGGCGCAGGCTGCCGCCGCGCGCCAGCTCCGCCAGCGCGTGCCGGATCACCAGCACGCGTTCGGGCGGCAGCGCGTCGGGGTCACGCGAGAGCACGCCCTCGGCACGGTTGCCGCCGAGCTGCGCGGCCACGCTGACCGCGGCAAAAGCGCTGGTGATCCAGCGTTCGCCCTCGGGGTCAGCCTGGGTGCGCGGCGGCAGCGCGTAGCCGATCGACAGCCCCAGCTGCAGCGGCTGCGCGCCCACATCGAAGGCCTGGCTGCGCACGCCCTCCAGCAGATCGCTTAAGGCTGAACGCACCGCCTCCACCTCGGCGCGCTCGATCAGCACGCCAAAGCCCAGCTCTTCCCACAGGGCATAGCAGTCGCCGCTGCCGAGCACCGCCTCGATGCGCTCGGCCAGCGCCCGCTCCAGCGCATCGGTGCCGCCGAGACCCAGCTTCTCGCGCAGCGCGGCAGCGCCATCGACGCGCAGCGCCGCCAGCACCCGCCACTCGCCGCCGGCAGCGGACTGTCGCTGCCGCAGCCGCTGCAGGAAATCACCGCGACGCAGGCGCGTACCGCTGACCACGGGCTCGTTCGGCGCGTGCCCCTGGAACATGCGGGCACGCTTGATGCGGCTGCGCACCGCCGCGATCAGCACGCGCGGCCGGATCGGCTTGGTCAGGAAGTCGTCGACGCCGACGCGCAGGGCGTTGAAGCGTGCCTGCTGGCGCTCCTCGCCGGACAGCACCACCACCTGCGGCTGCGGCTGCAGTTCGGCGCGCAGGCGGCGGGTGACAGCGAGACCGTCCAGGCCCGGCATGTACAGATCCAGCAGCACCAGGTCGGGCCGCCAGTCGCGCGCCCGCGCCAGCGCGGCGTCGGCCTCATCGAAGGCTTCAACCTGCATGCCGACGCGGCCCAGCACCGTGCTCGCGTAGAGCCGCGCTTCGGCGTCGTCATCGATCAGCAGCACCCGGAAGGGCGAGCGATCGAGCCCGGCCACCCACTCGCGCAGGCGCGCCAGCACCGCATCGATGCGGGTGTCCTCGATCACCAGATCGGCTCCCGCCAGCTCGGCCGGCAGGCGCTGGTCGCGGCTGGCGAAAGCCACCAGCTGCACCGAGGCCATGCGCGGGTCCTGCAGGCTCAGGCTGTCCAGCGCCTGCGCCACGGCGGGAACCGCCGCCGCGCGCGTCAGCAGCAGATCGGGCACGTCATCCTTGAGGCTGGCCAGCCAGTCGTCGACCTGCTCGAAGGCCTGCATCCGCCAGCCGAGGGCGCCCATCGCCGAGCCCAGCGCCGCCGCGGCGGGTGCCGGCAGGTTCAGGGAATGCACTCGCACCGAAGCTGTTGCGGCGTGCGTAGTCATGTGGAGCTTTCCTCGGCGCAGTCGCTCATCGCCCACCCACCCACTCGCGCAGCGCCGCCAGCGCCGTGTCGACGGCTGCGGAATCGAACGCGCAATGGCCTTCGCCCTGCGGCGGCAGCGTGCGCACGCGGCGACCGCCGCCGGCATCCTTCGCCAGCTCGGCGTAGCGACCGGAGAACTGTGCCGGCACGGTCGGGTCGTACTCGTTCGACAGGATCACCACCGGCGCATCCGGACGCCCGCGCAGGTCGAAGTGTTGCTGCACATACGACGCCGCCACCGGGTCAGCACTGTAGCGGCGCACGCGCGCATCGATGTCGGGCACATCGACGAACTCGCCGTAGCGCACCTCGCGGTTGTCGAGCGGGAAACCGCCGGCGCGGTCGATCAGCTCGCGCAGGATCAGGTAGCGGAAGAACAGCGCGAAGCCGAGGTCGTCCTTGCGGATGTCGAACGCCTTGGACAGCTGCTCCGCGACGTCGGGCTTGCGCAGCATCAGGGTCTCGATGGCGGCACCGTCCACGCCCGGGGGCGCTTCGGGATCGGCCAGGCCACCCGCGAACTCGCCGAACAGCCCGGGCAGCAGCGCTTCCGCCACCACCAGCGGCCCCAGCATGCCGTCGCGCATCAGCTCCATCGCCGGCGCATTGGCGCCGCACAGGGACAAGCCACCGGCATAGGCCTCGCCGTGTCGCTCCAGCGTCGCCAGCACCAGATGGCCGCCCATCGAATGCCCGACCAGCCAGGTGCGCTTCACGTCCGGCAGCTGGCGCAGCATGTGCTGTCGCAGGCGCTCGTTGTCCTCAAGCGCTTCCGCCACCGCCCAGCCCTGCGTGCGATAGGCGCTGCGCGCCACTGCGAAGCCCTGCGCCAGCATCGCGCGATCGAAGTCGTCCTGCAGCAGCGGCACCTCACGCGGCATGCCGCGCGCCTCGTAACCGTGCAGATACATCACCAGCTCGCCGTTCCAGTCGGCCGGCACCTCGAAGCGGAAGGCCGCGCCCCCGAGCGTGCCGGTGGCCTCACCGGGAATCGCGATATTGCCGGCCGGCAGGGCCGCCGGCTCGGGCGCCGAGACCCTGGACGGGCCCGAAGCACAGGCCGAGAGCAGGAACAGAACGGGCAGCAAGCGAAGCAGGGACAGGCGCATTGGGGCTCCGAAGACTGGATGGGGTATAGCGCCTCGCATCGTCTGACAAACCTGGGCGATTCGCCAGCATTGACACCTGTCGCGGGACGCGATGGAGGCGGACAGCTCAGGTATCGATTTGCCCACACGCTCGACCACTCCGGCAGCAGATCGGCTCGGCGAAAGGCTGGGGATCGACCCTCCCTAACCCTCAGGCTGAGCAATTGGAAGCCGACGGGCCCGGACGCCTACTTCACCACCCCATTCCGCCACGCCCACACCGCCGCCTGCGTGCGATCGGACAGGCCGAGCTTGCCCAACACGTTGCCGACATGCGTCTTCACCGTGGCGTCGCCGATCTGCAGGCGTTCGGCGATGTCGGTGTTGGACAGGCCCTCGGCGAGGAGCAGCAGCACTTCGCGCTCGCGGGCGCTCAGGGCGGCGTCGGCGACCGCGGCTGCGGTGCGCGTGGTCGGCGCTGCGCTGGGCTGCGGCGCGCCGGCACGCCCTGCCCCGCCATCGGCCGACCCCGCCTGCCCGGCGCCCTGCAGGCGCGGATGCAGCACGCGTTCACCGCGGGCCACGCGCTGCAGGCTGTCCAGCAGTTCGCTGCCGCCGATTTCCTTGAGCTGGTAGCCGGCGGCGCCGGCCTCGAAGGCCGGCTGCACGTCGGCGCTGCCGAGGCGGGAGGTGAGCAGCAGCACGCGCGTGTGCGGGCTGGCGCGGCGGATGCGGCGGGTGGCCTGGATGCCGTCTTCGTCGGGCATCACCAGGTCGACGATGGCGACGTCCGGCCGGGTGCGTCCGGCCTCTTCGCCGGCTTCGCGGGCGCCTGCGGCTTCGGCGCAGACTTCGATGCCGGCCTGCAGTTCAAGGTAGGCACGCAGGCCCTGGCGCACCACGGCGTGGTCGTCGACCAGCAGCACCTTCAGCGCCGACACGCTCATCGCGGCGACTCCACGCCCGCGAATGTCAGCGCGACACGGGTTCCTCCACCCTTCGTGCTGTGCAGGGTGAAGCGCGCTGCGACCGAATCCGCGCGCTCGCGCATGTTGTTCATGCCCATGCCGGTCGCCTGTGTGTCCCCGAATCCGCGTCCATCGTCCTCGATCTCCAGTCGCCATGTCGCCTGCGTCACGGCCCCTGCTGACCTCTGGCCCGCACTCTCGAGCAGCGCTGTCGGCAAGTCCGCTTCAAGGCGGATTCTTACCGTCTGCGCCGCAGCGTGTCGCCAGACATTGGTCAGGGCTTCGTCGAGCACGCGCAGGGCGACGTCGGCGACATCCGCTGCCACCGGCGCCGCGGTTGGAAGCTCCAGCCTACAGGCGAGCCCGCTGCGGCGGTGGAAATCGTCGACGCGCCGGCGCATCGCCGGCACCAGATCGACGCCTTCCGCTGCGCCCGATGCCGCCGGCGGCGCGCTGCGCATGTCCTGCAGCAGTTCGGCCAGCTCGTGCTGGATCTCGCCCATCAGCGCCTGGGCCTCGGCCAGGCGCTGCGCGCGCGCCGTCTCGGTCGCGCTGTCGCGCGCGGCCGACAGCTGCAGCGAGAGCGCGAAGGCCTTCTGCTTGACGGTGTCGTGCAGGTCGCGCGCCAGGCGCTGGCGCTCTTCCAGAGTGGCCAGCCGCGCCTGCGTGTCGACCAGCGCCTGCACGTCGAGCGCCATGCGGTCCAGCGCCTGGGCCAGACGCCCCAGCTCATCCCCGCTGCGATCCGCCAGGGCCACGCTGAAGTCCCCCTGCGCCCAGGCACCGGCCGCTGCTGCCATGCGCGAGACGCGGCCGAGCACGCGCCAGCGCAGGAACCAGGCCGAGCCGAGCAGGAAGATCAGCAGATAGGCGACCGCCAGACGCCACTCGAAGCTCACCGCCTCCAGCGACAGCTTCCACGGGGTCGGCACGGCGAGATCGAGCTCCAGCCGCATCGCTTCGCGACCCTCGCGCTCGGGCAGGGGCGCGGACCAGGTGCGGCGCAGCCAGTCGGCTTCGGGGCGCCGCGGCGTTCCGGCCGACAGCTGCTCAGCCCCGACTTGCAGCAGGCGCGCCTCGAAAGGATGCGGCGTGAGTTCGAGCAGCACGAAGGCCGCCGAGGTGCCCAGACTTTCGCGTGGGCGCTCAAGGCGCAGCACCAGATGCTGCAGGCGCAGGCGCTGCTCCTCGCTGCGGGCGCCGGCGACGAGTGCGGCGTCGAAGGCCTGCGCCTCGCGCTGAAGCAGTTGCTCGACGCGCCCGTCATCCAGCTGGACCAGTAGGTTCTCGAACTTCCAGCCGAACACGGCGCGCTCGATCAGCAGCAGGGCCGGAAGCGACAGCAGTACGTAGAACACCGCCAACTGCAGGCGCAGACCTTTCACATGGACTCCTGACTGGGTAGTTCACCGCTCACGCCGGCTGCACGCTGCAGACATCGGCGCTGGCGCGGACTCCGCGCCGGGTTCTTCGCCATGCGTGGCGGGGCTGCGCAGCATAGCCCGGGCGTCCGCCCCAGCAAGAAACAGAACACGTGCGCCCCCTATGTTCGTCGCCCCCGCAAAGACCTCGAAGACTCCACCTTGCGGTGGATGTCAGCGCGCATGCGCACTTCTAGACTGCCGGGCTGATTCTGGAGTCCTCACTGTCCATGCGCCTGAAACCCCTGCCCCGCGCCCTGCTCGGCGCGCTCGCCCTACTCGCCCTGCACCTCAACGCCAGCGCCGAAACCACCGGCGGCCTGGACGCCGGGCTTGATGCCGACATGTCGGCACGCAGCGAGAGCCAGCGGTTGGATGGCATCGAGGTGGTGGCCAAGGGCACGGCCTCGGACCTGCCGGACACTCTCAGCACCGACCTGGTCAGCTGGCGCGATACGCCCGGTGCGCCGGTCGACGTGCAGGACCTGCTGGTGCGCATTCCCGGCGTCGGCGCCACCGGCCAGAACGGCGCCTTCGAGACCTTCTCTATCCGCGGCAGCGGCGGCAACGGCATTCTCGTATTGCTTGGCGGCATGCCGATCACCGCGCAGCGCCGTGCCGGCGTGCCGATCTCGTTCATCGAGCCAGCCCTGCTGGGCGCGCTCAGCGTGACCCGCGGTCCATCGACCGTGCACTTCGGCCCCGGTGCGCTCGGCGGCGCGATCTCGATCGAGCCGCACTGGTTCGACGGCAGCGAGCTGCTGGGCAGCTACGCCAGTGCCGGCGATGAGCGCATGCTGGTGGCCGGGCACGGCGGCGAGGCGTTCTCGATCGGCGTCGCCCAGCGCCGCGCCGAGGACAGCCAGGCCGCCGACGGCACGCCGCTCAACACCAGCTACCGCCGCGACAGCGCCAGCCTGCTCTGGCAGCGCGCCTTCGGCGACTTCCAGCTCGACGCCTCGCTGCTGCCCTCACGCACGACCGACATCGGCAAGTCGAACAGCCGCTTTCCGCAGCGTGACTCGACCTATCCCGAGGATCGCCACACGGTTGCCGGCCTGCACCTGCGGCACGTAGGCGGCTTCGACCTGCGCCTGGGCGGGCACGACCAGTCGCTGCTGACCTACAACCAGCGCCCGGGCACGCCGGACACCTGGGCCTATATCGAAAGCACGGACTACGGCCTGACCGCGCAGCACAGCTGGCAGGCCGAGGCGCTGGCCCTGAACGCCGGCGTCGAATACCTGGGGCGCCGCGGCGTGACCGGCTTCGACGCACGCGGCACCTTGTCGAACCGGACCTTCAGCCTGCGCGACGCACGCGAGGACACCTGGTCGGTGTTCGGCATTGCCGACTGGGACATGCACGACGCGCTCAAGTTGGAGGCCGGCCTGCGCGCCAGTCGCGTGGGGCAGCATCAGGCCGGCGCGCGCTCCAGCAGCCGCGACGAAGCCTTCAATTTCGGCGCGGTGTGGCGCCTCGATGGGCAGCAGCAGCTGAGCGCCAATCTGGCCTCCGGCTACCGCTTTCCGACGCTGGAGGAGCGCTACTTCAGCGGCGTCACGGCACAGGGCGAGATCCTCGGCAACCCTGACCTCGGTGCCGAGCATTCGCTGGGCCTCGATCTGGGCTACGGCCTGAAGCGCGGGGCGTGGCAGCTGCAGGCCAATCTGTGGCGCACCGACGTTGACGATCTGATCCAGCTGTTCGAGTTCGCGCCCGAGGTCAACGGCTACACCAACATCGGCGAGGCCCGCCTGCACGGCTTCGAGCTCAGCCTGGGCTGGCAGGCCAGCGAAGCGCTGCAGCTCAACGCCAGCAGTGCCGTGGCGCGCAGCAAGAACCGCCTCACCGGCGAGCCGCTGTATGGCGCAGCGCCGCTGACCTACACGCTGGATGCCCGCTATGCGGTGGGGCCCGGCAGCCTGGGCCTGCTCTACCAGCACCGCGCCTCGATGCGACGGCCGGGCTTCGAGGAAGTCGAGCGGCCCGCGGTGGATCTGCTGGACCTCGACTACAGCCTGCCGCTGGGCGAGCGCTGGAGCCTGCAGCTGTACGCCCGCAATGCGCTGGACGCGAACTATTTCGCCACCGCCGACGAGCTGTCGGCGCGGGCGCCGGAGCGCAGCATCGGGTTCAGCCTGCGCTGGTCGAGCTATTGAGGCAGCGCGTTCTGGTGCGCAAGGGATGAGCCAACGCCGGGTGCGGCGCACCCTGCTGAAGAGTGCAGGAGCGAGATGCGTGCGAAGCGCGCTCACTTCGATGGGCGCCCGGCGTCAACGGGAAGTTCTGGCGGATGCGCTGCGCTTATCCGCCCTACAACCGCGAACGACGCATTGCCTTCAACGAAGCGGAATTTGCAGTGCGCCGCGGAGCAGCGGGCGACAGTGTCGTAGGGCGGATAAGCGCAGCGCATCCGCCGGGGCGAAGCACCGACTGCGAAGCCAGACCTACGCTCCGCGATGCGCGCTCCAGCAGGCGCGATGCACCGGCCCAGCCTCACGCCACCCACGCACCCACGACACAGGCCGCCACCAGCGCTGCGGTCTCGACGCGCTCGATCACCGCGCCCGCGGCGTCGCCCGTGAAGCCCTGCAGTCGCCGCTGGCAATCGGCGCGCCACAGCAGGAACACCGCAAGGCTCGCCGCCAGCAAGCCCAGGCCGGGCAGCCCGAACAGCAGGGCGAACACCGCGCCGAGCGCGACGGCGAACGAGGCGGGACGCCGCGGCGCCCGTGCGAGGTCGATGCCGAGTCCCCCGGCGCGCACATAGGGCAGCGTGAGGAACAGACCCACCGCCGCCGCACGCCCCAGCGCGGGCACCAGCCACAGCCACCGCCAGGCGTCCGGCGGCAGCGAAGCCAGGGCGGCGAACTTGAGCAGCAGGACCAGCACCAGCGCGATCACGCCCATCGGTCCGGCGGCAGGATCCTTGAGAATGCGCAGGGTGCGCTCGCGGTCGCCATGGCCGCCGGCCCAGGCATCCGCACAGTCGGCGAGACCGTCCAGATGCAGGCCCCCGCTGATCCACACCCAGACCGACAGCAGCAGGGCCGCGCTCAGCAGCGGGGCCACGCCCAGCGAGGTGGCGACCCAGGCCAGCAGCGACAGCAGGCCGCCGATCATTGCGCCGACCAGCGGATACCAGGCCAGTGCGCGCGCCTGCGCCTCGCGGTTCGAGAAGTCCAGCGCCGGCGTCGGCACCCGGGTCAGGAATCCCAGGGCGAACCAGAACGCGCTCATGCGGGCAAACCCGGATCACGCTCCATGCCACCCGCAGGGGCAGCCGCGGGGCGCAAGCGAACCAGGCAGGCATGCGGCACATCAATCGCGGACATCCGCGACAGCGGCCAGCCGCGCTGCTGGCAGAGCAGCAGACGCATCACCCCGCCATGCGTCACCGCCAGCACGCGCTGCCCCTTCGCAAGCGTGCGGAGCCGAAGCAGGGCATCGTTCACCCGCTGTGCGAACGCGAGCAGCGGCTCGGCACCCGGAGGCGGATGCGCTGCGGGATCCGCCCAGAACTGGCCGAGCGCGTCGGGCTGTTCGGCGTGCAGCTCGGCTGGCGTGCGCCCGGTCCACTCGCCGAAGTCGTACTCGGCGAGAGCGGGCTCCACCTGCAGCGGTACTCCCAGCCGCATCGACAGGGTCTGCGCAAAGCCATGGCAGCGCTGCAACGGCGAACTGGCGATGCGCTGCCAGTAGCGGCCGGCGACTGCCGCCTCCATCTGCGCCCAGCCGACCGCGCTCAGCGGATCGTCCAGCTGACCGCGAAAGCCGATCTGTCCAGTATCGCCATGGCGCAGCAGCTCAAGCATCGGCCGCCCCGCTGACGCCCGCCTCGGCAAAGGTCGCCATGCCGGCATGCAGGGCACAGGCAAGCCGCAGCAGCGGCACCGCTGCCGCAGCGCCGCTGGCCTCTCCCAGGCGCAGACCGAGATCGAGCAGCGGACTCGCCTGCAGGGCCTGCAGCAGGCGTGCGTGACCCTGCTCCTCGGAGCGATGGGCAAACAGCAGCCAGGGCCGCACCTCGGCATTCAGATGCACGGCGCACAGCGCGGCGGCGCTGGCGATGAAACCGTCGACCAGCACCGGCAGCCCGGCCTGGGCCGCGGCCACGAAGGCGCCGCACAGAGCCGCCACCTCGAAGCCTGCGAAGGCCCGCAGGATCTCGACCGGCGTGCGCGCGCTCTCATGTCGCAACAGGCCGAGCCGCAGCAGGGCGCGCTTGCGCTCCAAACCGGCGATATCGAGGCCCGTGCCGCGACCGGCCATGCGCTCCGGCGATTCACGCAGCACGGCGCAGGCGAGCGCAGCGGCCGAGGTGGTGTTGCCGATGCCCATCTCGCCGCCGATGTAGAGCTCGGCGCCAGCCGCCCGCGCCCGCGCCACGCTGGCGGCACCTTCGGCCAGGGCACGCAGCAGCTGGGCCTCACCCAGCGCCGGCGCGAGCAGGAAATTCGCCGTGCTCGGCGCGATCCGCGCTCGGCGCACGCCCGGCAACTCGCCGGGGTCGTTGACCGTACCAAGATCGATCACTTCGAGGTCGGCAGCCAGCGCCCGCGCCAGCACGCTGATCGCGGCGCCACCGCGGGCGAAGTTGCGCAGCATCTCGCCGGTCACTGCCTGCGGAAACGCCGACACGCCTTCGGCAGCGATGCCATGGTCGCCGGCGAACACGGCGATCCACACCTGATCGACGCGCGGCAGCGCGCGACCCTGCAGGCCGGCGAGCTCGATCGCCAGTGACTCCAGACGCCCGAGCGAGCCGGCCGGTTTGGTCAACTCGCGCTGGCGTGCCTGTGCCGCGTTCGCGGCCGCACGATCGGGCTGCGCGCAGGGGTTGTGCCACCAGCTCATGGCAGGCGGCCCTTCAGAGCGAGCGGAAGCCCGGCCGCCACGAACAGCACGCGCCCGCACCGCGCGGCCAGGGCCTGATGCAGACGGCCGCTCTCGTCGACGAAGCGACGGCTGATCGCGCCCATCGGCACCACGCCGAGCCCGACTTCGTTGCTGACCAGCAGCACTTCGCCGGGCAGCTCCGGCAGCACCCGCAGCAGCTCGGCGCGCTCCAGCTGCCAGCCTGATTCACCCTCTTCGAACAGCAGATTCGACACCCACAGCGTGAGGCAGTCGACCAGCAGGCAGCGGTCCGGTGCGGCTTCTTCGCGCAGCGCGGTCGCCAGCCCGCGCAGACACTCGCGCGTGCGCCAGTGCGAAGGTCGCCGCTCGCGGTGATGCGCAATGCGCGCGGCCATCTCGCCGTCGCCCGCGGTCGCGGTGGCCAGGTAGGTGACCTGCAGCCCGGAGGCCTGCGCCAGCTGCTCGGCGCAGGCGCTCTTGCCCGAGCGCGCGCCGCCCAGGATCAGGGTGCAGTGTGAGGCCTCGGTCAAATCGCTTTGCATGTTCACTCCATGAACAGGGCGCAGGCTGCGCGCGGGTTGGACGGGAAATACAGGTGCAGGAAGCTCGCGCTCAGGCGTTGTCGCCGGTACACCGGTTCCGCCGTCGGCGCCCCGTTGGGATCGAGCGCGTGGGCGATCGGGGTGAGCCCGATCGCGGCGCGGGCGAAGTGGAAGCTGTGCCCGCGCAGGCGGCCTTCCGGCAGATCGACCTGCTGCAGGCCCAGCCCGGCCGGACGCGGACCGATGCGCGCGCTGCCCGGAATCAGCCCGGCCAGATTCGCGCCCTGCCCCGCCGCGTCTTCGAGTCGCGTCAGCAGGGCGAGCAGGCCGCCACACTCGGCCAGCAGCGGCCGACCGGCCTCGACGTGCGCATGCAGCGCGGCCCAGAGATCCGTGCGCGCGGACAAGGCATCAAGATGCAGCTCCGGATAGCCGCCGGGCAGCCAGACCGCGTCGCAGTCAGGCAGGGACTCGCCGGCCAACGGCGAGAACTCGATCAGCTCGGCGCCGGCTGCGCGCAGCAGCTCGCGATTGGCGGCATAGACGAAGCAGAAAGCTGCATCGGCCGCGATCGCGATGCGCCGGCCGCGCAGCAGGGGCGACGGGGGCTCCACTGCAGCGGGCTCGAAGCCCACCGGCGCCGGCAGCGCAGGCAGGCCCTGCGCGCACAGCGCATCGGCAAGCGCATCGATGCACGCATCGAGATCGGCGATCTCGGCGGCTGGCAGCAGACCCAGGTGGCGTTCCGGCAGCCGCCCCGCCGCACACTCGGGCAGCACGCCGCACAGCGCGAGCTCCGCAGGCAGGCTCTCGCGCAGCAGACGCACATGCCAGTCGCTGGCCACGCGCGTCGCCGCCACGCCGGCAAAGGTGAGGTCCGGCCGGTAGCGCGCCAGCCCCAGGGCCAGCGCGCCGAAGGTCTGGGCCAGCGCGTTGGCGTCGATCACGGCAAGCACCGGCAGGCCGAGGGTCTGCGCGAGATCAGCCGCCGAGGGCGCGCCGTCGAACAGGCCCATCATGCCTTCGACCAGGATGAGGTCGGCCTCGCCGGCCGCGGCATACAGCTGCCCGCGCACCTCGCGCTCGCCGCCCATCCACAGGTCCAGGTTGCCGACCGGCGCGCCGCAGGCTCGCTCCAGCACCAGGGGATCGAGAAAGTCCGGCCCGGTCTTGAACACGCGCACGCGTCGACCGGCCCTGCGATGCGCGCGCGCCAGCGCCGCGGTGAAGCTGGTCTTGCCTTGTCCTGACGCCGGCGCTGCGATCAGCAGCGCCGGGCAATGGCGAACACTCACGCCCGCGCCGCCACGCCCCGCGCCTCACGCTGCAGCAACCAGACCACGGCGAGGCCAAGCACGATCCAGGCGCTGCCGGTCAGCACGAAACCCGGCGCATAGCGGGCGAACTGCTCGGCGAACCCGGCGACGCTGAGCGCACCGAACAGTCCGCTCAGCACGTAGAACGAGCCGTTCGAGATCGCGAACGAGAGCAGCGCGGCGACGCCGCCCACCGCGCCTGCGATGACCAGTCCGCGCGCATCGACACGCGTGCGCGGCGCCAGCCAGCGCCCGGCGAACCAGAGCGCGCCATAGGCCGGAATCAGGAAGCCATAGGCCGGGCTCAGACAGACGTGCAGCATGTCGGTGCGCGCGAACACCACGGCATCGATGCCGAAGGCCAGCGCGATGAAGCCGGCGAAGGCGAGCGAGCTGCGCAGCAGCAGGCCGCCGAGAAAGAACACCGCCATCGAGGCATCCCGCAGGTGCAGCCACTGGCTGGCATCGGGCAGGCGGGTCAGCAGCATCCACAGGGCCAGCGCGGCCAGGGTGGGCAGCAGCGGCAGGGGCCGTTCGGACAGGGTCGAGTGCATGGTGTGCTCCCAGGGCAAGGGGAAATCGATGCGCAGCGGCGGCGCTCATCGAACGCCGCCGCTGCGTGTGGCGTGACTCAACGCGGGCTGTAGCGCAGGCCGAGCATCCAGGTGCGGCCGGGCTGGTTGTAGAAGGCTGCGGTCTCGTACTCGCGATCGAGCAGGTTGCTGCCCGCGAGCTGCAGGCTCCAGTCCGCATTCAGCGACCAACCGACGCGCAGGTCGACGGTGGCGTAGCCGGGCAGACGGGTGAAGTTACCGAGGTCGTCATAGCGCGCACTGGCGGCGAACACGCTGGCGCCGAGGCTGAAGCGGCCGTAGCTGCGGTCGGCATCGATCTGCACCGAGCGCGGCGGGCGACGCGGCAGCTCCTTGTCCTGGGCCGATCCCGCGCTGGTGTTGCGCGCATCCAGCACGGTCGCGCTGGCGCGAAGCTGGGTGCCGGCAATCGCGCCTTCGGCGCTCAGCTCCAGGCCGTCGATGCGGGCACGATTGATGTTGACCGGAATGAACTCGACCGGATCAAACGCGATCAGCTGCTCGACATCGGTGCGGAACAACGACACCGCCCAGCCGCCCCAGGCCGGGCTGCCGCGCAGGCCGACTTCGAGGCTCTCGGAGGTCTCGGGCTTGAGGTTCGGATTGCCGAAACCGGGGAAGTAGAGGTCGTTGAAGCTCGGCGCGCGGAAGGCGGTGCCGGCGCTGGCGGTGAGGCGCAGGCCTTCGCGGAAGCTCCAGCCCCAGAGCAGGCTGCCGGTCGTTTCGTTGCCGAACTGGCTGTCGTCGTCATGGCGGCCGGCGATCTGCAGCGAGGCATCGCCGAGCGCCTGTTGCCACTGCGCGAACAGGGCCTTCTGGGTACGCGCCGTGACGACATAGTCCGTGCTGCTGGTGACTTCGTCGCGATGCCAGTCGAGGCCGGTGCTGAGCAGGCCGCTGCCGAGGCTGATGTCCGCCTGCGCGCCACCGCTGTCGCGCTCGGTGTCGAAGCTGCTGCGATAGCGGCCTTCGAGGAAGTTGTCGGCCAGATCGGCATGCCGTCCGAGCCGGAAGGCCAGGGCGATGCGATCGCTGGGCTTCAGTTCGAGCTTGGCGCCATAGACCTGCTGGCTGCCCTCCATTTCGTTGCTGAAGCTGCCGTCGAACTCGGTCTCGAAGTCCGCGCGAAGTCCGCGCAGTTCCAGCGCCGCCGCCGGCGAGAATCGCCAGCCGCCGGCGAGCTGCAGGCTGCGGTTGGTGTAGCCATCGGCATCGGGCTCGTTGGTGAAGCAGCCGCCGCTGTTCGAGCCGCGGCAGGCGTTGAAACCATCGGTTTCGTCGATCGCCGCATTGACGCGATACCAGCCGCGATCGCCGCGGGCATCCAGGCCAGCGCTGCCGCGCGCCGTGCTGTACGAGCCAACGCCAACATAGCCGCTGGCGCGCGGCTCACCTCGGGCTTCGCGGGTGAAGATCTGGACGACGCCGCCCAGCGCGTCCGAACCGTAGAGGCTGGAGAACGGCCCGCGCACGATTTCGATGCGCTCGATCTGCTCCAGCGGCAGATCCTGGAAAGCAGGCGTACCGCTGGTGGCCGAGCCGACACGGACACCGTCGATCAGCAGCAGCACGTGGCGGGCCTCGGTGCCGCGCAGGAACACGCCGCTGACCTTGCCGGCGCCGCCGCTGTTGCTGATCGCAAGGCCGGGCACGCCGCGCAGAAGATCCAGCAGGCTCGGCGCCTGCAGGCGCTCGATGTCGGCGCGGTCGAATACGGTGATGGAGGCGAGCGTGGCGTCCTGGGTTTGCGGCGTGCGGCTGCCGGTCACGACGATGCGGTCCAGCGCCTTGGCGACGGGCTGGGCCTGGACGAACGCGGGGAACGCAGAAACGAGTGCGGCCGCCAGCAGGGCGGGACGCAGGGGCAAGGCGTGCATCGATGTCTCCTGTCCGCGCCGACCCGCGCGGACGATGGGTGCTTGGGCACCCGGCGCGGGAAAGAGAGGAGACCTGCAGGCAGGCGCACGGCGTGAGCGCGGGCGCGCACCCCAAGGCTGCGCCCTCCGCGCGCCGGGAATGATCCCCATGGCCGGTCTCCGGGCTCGCGAACCATGACGGCAACCGGAGTTCCGGTTGCGCCTTCGACCCGGGCACCTTCCCATGCGCGAAGCACAGTGGTGTTCGCCCGGACCGGGTGGGCGCGTGATGCGCACACCGGCTCGCCTACCGTTGCGGGGGCAGCTCCAGACTTGCGGCGATGTCGCCGCGCACTGGCTTCCCGTTTAAACCGCGGACGCTGAGAACAGCGCTGCGCGGTCACCGTGAGGCGGCGCGGATGCTAACAGAAGCTTCACGGCGGGGCCATCCGCTCGTCACTCGGGCTCAAGCGAGCCGCACCAGAAATGGCGACGCAGCGGCAGCCCTGCGGCTGCCGCTGCGTCGGGTCCAAGACCCCGATGCCCTGAATACGCATAGGGTGGGCATTGGCCCACTATGGCCTCCGCGCTCGCCACGGAGGCCCATCTCCAAGGACCCCATAGGGTGGGCCCTGGCCCACCGCGGCCTTCACCCGCACCTCGGTGTCCGAAGCATGGAAACGCTCCCGATTCCGCCCGTGACAGGCCATCGCCTTCAACGCTCCGGCCGGCTGCACCGGGGCGCGGCCGGCCGGAGTTGCCCGTCGGAATCGCAAGCCCCCTTGGGTCCCCGCCTGCGCGGGGACGACGATGAGGGGCACTTGCGGAGCGTCGCCATCGCGGTGCCAAGCCTCCACGATCCCTCAGGGGAACTGCCCCACCTGCTGCGAGACATTGCCGGGCCACACGCCCAGCTCGGTCTGCACGTAGCTGCCGACCAGGTTCTGCAGGGTCGTGCTGCTGTGCGGTGCGCCGGCCGTGGCCCAGAACCAGTGGGCGCGCGGGCTCGGCGCCTGGGTGCCGAAGCCGCACTGGTAGTTGCGCGTCACCGCAGCCAGATAGGCCGAGCTGTCGACATTCGCCCAGCTCTTGCTGTCGCCGCCGTAGCCGCGACCATAGACCTTGGCCAGCGTGTCGAGCTCGAACAGATGGGTCTGGTTCGGCAGCAGGGTGATCGGCGCGGTGTTGGCCGTATCCCAGGCCACGAACATGTCCTGGTGATGGCTGCTGGGGCTGCCCTCGCGCTTGACCAGGCCAAACAGCGCGGTGATGGTGTCGTTGACCAGATTGCCCTCCAGCAGCGCACCGGCCGCGGAACCGTCAGTGGCGACGACCAGCCCGACCTGGGCCGCCGTGGTCAGCACCTGGATGATCGCCTGCGAGTTCCAGTTGCTGGCGGTGAAGCCCGACACCGCCACACCCTTCGAGAACAGCGTGGTCATCGGCGGCGCGCCCGGCGGGTCGTACTTCAGCTGTGCCCAGTCCGAAGCCAGTGCGCGCGCTTCCTTCGACCAGGGACCACCGTAGTCGACCTGCTGGCCGACGCGGCTGCCGTAGGCGATACGCACGGCCAGATCACCGCGGCAAGTGCCGTTGCCGCACTCGACGCCGCCGGGCTCACCGTTGCGGGTGCACAGCATGCGCACGCGCATATGGCTGTAGTTGCTGCCCTTGATGCGATCGACCTCCCACACGTTGTGGCGGCTGCGGCGGTAGAAGTTGATGTCCTTGGCCGCACCGCGCGCGCCGACCGAGTAGTTCAGCTGCCTTTCTTTCTTGGGCAGCTTGCCCCAGGAGCTGCTGTGGTTCTCGTTGATCTCGCCCTGCCAGGGCGAGGGCTGGTGCGGGAAGGTCAGCACGGTGGTGCAGATGCAGTTCTTCCACGGCCAGGGCTTGATGGTGCCGATCAGCCGGCGCGCCTCCAGATCGAGTTCGGGGTCGCGCAGCTCGACCACGTGATCCAGCAGGCTGACGCCGCGCTGCGCCGGGCTGGTGGCGCCGGTCTCGATCTCGTCGACGAGGCGCGGGAACTCGCGCGCCACCACCTCGGCGAAGCCCAGCCCGCCAGCCGCAAGGCCGGGTTCGGCCTGCAGGGCCTGCCAGTCGGAGTCGCGCGCCGACATCAGCCAGGCGACGACTTCGGCGTCGTTGAGGCGGTCCGCCGGCAGTTCGCGGCTGATCTCTTCGTGCGCGCCGGGGTAGCGAATGGCGAGGTGCGCCATCAGGCCGTTGCGGTAGTGCCGCGCCAGCAGGGCGGCATAGCGCTCGATGACCTCGGGGTGCCGTTCGAGCGCCGCGGCTTCCAGGCTGTCCAGCGGGTCCGACCAGCTCTCGATGGCGTCCATCAGGGCGGCCGAGACAATGCGCTCGCCGCTGTCGCCCTCCTCGCCGGTGTCCTGGGCGAGGACGGGCGTAATGCCGAGCAGGGCACCAAGGCTCAGGCCAAGCAACAGCCGCACGGGGGTGTGTCTTTGGGAGCGCGAAGCAGTCATGTCGGAGTCTCCTGTGTGATCGCCGCGCAGCCGCCGTACGGCTGTCGCGGGCGAGGGCCAGCGCTGCGGGACCGCAGCACCGACGACGCTAGGAGCGCCCGATCGATCGGCAAAGGAACAAGCCGGGAAGGCGACGGGAAGGCGGCAACGACGCGCCGGCAGACGGCCGCGTGCTTCCCGGGCCTGCCCCTTTGTCCCGGCACAGCGTGATGGCGCGCACAGCGGATCCGCGCAGAAGCGCGGGAACAGCAGGGGAACACGAACGGGCTGGGCCACGCCCCCGACCTTCAGCGCATCGCGGCGCAGCCCGGCCGCGCGGATAATGCGCCATGCCCACCCTGCCCTACTGGCGGCTGTCTGCCGTCTACTTCGCCTACCACGCCGCAATCGGCGTCTTCACCCCCTATTTCGCGCGCTGGATGGAAGGGCTGGGGCATGGCGCGCTGGCGATCAGCAGCCTGTTCGCGCTCTGGTACGGCACCCGCATCTTCGGCCCGCCGCTGTTCGCGCACTACGCCCGCGGCTCGACCCGACCCAAGGCCTGGCTGCTGGGCGGGCTGTGGGCCTCGGCGGTGTTCTTCCTCGGCTTCTTCGGCGCCGAACACCTGTGGCTGCTGGCGCTGTCGATGGCCGCATTCAGCCTCTGCTACAACGCCATCCTGCCGCAGCTCGAAGCCTTCACCCTGGCGGGCCTGGGCCCGCGCAAGCACGACTACGGTCGCGTGCGCCTGTGGGGCTCGCTGGGCTTCATCCTGCTGGCGGTGGGCTACGGCTGGCTGCTGCAACATGGCGACGCCCCCGACCTGCCCTGGATGATGGGTGCGGGCATCCTCGCCACCGCCCTGATCACCCACGCCCTGCCGGCTCAGAAGCGCCTCGACACCGATCCGCCGCCCGGCAAGGCCAGCCTGTGGGAACTGCTGCGCCGGCCCGGCGTGCCAGCCTTCATCACGATCGTGATGCTGACCCAGATCAGCTTCGGCACCTACTACCTGTTCTTCACCCTGCAGCTGGAGCGGCACGGCCACAGCACCGATGTGGTCGGCCAGCTCTGGGGCCTGGGCGTGGTCGCCGAGATCGTGCTGTTCATGTACGCCGGCAGCCTGCTGCGCCGGGTCAGCGCCCAGCGCACCCTGCAGATCGCGCTGGGGGTGACCGCCCTGCGCTGGCTCAGCATCGCACTGCTGCCGCAGTCGCTGACGGTGATGGTGGTCGTGCAGATCGCGCACGCGATCGGCTTCGGCGCCTTCCATGTGGCCTGCATGCAGCGGGTGGTCGAGCTGTTCCCCGAATCGGATCGGCTGGGGGCGCAGAGCCTGATGTACAGCCTGGGCTCCGGCCTGGGCGGCGTCCTGGGCGCCCTGCTCGCCGGCGCGCTGTGGAAGGCCGGCGACGGCGTGCTGGCTTTCGCCGTGGCTTCATCGGTGGCAGCGCTGGCCCTGCTGCCGGCCATGAAGCGCTTCGGCGGACGCATCTCACACGCCGACGCTTGATCTGACCCGGGCGGATGTGCACAATGCGCGGCTCCGGGCGGTTAGCTCAGCGGTAGAGCATTGCCTTCACACGGCAAGGGTCGCAGGTTCGATCCCTGCACCGCCCACCAGATTCAGGAAAGCCACTCTCGCGAGTGGCTTTTTTGTTGGCTGATCGGTGGCTTCGAGCGCCCGGCGCCTCCTGCCGGCTCAGGTCCGCTCGATCCGCACCACCCGCCCACCCTGCACGGTGAACATCACCAGTCCGGTCTGGCGCTCGTACTCCCAGCGCTCGCCGATGGCCGCGCCCTGGGCATTGACCAGGGTGACGATGCGGAACGGCTCGCCGCATTCGCGCAGCTTGGTGATCGGGGCGCCGACAGTGATGACCGCATAGCCGCAGCGCTCGGAACGCGAGGGGCTGGCCGCGGCCGGCAGGCTCAAGCTCAGCAGCAGGCCCGACAGAATCCATGCGCGCATGTTGCTCTCCCTCGTGGATGGCTTGCTGAAGGTCATCGCCAACTCGACGGCACGCGACCGCCCGCGGATCACGGCGCAAGGCCGCCGTAGCGCAGCGCCATCAGGTGCACGTCCGCGTAGCGTCCGCCGCGCAGGGCGTAGCCCAGGCTGGTGCCCTCGCGCTGGAAGCCATGGCGGGCGAACAGGGTCTGTGCGGCCGTGTTGTCGGTGTAGACCTCGAGTTCGATCCGGCGCACGCCGAGCCAGCCGAAGCAGAGCTCGATGGCGCCAGCCATCAAGGCGCTGCCGACGCCACGTCCGCGCGCGCCTTCATCCACCGCCAGCCCGATGTTGGCGACATGGCTGCGCCGCGGATTCTCGAAGCGCTCGATGCCGATCTGGCCGAGCACGCGGCCATCGACGTCGGCGACCAGGCTGTGGAAATGGCTGTGCAGGCGGCCAAGTCGCTGCTGCCAGAGCTCGGCACTGGGAAAGGGCAGCTGCAGGGTGTTGGCGTAGACCGAAGGCTGCGCGTAGATCGCGCGGATGGCTTCGATGTCGCGGGCTTCGCTGTGGCGGATCTGCATCGCCGCATCATGCGGCTGCCGCTCGCACCGAGGCAAGCAGGCGCCGGGTCGACGCCTGACCGAAACGCCGGGCGCGGCGGTGGCACTCCGCACCGCCTGCGCATCCGCTGGGCTATCCTGCCGCGGCCTCCAATCGCTGCCCACGCGTCCCGCACGGGCCGCGCCCCTCACTGCACCGGGTACCTGCACCGCATGTTCAAGCTGATCAAGCGTCTGTTTGGCGGTGCCGCGACGCCGGCCTCCGGCGACAAGGAGTTCGCCGCCCTCAACCGCCAGGCACCGATCAAGCCGAGCGAAGGCCAGACAGCAGCGGACGGCGCCCACCCTGAAGGTTTCGTCTGCCGCGAGACCGTGCTCGGGCGCGACCAGCGCGTCGCCGGCTACCACTTCCTGCTGCATCAGGCCACGCGCGCACGGCTTGCCAGCCGCAGCCGCCGCATCCACCACGTCTATGCCGAAGTGCTGGTGCGCAACCTGATCAAGATCGACGTCGGCCGCCTGCTGGGCCATCGCCTCGCCTTCTTCGAAGTGCCGGACTCCTTCCTGGAGCATGAGGCGCTCACCGAGCTGCCGCCGGAAAACGCGGTGCTGACCCTGGTCGCCCTGCCCGATCCGGGCGGCCCGACGCCGGCCCAGGTCATCGAGCAGGTGCGCGCGCTGCGCACGCGCGGCTACCGCTTCGCGGTCAATGCAATGGCGCCGGAGGCGCCAGGTGCCTACCTGCTGGCCGAAGCCGACTTCGTCATCGTGCGCGCCGACCAGGCCGACCCGAAGCGCCTGCGCGACTTCACCGAAGCGCTGGCGCGCGCCGACAGTCGACGCCAGTGGCTGGCCCGCGAGCTGCCCAGCCACGACGAGTTCCGTCTCTGCTTCAACCTCGGCGCCAGCTACTTCCAGGGGCCCTTCATCACCCGCCGCGAGGACTGGAGCGGCAACTCGCTGGGCCCGAACTCGGCGCGCATCGCCGATCTGCTGTCGCGCCTGCGCCGCGATGTGGACACGCGCGAGATCGCCGAGGTGCTGAAGCAGGACCCGGCCCTGTCGCTGCGCCTGATCCGCTACATCAACTCGGCCTCGATCGGCCTGCGCGAAGAGATCACCAGCATCGAGCGCGCGCTGCTGCAGCTGGGCCGCGAGAAGCTCTATCGCTGGCTGAGCCTGCTGCTGTACGGCGCCGACAACCGCAACCCGGCCTCGTCGGCACTGCTGGAGTCCGCCCTGGTGCGCGCGCGCATGCTGGAGCTGCTGGGCGAGGAGCAGCCGGCAGCGACGCGCGACGCGCTGTTCCTGGTCGGCCTGCTGTCGCTGGTCGATGCCGTGCTGCAGGTGCCGATGCCGGTGGCGCTGGCCCAGCTGGCGGCCTCGCCCGAGATCGAGGCTGCGGTGGCCCGCGGCGAAGGCGACATGGCCGAGCTGCTGGCACTGGCCGTGGCCTGTGAGGGCGGCGACGCGCAGGCGGTCAACGCCGCGGCTGAGCGCTGCGGCGTCAGCGCCAGTGACGCCAACCAGGCCCACGTGCAGGCCCTGGCCTGGGCGCTGGAAGTGACCCGCCACTAGTTGAAGGGCGTCCCGGCACCGCGTGCCGGCGGTGGCGCTCCCGTAGGGACATAGAATTCGTCATCCCCGCGAATGCGGGGATCTAGTTCGGAGTCGAGGATCAGGCCGGCTGCACACCACCCGCCACCCCACCTCGCCTCCTGCTTTTCGACCGAGGATGTTCACTGCCATGTCATTCAAGTACAGCCCCTCAGCGCCCCGACTCGGCCTGCTCGCACTCGCGTCAGCGGCCCTGATCGCGGGCTGCAACCTGAGCGTCCGTGCGCCCCAGGGCACGCCGGGCGCCAGCGCCGATGCGGCGTCAACCGAGCTCGCCTGGTCGCGCTGGAACTGCGGCGGCGCAGCGCTGGAGGTCGCCTTTGCTGCCGACGCCGCCTATCTGCGCGAGACCACTGCGCTGACCACCCTGGCGCCCGTGGCCAGCGCCTCCGGTGCGCGCTACCGCGGGCAGCGCGCGGCGGGCGGAGTCGGGCTGTGGTCCAAGGGTGATGCGCTTTCCTTCAGTGCTGACGGCCAGAGCTGGGTGGAGTGCGCCCGCGCAGCGGCCGAGTTCTCGGCCTGGGGCCAGGAGCCGAGCTGGAAGCTGGGCATGGAGGGCGACCGCGGCACGCTGCAGCGGCCCGGCCTCGGTGAGCCGCTGGGCCTGCTGGTGCGCTCGCTGCGCAGCGAGGGTGGCGCCACACTGATCAGCGCGGACAGCGTCGACGGCGCCGTGGAGATCCGCCTCGACGACGGTATCTGCCGCGACGTGATGAGCGGCATGCCCTATCCACAGTCGGTGGCGATCGACCTGCCCAACCGCCAGCTGCGCGGCTGCGGCGGCGACCCCGCCCAGCTGCTGCGCGCCCAGCCCTGGGCGATCCCCACGCCGGTCGCGGGTCGCGAGCTGGCCACCCTGGTGTTTCTTGACGCCAATGGCGTGAGCCTGCAGGCACCCTGCAATCAGCACATCGGCAGCTACCGGCTGAGTGGCGAAGGGCTGACGCTGACGTTCAGCGCCAGCAGCAAGAAGGGATGCCCTGCCGAGATCGAGCAGGAGGATCGGCGCCTGATCGAAGCGCTCGCGGAAGCCACGCGCTTCGATGTCGACGATGCGGGCATGCTGAATCTGATTGGCCCGCGCGGGCTGATCGTGCAGGCGCAGCCGGCGCCGCTGATGTAGCGGGGGTGGCGCATGGTGCGCGACACGCGCGCCCAACAGCCGCGAGCGACGCCGCGCCTCCATCAACGCGATAACTCATGCTCGCATTGGGTGCGCTTGCGGCGCTGCAAGGCCTCATGGTGCGCGACACGCGCAGCCTACAACCGCGAGCGACGCCGCACCCCGATCAACGCGAGAACCATCGGTCGCGTAGGGTGCGCCTGCGGCGCACCAAAACCTCATGGTGCGAGACACGCGCAGCCTACAACCGCGAGCGACGCCGCGCCCCGATCAACGCGAGAAGCATCGGTCGCGTAGGGTGCGCCTGCGGCGCACCAAAGCTCGAACCAGTGCACGACAGCGCCCCCAACTCGGCAGCGATTGGCCTACCCAAGCCACCTCCCAGTCGCCGTCGCCCCACAAAAGAAAACGGCCGACGGATCGCTCCGTCGGCCGTTTGCTTCAAGGCTGGACCAAAAGCTTTGCGATCCATCGCCTCATCCCATTCCGGCTGGATCTCAGGCGCTGACGGTCCTGGCGACGTCGGCGTACTCCTGCATCTGGTCGAAGTTCATGTAGCGGTAGATCTTGTCGCCGTTGGCGTTGATCACGCCGATGTCGGTCAGGTACTCCTCGCGGGTCGGGATGCGGCCCAGGCGCGAACAGATCGCCGCGAGCTCCGCCGAGCCCAGATACACATTGGTGTTGCGGCCGAGGCGGTTGGGGAAGTTGCGGGTCGAGGTCGACATCGCGGTGCTGCCCTCGCGGATCTGCGCCTGGTTGCCCATGCACAGCGAGCAGCCCGGCATTTCCATGCGCGCGCCGGCGGTGCCGAAGGTGCCGTAGTGGCCCTCCTCGGTCAGCTGGCTGGCGTCCATGCGGGTCGGCGGCGCCACCCACAGGCGGGTCGGGATGTCGCGCTTGCCTTCGAGCAGCTTGGCGGCGGCGCGGAAGTGGCCGATGTTGGTCATGCACGAGCCGATGAACACTTCATCGATCTGCGCGCCGGCCACATCGGACAGGGTCTTGGCGTCGTCCGGATCATTCGGGCAGCAGACGATCGGCTCAACGATCTCGGCGAGATCGATCTCGATGACCGCCGCGTACTCGGCGTCGGCATCGGGCTCCAGCAGCTGCGGATTGGCCAGCCACTCCTCCATCTTCTTGATGCGGCGGGCCAGCGAGCGCGCATCCGCATAGCCCTCCGCGATCATCCACTTCAGCAGGGTGATGTTGGAGTTCAGGTACTCGATGATCGGCGCCTTGTCGAGGCGCACCGTGCAGCCGGCGGCAGAGCGCTCGGCCGAGGCGTCGGCCAGCTCGAAGGCCTGCTCGATCTTGAGGTCCGGCAGACCTTCAATCTCGAGAATGCGGCCGGAGAAGATGTTCTTCTTGCCCTTCTTCTCGACGGTGAGCAGGCCCTGCTTGATGGCATACAGCGGAATCGCGTGCACCAGATCACGCAGGGTGACGCCCGGCTGCATGTGGCCCTTGAAGCGCACCAGCACCGATTCCGGCATGTCCAGCGGCATCACCCCGGTGGCAGCGGCGAAGGCGACCAGGCCCGAACCCGCCGGGAAGCTGATGCCGATCGGGAAGCGGGTGTGGCTGTCGCCGCCGGTGCCGACGGTGTCGGGCAGCAGCATGCGATTCAGCCAGCTGTGGATGATGCCGTCGCCCGGACGCAGGCTGACGCCGCCGCGGGTCGAGATGAACTCGGGCAGGGTGTGGTGGGTCTTGACGTCGACCGGCTTCGGATAGGCCGCGGTGTGGCAGAAGCTCTGCATCACCAGGTCAGCCGAGAAGCCGAGGCAGGCCAGGTCCTTCAGTTCGTCGCGGGTCATCGGCCCGGTGGTGTCCTGCGAACCCACCGTGGTCATCTTCGGCTCGCAGTAGGTGCCCGGACGGATGCCCTTGCCTTCCGGCAGTCCGCAGGCGCGACCGACCATCTTCTGCGCCAGGGTGAACCCCTTGCCGGTGTCGACCGGCGCCTGCGGCAGGCGGAACAGATCCGTCGCAGGCAGGCCCAGCGCATCGCGCGCCTTGGCCGTGAGGCCGCGACCGATGATCAGCGGAATGCGGCCACCGGCGCGCACCTCGTCGAACAGCACCTCCGACTTCACTTCGAACTCGGCGATCACTTCGCCGTTCTTGAGCGCCTTGCCTGCGTAAGGCTGCAGCTCGATGACGTCGCCGTGCTCCATCTTCGAGACGTCGAGCTCGATCGGCAGCGCGCCGGCGTCTTCCATGGTGTTGTAGAAGATCGGCGCGATCTTGCTGCCCAGACACACGCCGCCGAAGCGCTTGTTCGGGATGTAGGGGATGTCCTCGCCGGTGAACCACAGCACCGAGTTGGTGGCGGACTTGCGCGAGGAACCCGTGCCGACCACGTCGCCGACGTAGGCGACCAGATGGCCCTTGGCCTTCAGATCGAGGATGGCCTGGACCGGACCGCGCTTGCCGTCCTCTTCCGGCACGAAGGGCGCGCCCTCGCGCTTGTTCTTCAGCATGGCCAGGGCATGCAGCGGGATGTCGGGACGCGTGGTGGCGTCGGGCGCCGGCGACAGGTCGTCGGTGTTGGTCTCGCCCGGCACCTTGAACACGGTCAGGGTCATGCTCTGCGGCACTTCCGGACGCGAGGTGAACCACTCGGCCTCGGCCCAGCTCTTCAGTACGGCCTGGGCGTTGGCGTTGCCAGCCTTGGCCTTCTCCTCGATGTCGTGGAAGGCATCGAAGATCAGCAGGGTGTTCTTCAGTGCAGTGGCGGCGACGGCGCCGACTTCGGCGTCGTCCAGAAGCTCGATCAGCGGATGCACGTTGTAGCCGCCCAGCATGGTGCCCAGCAGCTCGGTGGCGCGGGCGCGGCTGATGAGGGGCGTGCTCTCGGTGCCGTGGGCGATGGCCGCGAGGTAGCTGGCCTTGACCTTGGCGGCGTCATCGACGCCGGCCGGCACGCGGTGGGTGAGCAGATCCAGAAGGAAGCCCTCCTCGCCCGCCGGCGGCGCCTTCAGCAGCTCGATGACCTCGGCGGTCTGCTGGGCGGACAGCGGTAGCGGCGGAATGCCCAGCGCGGCGCGCTCGGCAACATGTTGGCGATAGGCTTGGAGCATGGGGGAAGGTCCTTCAGGCGTGGGACGCCGCGCGCATCGCAGCCACGACCGGGGATCGGCCGGAGGCAGCGCACGGTAGAAAGCGAAGGCCAAGATGGGGATCCGCGCACGGCGGAGCAAGCCGGCCTTCACGGCCGCCGATTTTCGCCCGCCGCGACGATGGGGGCAATACAACTTTCGGCCTTGGGCTGGCTCGGGATCGGAGATTCGGGATTCGGGATTCGTAACACGGGTCTAGGCCAGCGCCGCCGCCCGAGGACCAGAGGCGGAGTGCCGTCGCCGAGAGCGGTGCAGCCCGGCCTTTCTTCATCCCCAGTGCCGGACGGCAATCACGGATCCCGGCGCATCGCTGGCCCGAGCCTGGTCGCGATCCCTGCACTCGATCGCTTGGGAACGCAGCGAAGGGCTGCAGGCAGGCCGCAGACAACGTGCGCTTCATGGGGGCATCGCCCGAGGCCGGTTCTGCAGATCCCGAATCCCTACCCGGCCCTCGCACACTGCGCTCGGGCGTTCGGCGTCTCGCGCGGCAGTGCCGCGCAAACGAGACGCC
>NZ_CALART010000059.1 GCF_937888285.1 uncultured Aquimonas sp.
GTTGCGGGAGCTGCTGCCCTTGTCGCTGCTTCGGTCATCGGATTCAGCGCGCCGGCGCAGGCCTCGATCACGCAGTGCGGGAGCAACCGCGCGTGCGCGTGGACGGATTCAAGCTACGCGGGGGCATTCGGGTCTTGGACGAGTTCGCAGTCCTCCTTGCCCGGATTCCACGACAACATCTCTTCCGTGGCGAACAACCGGACAGCGTACATCGGATGGTTCAGCGACCCTGGCTACTCGGGCGCCTTGTTCCAGCAGGCTGGCGGAGCTGCAGGTTTCTTCAACTGGCCCGACACGCGCAACGACTCGTTCGACTCCCTCTACTTCTACTGATGGCGGGTGGGCGGCTGACAGCGACAACGTCAGCAGCGGCGCTCATCACTGTCGTTGTGTTGACCGGGTGCTCGTCCGGGCCGTCGCAGGCGCATGCTAACGTGCGTGGACAGCTCGATCCGGCAACGGCGCAGATTGTGTTGCCACTTGAGTCCTACGCGATGAGCTGGGGTGAAGTGCAGACCGTAAATCATGCAAATGCGATTGCCATCGAAAAGTGCATGGCTAAGAAGGGGCTCACCTTTCCTCGCGCCTCTCAGGACTGGTCGGCGCTCACGCCTCTACCGGATCGTCGGTATGGGCTGTGGGCGCCGGCCGACGCTGAAGCCAACGGGTATGAGTTGCCCGAGTCGAGTCAATCGAAGGACGTTCAGGCCCAGGAGGATGCACTTGGTCCGGATTGGTGGCAGGACTATCAGGGGTGCTTCAAGTCGACCAAGCAGTTGCCGGTGATGGGGGTCAACACATCGCCAGATCAATCGGTGGTGGACCGTGGAATGAACGAGTCTTTTGAGGCCCTGCTTGCCAGCGACGAGTTCAAGTCGACCCGGGAGAAATGGCTCAGCTGCATCCAGAACGGCGGCCTTGCCGCCAACAAGGATGCCAGGGTGCTCGTGCCTCAATTTCCTTCTGCGGGAGAGGAGCAGTTGAAGGTTGCAGCCATCGATGTGCAATGCAAAGAATCGCTGAACTCCGTCCAGACGCTGGCGGACTGGGAGGCGACCAGGCAAGCAGAGTACATCGATGGTCACGAGGGCGACCTGACGGCCTACCGCGACAAGGTCAAGAAGGTGGTCGCCCAAGCGCAGAAGCTGGTCACGACCGTTGGCGGGTGAGCCGCGGCGGTTGCGCCGATTGGACCATCCATTCCGCGCTCTCGCCTTCGTTGCGGTCACGGTTCTAATCGCGGGCGCAGCCTTCCTGCTGGGCATGTGGGTGCGGTCGCCGGACTCGGCTGTCCTCGACGCTCGCGGTACAACTGTGCCCGTGTATGCGTCGGTTGAATCCAGAACCGTCACGGCAGACATTCGCATCCAGGGTGAGGTATCCGGGACGCAGCAACAGCCAGTGAGCGTTAATCCGCCAGCGGGGGCAGAGCGCATTGTCGTCACGTCCGTTTCAGCCAATCCGGGCCAGCTCACGAACGGCCAGCTTCTGGGCACCGTGTCGAACAGGCCAGTGTTCCTCTTCAGCGTGGATATCCCGCTGTTCCGAAACCTAGTAGCTGGAGATACAGGCAGTGACGTCGCCAGCCTGCAGAAAGCGCTTGGCGTCCCGCAAACAGGAAAGGTCGACAGTGCCACCCTAAGCGCCGTGCGCTTCGCTTACTCGGCCGCAAGTATTGAGCCACCCGGCGGTCGATACTCCACGACCATCACCACCGCAGAGTTTTACACCGTTCCCACTTCCCTCGGTGCGCTCTCCTTGATCTCAATCGCTCCGGCCGGCTCCTCTGTAGACAGCGATCACCCCTTCGCTGTACTGGGAACAGGATCCCCATACGTCAGTGTCCGAGCCAGCGTGAGCGAGGCCGAACAGATCAAGCAGAACGACAAAGTCAGCATCACCGGCTCTGGCGGGAAGAAGGGCACCGGCACGGTGGCCAAAATCAGCGAATTCCAGTCGAGCCCCACCAGCGGAGGACGACCACCCGGCCGCGACATCCAAATCAACCTCGATGCTGGCGGAAACCTGAAGGCCGGTGATGCCGTCGCAGTCCTCTTCGGTACCGAGTCAAAACCCGATATGGCAGTACCCACGATCGCAATCCGGTCGGACTCGGGAGGCGACTACGTGATCAAGCGCAGCCAATCCACCACCCCTGCGCGCACACCAGTCGTCGTGCAAAGAAATGCAGACGGCTGGACGGCGATAAAGGCGGAGGGTCTCGCGGTAGGGGACCAGGTGCTGGTGTCCCAATGACCGTTTCACCACCACGGCTCACACTCAACCGTATCCAGCGCCGCTATGGAGAGTCACAGCAGTGGTTCGCTATCCGAGAGGCGTCGCTGATCGTCGAACCTGGCGAATTCCTCGCCATCGTAGGGCGCTCCGGGTCAGGAAAATCGACCTTTCTCAACATCATCGGCTTGCTCGATTCACAGT
The DNA here is from genome assembly GCF_937888285.1 of uncultured Aquimonas sp. Taxonomy (GTDB): domain Bacteria; phylum Pseudomonadota; class Gammaproteobacteria; order Xanthomonadales; family Xanthomonadaceae; genus Aquimonas. Next base: position 2,440 of record NZ_CALART010000059.1, read on the forward strand.
GGGAGGGAAGCTACAAGCTCGGTGATATTGACGTTCGCAGTCTGAGCGCAACGCAGATCGACCGCCTGCGCAGCGCAACATACGGATTCATCTTCCAGTCTTCCTATGCAAACCCCTACGAAAGCACCGAACGAAACGCAACCCTGGCCCTAGCTATCCAAGGAGCACCGCTCCGCGAGCAATCAGAAAAGGTCTCGCAGGCACTGGAAGTTGTGGGGCTGGAGAGAAAGGCCGCTGCGCTCGCCCGCTCACTATCCGGTGGAGAACGTCAAAGACTCGCAATCGCGCGAGCCCTCACCACGAATCCCTCAATCATCGTGGCCGACGAGCCCACAGGAAACCTCGACACTGAAACGGGCGACCAAGTGATGCAGGCCCTCCTCGAGCTCAATCGACAGGGGGCAACGGTCATCCTGGTCACCCATGACGCGCGGATTGCAGCTTATGCCCACCGGACGGTTCGGATGGCCGACGGCATCCTTGAGACCACAGGGGCTGGCGCTTCTGTCGGTTCGACGACTGATGCTCAGGG
>NZ_CALART010000060.1 GCF_937888285.1 uncultured Aquimonas sp.
GGCTTTGAGCTTCAAGGCATGTTGAGGGTGGGCGGGCTTAACTTCGGTGGATTGGGTCAAGGTGGGAGGCCCGTAAGGCAGCGATCTGTCGATCCATGTTGCGCAGCTCCTGCAGTGAAGAGCTCGACGCGCTTATCAACGCCCGCTTGGCCATCAGATATCGCAATGAGCGCTGCGAGGCCTCGTCAAGTGTCGAGAGAATTTGGAACGCCGTCGGCCAATGGGATGTCTGACCGGCAGGCTCAACCGCGGCGAGTTCAACGTACAGCAATTCGAGGTCTGGGCTCGACTGATCAGACTCGCGCAGCGCCCACAATTCCGCCATCACCGCGCGCGCACAGTCTTCTTCCGCCATGCCCAGCTCTTTCCGAGCGAGACAACGAGCTCCGCTCACTCGCAAACGCTCGCCTTGGGGAAGTTGGCTTTGGCTCGCAATGATGTTCTCGTAAGCCTGCTCCGCAATGGCTAAGCTTTCGCGGCTCGCGACCGCGTCATCTGCTGTCCTAACTGCGGCCCGATAGCCGAGCAGTGCGAGAAGCAGTTGCCTACGAGGTTGCGTAGGGTCGTTTGCCACATCATCTCGGGCGAGCGCCACCGCTCTAAGTAGGCTCTGAAGGCTTGAGACAGTGTGGCCCAGCTGATCGTTGAGTACGTCGAGGGTGTATCGCAGGTTGATCTCAATGCGTCGGATTCGTGCGCTGCCGCCCGCGGCGCGCTCATGAGCCAACAAGCGCTCAAGCGCCTTTGTGTGGCTTGAGAACGCAGCGGTCGGTCTGCCCAATTGCTCCTGCGCGTTGGCGAGCCAGGAAAGGGAATCCACTAGGTCCACGACTTGAGGATCCGCGTCGGACGAAAGGTTCTCCTCGCGGATCTGAGCGGCTTGGCGAAAGTATGCAAGTGCTTCCTCTGTGCGCTTTTGAGCTAGCAGTGCGGAGCCCAGATTATTCAGGGCGTAAGCAACCTCTTGGCGTCCGCGCGCGTGGTCGTCCGTAGCAGCTGCAAAGGTTTTGGCCTCCTTCAAGTACCTTTGCCAGTGTTCCCCTGCCTCGTTGAGGTCAGAACTCCTGTAGGCAATCAAACCTTGCCAATACGCGATCTGCGCGGCCTCGAAGTGCAGTTCTGGCTCGGGCAGCGATGCGCTGTCGAGGATGGCGTCCAGCACCAGCGCCGCCTGTTCGAGTATTGGCGCTGCTTGGTCAAGATGCTGGCGCGTCACCTGCACTTCCCCCAGCGTTCGCAGAGCCCGGGCGCGGGCCAATGCGCTCGCCGCGTCACCGCGCATATCCGCCTCGCCCAGGTACTTGAGTGCCTCTGCACCAATGCTGTCGAGCAGATCCAGCCGGCCCAAGGGGCGCAGCTTGTCGGCGAAATCGCCGAGCATGTACTGGATCAGCTGCTCGGCCTCGCCGCGACGCTGTTCCGCCAGCGCCTGCGCGGCCTCCGCCTGCGCTCGGCCGGCGCGTGCTTCGGTCAGGCCATAGAGCGCCAGGCCGGTGCCGCCGACCAGGGCGAGGCCAATGAGCGATGCAGCGGCCGTTGCCAGCGCATTGCGCCGGAGGAAGCAGCGCAGCGTGTAGCCGCGCCCGCCTGCGACCGCCAGTACCGGTTCGCGCTGCACCCAGCGCTGCAGGTCTTCGGCCATCGAAGCTGCCGAGGCGTAGCGCTGGTCGCGGTCTTCCGCCATCGCTTTCAGCACGATGGCGCGCAGTTCGAAAGGCGCGCGCCGCAGCTGCTGCGCGTCGCCCTCGCTCGGTACGCGTGCCTGCAGGCTGCGCGCGAACTCTTCGCGCAGCGCGGTGCTTTCAGGCGCACGGCTGTCGAAGGGCAGGCCCACCTGCTGACGCAGGCACTCGGCCAGCATCACGCCGAGCGCATAGATGTCGCAGCGCGCATCAATGCCCGCCGGGCCGGGTTCGCGCTGCTCGGGGGCCATGTAGGCCGGCGTGCCGGCGATCTGGCTGGGCTGCATCGGCGTCGGCCCGTCAGCGCTGGTGCCCAGTGCGATGCCGAAATCGATGATGCGCGGCAGCGGTCCGGCTTCGGTGTCCTGCACCAGAACGTTCTGCGGCTTCAGGTCGCGATGGATCAGGCCGCGCTGGTGGGCGTGCTGGATGCCGCCGCAGAGCTCGACGAACATGCGCACCAGCGAGAGCAGCGGCTGCGGCTGCAGGCGCAGGAACTCGTCCAGCGGCCGACCGGGCACGTATTCCATGGCGAAGAACAGCGCGCCGTCCGGCAGACGCCCCGCGTCGTAGATCTGCGCGATCGCCCGATGCGAGAGCTGGGCCAGCGCCTGGCGCTCGACTTCGAAGAAGGCCTCGGCTCGCGCGCTGCGCCGCTCCGGCAGCATCACCTTCAGCGCGACATCACGGATCAGCGGGTGCAGCTGGTGGGCGAGCCAGACCTGGCCCATGCCGCCCTTGCCCAGCCGGCGTACGAGCTTGAAGGCGCCGATCCGCTGCCCCTCGCTCCAGTCGCCCGCAGTCGGTGAGTCCGCACCGCACGCGATGGCGAGGGTGTCATGGCGCGGCAGGACGCTGGTCGGCTGCTCGGAGGACGCCATCACTACGCTGAACGAGGGATGTGAGGGCCGTCACTATACGAGGCATGCAAGTTGCAGCGCCAGTGGGGTGTAGGCCCGGCTTGCGGGCCTCCACCCCCGATGACCTCTGGCCAGCATCTTGGCCAGCGCCGCTCGCGATGCGACGACTGTGGCGGATCAGCGGCCCAGGCGTGGCTGCCGCCCGCCGCGAAGCAGCGAACGGCGTTCCGCCTCAGTCTTCAAATCCATGGTTGAACAGGATGATCCCGTCGCTCATGCGTATCACGATGTCGGGAGCGAGGGTGGAGCCGTTCACTGGCGAGGGAACGGGTGTCGCACCCTGCAGCGAGCACTGCCCGAAGTAGACCGGGCCGGCCGGACAGCGGATCCCGCTGTAGACCTGGTCCTCCAGACCCAGCAGGTTGAAGGTGGAGAGCAGCCGGGTTTCGAACTGGTAGTGGCCCACGTAGACCATGCCGTCGGCGGATGAGGCCAGGCTTTGAATGCGCTGGCCGCCGTTATTCCAGACGTCGATGACAATTCCGGCCAGCGGTGTGTTGTCACTGGCCCGGACCACCCGGAAACCGCGTGTGTCGCGCGGGCGCAAGCGGAAGTCGATGCCTTCGTAGGTCTGGCCGGGTTGCAGCTCGAAGATCGTCGCGCTGGCCAGGTCGCAGCCCGTGGACTGGCTTGACCACCCGGAGAGGCAGTCGATCTGCGGGAACAGCTGGTTCCAGTAATTGTATTGGCTGGCACCCAGGCGAGCGCTTCCGCTCGGCAATGACTGCGTGCGATAGGCGCCGTTCGCGTCTGTCTGCACCCAGACTTGCCTGATCACCTGGCCGGTGGGTGAGAGTGTCTGCAGTTGAATTTCGTAGCTCTGTCCTGGCCCGGCGAAGGTCACCCGGCCCGTCACCGTCGGATTGGGCGTCAGTCCGATTTCGAGGTCCCTGTTGCCGGACTCCCGCGTGAAGACCAAGGGGGTTGCGCCCGGGCAGTTGAAGAACGTATTCGGTGCGGGGCAGAGTATATTGTCGAAGATTTCGCGGACATGGTCCGGTGATTCCACCACCAGCACATAGCTGCCAGGACGAATCCCCGGCATCTCGAAGCTGCCCTCATGCGTCGAGGTGTCGGTGACGTAGGTGCCGTTGGTTTCATAAAGCGCGACACGGGCATTCGCAACCGGTTGGCCGTTGTTGTCGCCAACAACGTTGCCGCGCAGCACGGGGCGGGCTCGCAGGTCGAACTCGATCGAGATTCCTGGCCCTGACGCAGGGAAGTTGATTACGCTGGCTTGGCTGAGTTCCTCGATGCACGAGCTCAGGCACTCGATGCCTCCGTAAAGCTGCGAGTACGCCCTGCTCGTCTCGATTCGGACCCGATAGCTGCCGGCGGCAATCCCGTCGATCGAACCTTGGGCGCCATAGGCGAAACCGTAGTACACCTCAGCACCGGTTGAGTCGAATAGCGTCACCGCGAAGAACTCGGATGCTGGGGCGGGTGTGCCGCCTACGCGCAGGTTGACTTGCAGTCGCGGTACAGGCGACAGCGAGAAATCGGCGCGCAGCAGAGGGTTGGCCGGATCGTTGCGGACGGGGGTGCCCGAACTGATGGTGCAGCCCTGCTGTGGGCAGTCGATGCCGTTGTAGAGCTGCGAACGGTAGCCAGGGGCTTCCGCGAGCAGGTACGAGTCGACTCCACTTGCCAAGCCGATTTGATAACGCCCGAACGAGTCCGCGTAGGTCGATTCGCTGTAGAAGGGCGACTGCGCAATGCCAAGCCGGACTTGCGCATTTGGCACTGCCGCTCCGGTAGTGGCATTCGTGACGACGCCAATCACACTCCCCAGAGGATCAAGAGCGAAATTCAACGTCGCAGAGCCACCGGTCAGTGCGACCTGGGTTGGCTGGGCCTGGCCATAGGTGCAGTCGGCCATGGAGCTCTCGTATCGACCTGCGCATGGCACTTCGCTCCACGCCTCATGCGCGAGCCGGTCAGAGGACCATGTATTGCCGGTGCGGACAACATACGACCCGTTCTGCTGGTACCCGATCATGTACCGACCCTGCGCGTCGACCTGGGTGCTGCCTTCGAGCAGGTACTGGCCATTCACCACCCGGAACATGCCAACCGTGCCCTCCGTAAAGGGCGTGCCATCGGCCGACCGCGTCACCTGACCCTGCACCAGTGAGAAGTTCACACCGCCGAGAATCACCGCGCCTGGCTGATCGCCGAGGTTGTCGAGGCGGACCAGCCAGAAGGTCTGCTTGTCAGAGGGAAGCGTCAGCTCGGCCTGCAGGCCGATGCTGTCGTCGGCGCTGGCGATCGGCTCAGCGACGAGCTCGCGGCAGTCGGGCCAGGCGCTCAGGCGGGTGTCGAGGCGGGACCCGCGCGTGGTGACGCCAATGGCTTTCTCCGTGCTGCCCTGGACGCGGATCCACAGCGACTCGCCGGGCTGCATTTGCAGTTCCAGTGCTTCGCCGGTGTTGAGCGGCAGGGGCGCTTCACAGCTCTCGCCGACCGTGCCTGGCTGCCGGATGGTGGGAACCGGTGGCGGCAGGTCAAGCGTGCCGATACGGCCGCCGTGGACCAGCTGGAAGCGCGCGATCGCATGCAGGCGCTGCGTTTTCTCCAGCAGTACCGGATCGCCCTTGACTGCGTCTTCGAGCGCAACAAAGCGCTGCAGCAGCGCATCGGAGGCCGTCGATCGCGACGCGCCCGAGAGCGTCTCGGCGCGGCGCAGCTCCAGCTGCGTATCCGTCAGTACCCGATGGAAGTCATTCGCGTGCACGCACGCGGGAAGAGCGGGCAGGGCAAGGCCCGCCATCAACAAAAGACGCTTCATTGAACCCCCTGAGGCATGAGGCCACTCGGGCAGTCGTAGCCCAGACGTGGCACAAGGACGTGCATTGCCACGGACGGCATCGCCCCGGCGCGCGAATCGTAGGGGCGCGCTGTGGCCTTGCATAGGGCTTCAGAGTCTTCTTGATCTATGTGATCAAAAGCCGGGTTGCTGCTGATATCGAGCTACCGGCTTCTCGCTACTCCGGGTCGTAGTCCAGCACCGGTGCCAGCCAGCGCTCGGCCTCGTGCAGGGGCAGGCCGCGGCGGTGGGCGTAGTCGGTGACCTGTTCCTTGCTGATGCGGCCGACCACGAAGTACTGGCTTTGCGGGTGGCTGAAGTACATGCCGCAGACCGAGGCCGCCGGCGTCATCGCCAGCCCTTCGGTCAGCGCCATGCCGCAGCGCGCTTCGGCTTCGAGCAGGCGGAACAGGGTGCGCTTGGTGGTGTGGTCGGGACAGGCCGGATAACCCGGCGCCGGGCGGATGCCGCGGTACTGCTCACGCACGAGTGCCTCGTTGTCGAGCTGCTCGTCCGGCGCATAGCCCCACAGCTCCTTGCGCACCCGCTCATGCGCGTACTCGGCCAGGGCTTCGGCGAAGCGGTCGGCCAGGGACTTCAGCAGGATGGCGCGGTAGTCGTCGTGCTCGGCCTCGAAGGCGCGTGCGCGCTCCTCGCAGCCCAGCCCGGTGGTGACGGCGAAGGCGCCGAACCAGTCCTCGCGGCCGGCATCGTGCGGGGCGATGAAGTCGGACAGGCAGAAGTCCGGGCGTTCGGCCGGCTTGTCGACCTGCTGGCGCAGGCCGTGGATCACCGCCAGCTCGCCGCCGTGCGCGTTGAACACCTCGATGTCGTCTCCGACGCTGTGCGCGCGCCACAGGCCGACCACGGCGCGAGCCTCCAGCCACTCGCCGTCGATGATCTCGCGCAGCATCTGCTGCGCATCGCGGAACAGCTCGCTGGCCTGCGCGCCGACGACTTCGTCGGTCAGGATGGCCGGGTAGCGGCCCGCCAGCTCCCAGGCGTTGAAGAAGGGCGTCCAGTCGATGTAGTCGACCAGGGTGGCAAGTTCGACCTTGAGTTCGGTGACGCCAGGCACGCGCGGTGTCGGCGGCACGTAGTTCGCCCAGTCGCCGCGGAAGCGCTGGCCGCGGGCGTGCTCCAGGCTGACCAGGCGCTTGCCGCTGCCCTTCTGCGCGTGGCGGGCGCGGATGTCGGCGAAGTCGGCTTCGTTGGCGGCGACGAAGCTCGCGCGCAGTTCGGCGCTGATCAGGCTCTGCGCCACGCCGACCGCGCGCGAGGCGTCCTTCACCCAGACCGTCGGCGAGTGGTAGTGAGGCGCGATCTTGAGCGCGGTGTGCGCGCGCGAGGTGGTGGCGCCACCGATCATCAGCGGCACCTGGAAGCCCTGACGCTGCATTTCCTTGGCGACGTGGCTCATCTCCTCCAGCGAGGGCGTGATCAGGCCGGACAGGCCGATCAGGTCGGCATTCACCTCGCGGGCGCGATCCAGGATGGTTTGCGCCGGCACCATCACGCCGAGGTCCACCACCTCGAAGTTGTTGCAGGCGAGCACCACGCCGACGATGTTTTTGCCGATGTCGTGCACATCGCCCTTGACCGTCGCCATCAGGATGCGGCCGTTGTTGCGGCCGGCATCGCCCGAGCGCAGCTTCTCGGCCTCGATGTAGGGCAGCAGGTAGGCCACCGCCTTCTTCATGACGCGCGCCGACTTCACCACCTGCGGCAGGAACATGCGGCCTGCGCCGAACAGGTCGCCGACCACGTTCATGCCGGCCATCAGCGGGCCTTCGATCACCTCCAGCGGCTTGGCGAAGCCCTGCCGCGCCTCCTCGGTGTCGGTCTCGATGAACTCGTCGATGCCGTGCACCAGCGCATGCTTCAGCCGTTCGGCCACGGGATTGGCGCGCCAGGCCAGCTTGGCGGTGGTGTCGACCGTCTCGCCCTTGCCCTTCTTGTAGCGCGGGGCGATTTCCAGCAGGCGCTCGGTGGCGTCGTCTCTTCGGTTCAGCACCACGTCCTCGACGCGCTCGCGCAGTTCGGCGTCGAGGTCGTCGTAGATCGGCAGCGCACCGGCGTTGACGATGCCCATGTCCATGCCGGCGCGGATCGCGTGGAACAGGAACACCGCGTGGATGGCCTCGCGCACCACGTTGTTGCCGCGGAAGGCGAAGCTCACGTTGGAGACGCCGCCGCTGACATGGCAGTGCGGCAGGGTCTGCTTGATGATGCGGGTGGCCTCGATGAAGTCCACCGCGTAGTTGTTGTGCTCGTCGATGCCGGTGGCGATCGCGAAGATGTTCGGATCGAAGATGATGTCTTCCGGCGGGAAGTCGAGCTTGTCGCGCAGCAGGCGGTAGGCGCGGGTGCAGATCTCGACCTTGCGGGCGCAGGTGTCGGCCTGGCCCTGCTCGTCGAAGGCCATGATCACCGCGGCCGCGCCGTAGCGCTGCACCAGCCGCGCCTGCTCGAGGAAGGCCGCTTCGCCTTCCTTCATCGAGATCGAGTTGACCACGCCCTTGCCCTGCAGGCAGCGCAGGCCGGCTTCGATCACGGTCCACTTGGAGCTGTCGACCATCACCGGAATGCGCGCGATGTCGGGTTCGGCGGCGATCAGGTTGAGGTAGGTCACCATCGCCTTTTCGGCGTCGAGCATGCCCTCGTCCATGTTGACGTCGAGGATCTGCGCCCCGCTCTCGACCTGCTGGCGGGCGACTTCGACGGCCTCGTCGTAGCGCTGGTCGAGGATCAGCTTGCGGAACTGCGCCGAGCCGGTGACGTTGGTGCGCTCGCCGATGTTGACGAAGTTGGTCTCGGGCGTGATGACCAGCGGCTCCAGGCCGGACAGGCGCGTGTAGCGGGGCATGCTCATGCCGCGGCCTCCGTCGTCTGGCTGGGCAGCGCGCGCGGCGGGATGGCGCTGACCGCCTGGGCGATCGCGGCGATGTGCTCGGGTGTGGTGCCGCAGCAGCCGCCGACGATATTCAGCAGGCCGGCTTCAGCGAACTCGCGCAGGGTGCCGGCCATTTCTTCCGGTGTCTCGTCGTAGCCGCCGAAGGCGTTCGGCAGGCCGGCATTCGGATGTGCGCTGACGTGGGTCGGCGCGACCTGCGCGAGGATGTCCACGTGCGCGCGCAGGTCCTTGGCGCCGAGTGCGCAGTTCAGACCGATCGCATGCGGCCGCGAATGCGCCAGCGAGTACCAGAAGGCTTCGGCGGTCTGGCCCGACAGCGTGCGTCCGCTGCGATCGGTGATCGTGCCGGAGATCATGAGCGGCAGGCGCGCGCCGCGCTGCTGGAACACCTCATCCACCGCGAACACGGCTGCCTTGGCGTTGAGCGTGTCGAACACGGTTTCCACCATGATGATGTCGGCGCCGCCGTCGATCAGGCCTTCGGTGGCTTCGCGATAGGCCGCTGCAAGCTCTTCGAAGCTGGTGGCACGGAAGCCCGGGTTGTTGACGTCCGGGCTGATGCTGGCGGTGCGGCTGGTGGGGCCGAGAATGCCGACCACGAAGCGCGGCTTGTCGGGCGTCTGCGCCTCGATGGCGTCGCAGCAGGCGCGGGCCAGCTGCGCGCCTTCGAAGTTCAGTTCGCGGGCGAGATGCTCCAGCTTGTAGTCGGCCTGCGACAGCGTGGTGCTGTTGAAGGTGTTGGTCTCGATCAGGTCCGCGCCGGCTTCGAGATAGGACGTGTGGATGTCGGCGATGATCTGCGGCTGGGTCAGCGTCAGCAGATCGTTGTTGCCTTTCAGGTCACAGCCGCAGCCTTCGCCGTGCGCATGGCCCTCGTGCCCGCAGGGCGGCTGCGACTGCAGCGCGTCCAGCCCGTGCCGGAAGCGCTCGCCCCGGTAGGCGGCCTCGTCCAGCGCATGGCGCTGGATCATGGTGCCCATGGCGCCGTCGATGATCAGGATGCGTTCGGCAAGCGCGGCGTCGAGCTTGGCGACGCGGTCGGGCTTGAGCCAGGGCAGGGCGGTGAAGTCGGGCATTGCGTGGATTTCTCAGCGGCGCCTGGGGAGGGCGGGCGTTGGGGTTGATAGGTTGATCGTGGGCCGCGCGATTCGCGTTCGAGGTTGTCGGGCGTGGTACGTGTTTGATCGGGACGGGGGTGCGGTTCAGCTCACGGTGGGCCAGGGCCCACCCTATGCGGCACGGATAGGGCGCCCGGCAAAGCCGTGCTGGCGAACGATCAGGTCTTGTGGGCGATCAGGGCGATGACCTCGAAGTGCGGCGGGCGGCGTTCGCGAGTGACCGTGCTGGCGGTCTGCACGCTCAAGCCCGCCTTCTCGGCGAAGCGCTTCAGCTCCTTCTCGCTGAAGCCGAGGTTGACGTGGCCATAGGGCGCGACCGCCGCCTGGTGCTCGTGCTTGGCGAGACTGGTCAGCAGCAGGCGACCGCCGGGGCGCAGCACGCGACCGGCCTCGGCCACCGCTTTGGCCGGCTTGTCGGCATAGGTGAGCGCGTGCATCAGCACAACCAGATCGAAGCTGGCTTCGGGGTAGGGCAGGGCGTGCATGTCGCCTTCGACCACTTCGACATTGGCGTGGCGCGACAGGCGCTCGGTGGCAGCACTGACGACGCGCGCGCTGGAGTCGATGCAGACGTAGCGCTGGGCATGCGGCGCCACAAGTTCGGCCAACACGCCGTCGCCCGAGGCGATGTCGAGCACCTCGCCCGGCCGCATCAGCGGCAGCGCCGAGCGCGCCAGGGCTTCCCAGGTGCGTCCGGGCGAATAGTGGCGCTCCATGTCGCCGGCGACGGTGTCGGCCCAGTTCTCCTCGGCTGCGCGCAGGGCCAGCACTTCCGGCAGACGCTCGGCGTCCTGGCGCAGCAGCGGGTCGTCGGCGCCGTTGCGCAAGGTGTCCCAGAGCGCGCGCTCGGCCGGCGGCAGGGCCTCGTTGAAGCGGTAGTAGGCCGAGACGCCGGCGCGGCGATCAAGCACCAGCTCGGCTTCCTTGAGCTTGGCCAGGTGTGTCGATACCCGCGGCTGGGCCAGCATCGTGATCGAGGCCAGCTCGGCGACGGTCAGCTCCTCGCGCTCCAGCAGGGCCAGCAGGCGCACGCGGGTGGCGTCCGCGAGCACGCGAAGGCAGGCCGACCAGGCATTCAGATCCATGTGTATCGCTTCATCGGGATTCAAAGATGAAGCAGGGTAGGCAGGGGCTTGGGGTGCGTCAAGCTTTGGAGGCCTTGGCTCAAGTGAACGTGCGGCGAGTGCGGCGCGGGGAACGTTGCTTCGGGTCGCTGCTATGGACGTTGATCCGGTGCAGAGAACGTGGTCGCCGGTGAGCGGGCTCGCGCATGGGCTGGTGAGGCCTGCGTCCGCAGGGCGTGGATCTGCACAGCGCCGCACGAATCTCCAATCCCGAGTCCCGAGTCCCGAGTCCCGAGTCCCGAATCCTGGCTTGCAATGTCTTCCCTCGACTCCGCCTTGATCCGGCTGCCCCCTGAACCGGGTTAAACTCGCGCAGTTTTCAAGCGCTCGTTTGAATTTCGCCCACGCCTCAGGAGCCCCCATGGACTTCAACTTCAACGAAGAGCAGCTGATGATCCGCGACGTCGCGCGTCGCATCGCACAGGAGAAGATTGCTCCGAGCGCCGAGCACCACGACCAGTCCGGCGAGTTTCCTCTCGAGAACATCCGCACGCTCGGCGAGGCCGGCCTGATGGGTATCGAGGTGCCGGCCGAATACGGCGGCGCCGGCATGGACC
>NZ_CALART010000061.1 GCF_937888285.1 uncultured Aquimonas sp.
CGCCCTTGACCGCTTTTGCTTCTCGTCAGCACGCTGCCGGCCATGATTCTGACAAACGGAAAATGCAGCGCTTACCGAGCGCTAGCACGCGGCGGCACATTCCAGTTTCGTACTGAATGCCCCCCCTGGTGCAGGCCTCAGGCGGCTGACACGGGATAAACTACTATTATCCCGCTTTAATTTACAGCCAACTCGTGGTCATTTCTGTAATTGAAATAGTATGTAATTACATGGTATGTAATACATTACGAAATCGTCCAGGGAGGCGGCCATGGCCCGTGCTGGGTTGTACAAGAGCGATGTACAGAGGGCCCGCGACGCTTTGCGGGTGCAGGGTAAGCACCCATCGGTGGACGCGGTTCGGGTGGCACTGGGCAACACTGGCTCCAAGACCACTATCCACCGTTACCTCAAGGAGCTGGAGGAAGAGGAAGGGCAAGGCTTGGGCGCGAAAGTCGCTGTCAGTGAGGCGTTACAGGACCTGATTGGCCGGCTCGCTGGGCGCCTGCACGAGGAGGCTGAGGCCGTTGTCGCCGAGGCCCAGCAGCGTTTCGAGGCGCAGTTGCAGGAGCGCGGACAAGCACTGGAGCGTGCGCAGCAGGAAGCCGTGGCCTTGAGCGCCCAGATCCAGGGCAACGAAACGGCGTTGCACGACGAAAAGACCGCTCACGCGACCACCCGGCAGGCCCTGGCCGACCGTGCCACCGAGGTTGCCCAACTCGGCGAGCGCATCGCCGGTCTGACCACACGCCTGGCCGAGCACGAGGCCCACGCGCAGTCGCTGGAACAGAAGCACCAGCACGCCCGCGAGGCGCTGGAGCACTACCGGACCTCGACCAAGGAACAGCGCGAACAGGAGCAGCGCCGCCACGAGCACCAAGTGCAGGAGCTGCAGGTCGCACTGCGCCAGGCCAACGAGGCGCTGACCGCCAAGAACCACGAGTTGGTGCAGCTCAACCGCGACAACGGACAGTGGCTGGAGCGCCATAGTCGCCTGGAGCGGGAACTGGCACAGGTGCGGCAGGCCGCCGACGACCAGCGAAAGGAACTGGACGCGCTGCGGCTCACGGCGGTTGAGCACCAAGCTCTGCAAACGCGCTGGGCGCAAGATACCCAGACGTTGGAAGCCGTACGGGCGGAGTTGGCCTGCGCTCGCGCCGATCTAACGAAGGAGCGGGAGCGTCGCGAACAGGCCGAGGCCGAGGCCCTGCGGGCTGGTGTGCGCCGGGATACCTTGGAGCAGTTGCTGGCGCAGCTGCGACCCGATCACACTGACGGTTCGAGCACCCAAAAAAATCCGGCAACCGGATGATTTCACAAAAGAAATCGGACTCTATGGGGCATTTTTACACGTATCTCGGCCGAACCCCCACAGGGCCTCATCCCGCTGCGAGACTGTCCTGCAACCATGCACGCGCCCGCACCCAGTCGCGCTGTACCGTGCGCACATCCACGCCCAGCTGGGCGGCGATGCCGTGGCTGTCCAGACCGGCGAATACCCGCAGTTCGATCACCTGGGCGAGGCGCGGGTCGTGGGCGTCGAGCGCGCGCAGGCTCTGCTCCAGCGCAAGCAGGGCGTCCGGATCGGCGCGCTGGGCGCAGTCGAGTTCGTCGATGTCGAGCTTGTGGCCGCTGCGTTTCGCGGTTGCGCGCGCGCGGCAGTAGTCGATCAGCACATGGCGCATGGTGCGCGTCCACAGCGAGAGCAGATGCGACTCATCGCGGGCCTCGAGATGACCGCCGCCGGCCACCCGCAGATAGGCCTCGTGTACCAGCACCGTGGCCGACAGGGTGGCAGGCGAGGGCGATTGCCCGAGCTGGCGGCCGGCGATGCGCTTCAGGCGCGAGTAGAGATCCGACAGGGAGCGCGCTTCGATGCCTTGGGTGACCTGGGGCTGCGTGGGCTTGGGCTGGGCTGTGGGGCTGTGCATGGCGGACTCCGGATTTGCGGGAAGACCAGGACGGTCCCGCTTGAAGTCGACATGGAGCGCCCGATCCCGCCACCTGTTGCTTCGCGTCGACGCGGGACGACGCGAAGGCGGCTCCTAGGGTGGGCCCTGGCCCACCATGGCCTTGAGGCCTGCGCCGGTGTGTCGATCTCGGAACCCCCGGAGTGCAGACCTCGCGCGGTCGACGGCGATGACCGGGGCGAGTATCGAGCGCATGGTGGGCCAGGGCCCACCCTATACGGGCTCAGGGCCGGCGTAGCGATTCGGGGCCGCCGGAGCGTGTGTGACGGCCATCTCCGTAGGCCTGCGCGTGCGCCCAACATCGAATCGAGAATCACATGGCGGGTTTCGCCGCCCGGCGACGACTCTCATGCACAGGACGCTTGAATGCCTGCGGTCCAGAACTTCAGGCGACTCGCGTCCACCGCCCCCAACGTTCCATGGAGATCGACATGCCGTCCCGCAGCTCCGTTCGCACGCTCGCTTCCGCCATCGCCGCCGCCTTCGTCACCGCGTTCGCGCCGCCCCCCAGCTTGGCCCAGACCGCGCCGAGCTCGCAGTACCAGGTGCTGGAGTTCGACTACGCGCCGGCCACGCCCACTCCGGGTCTGGACCTGCGCCCGGGCCGCTACCTGCTGCAGCTGCGCCGTGACCCGTCCGGCAACTACGAGGGCCTGCTGCGCGGACCTCGCAACGAGATCGTTGCAGAGCGGCTCCAGTTCAGCGCCAGCAGTGGCTGTAGCACGAACCCTCCTGCCAACGCAGTTCTCTCAACGCGCGCACTGCCCGCTCAGCGCGGACTCAACGTGCTGCACCTGGAGGTAATTGAAGGTACTGGTTCTTGCACTCTTTACGGGGAACTACCCAACTTGGGCTTCACGCTTCCGGAAAAACCTCCCCAGTGGCTCGAATGTGAGCAACCGACCGAGATCGAAGAGACCGGGGCTCGCGACCCTGGACCGGTCTGCAACGTGGAGGAGTGGGAACCGCCTCTCGCGGCGCCGCGACCGGATCTGGAGCCCGGGCCTGTGATTGTCTTCGGGGGAAAGCAGACGCGTTGGAGCGATGGCGTCAGAGTTCACGCGCGCGATGCACATGCACGGCTGCAGGGGCGTTGCGTGTTCGAGTACACGTACTCGATTGGCAATACGGGGCGCGCAGAGTCAGCCTACACGGATGCGAGTCTGCTGCTGGAGCATCGCTTTGGCCTCCAACTCGATGTGGTGCCGCTGCCTGCCCTGTCGGTCGCAGGCGTGCAGCGTGTGCGAGGGCGCGTTGCGCTGCCTGCGGGGACGTGGCGGATATTCGCGCATGCGGATGCGAGCGCTCTCGTAGCGGAGCAGAATGGTCAGAACAACGCCAGGTCGCTGATTGTGGAGGTCGCACCTGATTGCTCCGTGCCCGCGGCCCAATGAGCACGGGCTGAACACCTCCCAGAGTGGGTCTCGACGTTGCGATTCGCGGCCTGTTCCACACGCGTTCGGCCGCTGCGCGACTTCGACCTGGCTGCGCTCAGCGAAGCGTGATCACGCATCGGCTTGACGATGGGCAGTCGCTCGGCACTGGCCCTGCGGAAGCCAAGTGAATCCGAGTTGCCTCGATTGCTCGTATACGCATTGCATAAGATTCAAGGCAAGCGCTCGTGGGCTCTGGCAAGCGCGCGCTCCAACTGGGAGCGAACCTGGGTGACGGCGCTTGTTGGCGGCGTCGTCATTCCTTCGTACAGCGAGAGAGCCGTGCGCAGTGCTTCTGCTCCCTCGGCAGGCTTGTCCAGACCCAACAAGGCCTCACCGAGAACGTGGAAGCAGTCTGCAAGCGCAGGGCCTCCGTCCTCGCCAGTTCCGAATCGCTCGATCGCCAGCAGAGCTTCCGAGCGACTGGCTTGATGATCGCCTGCCAGCAGCCAGGCGCGTGCTCGCCAGCGGTGAAGGATTGCCAAGTCGCGGTCGGAGTGATCGGCCTCTTGGAGCAATCGTTGCGCGAGCGAGAGCTCTTCGAGTGCGGGCTGCGCCTGCCCTGCTTCGATCAGAGCGATGATCAGATTGCGTCGGAAAGCGTCATTCCAGGCCGCGTGAGATTCCGGCAAGGCAGCTACGGCCTTGCGAAAGGCCTCGATGGCCTCCTCAAGCTTCCCTCGACGACGCAGGCTGGTTCCCAGCTCGTTCCAAGCCAGCGCGACCCTGGCATGACGCGCCCCGAAATGCATGCCGTGAATGAGGAGCGCCTCCCGGTGTGCGGCCTCGGCTTCGTCGAGCCGGTCCATCTGCGCGTACAGGTTGCCGAGATTGCCGAGCACGATGCCAACGGAGGGATGGTGCTGGCCTCGGCTGGATCGCAGAGCGTCAATGGATTCGAGGTACAGCGGAAGTGCCGGCTCCAGCTCACCCTGTCTACGCAGGACCATGGCCAGGTCAGCCTTGACTTCGCCGATACGAGGGTGGGCGTCGGGCAGCCGCAGGGCCATGAGCGCCAAGGATTCCCGCAGCATCCCCTCCGCCTGCGCATGTCTTCCGAGGCCGCGCTCGATCATCGTGAGCTGGTTCAAGCTCGCGGCGATCCGAAGGACATCTGCCCCCGCGGCTCGGCGCAGTTCAAGCGCCTCTTCACCCATGGCCTTTGCCTGTTCGGGCAGGTTCTGCCGCCGCTTCAGCTCGGCAAACTGGAACAGCGTCTCGGCCACCTGCAGGGACTCGCCCGTGGTGGCGGAGCGCAACAGGCGAAGGGACCTTGCCAGCAGTTCGTCAGGCAGCGCTAGCTCGTTGCCTTCCCCGAGCAGTCGCCCCCGACTCCGGTACACCCGAGCCGCCAGCAATGGCTGTTCCGCTTCCAGCCCTTCAGCCAGCGTCTGCGCCTGGGCCAGCAACTCTTCCGCGCGCTGGCGATTGCCCAGGGCCTGGTACACGTCCCCCACCGTCAGCAGCAGCTCCGCCCGCACCTCCGGGTGTGCGCCCAGCTCGCCTTCGATCTGCGCGAAGCTGCGATCCAGCAGGGCCTGCACGCTCAGGGGTTCGCCGCCGCTGATATCGGGATCGATGCCCTCGAACAAGCGCTGCACCAGGCTTTGCACCTGGCGCGCCTTGGCCGCTTCGGCCTGGGCGCGGTCGCGCTCGCGCTCCAGCGCGCGTGCCTGCAGGTTGAGCGTGACCAGATAGACGCTGAGCAGGCCCAGGGTCAGCGCGGCGAAGGCAAGCCCCACCGGATGCCGGCGCACGAAGCGGCCCATGCGGTAGCGCCAGGTGTCGGGGCGGGCGTGCAGGGTGCGGCCCTGGCGCGAGCGGATCAGGTCGTCGATCAGCTCGTCGACCGTGCCGTAGCGTCGCTCGGGGTTCTTCTGCAGAGCCTTGCCGACAATCGTGTCGAGGTCGCCGCGAAGGCGCCGGCGCAGCTGGCGCGGCTGCAGGTGGCGACGCAGGGCGAGGTCGGTGTCGCCGCTGCCGATGCTCTGGCTGGGTCGCGTGGGGTCCTGTTCGCAGACGATGCGCTCGATCGCGGCAGGGCCGGTGTTGCCGACCCGCTGGGCGCGGTGGCCGCAGAGCAGTTCGTACAGCAGCAGCCCGAGCTGGTAGACATCGCTCGCGGTGGTCACCGGCTGTCCGCGCACCTGCTCGGGCGAGGCGTAGTCGGGGGTGAACATGCGCTGCTCGATGCGCGTGGCCAGCGGGTCCCCGCCTTCGCCGTCGCCCAGCACCTTGGCGATGCCGAAGTCGAGCAGTTTCACCCGACCGTCCGGACGCACAAGGATGTTCGAGGGTTTCAGGTCGCGATGGATCACCAGGCTGCGATGCGCATGCGCAACCGCGCGGCAGACCTCGATGAACAGCTCGATGCGGGCCTCGACGCCGAGCCGCTTGCCGTCGCAGTACTGGTCGATGGGGGCGCCGTCGACGTACTCCATCACCAGGTAGGGATGGCCCTGCGCATCGCGGCCGCCGTCGAGCAGGCTGGCGATGCCCGGGTGGTTCAGACGCGCGAGGATCTGCCGTTCCTGCAGGAAGCGCCGCGCGAACTCGCCGATCGCGAAGCCGCTGCGGATGAGCTTCATGGCGCCGAGCTGCTCGAAGCCGGCGTCGATGCGCTCGACCTTCAGCACCTCGCCCATGCCGCCCTGGCCGATCCGCTCCAGGATGCGCCAGCCGCCGATCTGTTCGGGCAGGGCGGTGTCCTCGAAGCCGAGGCTGGCCGACAGGGCAGGGCTGCCCTGTTCGACCGCGGCATCGATCAGGCGCGCGGCTGCGGCGGCATCGAGCGCCAGCGGGTCGGTGTCGGAGGCGCACAGGGCCAGCATCTCCTCGACATCGGCACGCAGCGAGGCATCTTCGATGGCGGCCAGAAAGGCCGGGCGTGCGTCGTCCTCCAGGTCCAGAGCCTGCATCAGCAGGCGATCGATCTCGATGCGGCGGTCGAGGCTCACGGCTCGCCCTGGAAAGCCTTGAGCAGCCAGGCGCGGGCGCGCAGCCAGTCGCGCTGCACGGTGCGCAGGGAGGTGTCGAGCGCGGCCGCGGTTTCCTCCTCGCTCAGGCCGCCGAAGTAGCGGCACTCGACCACCTGGGCCAGGCGTTCGTTGAACTGGCGCAGCTGCTCCAGCGCGAGGTCGACCGCGAGGATGTCCTCGGCCTGCTCGTCAATCGCCACCAGATCGGGCGTGAGGGTCAGATCGGGCTGGCCGCCGCCGCGCTTGTCGCGGCAGCGCGCGCGGGCGGCGTCGACCAGGATGCGCCGCATCGCCCGGGCGCAGATCGCGAAGAAGTGCGTGCGGCTCTGCCAGTCGACGCCCGTCTCGTCGACCAGCTGCAGCCAGGCCTCCTGCAGCAGGGCGGTGGTCGACAGCGTCTCGCCGCCGAGCCCGTCGCGCCGGCGCTGGCGTTTGGCGATCTCGCGCAGTCGCGCATAGACGATCGGCACCAGCGCGTCGAAGGCAGCGCGCTCGCCGCTGCGGTGGCGCTGCAACAGCTGGGTGATCTCGGCGTCCATGGGCGATCGCGGCTTTGTGCGGTGGCCGAATCATACGGCGGGCGTGGGCCGCGCTGCGGAATGTCGAGGCTGGGCGTGCCGCCGGCCCGGCTTCTGCGTCCGCCGCGCCGCCGTGTTGGCGCCGGCTGTCGTTTTCGCCTCGGCGCCGCGTGTATGCGGTTGACGACGCGCGGTGCAGATCCGACCGCCGGGACGTCGGACCGCATTGACGCATGAGGAGATCCGCCATGAATACGATCCATCTGATCCGCAATGGCCTGCTGCTGGGCCTCGGGCTTGCCGCCAGCGCCGCATCCGCCCAGGTCGAGTACCGCAGCCTCGACCTGCAGGCCGTCTTCGGCAGCGAGCTGGTGCCGGCCAAGTCCAACGTCGAGGTGCGCTGGGAGCACCTCGGCAAGGCCCGCTTTGGCGACATCGACACCGCCGGCGCGGAGTCGCCGCTGCCCGAGACTGGCAAGAACGAGGTCGAGGACCGCCTGAAAGCGATGTCCGCCGAACTGGACGCGCGGCACTGGGTGGCGGTCAATCTGCGCACCGGCGACGAGTACCTGGTCGAACTGCCGCTCGACACTGCGCGCAGCCTGCGCATGCTCTCGGCCAAGGCCGGCTGGGAGCAGGGCGACGAAGGCCCTGCCAACGACTCCGCCGGTGCCCGCGCCGAGGCGCAGATGCCGCTGCTGGGCGACGCCAAGGGCTGGAGCAATGGCCACGACAGCCGCACCCGTCGCTTCGACAACACCAGCTATCCCTATCGGGCCATGGGCCAGATCGGCGGCGGTCTTGACTGGGGCTGTTCCGGCACCCTGGTCGGGCGTCGCCATGTGCTGACTGCCGCCCACTGCCTGTTCGGCTGGATCGAGCAGGATGACGGCAGCTTCGAGGGCACCTGGACCCTGGGTGGGCGCTTCCGTGCCGGCCGCGAGGGCAGCTGCAACAACGCCAGCTGCGAGCCCTACGGCGAACAGCAGGGCGTGTGGTACTACACCCCGGCCGCCTGGCGCGCCAGCCGCAACGCCTGGAACCACGACTACGGCCTGATCGTGCTGGACGGCACGCCGGGCAGCCAGACCGGCTGGCTGGGCTATGCCGCGATCGCGCAGGGTTCGCTGGAGGACTACTGCGACAAGGTGCCCTTCGGCCCCGGCTACCTCGGCGGCCAGTGCTACAACCGCGGCTACCCGGCCTGCGGTTTCAACGAGGCGCCGCTTGAATGCCGCGTCAACAACAGCCTGCAGGGCTGGGCCTACCAGGACACCAAACCCTGCGAGATCGGCAGCTTCGGCAGCAACGGTGCCGACGGCTGGGCGGCGCGCTTCTCCACCAATTGCGACCTGAGCCGCGGCCACTCCGGCTCGGCGGTGTTCACCGACGCCTGGAATGGTTCGGGGCATGTCGTGTTCGGCGTGGTCAGCACGCAGAGCTGCACGACCTGCAGTGCCGGCGAGGTCTACGTCAACGGCATCCGCCGCGTGACGCCGGAAGTGCTCGACATGATCGCGTACTTCAAGGCTGACAAGCCCTAACAGCTTGTTGAAAAACTCCCTTCCAGGGAGTTCTTCAAGTCGGCGGTCCGGCGCTGGTCCGTACCGCCTCACGACGAAGCAATCGCTTACGCGCTTGCTTCGTCGTCCCGGCCATCCCTGGCCGGGCTAGCAGGCCGTTTTTTTCAGCCTGCTAAGGGCGGCTGTTCGCAAGCCGGTCATCTCCGCGCAGGCGGGGATGACCGGCCTCTTCGCGAGGCGCGTGGGCAGGTGTCTTCGCACGGCCGACAGACCCCAAGCCCGCGTACGCTCTTCCCGAATCCCGAATCCCGAATCCCGAATCCCGAATCCCGAATCCCGA
>NZ_CALART010000062.1 GCF_937888285.1 uncultured Aquimonas sp.
ACTACACGTTCAGCGAAACCGACCTCTCCATCATCCGGCAGCGGCGCGGCCCGGCTACCGGGCTAGCGGCCTCAATCTGGTAACGGCTGCCGTCGTGTTGTGGAACACGGTCTATCTGGAACGGGCTGCGCACGCGCTGCGTGGCAACGGCCATGCCGTTGATGACGCGCTGTTGCAGTACCTGTCGCCGCTCGGTTGGGAGCACATCAACCTCACCGGCGATTACCTCTGGCGCAGCAGCGCCAAGATCGGCGCGGGCAAGTTCAGGCCGCTACGACCGCTGCAACCGGCTTAGCGTGCTTTATTTTCCGTTTTCTGAGGCGACCCCTGTGCTGGCACTGATGGACTGGGACACCGGCCTGCCCCTGTACCGCCACCCGCGCTGGCAGCCGCCGGAACTGCGCATACGCGCCAGTGATGACGATGACCGTCCCTGGGCCGTCGTACTGCACGAGCAGCCCGTGGCGACCTTCGACGACATCGGCAAGGCCGGCGCGTACCTCGCGTTCATGCGGGGAGCGAGCGTCGAGCCGCGCGTGTTCCGCTGAGCCGTTCGGTCGACCGTTCGAGACTGTCCAGACAGCGCGATCCAGATCCACTCCCGGCCGTCACCCTCCACGCCCCCGGTCCAGCACCGGGGGCGTTTCTGCTTCCGAGACTGCGAACCGGGCGACGGGCGCTCAGCGTCCGGTCAGCGACTGCACCTCACGCTCGATCAGCCAGTGCAGAAAGCGGGTGTCCTCGGAGTGGCCCCAGTAGTGGGCCTTGCAGCGGCGGACGTAGGCCTGCAGGTCCGCGACGCTGCGGATGGACCCCGGCTCGATGGCGGTGATGCGGGCCAGCCGCGCCCGCTCGGGTCGGGTCAGTCGAAGCTGGTTTTCGGTGCGCAGCATGTCGGGTCGGCCTTGTCGGGAAGGCGCGCATCTTCGCGTGCCTGCGCAGGTCTGTGCACATCCGCTGCGGCCCGCGACGAAGAAATTTCTGCAGTGACAGCCGAGTGCCTCTGCGGTGTCACTTTTGCGGTCTGCCTGCCAGGACATCCGAGCAGGCCGTGGTGTGGCCACCACGGCGCGAACACGCGTGTACGGTCAGGCGAACCGTGCCACCTCCTCGCGCCCCGATGACCGACCAAGGCCCGCACCCTGGCGCCTGTTGCGCGGGCAAGCGCGGCAAAGGCGCGGTCGCTGGCACCACCCCGGTTGAATCCACGGCGCCGATGGCGCAGACTTGCCGGGCTCACACCCACTCCCAACAGGAGTGTTCCCGATGCCGACCAAACCGGCGGCAGCGGCGTCGCAGTCGTTACCTGCCTCGGATGATCATCTGAGCCACCGTGCCGGCCACGTTCCGTCGTGTGCCTGCACATCCTTCCCTTGCGGGGACACCAGTCCCCACCGGGAACGGCGTTCCCGTCTTCCTTTTCGCCACGAGAGGAGAACGCCATGAACTTCCACCCTTTCCTGGGTCCTCAAAATCTGCCGGACCTGCCCGATGCCGCCCATGCGTCTCGGGAGGACCTGGTGGCAGAGATGCTGGGCCTGCAGGCTCACCCATTGCCAGGCCCGATGCCGGCTGCGCTGCGCGTCAGCGACCGGGAGACGCCCCGCGAGGACCCGGACACGCAGCAGCTCCTGACGCGCCGACTCGGTGTCGCCCGCGAGCTGCTGATGCGCGAGCTGCGTGACCGGATGGCGCAGGGGCCCGTGATGTCGTCGCCCCAGGTCCTGCGGGACTGGCTGCGACTGCGCTGCGCAGGCCTGCAGCACGAGGTCTTCCTCGCGCTGTACCTGGATGCCAACCACCGGCTGATCGCCCACGAGGAGGTGTTCCGGGGCACGCTGACCCAGACCTCGGTGTATCCGCGGGAACTGGTCAAGAGTGCCCTGGCCCGCAACGCCGCCGCGATCGCGGTGGCCCACAACCACCCGAGCGGCCAGGCCGAGCCGAGCCGCGCGGACGAGTTCCTGACGCAGACGCTGAAGTCGGCGCTGGCGCTGGTGGACATCCGCCTGATCGACCACTTCGTCGTCGCCGGCGACCAGTGCGTCAGCTTCGCGGAGCGCGGACTGCTCTGACGCCATGTGCGGCAGTCACGCTCTGCACGACCCAGCTGCGAGAAGGGCACCGCCTCGGCGGTGCCCTTCCCGCCGATCCCACCCCAACCAAGGATGCTCATGTCGGAGAGAAGACCCCCGACCTGCCCCTGCTGTGCCGGCCACGGCGTGCCCCTGGGCGCGCTCGGTCGCCTGCACTGGTTTCGCTGCCGCGACTGCGGCATGACGTTCGCCCGCGCCCGACGTTCGAAGCGCACGCCCCGTGCGCCCTCGACCAGAAAGCCAGCGGCTGAATCCCCCACATCTCCCAGTTCATCCCGAGGAGGAAGCCACGATGCATACCCTGCCCGCCACCGGCCTGCGACAGCAGGCCGAGATGCTGGCCAGCCTGTCCCTGAAGCATCTGAGTTCGGCAACGCGCAACAAGCTCGCCGTTGACGATCTGTCCGTGAACGCCTACCCGACCGACTGCGGCGGGTTCGTCTATGTCGGGGCACCGAAGTACCGCGTGCCGTCGGAGCCCGATCTGGCCATGCTGTTCGAGGTGGCCGAGTCCGCCGGTGTGGCCTGGCTGATGTTCGACCGCGAGGCGGCGATCATCGACGGGCTGCCCGTGTTCGACACGGCGGAGCCCGGACCATGAGCCAGCACCTTGCGACGGCGACGCTCGACGGACGCCCCGTCGAGATCGTCGCCGGCTTCGATCGACGCCTGGGGGACTACTTTCTCCAGGTCCTCGACGAGCGCAACGACATGCTCTACACCAGCCTGCAGGAGCCCCTGCTGGACTGGACGGACATCGCGACCTTGCGCGCCAAGGTCGCAGAACTCGGCCTTCGGCTGCCTGCGCAGTTGGTCGACGAGGTCGAGGGCGATGGCCGTCGACGCGCAGGCAATCGCATCGTCCGCCACCTGGCCGACGGGCCGCCGGTCACGCTGCTGGCCGGCTGACCCTGCCCACAGATCGACCCCGGCGCCGCGCGCCCATTCCGACAGGGATGGGGCCGGCGCCCTTTCACTTTCTGCCAGATCAAATCACGACTGCACCGCTCGTTCGCGTTGACGCTGCCGGAGGCGCTTCACGTACGGCGCATCAACCGCCTCGTCCGGACCCAGGCCCAGAGCGCAGCTCAGCAAGCTGGCGACGCAGCGATCACTGAGTTCGAAGGAATGCGGCAGGAACCCGAAGTTCCGACTGCTCTGCTCGTCGATAGCGACGAAGAACGCCCTGAACGTGTCCGCCAGGCTCGCACGCGGCCCTTCGGTACCGGCCGCCGTGAGCGCATCGTGCGGATAGGGGGCCGCTCGAGCAGCATCATCTGCAATGGCCTGAGCCACCGCGCTCAACGGCGGCCAGTACTTGAGATCGAATTGTCCTGTCAGGGCTTCGAGTCTCGCCTTCACCCACTGTTCGTAGCTGTAGTTCCGTGCGGCCGCAGCATGAATCGTGTCCACCGGGTGGTAGAGCGTGTCACAAGAGAACCCGGAATGGTTCTTCAACTCGGTGCGCTCGTCCAGCAGCTCGGCCAGGTGAGCCGCAACCCTTTCGATCTCCTGGTTGACCTCGACCAGCCTGGCCCTTCCTCTGCGAGCCTCCTGATTCGACTCAGGACTCCAGAACGCCGCCGTGCTTTGCACCAGATCGAAGAAGACCTTCAGGGCCTGCGGATGCTGGTCGAGCTTGCCATGGATCTCGGCATAGGCGTCCTCCAGCTCGAGGCCTCGTTCAAGCAGTCGGTCGATCACCCTGACTTCACTGGGCAGGATCGACTTCTCAGTCTTGTCGGCACGGTCGGCCTTCAACAGCTGCTCGCAGGCGTGGCGGGCCTGCTTGGGTGTGAACGGATGCGTCGTCATCGTGAATCCTCGTTCGGTGTCCGAAAGAGTACTCGTGGCGCCGCGATCCGTCGGTACCTGAAGCCGTGAGTCGCGCTGGCGCTTCAGGTACCCGGCCGTGTTCACCAGAGATGCCGCAACCGCGCCATTCCCCCCGCGTACGCTGCTCTACTCGACCGACGAGGTTGAGTGCAACGCCGCCATCGCGTCCAGATCGATCACCGCATCCGCCATTGCTGTCAGCTCAGGCGTCTGCGACACGAAGAATTCCCGCGCGTAGCGGCCCAATTCCAGCACCCGCCGCTTCATCGCCATGAACATGCGCTTGCGCTCCGGGTCCAGCGGTCCGTCGGTCTCGTCGGAGAACAGGGTGTCGTAGCGCCGGCCGGTGTTCTGCGCCAGGTACAGCGCCACGGCCCTCACCAGGCACTCGTTGATCCAGACCCTTTCGCCGCCGCTCATCGCCGTGACACTCTTGTCCTCGCCCGAATCTGCGTCGTAGACGCGGATATCGAAGCCCTCGCGCTGCTCGCCCTTGGCCGTCTCCTGCAGGGTCTCGATGGCCACCGTGAAGCGCGGGCCATAGCAGGCCAGCAGCAGGTCGTTCACCAGGCCGGACAAGGTCGGCCCCGCATCGTCGATGGCCAGCGCGATCAGGCCATCGTTGCCCATGCAGCGGGCGAACAGCAGCCAGTTGGCGAGTTCCTGCTCCACCCGTGCCGTGCGGGCCGCGGCTGCGTCGCGCCTCCGGCCATGCTCCTCCATCTGGGCCGACAGGGCGGCAAGCGCCTGCGCATCGCGGACAGCGGCCAGATGCGAGCGCTCCGCCTCGTCCAGGACACCCTGCCAGCGCTCCACCTGGGCTCGGGCCTTTGCGAGCAGCGCGGCGTCCAGCGGCGACGGCAGCGCGTCGATCGCCGTCTGGAGTCGCTGGATGGCCGCCTGGGTCTGAGCTTCCAGCAGCGAGAGACGCTCGGCAACGCGCATCCGGCTGGCGATGATCTGCTTACGCTCGGCCGCTTCGGAGTCGGTGTCGATCGCGATGTCCGCCCCGGCCGACGGGTCTGGAGCGGGAGGAAGAGCGGCGAGTTCGCCCTCCGCTTCGACAAGACCCGCGCGCGCATGGCGCATCTCCGCCCCGCGCGCAGCCAAGGCGGCATAGGCCGTCTGACGGGCCAGGGCTCGCCTCGACTGGCACTCGGCCCGGCTCAGGCTCTGCGGTGCGCCGACGTTGAGGCTTGCCGCCTCTTGCAGGGCTTGCAGTTCAAGCCGAAGACTGTCCCGCTCCGCAGCGAGTTGACGGATGCGCTGCTGGGCGCTCGGCGCTAGCGCGGCCGCTTCGCGTGCGTCCGACAGCAGGGTGCATTGACCCTGCATGGGCATGCCGCTGCACGGCACGCGGTTGCTCAGGGCCAGGCGGCGGCTCAGGTCTTCCGCCTGGAGCGCGGCCTGGCCCGCCTCGCGCTCGAGCGATGCCAGCTGCTGCCCGATCCCTGCGACTGCATCGCGACGACGCGCACCTGTGCACTCGCCGCGGCGATTTCGAGATCGTGACCACGGGTCCCAAGTGGTACGACACGCGTGCGAGGCATGGCGGAGGCGGCGCCATCGACTTGGCGATTCACCTCCTGGATGTGACCTTCGTGGAAGCCGTCAAGCTTCTGAATCGCAAGGGCGCGCCCCATGGTGCAGATCATCCGCAAGGCCTCGCTGCCGACCCCCGATGAGGTGACCGAGCGAACGCGCACCGCTGCCGAGCGGGCGACCGATGTCGCCGTGCGCGAACCTCGCCCCGCCGGATTTCCGCTTCTGTTCACTAGGCACTGGCAGTTGATCGAACCGGCAGTCGCCTTCCTGCATGAACACTCGGTCCAACGCGCCCATACCGACGACACTCTGAGGACCTACGCCGAGATCCTCTACGACTGGTTCGAGACGCTAGAGCAGAACGACATCCCGTGGGAGAGCGCCAACGCCGTCGACCTCGTGGCCTATCGGAACCGCATGATGGCGCAGCCGAGCCCCCACACCGGCCGCCCGTACCGGACGACGACCATCAATCATCGCGTTCGTGGCGTACTCCGGTTCTACGAGTGGGCAGTTCGGACGCAATGGTTAAACGCCTCGCCGCTGGCGGACAAGACGCGCGACTTCCGGCTCGCACGGCATCACCGGCCTACGCGGGCCAGTCACGCTCCGACCCATGAACGCAGCCTCTTCGTCCTTCGGCAGTACGAGGAGCTGCCGCGGCCGTTGATCTCCGAGCAGGCGCGCGAACTCCTCGCGGAGCTCGCACCGCCCTACGACCTGATGGCCCGCTGGCAGCTGTATACGGGCCTACGCATCAGCGAACTGCTGCGCCTCGGCGTCAGCGACATAGGCCACCGCCCTGCGTCAGCCACGCTGCATCACGCGATCGAGGTCGTTCGCAAGGGCCGCAAGGCCGGCCACGTGATCGCGCCGGCCAGCCTGCTCGACGAGACCGACGGCTACGTCAGCGGCCATCGCTTCGCCTGGCTGGCACGCGCCCGACGCAAGGGGCGGATCGCCGAGCACAATGCCCTGTTCGTCAACGCCCGCGGTGCACCCGCGGGCAAGAACGCCTATCAACGAGCCGTGAGCCAGGCGGGTGTGGCCTGCGGATTCAAGGCCACCACGCACCTGCTGCGAGCCACCTTCGCTTGCATGCTGCTCGCGAGACTCGAACACCTGGCCGGCCGAGGTGCCAAGATCAACCCGTTGATCGTGGTGAAGGTGCTGCTCGGCCACGAGCACATCGAGACGACCGACCGCTACCTTCGCGCCGTCGCTGTCGATCCGTGCGTCCTCAAGGACGTGCTTGAGACGCTGCTGTCAGAGGAAGGGCCGTCATGAAGTCGCCGCGCCAGAGCATCCGTCGGGCGCTGTCGCAAGAGCCCGTGGCAGCGTCGGTGCGCGACGCGCAGCCCGCTCGCTTTGACGCTCCTCGCCTGGTTCGCCGGACGGTCATCGACTTCTCGTCGCTGTCCCTGCCGGAGGACGTGCGGCTTGCGCTGGCGCAGGCGTTCTGGTGCCATTGCGGAGCTCGGTCGCCGCGCGGCATCAAGTCATGCTGGGAATCGGTGCTCATCTTCAACCGCTTCGCGGCCGAGTCTGGAGCCGTCAGGTCGCTCGCGGACCTGGACCGATGCATGCTCGTGCGCTACATCGAATGGCTCAACGCGCAACGACGCGCGGACGGCACGCCCTGGGCCGTCTCCACGCGTGCCAACACCTACGGTGCCTTGCGCCAGCTGCTGCGCTGGCTCGAACGCTGCCGTCCCGATTTGGTCGACCGCATTGACCATCCCTTCGCGCCCTTCCCCGGGCGGGGTCGCGACACGCCCCCACGCGCGACGCTGACAGCACGCGAGCTTCGCGCCATCCTGCGTGCCTGCGAAGCGGACATCGCTGCCATGCGGGAGATGCGGGCATCGGCCGCTGCGCAGCGCGCCGTCGACGGCGGCAAGGCCGGCTCCTTGGGTTGGCTTCTGGCCGAGGTCGATCGTCGCTTCGGCGGCATCATGCCCAGCAGGCTCGACTTGGAACAGCACGGCAACCATCAATTGCAGATCGCCGTGCGTCGCTGGGGCGGCGCCAAGCAGATCGAGCCGTACCTGTACCCGCGTGCCGTCTCGCTGCTGCCATACTACTTGGCCATCCTGACCCACGCGGCCGGCAACCCCGAGCCCATCGCCGAACTCGGGCGCGACTGCCTGCAGGACGTTCCCCTACTGGAGAACCGCCAGGCGCTGGTGTGGTTCAAGGCCCGCGCCGGGCGCCAGCAGCGGCGGACCTTCGGACGCGACGCGGCGTTCGAGCCGCCGGCACTGGTGAGGGACATCCTCGCCTGGAACGAGCGGCTGCGGCCGCTGGCGCCGCCGGCGCAGCGCGACCGCCTCTTCATCTTCAAGGGGCTGCGCACCGTGAACGCGATGTCGACCATCACCGTCCATCACCTGCTCGCCCAATTCTGCGACCGCCACCGCCTGGCGGCGTTCGCGTTGGCGAGCATCCGGCCGAGCGTCCTGTGCAGCTTCTACCGCGCCAGCGGCGATCTGCTTCGAACGCGGGCGGTGGCCAACCACGCCAACATCGCGACGACCGTTCGCTACGTCGAGGCGCCGGTCGTGCGAAGGCACAACCACGTGCGCATCGCCGCATTGCAGGCTGCCTTTCTCGAGCACCTCACTCCTTCGCCGACCGCACCGCCTCCGCAGGCAGCCGCGGCGGCGGCGAGCGTGCTACCGCCGGGCGAGCTGGTGTCGATGTTCGGCTTCGACTGCAAGGATCCGCTGGCCGGCGCCGCGCCGGGCACCCGCGGTGGCGAGCTCTGTACCAACTTCATGGGTTGCTTCACCTGCCCGAACGCCGTGATCACGCCGGAACCGCTGACCATGGCCCGGCTGCTCCAGGCACATGACCACCTTCGCGCCGCGGCGGCGACGCTGCATCCGGCGCGCTGGCAGGCCTTCTACGCGCCTCAGCTGCGCATCCTCGAGGAAGACATCCTGCCGCGCTTCGCCGCACGCGAGATCGCTTCGGCCGAGTCGCTGCTGCCGCAGCTCCCGCCGCTGCCCGAGCTGCGATGAGGGCGCTGCCATGTCTGCTTTGCAGCACCAAGCCAGCGAACGTCCCGTCGACCCTGCGGCCGAACACGCCGACGATCGAACATGGTTCCTTCTTGAATCGAAGTGGGAAGACGACGTCTGGGTACTGGCGCCGGCGAACGCGTTGGAAGAACGGCATCCTGTGCGCCTGCGCTGGGACTTCGAGCTGCAGGACGGCCAGCGGTTCACCGACGAGCGCTACGCCGTGCTGCGAGAGACCAGCCGACAACTGATCGCACTCATCCGAGCACACTCGATGTTCACCGGACTACCGCTGCGACCGAGCACGGTGGCGCAGTACTTCTTCACCTTGCGCTGCCTGCTGCAGTGGATGGACGGCGAGGGCTTCAGCCGCTTCGCCCAACTTGACCCGCCGGCATTACTGCAGTTTCAGCAGTGGCTGCGCACCCGCCCCCTGGCCGGTCACCCTTCACCGCGCGCGCCGGGAACCGTGCTGCGCCACCTGTACCTGTTTGCGTACTTTCATCGCTTTGGCGGCGAACTCGACGACAGCCTGTCCTTCGACCCCTTCGCTGGACAAGATCAGCGCCGGGCCGCCGGCTATCACGAGGGGATGCGACACCCCTGGCCCTACACGCCGGACACCGTCGCGGTGAAGCTCGTACAGTTGGCCATCGACATCGTCACGCGCGACGCACCCGTCGTCCTGCGCGCCTGGCAGACGTATCGGCAGGCGGCGGCCGGCGGTCGCGGTGCGGGCCATGCGCACACCGGACGCGCGACACGTGCGCTTCAAAGTGCCAGTGCCGGCTTCGCCGATGCGCAATCCCCGGTGCGATCTGTCCGCGAACTCGTTCTGCGCACCGACTTGCTCTACGCCTCGTGCTTTGCCGTCATCTCCTACCTGGTTGGCCCGCGCGTCAGTGAGATCCTGCATCTGAAGGCCGGCTGCGTGCAGCGTCGCTGCGCCGACGGCGCAGGCGAGCCCGTCACCGTGATTGTCGGAGCGATCTTCAAGCGCCAATCGGGCTACCACGGGCGCGCGCATGAATGGGTCGCGCCTCCTGCCGCGGTTCAGGCGGTGGCCGTGCTCGAAGCGTTGTCTGCCGGGCACCGCGCCGTCGCCGGACGCGACGAGCTGTGGCTGCGTCGCTGGCACGGCAACGGCGCGACCGAGTGGCACGAGGTGCGCCCCGAACTGCTCGAGATCCCTTCGATCGCACGGATCAACATCCAACTGCAGCGCTTTGCCGCCTGGCTGGGCCTCGCACACGAGGATCGGCCATGGAGGCTCTCTACGCACCAGGGCCGCAAGACCTTCGCCAGGTTCGCGGCGCTGCGCGACAGGACCTGCCTGTTCGCGTTGGCGCAGCAGCTCGGTCATCGCGAGCGGGCCGAGACCGACCATGGCTACGCCGGCTCCGACTATCGGCTCAACCAGGAGATCGACGCCGAGATCCTGCAGCAGTCGATCAACGCCTGGGAACACATGCTGGCGGCACCCGGCCTGGGCGGCCGCGCCGGCGAGGAGATCGTGGCCAATCGCCCGCGCTTTCGGGGCAAGCGCATGAAGGAAGACCTCGCAAGCTACGCGCGCCTGCTGGTGGACGCGGGACTCGTGCTCGGCATCTGCGACTGGGGCTTCTGCGTCTATCGTGAGGAGCACAGCGCCTGCCTCGGCAACGCGGCCGGCCCGAACCCCGCTCGCCGCGAGCCGTCGACCTGCGCGCGCTGCAAGAACTTCGCGGTGTCGCAGCGGCATCGACCCTATTGGGTCGAGCAAGTCCACCGCTGCGAGCGGTTGCTGGACGAGCCCGCCCTGCCGCGGCAGACCCTGCGTCTCGTCCGCACACGACTCGATGAGGCAAGGTCGCTGATCCGCACGATCGACAGCGATGCGAAGGAGCGATCATGACCAAGCAGGCGCGCGGCGCCACCAAGACCGCATCGGCCCAGCGCCTGCGCGAGGCGCTGACGACGATGGTTCGACAGCGAGGCGACAGCGCATCGCCGCCGGCACTGACCGCCACCGCCCTGTGCGATCTGGCCGGCATCTCGCGCAACGCGCTGTACCGCTACCACCCCGATGTCGTGCAGGCGTTGCACGCGGCCCATCAGAAGCACCTTCGGCACCCCGACAACGCCGGGCGCGCTGCACGCCTGCGCCGCGACAATGCCGCCTTGCGCGAGCAGCTCACCAAGCTCGCGGCACTGGTCGACCACTACTTCGCAGCCTGGCAGGAGACGCGGCTCCAGCTCGAACGGCGGGACCGGGAGTTGGCCGAAGTGCGCCGCGCCCACAAGCCCCAAGTGGTTTCGCTGCAGCGCTGAACCTCCGCCGCAGTCGCGCTCCCCGGGAGGAGCTGCGGCCGGGGGTTGACTTTGACACAGGGGCAAGCTCTACGCTGCCAGCACTCGGGGTGGTGGTGCCCCGCTTGGAGGTCCGCAATGAACAGCGACCTTGGATCCGGCCGTCGCCTCGCGCGAGGGCTTTTGCGGCTCTACAGTCTGGCCGTCGCGAGTGAGCACCGCGGCGTTGCGGATCACCTGCTGTGCGCCCTGGAGCAGCTCGCGAAGAGCAAGCCTGCGTGCGAGCACATCCTCGATCAGGCATACCTGTGGGGAATCGGTCTCCATGCCCCGGCCGATCCGCACAGGCCACGAGCCGAGCCGCAATGATCGTCGCCGGCGCTGCCGGCTTGGGGCCGCGGCCGCTACGGCGCGGACACGGACCCTTGCGCTTTCATCCTTGCGCCTTCAGCGCGTCGAGGTCGATCACGGCATCGGCCATCGCCGTCAGCTCCGGCGTCTGCGAGACGAAGAACTCGCGCTCGTAGCCGCCCAGGCGCAGCACTTCGCGCTTCATCGCCATGAACATGCGCTTGCGCTGGGAGTCCAGCGCGCCGTCCGCCTCGTCGGTGAACAGCGTCGTGTAGCGGCGGCCGGTGTTTCGCGCCAGGTACAACGCGATCGCGCGGGTCAGGCATGACTCCACGAACGTGCGCTCGCCCCCGCTCATCAGGCTGACGCTCTTGCTTTCGCCGGTGTCGCCGTCGTGCACGACGATGTCGAAGCCCTCCTTCTGATCGCCCTTGGCGGTCTCCAGCAAGGTGTGGATCGACACCGTGAAGCGCGGTCCGTAGCAGGCCAGCAGCAGGTCGTTCGCCAACGCCGAGAGCGCGGGCCCCGCATCGTCGATCGCCAGTGCGATCAGGCCGTCGTTGCTCATGCAGCGCGCGAAGAGGTTCCAGTTACCCAGCTCGTCCTCGACGCGGGCGCTGCGCGCGCGAACGCGCTCGCAGCGCTCGGCCAGAGCGGCCACTTGTTTGGACACCTCTTCGATCGTCTGCGCTTCGCGTACCGCCGTCAGCATCGATTGCTCGGCGGCGCTCAAGGCTTCCCGAGCCGCACCCAGCGCTTGAGAGGCCTGCGTCACCTGTCGCTCGTCGAAGGCGGACGGCAGCGACGCGAGCGCGTGATCCAGGCGCGCCAGCGCTGCCGTGGCCAGCCTCGCCTGTTGTTCCAGTTGCTCCTCGACCGCCTGGCGTGCCGCGGCGATCTGCTGGCGCTCGGCGCGCTCGTCGGCGGTTTCGCCAGCCGCATCGGCGGCCACCCCGGGCCCCAGCGCCTGCAACTCCTGTTCGATCTCGACCAATGTCATCTGTGCCTGTGCGCACGCCGGCGCCTTCGAGCACATCACGGCCAGGCGACTCACCCGCTCGCGCGCGACGGCTTCGCGACGTTCGGCCCGTGCCAGATTCTGCGGTGCGCCGGCAAGCGCTTCGCAGCGCTGACGCGCGGCGAGGAGTTCCTGCCGCGCCTCGGCCTTCTCGCCGGCCAGCCGGGCCAGCTGGGCCTGGGCGTTCGGGATCAGCGCCAGCGCCTCGCGCGCGTCACCCAGCAGCTTGCAACGGCCCTGCAGATCCGTGCCGACGCAGGGCACCTCGCCGGTCAAGCCGAACCGGCGCGCGAGTTCCTCGGCTTTCAGCGCG
Organism: uncultured Aquimonas sp.; assembly: GCF_937888285.1. GTDB lineage: Bacteria > Pseudomonadota > Gammaproteobacteria > Xanthomonadales > Xanthomonadaceae > Aquimonas. Next base: position 12,472 of record NZ_CALART010000062.1, read on the forward strand.
GCCCGTCCCGCCTCTTGCTCGATGCCTGCCACGCGCTGTTCGGCAAGCCGCACCGCCCCTCGGCAGCGCGTCAGCTCGTGGGTCTGCTCGCGACAGGCTTCGGTCAGCGCGCTGCGCAGCGCCTGCACGCGCTGCGCCAGCGGCAGGCGCCTCTCCGCACGCTGTACCTCGCCGGCCTCGGCAAGCACTGCCTGGCAACGCTGGCGGGACAGGGTCAGGGCCTGACGCCGCGAGCGTTCCTGCTGCAGCCGTCCGGCGATCCGCTGGTCAAGCCGCTCCAGCCGTTGCCGCTCGGCTTGATCCCGGGACTGAAGAGCACGGCGAGCCTGCGCGGTTGTGTCGAGGGTGGACTGGCGTTCGGCCGCGAGCTGTGCGCGGCGAGCCTCGGTCGCCCGCACCTGCTCTCGCTCGACCGCCACGCGCGCATGCCACGCCTGCGCTGCCTCCAATGCGGCGTGTGCCGCCGTCTTGGCACGCTCGGCCGCCGACACGCGCTCGCCCGCTCCGTCAAGCTGCCGGCGTGTCGCCTCCAGGCGCACCCCCTCAGCGTCGAGCCCGATCAGCTCCTGGCGGATGGTCGCCAGCCCCGCCTTCAACAGGCGCACCGTTTCCGCGGCCTTCTGACCCAGGGCCTGGATCTCTTCCTGCCCGAGCAGGTCGGCCAGCAGCGACTTGATCTCGGCGTTGCGATAGGTGCTGAGCTGGCGCTTGCCCTGCGCCGCGAACACGGAGGTGAAGAACGTCTCGGCGCTCCCGCAGATGGCCTCGACGCAGCGGGTATAGGTCTCGACCCGGCCGTCGGACACCATGCCGTCGTCGAGCCGCACCGGCTGCCAGCCACCGGCGTCGTCGAGCGTGTGCAGATAGGCCTCGGTGCGGCGGCGACCACAGAGGCGGATGACGATCTGCGATCGGTAGCAGCGGCCCTCATGCGCCCAGGTCAGGTCCTTCACGCTTTCGGGCAGGTACACATGATCGTAGTAGGAGAAGCCGCCCGCCCCCGCCAGCCCGGCTCGGCTCGGCAGTCCGATGTAGGGCACGAGGCAATCCATGATCGTCGACTTGCCGCTACCGTTCGCCCCGACGATGGCGATCAGTTGCGCGTCCTGGGTCAGACGCTCGAGGTCCAGCGTGATCTCCTCGCGGCCCAGGCCGTCACGAATGCCGCGGAATCCCTTGAGCGTGAGTGCGAGAGGTTGCATGGAGAGCCCCGAGGAAGCAGATGCCTCAGGCTCTCACGGGCAGTCTCCACATCAAGGCCACCGCGGCGACGAACAGCCTTCCGTTCAGCCACCCACACAACGATCACCCCTTGCGGCCGAACATCCGCATCGCGCCGGCCGCGGACGCAACGAACAGGCCGGTCAGTGCCACGGCCGCAAGTCCCCAGTGTTCGCCGAGGACCGCGCCGGCAGAGGTGCCGGAGAACACCGCGATCCAGATCGGCAAGTGGCAAGGGCAGCTCACAACGGCCAGCGCTGCGAGCAGGTAGGCGCCGAGGCGCTGACGCGCCGTCTGGTGACTCGAAGTCAACTGACTCGCCATGGGGTCGTTTCGGCCTGCAGCCACGCAGCGGACCGCGCTTCGTCACCCGACTTTTCGAACGCCGCGAGGGTTTGCTCGTAGGCGGCATCCATCAACGCATCGGCGTGTCCGAAGTCGAGCAGCCCGACCTCGATGTCCAGGCGGGGTTCGACCACCCGCACGGCCACGCCCTGTCGCCGGTGGTGCTGCAGGTCGCAGCCGTACTTCGTCTCCAGTGCGATCCAGAAGCTGCGCAGCAGGATCCCCAGCGGTGAGCGCAGCGGCCGTCGTGCAGCCGGGCAACAGGTGCACAGGATCATCAGCATCTCCCGCGCGCCGCGCGCCACGCTCCAGCGCCGACGCGAACGGTACGTTGCTGGCCACCGCACCATCAACCAGCTGCCGCCCGTCGATGGTCACTGGCGGGAACACACCCGGCAGGCTCATGCTCGCGACGACGGGCTCGAGCAAGTCTCCGGCGCCGTGCCAGTACACCGGTGTGCCGGTCAGCAGATCCGTGGTTGTCACCACCAGCGGAGTCTTCAGGTCTTCGAAGACCAGCACCGGCAAGGTCTTGCGCAGCAGTCGCCGCAGAGGGTCGAGGCTCAGCGGCCCGCCGCCACGCCAGAGCGCCTGCCAATATGCCATCCGACGACATCGGCGCGGCCCACGCGCTGCCACCACCGAGCCAGTTCATCCGGCGGCATGCCGGCGGCGATGCATGCCCCGTTCAGGGCACCCACCGAACTGCCGACGACGATCTCGAACGAGAGGCCCAGTTCCGTTATCGCCCGATAGAAGCCAACCTCCATCGCGCCGCGGGCCCCGCCACCGCAGAGAACCAGCGCCCTGCGAGGTGGCTGGAGCCCGGGCGGTTTCATCCTGGGTCGCGTCGCGCGGACGCGTCACAGGGCGGCCTTCGCAGCCACCTGGCCACAGGTGCTCGAGAGCACTCCCGCCAGGCTCATCAAAGCGGCCTGCCGCTCGTCGATGACAGCTGCCAGCGTGCGACGAGCCAGTGCCACGGCGCCACGGTCGCCGCAATCGAGTGCCCGGATCAGGCTGCCGATCTCGGCGATGCGCAGGCCTGCGCCAGTGGCGGCGACGATCAGCCGCAGTCGCGCCACGCAATCATCGTTAAATCGGTGGTGTCCCGTGGCGGTTCTGGCGCAGGGTTTGACCAGCCCGCACGCCACGTAGGTGCGCAACTGGTGCACCGTGGCGCCCGCCCGGGCGGCCGCCTGCGCGACGGAGTAGTCGGCACTCATGGCAGGCGCTTCAGCCGGCACAGCACGAGAGCTGCTTGACGTCCCTGGTGAAGGTCTGCGCGCACAGCTTGAGCCCTTCCACCATCGTCAGGTACGGGAACAGCTGATCGGCCAGGTCGTGCACCGTCATGCGCGCCCGCAGCGCGAGCGCGGCGCTCTGGATCAACTCGCCGGCCTCGGGCGCGACGGCCTGCACGCCCAGCAACCGCCCGCTGCCGGCCTCGGCCACCAGCTTGATGAAGCCCCGGGTGTCGAAGTTCGCGAGCGCGCGCGGCACGTTCTCCAGGCTCAGCGTGCGGCTGTCGGTCTCGATGCCCTTCGCATGCGCTTCGGTTTCTGTCATTCCCACGGTGGCCACCTGCGGATCCGTGAAGACCACCGCCGGCATCGCACTCAGGTCGAGCGCAGCGTCGCCGCCCATCATGTTGAGCGCGGCGCGCGTGCCGGCCGCAGCGGCCACATAGACGAACTGCGGCTGGTCGGTGCAGTCGCCGGCGGCGTAGATGTTCGCAGCACTGGTGCGCATCGCCGCGTCGATGACGATGGCGCCCTGCGCGTCGACGGCCACGCCCGCCGCATCGAGCGCGAGGCCATGCGTGTTGGGCGTGCGGCCGGTGGCGACGAGCACCCGGTCGGATCGCAGTTCGCCGCGATCGGTTGCGAGCACGAATTCGCCATCGGCGTGGCGAACCTGGCTGGCCTGGGTGTGCTCGAGCACCTCGATGCCCTCGGCACGAAATGCCGCCGTGACGGCGTCGCCGATCGCGGCGTCCTCGCGAAAGAACAGCGTATGGCGCGCCAGCACCGTCACCTTGCTGCCCAGCCGCGCAAAGGCCTGCGCGAGCTCCAGCGCCACCACCGACGAGCCGACAACCGCAAGACGGGGCGGGATGGCGTCGCTGGCCAGTGCTTCGGTGGACGTCCAGAACGGCGTGTCCTTCAGGCCGGCGATCGGCGGGATCGAAGGGTGCGCGCCGGTGGCGATCAGGCAGCGGTCGAACGCCAGTTCGCGTTCGCCGCCATCGCTAAGTTTCACGACGAGACGGCGGCCGTCCTTGAAGCGCGCCTCGCCGCGCAACACGGTGATCGCCGGCGTGCTTTCCAGAATGCCCTCGTACTTCGCGCGCCGCAGTTCGTCGACGCGGGCCTGCTGCTGCGCGAGCAGCCGGCTGCGGTCGATCGCGGGCGTACTCGCGGCGATGCCGGCGTCGAAGGGACTCTCGCGCCGCATGTGGGCCACGTGTGCCGCGCGGATCATAATCTTCGATGGCACGCAGCCAACGTTGACGCAGGTGCCGCCGATCGTGCCGCGCTCGATGAGGGTCACGCGAGCACCGCGCTCAGCCGCCTTCAGCGCCGCCGCCATCGCGGCACCGCCGCTGCCGATGACGGCGATGTGTATCGCTTCGCCGCCGCCGAGCGCCTTTTGGCCCCCGCCGAGCCAACTGCGCGCCTTGTCGAGCAGGCCGTTGCGCGGCTGCTGGGACGCAGAGTCGGGAACCCGGGCTCGATAGCCGGCCGCGGCCACGGCCGACATGAGGGCCGCCACGGGTGTTTCTGGGGCAAGCGTGAGCTTCGCCGTTCCCTTGGGATAAGAAACCTGCGCGGAGCGCACGCCGGGGACCTTCTCCAGGGCTTGACGGACATGCGTCGCACACGAGTCGCAGGTCATGCCGCTGATCACGAGTTCGGTCATAAGGTCGCTTTCAACAGAAGCTGGTGCAAAGGCTTCAGGCGTGTTTGGCCGGAATTTCGCAGCCGGCTGGACCGCAACGCCGATTCGCCGGCGAGACGAAGTCCCAGATCGAAACGCCGACCATCGCCGCGAGGCCGACGTAGAGAAGCTTCTCGGCCACCGTGAAGCTGGCGATCAGCACGATGACAGGTCCGATCATGCCGAGCACGGTGCGGTGCCACTGGCGATGGCTGAACCAGCCCAGCGCGTTCGCCAGCAGCGCCAGCCCCGCGAACAGCGGCAGCAGCACGGTGACGAACAAGGCCTCGAACTGGCTCAGGAAGCCGAGCCCGAGCGCGGCGCCGAGGCTGGCCAGGGCCGGGAAGCAGGCGCCACAGCCCATTGCCGAGACGATGCTGCCCAGCGAGCCAGCCTTGTCGGAAATGCGCGTCACGACGTTCATGGCGCGTTCCCTCTTTCGCTGCAACGGTTCAGCGCTTGACGGTGGATGGGTAGCCCGCGTTCTCGGTCGCCTGGGTCAACTTCTGCACGGTGGCCTTGGCATCGTCGAAGGTCACGACGGCCTGGCGCTTCTCGTAGCTCACGTCGACCTTGTTCACGCCCTCGACCTTCGAGATCGCCTTCTTCACGGTGATCGGACAGGCCGCGCAGGTCATGCCGGGCACGTCGAGCGTGACGGTTTGAGGTGCCGCCTGCGCAGCGGCGACGCCGATCGCGAGCATGGTGGTCAGGAACAGCTGCTTCATGGAGAACTCCTGGTCAGTAGAACAGCGGAAGGACATAGGGGAAGGCGAGCGCGATCAGCACCAGCGCGCCGACGATCCAGAAGATGGCCTTGTAGGTGGACCGGACTTGCGGGATGGCGCAGACCTCGCCGGGCTTGCAGGCCTGTGCCGGCCGATAGATGCGTCGCCAAGCGAAGAACATCGCAACGAGCGCGGCGCCGATGAAGATCGGGCGATAGGGCTCCAGCACCGTCAGATTGCCGATCCAGGCGCCGCTGAAGCCCAAGGCCACTAGCACCAGCGGGCCTAGGCAGCAGGTGGATGCCAGGATCGCGGCAAGTCCTCCGGCGAAGAGGGCACCGCGCCCTTCTTGTGTTTCGGTCATTCGCTTTTCCTCGGCCAGTCTGGAGACGATGGCGTAAGCTTATTTCCGTACTCATGTACGGAGTCAAGCGGAATGGAACGAGAACAGAACGGCCTGACCATCGGGGCCGTCGCCAAGGCGGCCGGGGTCAACGTGGAGACGGTTCGCTTCTACCAGCGCCGGGCCCTGCTGCCCGAGCCCGACCGGCCCTATGGCAGCATCCGGCGCTATGAGGCCGAGGACGTCGCCCGCGTGAAGTTCGTGAAGGCCGCACAGCGCTTGGGCTTCAGCCTCGACGAAGTGGCAGGCCTGCTGCAGTTGGACGACGGCACGCATTGCGATGAAGCGCGCCAACTTGCCGAGGTCAAGCTGGCGGACGTGCGCAAGAAACTGAAGGATCTGCGGCGCATCGAGTCAGCACTGGCCTCCCTCGTGCGCGACTGCTGCACAAGCCGTGGCACCGTGTCGTGTCCGTTGATTGCCACCTTGCAGAAGCAATGAATAGCTCGGTAACTTCGGTAACTTGATCTCTTGTTGACACCGCGAACTCAACATAAGGGGTGCAGGTTGTCCATCACCGTGGACTTACCGCGGCCGTTGGCGCCTGCGATGGCGACCAGCGCGGCACCATCGGCCAGCCGCTCCAGATCGACGGTCAGCTCGTCCAGCCCGAGTCCGTCGCGGATGCCCCGGAAGCCCCGGAGCCTGAGTGAGAGGGGTTGCATGGCATGCCTCCAGCGCCGCTGGGCGGCGCGATGGGTGTGGTGGGCACTGAAGCAGCCTGGGCGCCATTCGAGCGCTGTTCAGGTGCCGCTTCAGGCCGTCTCGAAGAGGTCCAGTCTCGGACCCCTCTCAGCCGGGTCAAGGCCGCCATGAGCATTGGCAAGGGTGACCTCTGGAAGAGCAATTTATTTGGAGTTGGGCCCCGAGTTCGCGTGATTCCAGATCCCGTCAGTGAGGCTTCGCAGTGCCTGCTCAAAGTCCTCCTTGGCCACCAGGACTCTACTCATACGTCGGGCTCTCGATTCATCGCTGAATGTCGCAGTGTGTGTTAAGGAAGAGCAGGAAGGCCAGACGCCCCTTCATTGAGTGCAAGTCTCTTTGTCCTAAAGAAAAGCGAGTCGTGGCTGCGCAACGCCCCCTGCGCGAAAGGCGCAGCGCGCCGACTTCCAGGACTTCCCAGAGAAGCGCTTCGCCGCTTGACGAGCGTCGCAGAGCCTTCGTAGGATGGCTATGCGGTTCAGCCGAATCGTGGGCCCCAGGCGCCCATCAGTGCACGCACCGGACTTCGTCCGGCACGGTGAAGTCCTTGGTAATCCGATGACCGGCTCGATGAACTCTCGAAAGCCGGACAACGCGTGCCGTCCTTGCTCGCTTTCGGCTACGGAGCTCATCCATGGTCAATCTCGACTCGGCGCCCAATGCCGACGGTTACCCGTCCCCGTCTCAGCAGGTCGCTGCGCTTCACGCCTTCCTGCGAATCAAGAACCCTAGAGTCGCGACCCGACTCGCCGAGGTCATCATCGAGGAGCTCTCACCCTCTCGAGGCGAGTCGGTGAAGAGTTTGGCTAACCGCCTGAAGCCCGTGATGGCTCGTCTTGGCATACGCATGAAGCACGCCACAGCGCTTGAGGCTGCGGCGCGTATCCAAGGCCACTCCAGCTGGCACGCAACGCCCAAGGGCGTGCGCGAAGCAGAGCGCTACGAGCAAGCAATGCCGACGTCAACGTTCCCGCGAGCTCAGGGGCTCTTTGCTGTCGAGGAACCAGAGGTGACCGAGGTGCTGGACCGCGCTACCGGGCGCTACGAACGGCACACCGATGTCATCGGTGACGACTGGGAGAAAGCGGTCCAACTGCGCATGGAGCTGCAGACGAGCCTTCACGTGAACCCCCGGTTCCTTTGCTCGACGTGTTTCACGCCGGTCTACCTCGTGTGCCAGAAGGAGCGAAAGAACCTCTACTTCCGCCACACCATTGAAGACGGCCGCTGCTCGGCCGTCACTCGGGGGCCGCTGTCGCAGGAGGAAATCAACGCGCGCAAGTACAACGGCGTCAAGGAGAGCTGGCTCCACCTCCAGATGAAGCGCTGGATAGTCGCCTGCCTGGAGGCGGACGGACGCTTCATCGACATTGTCGTCGAAGGACGTTGGACCGGCGAAATCACTGGAGCTTGGCGCAAGCCGGACGTGCGGGCGGTGTTCAACGGTACGCGGGTCGCCTTCGAGGTTCAACTCTCGACGACCTACATCAACGTCATCGCGGAGCGCCGCGAGTTCTACCGGCAAGAAGGCGGGCTTCTGTTCTGGGTGTTCTCGCAGTTCAACATTGGTGCGCGCCGGCTGACCCAGGACGACGTCTTCTTCAACAACAACCGCAATGCTTTTGTCATCAACTCCCGAACGCGAGATGAGTCTGTCGCCGCTAAGCGATTCCTGCTCGAATGCGTGTGGGCTGCGCCTCGGGTCAATAGCGACGCAGCGCCGCTTCAGCGCGAGACCGTCCCCTTCGATGCGCTGACGTTGGACAGCGCAACGCAGCGAGCTTACTACTTCGACTTCGATGGCGAGCGCGCGAAGCTGGCAGCGGAGAACGAAGCCCGCAGGCAGGCGCGCCATAAGGCGCTGCGTGAGAGGTTTGAGGCCTTCTACACCGCGTACCTGCCAGATCATCGTTTCGAGGACCAGGAATGGCAATCGCTGGTCCGCGACTTTGCCGCGGAAGGTGCTTCGTTGCCCGGCCACCCCGGCTCGCTCCAGAAGGGTCTGCTGAACTCTCTCTACTCAGCAAAGTACGGGAAGGTGTTCGGCTGGGACTATCCGAACTTCATTCAGATTGCCCACCACATGGAGCCGGGCGTCCGTAAGTACCTCCACTACTTCCGCAAGGCGCTCAAGGCGTACAACCGCGCCGACCTCATTCGGCGCGAGGACCACTCCGGGAAGTGGGCCGTCAAGGTAGCTGAGTACAAGGAGCGCATACGAGCGGACGACCCAGCGTATGTGCCCGATACCGAGCACGACGCCCTCGTAGACGTCCTATTCCCAGAAGTGATGGCTACCCAGGTTTGAGGGCGGCCGGCGCCTCTCGTGGTGGCATCGGTGCGGGCGCCTGTGCTATCTTCGCCAACGGTTGCCCAGCGGCACCCTCATCGTGGTTGGCCCGCTCGAGCTCAACCAAGGCTCCTGGGAAGACACTGCCCACAAACTTGAGTGGGCGTGCATGCGTGCCGAGATGGACGGCCACCGTGTCGCCGTGCTCATCGACACGCCCCAGCCGGACCTGATGTTCAAAGACGTAGCGCTGGCTGTGCAGCGCGTCTCGCCGCAATCAGGCGAGTGCGACCCAGCGTTGGCCGGTATCGTCACGGAAGACGGGGGCCTGCTCCCGCGCAGCCCATTCGTTCAGCCGCTGGCTCTTCAGCGTGTCAGCACGGCAGGTGCTCCCACCGATGCCCTGCCGCCACAGGCGGTCGAACTGCTCATCCAGCGCCTCCAGCAGCGCAGCTCGGGCTTCTTGGTCCTCAGCAGCTGCGTGTGGACGGAGCACTGGGGCATGGAGCAGATTGCTGCGGCACTGCCACTGACCGAGGACGTCGGTCCGGTCGCACGAATCAAGTCGCGCAACCGTGGCACGCCGGCCAAGGACATGCTGGTCCCGGATGTCGTCAAGGGCTTGCCCTTCATGACGAGCATCGAAAGTGCGTACGCCCACGGCTATCGCCGCATGCTGATTGACTCGGGCTACGCCGACTTCAGCGACTTGATGAAGTACTCCGACGAGGTGCTGTTCTTCGTAGGAGGGCACTCTTTGGAGGCTGAAGATGCACTGATGGAGACCGTGCGATTCCGCGGGTTTGACCAGCTCTCGAAGGTGTACGAGCGATTGGTCGCCTGTATCGCGGTTGGTCCGATTTCGGTGGGAGACAAGACCGTGCACATCTCGGACGTGTTCATCCCGGGTGCCAAGGCGCTGCAGGCCGGAGATGAGTTCGACGTGATTCAAAAGCACGTGCGCAAGCATCGCGCCGTTCGCTGGGAAGACGAACTGACCCGCCTGCTCGACGAGGGCACGGTAACGCCAGACCAGGTGCGCGCTTCGTTGGAGCATCGACGAGCCCGCGTGGTCGACCCGATGCTGACCAAGTGGGCGAAGCGGCGGCGGGCCACGGCCTAGCGGAGCGGGTGGCGAGCAGGCCGACGTGCGGGTCTTGCGGTCGGTCGGACGAGGCTGTTACAGTCGTAGCCGAGGCCTCGTCCGCCTGAGCTTCGAGCGGCTCATACCAGACCCTCTTCCGTCTCCGCTAGTCCTTGCTGCCAACCCCCCATGCGCATTCGCCGGGGCGTGGGCCAGCGTAATCGCTCGACTGGTCCGCGCGAACCCAGGAGAACTGCCATGCCCGTTGGTATCACCGACCTCGCCCATTCCCTTCGCAAGGACACCGCTGGTTCGGCGGTGACCATCCCGCTCAGCCGCGGTCAGCAGCTCGTCGCCGCGGCGATGGGGCACAAGTCTTTGGCTTCGTTTCAGGCGGCGCGGGCGGCCCATCGGGAGCCGCAGACCCTCGACGGCGTCCCCCACGTAGTACCGGACTACGAGCTACTTTCCGCCCGAGCACAGGAGCTTGGCTTGGGACTGCCGAACAACCAGTTGCGCGGCCTGATGGACGCGGCCTTCCACGAACGGTTGCCACGAACGAAGGTCCACCACACGTTCAGCGACCTGGCGATGGCAGTGCAAGACGAGATGCAGGAGGCCGTACTTTCCGACGCCGGCCTCAACTCTTCGATGGCCAACGCCAACTACGACGGTATCGACGAGGTCTACTTCGAAGAAGAGATTGACCCCGATGAAGCCACGTTGGCCGAGCCGGTGACGGCCAACATTAACGGCCACATCGGCCTGGGCATCGATACCGAGAGGCCTTACGCCGGACATCAAGTTCGTTTCGAGGTCGCGGTGTCCCTGGCACGTTGTGGTCGACGCTGCTTCGAGGAGCCTGCCGTTGAGGTGCTGTCGGGTGGTTTGGACTACGACTGGGACGGCGACACGCCGCCGACCAAGACCCTCGCGCAAGCGCTCGCAGAAGCCTTGAAGATTGACCTGGCCGATGCACAGGAACTTGCGGACGTAGAGCCAACGGAGCTGAGCGGCCACAGTGATGGGATGACGTACGGCTACCTCTTCGACTTCACTCGGCGCGTACGCCCCGAACTCGCGGCGAAGCTCATGGCACAGCACGGGTCGTTGCAGCTCGAGGTGCAACCGTGGTTCTTCGACGGCATCCGGGGCGCTGACTGACCCAACTGACCCTCGGGACCTCCTGTCTTGGCCAAGCCGGCTGGCGAGAGGTGATTCTCTTCAGCGCCCAGCCTCGAAGTGACCTAGATCATTGATTCACAAAGATGTTGGTCATGAATTCGATATCACCTATCGGCAACGACATTGGGGCCTGTCAGGGCCTCAGCAACGATGTCACCGGGCTCGGTCGTCGTCACCCGTTCCAGGCACTCCAGCAGCGGCGGCGCGTGGACGTCCGTCGCCGTGGCCCAGGCCCTGACCTTGTCGGCCAGGCTGACGAGTTGCGAGATGCCGGGCGCGCGGGTGCGCAGCACGGGCACGATCCGCCCTTCGAGCTGGACATCGGCGGCGCCGGACAGCGCACGCTCGATGGCACCGCGGTCCACCTCGTGCCGGTCCTCGTCGGCCACTGTCCATCGGACCCGCACGCTGACGCCGGCCAGTTCCTGCGCGCGAACCGCCTCTCGCAACTGCTCCAGGTCGGGCCGGCCTTCGAACATGATGTCCAGCGTCCGTCTCGCAGGGGTCGGTTCGAGGCGACAGTCCACCCCGTCCGGTCCGAATTCCCAAAGCAGGAACCCCTTGTCGCCCTGCTCACCGTGGTGGAAGCGACCGACGGACCCGGCGTAGGCGATGCACTGGCGCCGCTCGCCCTCCCCTTGCGTCCAGGCCTGGTGCCGGTGGATGTGGCCGAGCAAGGTGGCCTGCGCGCCGGCGCTGAACAGCACTCCGGTGGTGAACTCGTGGTCGAACCCGGCCATCGGCACACCATGCTCGGTCACGCAGCCGAAGACCGTGCCATGCGACACCGCGAGCGTCGGCACGCCGGCAGCCCGGGCCGCGCCGTGGATGCCGGCGTAGCCCTGCAGCAGCCGGCCCAGCTGCTCGCCCTGGGCCTCGGCAGCAGCGGTGGCGCCGACCGATGCCGCGACAGCCGCCTTGTTGATCGAGGGAATGCAGGTGAACAGTGCCCTGGCGCCACGCGGCACCTCCGCGAACCGCAGGCCTTCGGACGCGAGCCACAGGTCGGCGGCAGACTCATCGGTCGCCGACAGGTCCCGAGACGATGCGCTGCCCATCAACACCACCTGACCGATCCGGTCCGCGACGAAGACCCGATGGCGGCTTTCCAGCATCCTGAACACGGACAGCGTGCCGGGCGGCTCGTGCGACCACGTGCCCTGGAGCATCAGCACCGGGCAATGATCGGCCAGCCGCCGCACCCGCGCCAGCAGCCGCAATGCCGCGGGCGCATGCAGGTCCAGGGCGTGATCGGTGGCATCCCCGGAGATCACGGCCACATCGACGCCGAGTTCGATGGCGCGGTCCACGGCCGCCGAGAAGCAGCGATCAGCTTCTTCCAGATGCCGAGGCCCGTAGTGCAGGTCGGACATATGCGCCACCCGCAAGCGATGCGCCTGACGGTGCGGACCGTGCGCTCGCGGATGCCCGTCCGGGATGCGCGGCACCTCCGCGCGTTGCGCACCGGTTCCGCCTGGCAGTCGTCCCGACCCGCTCACGTTGCCACCTGCTGCAGTTCGGCGTTGACCTTGTCCGCGTAGCCCTTCGGATCGTTCCTGAAGCGCTCCAGTTCGCCGAACGCCCGCTGCCGCCCTTGCGGATTGAGCCTCCACCCAGGACCCCAGCGCGTGGCCGCATAGCTCAGCCAGGTCTGCGCAGGCACGCCCATCGCGGTCAGCCGCCCGAGCACATGCTCCAGCGTGGGCGGCGTGCCGTCTGCCGTGAAATCGCTCGCAGCCACAGGTTCGTCGACGGACTCGAGCCCCTTCCCTGGCGTCGCGGACGCTTCCTCCCGGCGCCCCTGGAGCACGCGGGCGGCAACATCGGCCTGAAGGAGCACGGTGTCCTGATCGTCCTGCTCCCGCATGAGCGTCGCCACGTCGACTGGCGCTTCCAGCTCGATGATCCACTGCGGCACCCGGACCGGCCGCCCATGGTCATCGATGTGCGCCACCTCCATCAGCCGCTTGGTCAGGTAGAACGGCGTGCCCTGGCGGTCCAGGAAGCCGGCGAGACGGCCGCCCCGCAGGAACGCCACGGTCTCGAAGGTGCGGATCGCCGCGTTCATCGCGTAGAAGCTGCGCGTGTGCAGCTCGAAGGCGCTGATCGAGCGGATGCCGGGGATGAAGAACAGGAAGCGTCCGGTGAGGTTGCACTGCCGCTGCTGGTACTCCGGGCAGGACTCCGGCTGGCACAGACCGCCGTTGTCCTCGCGCGGGATCGCCTTGCGGCCGCCGAACAGCCGCACCGTGCGGCGTCCGTTCGCGTCGACCGGCACCGGGGCGTGCGTCATGCAGTGCCGCCACCGTCCGTCGGACGAATACTCGGACCAGAAGCGCTTGTCCTGCGCACCCCAGGTGGCCAGTTCATGCGGCATCACGCTCTGCCAGCGATCGGTCGGGAACACCACCGGGAAGCGGTAGAGGCGCCGGCCCTCGCCGCGGTCCTCGCCATGGAGGTCGAGGATCTGTGTCGCCAGTTCGGGGTTCGGGAAGTCCTGGGCGCGCACGGTGAACCACGGCACGTTGCGCGGAACGAGCGGGCTCTTGAGCTCAGGGCAGGCCTCGGCCAGCGCACGCTCGATCTGGTCGAACGACTGGCCCTGGTTCAGGCCTTGTTCGTAGATCGACTGTGCACGCGGCACCTCGGCAGCCCGCCGGGTCAGGACCTTGATGCCCGCACGGATCTTTCCGCCCGTTGGCAGGCGGGGCGTTCCGTTCGTACCGTTGCCCAGCAGGGTGGGCAGAGCGACAGGCCCGCCGTGCAGCACGACGGCGGGCCGGGGATCGGGGGATGGAGAAGAGGCCATCGGCGTTCCTCGGTGGGCGTCGGGGGATTCCGACGAACCATCGTCCAGCAAGGAAGCGGGCTTTCAACCCCGAGTGCCGTCCGGATGCCATGATGCGACTCTGTCCGCACGCCATGGTCCCGTGCTGTCGCATCGCCCGAACCCGTCTCTTCCATGCAAGCCGAGTCGCCCTCAAGCCCAGAAGACAGCGCCGACCGAGACGACGAGGAACTGCGGCGGGTACTCGCCGCCTCCGAGGCCTTCGACGATGATCTGCTCGCACTGCTACGAGCCGGCTGGAACACATCGTCCCGACGCTCGACCATCTGCCTGGCCTTCTGTCGTTCGGCGATCGAGCATGCGATCGCGCAGCGGGTCCTGATCGAAGCCGGCCTGACGGGAACTGCACTCAGCCTGATCCGCCTGCAATTCGAGGCAGTTGTCCGTGCCGCCTGGGTGCTTCACGCCGCCAAGGAGGACTGGCTGGACAAGTTCTCCGCGCCGGTGCCGGACGGCGAACTCTCGGAACCCCAGATGGGGCCACCCATCCCCGCCATGATCGACGCCATCGGTGCGGTCGCCGGCCCGGCGGCCACCGAACTGAAGCGACTGCATGGCACGGTCAAGGTGATGCACTCGTTCGTGCACGGGGGCGTCCATCTGGTTGTCCACGCCCTTCGCGGCTACCCGGCAGGAAAGCTGACGTCCGTGCTGCAGAACCGAAACCTGCTCTCGCTGATGCTGGCCAACGTCATCGTGATCGTCAGTCAGGACCCCGGCCTGCGGGGTTCGGTCGGACGGTTGTCGGGCCTGCATGCGAACTGCATGCCGCCGCTCCAGCGGTGAGCCTCGTCGACGGGCCGGGCAGGACCGGCATGGCCTCGCCAGGCAACCAGAGCCAGGACCTGGCCCGGGCAGACTCGAATGCCCTTCGCTTGGCACCCTGTTCGGCCTCGCCCATGAAGCTGCTGACAACATGGAGGTCGACCGGCTCCGCGCCGACGTCCAGCAGGATGGCATTCGCGAACCCGGCCACCGATCGCGCGTCGTACCGCAGTGGCTTCACGAACCGCCTCCCCTGCGCCACCAGCGCTCGGACCAGCGGCACCTCGTGCACGCCCTCCAGCGGAATCCACTCCTCGCTGGTCAGCATCAGGCTGGCGAGGTCGATCTCGTAGGTGTGCTCCCGGCGTGCCCGGATCAGCGCCGCCAACATCAGACGCAGCCCTCGCCCTCCGTCCGAGTCGAGCGCCTCGAAGAGTGGCGCGAAGCCGCGCTGCACCCGCGCCCAGGTCCGCGCGTCTACCAGCAAGGGTGCGTCCGGCATGTGGCGGATCCAGATGCGCGCACCCGCGGGTGCCGACTCCCAGCCCTTGAACTCCCCCAGAACCAAAGCCAGCGGCTGACGCCCGTCATGCGGCTGCAGCACCGACAACCTCGCGCGCCGCCGTTCGGCCTGCTCGGCCTTCGCGGTCTCGTTGAAGGCTTCCGGCACGTACAGCCGGTTCGACAGCGGCTCGCCCTTCACCTGGATGGCCTCGGCGGCCTGCATCAGGTACTTGTGAAGCACCGCCTGGTTGCGCTTTCCAGTCATCGCCGGCGACCAGCGGTTGAAGCCTGCCCGCTCGAACATGAAGTGCATCAGCGCCCGCAGGCTCATCCGTCGACGAGTGCGGCCGACCTCGGACGGCTCGGCAGGCTCGCGGCTCACCCCCGCGCGCCCGGGCACACGCGCCCACGGGAAATCCACGTGCAGTTCCACCCGTGACGGGTCCAGTTGAACGACGGCCTCGCCGACCAGTTCGCCCAGGCCTGACATCGCGGGCCCGGGCTCGTAGCTCGGGCAGGCGGGGTGGTGCCGGTCCCCGGTCTCGGGCATGCGCTTGATCTGGTAGCAGCGATGGAAGGCGACGTACATCTCGACGCCGCCTGCCACGCACAGGCAGCGTGGCCTGCCCGGCGCCTCGTAGGCCTGGGCGAGCAGGTCCTGCAACTGCGGGTCGTCGGCGTCGACCACTCGCCCACCGATCGCGAAGCGCTGTCCGTCCATCGCCGAATCCATCGCAGTTTCAGCCCCTCAGCGCGCGCTCCACATCACGCCAGTTCCTCGAGCACCTTGGCCAGCTCGGGTCGCGGCCTGGCCAGTTGCTCGCGCACGGCACTTCGATCGGCGATGCCCAGCACCAGCCCGACCTGGTCCTCGTCAGCGCCACGCTCGTACATCCGCGACATCAGGGTCAGCCGCGCCGACTGCGTGCAAAGACCGGGTATGTCGGCCTGACGGAAGATCTTGCGGTAGATCTCCAGCAGGGGACGGCAGACGTAGCGGTTCTGGCCTTCGCCGCCGTTCGGCGTGATCGGATAGACCTCGCCCTCGGCGCCCAGGAACAGCGGGCCGAGCGGGTCCAGCCCGCGCCAGTGCTCGGCCGCACCGAGGCCGTGGCCGGCACGGATACGCTCGTCGAGGTAGGCGCCGAGCGCCTCGTCGAGACGTCGGTGGTTGAAGAACAGCGGCCGGTCCCTGCCGTTGATCGCGACATCGGCGCGCACCCTCGACTCTCGCCGCACGCTGCCGTCCTCCAGCAGGTAGTCGCCCACCGTCAGGCGCGCGACCTCAAGCGGGCGCAGGCCGGTCGCGAAGGGCAGGTAGTAGAGCGCCAGATCGTGCAGGGGCCGCGTCGACCGGCTGCGCACGCGGCGCGCCCCGAGGTCGACCTCGTCGAGCTTGAGCACTCGGGCTTCGCGGTGGGAGCTCACCTGCGCAGGATCGAAGTGCTCCAGCGCCTGCAGGATCGCGTCCCGGTGCATGCGCAGGCGCTTCACGAAGGCGGCGCCGCTCTCCTGCAGGCCATCGACGCCCACCGCCTGCGTGAGCTGGACCGCCAGGCCCTTGATGCGCCGGTCGACGGCCGACCGCGACAGCCCCCATCGCTGGGCCACGGTCGCGTAGGGATCGCCGTCGATCACTTCGCGCAGCATCTGGATCGTCTGCAATGTCTGCCGGCGATCGCCGGCGGTTTCCGGATCGTCTTCCATTGTTGTTACTCCCTGGACGACGGATTCACCGACGGACGCCGGCCGAACGCGGCGATGCGGTCGCGCCTCGCCAACCGCTTCCTCGATGTCAACGGCATGACCCCGGCACGGCCCGGGCACCCGCACGGCGTTCCAGCGTCTAACGCGCGACCGTGGGACCACCGTGTGACCAGTCGTTTCGCGTCCGATACACGCCAGACCCGATACCGTCGTCGGCTAAGGCGACGCCTCGCTCCGCGGCGTTGCGACACCAATGTGCCCGCGCGCACGTGCCGGCGTGTTGCCGAGGCGTTACCGCGTGCAGCGCGATGCGTCCGACGCCGTTCAAGGTGTCTCATGACGCAACCCCCTGCTGCTCGATCCAGCGGCGGATGTCCTCGGCGCGCCAGACGGTAACGCGCTCGGACAGCTTTACCGGCTCCGGAAACGTTCGCGCATGCACGCGCCGCCACAGGGTGGACTTGGAGATGGGGACGAAGGACAGCACCTGCGGCTGGCGCAGGAAGCCGGTGTCCGGCAGCGCGGCGCTGGGCGGCGCGGCCGGGGAATCCGCCGACGGGGCGGCGGGAACAGGAACGCGGGGCATGATCGGCCTCTCATCGGCATGCAGCCGGCAAAGGTCATGACCTGCTCTGCGACGACGGCGCTCGGTCAGGAAACGCGCCAGCCGCCCGGGAACGCTCGACTCCTGGACCACCGCGGGCGTTCCGTTCGCGCGGTGGGTGAAGATGCCTTCCGAAGAGGGCCCCTGCCGAGGGCCCTCTTCGGTGTGATTCGATCGCCACCCCCTTGGGGGTGCATGCCGGCCGCCAAGCGGTGCGGGTCCGCGCGTTCGATGCCGCGGAGGGCCGAGTCCGGCACTGGGTGCGTTCGGTCGCCGAGCGGGGCAAGGCGGGACCGCCGGAACTGACCGGCACGCCGGAGGCAGCGTGCCGACGTTGGAAGAGGCAGGTATCGACTGCGACGCCACCCGATGCGGGTGGAGGCCCCGGGCGATTCGCCCGTTGAACGGGTGATCGGCGCTACGGTGGCGCCGACTTGCCTCTGCGTGCAGCCCATGGCCTGGACACACGGTAGCGTCCGCACCGCTCACGGGCAACACGCCCGCGCCGATTGCCCGCGCAAGCGTCGGTGGGTGCCGCCGCTTGGGAGGGACATGGGATTGCCTGCAATTCCACCGCCTACTCCGCCACCGCAGCGACTGCCGTTGGCGCATGTAGCGGCTCCACGTCGCGGCCCGCTGACGATGGGGAATCTGCGGGTCCGTCCGGTGCCGTGGTCGTCGAATCGACGGCTTCGCCGACGGCGGTACCGAGCGCGTCGTCAGGAACTTCGGCATCGTCGGGCGACGTGGCGCGGGCATCGAGCGCGTTCATGCGCCGCCGCAGGCCCGTCGCAAAGCTTCGCGCGCCGTTGGCGATGTCGCGCACCTGGCGCTTGAGCCCCGCACGCTGCGTGTCCACCGCCTGCGCCGACACCACCTCGTGGATCTCCAGCGTCTGCAGCAGCGGCATCAGCTGGTCGAGCTTGACCAGCACCTCCAGGAATCGGCGGCTGATCGACGACAGCACGCGCACGTCCACGTCCAGCGGCACCGTGTCGTAGGACGCCAGGCTGGTGATGCCGTGGGCCTTGAACAGCGCCTCTGCGCCGTCGATGGCCTCGTTCAGGCTGGTGGTGGCGGCATCGATCCTGCCGCGCAGCGCCGTCTCGATCCTGCCGATGTCCTCGTGGTCGAGCCGGGTGCGGGCGATGACCGAGATGAAATGCATGTTCAGCTGCAGGGTGTTGAACATGCGCACGAACATGCGCTTGCCCTCGGCACTGCTGAACCGCGTGGCGATCTTGAGGCTGGCCGCCTCGACGCGTCGGAAGTCGACCTTGGCTTCGCGGGCCAGGATGCGGGCGTTGGCGCCGCCCTGGTCCACCTTCACGATCTCGACATTGGCCATGCCCGCGGCTCCTTGTGCTGACAACGGGGTCGATGGCATCTTCCGAACGTGCACGACCCTTTGCCACACGAAAGCCCCGGCACCGCGGGGCGCTTTCGCGATCAGTTGCGTGGCGACGGGCGTCGGCCCATTGACCGGGCGGAAGCGGCGCCCTACCTTTGCGCCATGCAGCAGCTGGCCCTGCATCCAGACCCGGCAAGCCTTGGAGATCTCCTGAACTGATCCCCCGCGTGGGTGCCCGTGCAGGTCGCACAGGCACCCGTGGGGACGATCGGATCGCGGTGATGCACGCCCCACCGATGGGGGACACGCGTTGCGGTGTCGCTCCGTCGGGTGCCCCTGTGCATCGCCGTGCCGAGGACCGCGCAAGCGATGAGGCACGCCGGGGCATTCGCATCAGGCCGGGCCTTCGAGGCAAGGGCTGCGTCCCGGTGCCGAGCGCATCCGCTCGAGCGCCGCACCGACCGCGCCCTTGCCTCCCGGGCTCGTCCCGTTCTCGCCGATGTCCCCCCGATCGGACGCTGACACCGATCACCGCGCTCAGGCGCGCCACTGAACCCTGTCAGCCCTGGAGTTCCAGGCCCAGGCCGCAAGGCGGCCGACGCCACATCACCCAACCGTCACCCGCATGGGGGCCCACGCCCCCGCCACGGGGTGCACGTGGTCTCCCTTCGCATCCAAGGAGTCCACGATGCACAGCACCACCGCCTGCCGTCAGGCCGGCGCCCATGTCGGCTCGCCACACACGGCAAGCCTCGACGCAAACCCAGCCCGACTCGGCTCGAAGACGACCCCGTTCGTCATCGACGCCCCGTTCGACATCCCGGCCGGCCTGGATCTCCAGGACGATCCCGGCGCAGACAGTGCCGACAGCGCCACCGGCGCATCGGGCAGCACCCGCGAGGAGTGGGTGGAGGAGTGGAGCGAGGACGACATCGTCCTGCTGCACTGGCGCCTGCTGCAGGAGATCCGGCACCTGGCCGATCCGGCCACGCCGCTGGAGGAGAAGCTCGACACCCTGCGCTGGGTGTTCACCGAACGCGAGAAGGACGGCCTGCCGTTCTCGTTCGTGAACTGCCTGCGCGTGGTCGGGTGCAGCCCGCTGTCGCCGATCCCGTACTGCGGGCTCGTCGACGCCGAGGAGGTCCGCGAGCGCATCCGCCTTGGGCTGAAGCCCTG
>NZ_CALART010000063.1 GCF_937888285.1 uncultured Aquimonas sp.
TGCCCTGGTCAATTTTCAACGCGCAGGGGTGGTCAATTTTGGGCGCGCATCAACAGACTTGTCACCGTTGCTCTCCGGAGCCTCGGAAACACGGCAACACAAAGATCTTCAGCGATCCCTGTTGCGCTGCACGCAAACGCTCTTTATACTGGGCGTCTGACTGATGCGGGGTGGAGCAGTCTGGCAGCTCGTCGGGCTCATAACCCGAAGGTCGCAGGTTCAAATCCTGCCCCCGCTACCATCAGTGAAGCAGTGAAAGGTCTTATCTTTCTGCTGCATTGCAAAGAGCCTCCCCGTGAGGCTCTTTCATTTTCGGGCCCGCAGCGTCGGTGAGGTTGTCCGGCGAGGCTCCGGTGTCTTGGACAGGGCCCTGTGCCCTGGCTGCGCTCCGCCTGGCTGCGAGCGCGTGCGAGATCCAAGGATGCTGCGCCCATGTCCCAGACCAATCTTGAACTCGAAGCCTTGATGGGCCCGGCGATTGAAAGCCTGGGCCTTGAGCTGCTGGGCATCGAGTATGCGCCGAGCAGCCATCGCAGCGTGCTGCGGCTGTACATCGATGCACAGGATCGCTACGTGACGCTCGAGGACTGCGAGGCTGTGAGCCGCGAGGTCAGCGCCCAGCTCGACGTCAACGACCCGATCCAGGGCAACTACGTGCTCGAAGTATCTTCGCCGGGCTTCGACCGGCCGCTGTTCAAGCCTTCGCACTTCGAGCGCTTCCTCGGACAGCAGGCCAAGATCACCCTGCACCTGCCGCAGGACGGCCGCCGCCGCTTCACCTGCGCGCTGCGCGCGGTCGACGGCGACACCATCGTGGTGGAGCAGGATGGCAAAGAGTTCCGGCTTGCCCACGACAACATCGCCAAGGCCCGGCTGGTGCCGGACTACTCGGCGCTTGGACAGCCGTCCGAGGCCGCAGCGGACGCGGATGCGCCCGAGGCATCCATCTACGACGATCCCGACGCCAAGCCGGCGCCCCGACGCCCTGGCCGTGGCCGCTGAGCGCCGCGCACGGACCTGCTGACTCCCACCCACTTTCCGCCCCCCAGGCACCTCCCACGTGCCGGAGACACGACGATGAGCAAAGAACTGCTGCTGGTTGCCGAAGCCGTTGCCAACGAGAAGGGCGTCGATCGCGGCGTCATCTTCGACGCGCTTGAAGCCGCGCTGGCGTCCGCTGCGAAGAAGCAGTATCCGGAAGAGGACGTGCAGATGCGCGTGTCCATCAACCGTGCCACCGGCAACTACGAGACTTTCCGTATGTGGGAAGTCGTCGCCGACGATGTGGTGATGGAGTCGCCGCACCACCAGATCCGTCTGATGGACGCGGTCGACATCAAGGCCGACGCCCAGGTTGGCGACTTCATCGAGGAGCAGGTCGAGAACGTCGACTTCGGCCGCATCTCCGCGCAGGCTGCGAAGCAGGTGATCGTGCAGCGCGTGCGCGAGGCCGAGCGCGCGCAGGTGGTGGATGCGTTCAAGGATCGCGTCGGCGAGCTGATCACCGGCATCGTCAAGCGCGTCGAGCGCGGCAATATCTACATCGATCTCGGTGGCAACGCCGAGGCCTTCATCTCGAAGGACAAGTCGATCCCGCGCGACACCCTGCGCCCCGGCGACCGCGTGCGTGGCTATCTGTATGACGTGCGTACCGAGGCGCGTGGCCCGCAGCTGTTCGTCAGCCGCGCTGCGCCCGAATTCATGATGGCCCTGTTCAAGCTCGAAGTGCCGGAAGTGGGCCAGGGCCTGGTCGAGATCAAGGGCGCGGCGCGTGATCCGGGCGATCGCGCCAAGATCGCGGTGATCGCCCACGACACCCGCACCGATCCCATCGGCGCCTGTATCGGCATGCGCGGTTCGCGCGTGCAGGCCGTAAGCAACGAGCTGAACGGCGAGCGCATCGACATCGTGCTGTGGAGTGAAAATCCCGCCCAGTTCGTCATCAACGCGATGGCGCCGGCCGAGGTGCAATCGATCATCGTCGACGAGGAGCGCCACTCGATGGACATCGCCGTCGCCGAAGACAAGCTGGCGCAGGCGATCGGCAAGGGCGGCCAGAACGTGCGCCTGGCCTCGAAGCTGACCGGCTGGCAGCTCAACGTGATGACCCAGGACCAGGTCGCTGCCAAGAGCGAGGCCGAACAGGCCACCGCGCGCAAGCTGTTCATGGACCGCATGGAGGTCGACGAGGAAATCGCCGGCATCCTGGTCAGCGAGGGCTTCAGCACGCTGGAGGAAATCGCCTACGTGCCGGCGGCCGAGCTGCTGGCGGTGGAAGGTTTCGACGAGGACGTCGTCGAGGAGCTGCGAGCGCGTGCCCGCGACGCCCTGCTGACCGAGGCCCTTGCGGCCGAGGAGCAGCTTGAAGAGCACAAGCCGGCTGAAGACCTGCTGGGCCTGGACGGGATGGACGACGCGATCGCCTACGCGCTGGCCGCGCGCGGCATCGCGACGCGCGACGATCTGGCGGAAATGGCGGTCGATGAGATCAGCGACATCGAGGGGCTGGATGACGAGCGCGCCGCCGCCCTGATCATGGAAGCACGCAAGCACTGGTTCGAATGAACACCCGAGAGGCGGGTGCGCGAGCAGCGCGCCCGTCAGCCACGGGGTAGAATTACCGGCTTGACGCCCGTGCGCGGTGCTCGGCCGGGCCCATGAATTTTAGGAAGCCACATGTCGGAAGTTACAGTTCGTACCCTCGCAAAATTGACGGGAACCCCGGTCGAGAAGCTCCTTGAGCAGCTCGCCGAGGCCGGCATGAGCTTCAGCGGGCCCGACCAGGTGGTGACCAGCGCGGAGAAGATGAAGCTGCTGGGCTTCCTGCGCCGTACCCATGGCAAGACCGAGCCCGCCGAAGAGGCCTCCGCGCCGCGCCAGATCACGCTGAAGCGCCGCAAGGTCGAAGAGATCACGGTCGCTGCCGGCAAGCAGAAGACCACGGTCAACGTCGAAGTGCGCCAGAAGCGCACCTACGTCAAGCGCAGCGAAATCTCCACCAGTGAGGATCCGGGCCGCGAAGAGGCCCAGCGCCTGCTGGCCGAGTCGCAGGCGCGACAGGAGGCCGAAGAGGCCGCCCGTATCGAGGCCGAGCAGCGCAAGGCCGCCGAGGCCGAGCGCCAGCGCGAGGAAGAGGAAGCGCGCCGCCGCGCCGCCGAGGCGCCTGCCGCGGTGGAAGCCAGCGCGCCCGTCCCCGAGCCTGCCCCGGCAGTGCAGACGCCGGCGGCGGTGGCTCCCGCGGCCTCCACGCCGTCCGTGCGATCGCCTGCGCCGAGCGCGCCCACCTCGCGTCCTGCTCCGCGCAGCGACAGCCCCTCGTCGCGCCCGCCGATGCGTACGGGTGCGCCCTCAGGGCCCGGGGCTCCGCGTCCGGCGGGTGCACCGCCGCGTCCCGGCATGCGCCCCTCGGGCCCGGGTCCCGGTGCCGCGCCGCCTCCGCCTGCCGGCCCGGCTCGTGGGCGTGACGATCGCCGCGCCCGTCCGGCCCGTGGTGCGCCCGCCCGCCCCGGTGGCGATGATGCCGCGTCGCGCTTCGGCCGCGGTGAACTGCATCTGTCGGACGCCGGCATGGCGCGCCGCGGCGCGCGCAAGAAGCCCGGCCAGCGTCGCCAGGAAGCCTCGCGCTCCGGCGGCGGCAGCCATGCCTTCTCGCGCCCGCTCGCGCCGATGACCCGCGAGGTCGCGATCGGCGACACGATTGTCGTCGCCGACCTGGCGCAGAAGCTCGCGATGAAGGGCGCCGAGGTGGTGAAGGCCCTGTTCAAGATGGGCGTGATGGCCACGATCAACCAGACCATCGACCACGACACGGCCGTGCTGGTCGTCGAGGAGCTCGGCCACACCGCAGTGCGCGCCAGCGAGAACGATGTCGAAGACGCGCTGATCGCCCACGTCGAGCAGACCGGCGAAGGCGAGCTGCGTCCGCCGGTGGTGACCATCATGGGCCACGTCGACCACGGCAAGACCTCGCTGCTCGACCACATCCGCCGTACCCGCGTGGCGTCCGGCGAAGCCGGTGGCATCACCCAGCACATCGGTGCCTACCACGTCGAAACGCCGAAGGGTGTCATCAGCTTCCTCGACACGCCCGGCCATTCCGCCTTCACCCAGATGCGCGCGCGCGGCGCCAAGCTCACCGACATCGTGGTGCTGGTGGTCGCCGCCGACGACGGCGTGATGCCGCAGACGGTGGAAGCCATCAAGCATGCGAAGGCGGCTGGCGTGCCGCTCATCGTGGCCATCAACAAGATGGACAAGTCCGACGCCAACCCGGACAACGTCAAGCAGGGCCTGGCCAATCACGAGGTCATCCCGGAAGAGTGGGGTGGCGACACCCAGTTCGTGCCGGTGTCGGCCAAGACCGGCATGGGCATCGACACCCTGCTGGATGCGATCTCGATCCAGGCCGAAGTCATGGAGCTGCGCGCAGTGGTCGATGGGCGCGCCAACGGCGCCGTCATCGAGTCCTCGCTGGACAAGGGCCGCGGCCCGGTGGCGACCGTCCTGGTCCAGGCCGGCACCCTGAAGAAGGGCGACTTCGTGGTCTGCGGCACCCAGTACGGCCGCGTGCGCGCGCTGTTCGACGAGGCCGGCCGCCAGGTCGAGGCGGCGACGCCTTCGATTCCGGTGGTCATCCTCGGTCTGTCCGGCGTGCCGGATGCGGGCGACGATTTCGTGGTCGTCGAGGACGAGCGCCTCGCAAAGGACGTCGCCCAGCAGCGCGAGGCCAAGAAGCGCGAGTCGCGTCTGGTCAAGCAGGCCGGCAACCGCATGGAAGACATCATGGCCCAGATGGGCCAGGGCGAAGGCCAGCAGACCTTGAACCTGGTGGTCAAGGCGGATGTCCAGGGCTCGGTGGAAGCCCTGCGCGACTCGCTGACCAGCCTCTCCAACGACATGATCCGCATCAACGTGATCGCGTCCGGCGTGGGCGGCATCAACGAATCCGACGCCACCCTCGCTGCCGCCTCGAAGGCCGTGGTCATCGGCTTCAACGTCCGCGCTGACGCTGCTGCCCGCCGCGTCATCGAGGCCAATGGCCTGGATCTGCGTTACTTCTCGATCATCTACGACGTGATCGACCAGGTGAAGCAGGTTGCGTCCGGTCTGCTCGGCGTGGAGATCCGCGAAGAGATCATCGGTACCGCCGAGGTCCGCGAAGTCTTCCGCAGCTCCAAGTTCGGTGCGGTCGCCGGTTCGATGGTCATCGAGGGCGTGGTCCGCCGCAACAAGCCGATCCGCGTGCTGCGCAACAACACCGTGATCTTCCAGGGCGAACTCGAATCGCTGCGCCGCTTCAAGGAAATCGTCGACGAGGTCCGAATCGGCACCGAGTGCGGCATCGCGGTGAAGCAGTACAACGACGTCAAGCCCGGCGACCAGATCGAGTGCTACGAGCGTATCGAAGTCCAGCGCACGCTTTGAGGCCGGGATTCGGGATTCGGGATTGGGGTTTGACGCTGGCACGGCTACGCGTGCCGGGACGTCACAGGTGGCTCCGGAGCTGCGCGGCGATGTTCGCGCATGTTCCGTCTCCCGGTCTCAAAACCGTAAGCGCTTCCTGAGAAGAGAGATATGGCGACCAAGAGCTTCCATCGCACTGACCGCGTCTCCGCCCAGCTTCGCCGCGATATCGGCCAGCTGGTGCATGAGGCCGTGCGCGAACACGGGCTGCCCTCGGTCAGCGTGTCCGATGTCGAGGTGACCCGCGACATGGCGCATGCCAAGGTGTACTTCACCGCGCTGCAGCCCGAGAGCGCCAAGCAAGCCCTGAAGGCGCTGAAGGAGCTGGCCAAGGAGATGCGATTCGAGCTTGGCAAGCGCATCCGCATGCGGTCCGTGCCCGAGCTGCACTTCCATTACGACGATTCGGTCGACCGCGGCGAGCGCATCGAAGCGCTGTTGCGCGGACCCGAGTAAGCCGATGTCGCGTCAGGCGCGCACGGTCTGGCGTCGGCTGGACGGCATCGTCCTGCTCGACAAGCCGGCCGGACTGTCCTCCAACCAGGCCCTGCAGCGCGTGCGACATCTTCTGCGCGCCGAGAAGGGCGGCCATACGGGCGCTCTGGATCCTCTGGCCACCGGCCTGTTGCCGCTGTGCTTCGGTGAAGCCACCAAGATCGCCGGCCAGCTGCTGGGTGCGTCCAAGGCCTACGAGACCGTGGCCGTGCTGGGTCGCACGACTGACACCGACGACGCCGATGGACAGCCGCTGCGCGAGCGCTCCGTACCGGAGCTGAGCGCAGCGCGGATCGAAGCTGCCCTGGCGCCGCTGCGCGGCGCGATCCAGCAGGTGCCGCCGATCTACTCGGCGCTCAAGCGCGGCGGTGAGCCGCTGTATGCGCGTGCCCGCCGCGGCGAGCAGATCGAGCTGGAAGCGCGACCGGTGCAGGTGGATCGATTCGAGCTGATCGCCATCAATGGCCTGCGGCTGCGCCTGCACGTGGAGTGCGGTTCCGGCACCTATGTGCGTTCCCTGGTCCGCGACCTCGGCGAAGCGCTGGGTTGCGGCGCGCATGTCGCCGAGCTCCGTCGACTCTGGGTGGATCCCTTCCGTGAGCCGGCCATGCTCAGCCTTGAGCAGATCGCGGCTGACGCCGCGCATGCGCCAGACGTGGCTTGGCTGCTGCCGCTGGAGGCTGGCCTCGTGAGCTTCCCGCGCGTCACTCTCGATGCCACCCAGGTACACCAGCTGCGCCGCGGCCAGCGCTTGCCCGGCTTCGAGGGGCTGGCCTCAGGCCTGCATGCGGCCTACGGCGAGGACAGTCGTGCAGTTGCCCTGGTCGAGCGCCTGGACGGCGGTCTGCTCGCCTCCACGCGGGTGTTCCTGGCAGGCTGAGGTGGGCTGCGGACGCAGGCGGTCACCGCGTCGCCTTGCCCTGAGGCAACACTGATCATGTCCATCCCGACCTTGATCAGTGGTCGCGAGTCTGGCACAGGCCCGGACCCGCTTACGCTGGATCAAGCACTTGCGTGCTCGCTCCGCGGGCGCGCCCTCCATGGCGCGCGACAACGCTGAATTCTTCAGCCTTGCCCTAGGAAATCGACTTCAGCGCCAGGCGACCCCGGCTGTGCTCGCGCAGCGCGTGGGCAAAGGCGTCGACCTGATCCGCGCGCAGGCGCAGGCGTAGATCCACGCCCTCGGAATCAAAGCCCTCGTGGAGCTTGTCCGCGGCGAACAGGCTCATCAGTCCGTGCACTTCGCCAAGGTCAGGAAAGCCGCAGTGCAGCTCGATCACTCGCATCGGCAGCACGGTGATGCGCTCCGCCAGCCGCAGGCATTCCGCGGCGCAGCCGCCGTAGGCGCGCGCGAGGCCGCCGGCGCCGAGCTTGATGCCGCCATACCAGCGCGTGACTACGGCGACCACGCCGTCCAGGCCCTGGCCGTCGATGGCGGCGAGGATGGGTCGGCCGGCTGTTCCGGCCGGCTCTCCATCGTCGGAGGAGCGGTACAGCTCACCGATGCGGAAGGCCCAGCAGTTGTGGGTGGCGCCGGGGTCTGCAACGTCGCGCAGGAATCCAAGCGCGGCCTCCGCGTTGTCGACCGGCGCCGCTCGGCAGAGGAAGCGGCTGCGCTTGATCTCCTGCTCCAGCCGGGCTGGTGCGGCGAGCGTCTGCGTGCTCACGGAGTCTCGTTGAGCAGCTGCCGCAGGTCCTTGGGCAGCACGCGGTGCGGGTGCGCGCGCACGAACTCGCGGACGCTGCGACGTGCCGAGTCGAGGTCACCGCTGTCGCGACGATCGCGGATCCTCTGCAGCCAGTCCTCCGGCGACAGCCGGAAATCCTGCACGACCGGCGGAAAGCCGCTGATGCGCGAGCCCGTCACCTCGATGCGATCCAGCTGTGGCTGTTCGCCGACTTCGACGCCGACCCCCGCCGCTGGCGCCTCTTGCCGCTGAATATCCAGCACGGCGCCGGGGCTTGGCGTGGGCTGCGGGCTCGGGGCCATGGCCGGCGCCGGAGGTGCGACCGGCTGGATCGCGGCAGGCGCCTCGCGACTGTCGGCTTCACGCTGGCGCGAGGGGTGCTCCGCCGGCGCTGCGCGCTCGGCGGCGACAGGTGCCGCGCTGTTCGCGCTCTCGGACACTGTCGACGCTTTGGTTTCGGAAGCGCTGCGCGGAATGATCACGACTTCCATGTCCCCCTCGCGCGGCGCGGCCGGGCGCGATGCGGCGGTCGAGGCCCGGTCAGCGCCGTCCGGCGCGGCAGTCCGAAGCCCGCTGATCTGCCAGCCGATACCCGCAGCCATCACCGCGCCGGCTGCCGAGCCGAGCCACCACAGTGCGGACGAACGGCGTCGCGGACGCGGGCGCAGTGATGAAGTCGCCGCGCCGCGCGCGGAGGCCGGCGGTGCGACGGCTTCGCGTGCCATCGCCAGGATGCGGGCATCGAGCGCCGCCGAGGGTCCGCCGCCCGGCAGCGCATCCAGCGCTGCGGCGAGCCGCGCCTCGTCGGCGTCCAGCGGCGCGTGCCTGGGATCGGGCCCGTTGCCGGAGGGTGTGGTGGGCGTGTTCATCGACGCAGGCGGTCCTTGAGCTTGTCCAGCGCGTAGCGCAGCCGGGACTTGACGGTTTCTCGGCCGGCGCCGGTGATCGCGCCGATTTCTTCGAGGCTCAGCTCCTGCTCCAGACGCAGCTGCACGGCGATGCGCTGCTCGTCGGGCAGCTCGGCCAGCGCCTGCTGCAGCCGTCGCGCTTCCTCGAAGGCGCCCACGGTGTCCTCCGGCGACAACGCAGGAGCGGGGGCGATGGGGTTGTCGATGGGTTCGGCCTCTTCAGGCAGGGTTTCGACGTTCAGCTCGGGACGCTGGCGGCGGTACTGGTCGATCAGCAGGTTGTTGGCGATCTGGTACAGCCAGGTCGCGAAGCGCGCCTCGGGCTGGTAGCGGTCGCGGGCGGCGATGACCCGGCTCCAGACCTCCTGGAAGCATTCCTCGGCGGTCTCGCGACGGCCCAGACCGCGCTGCAGGAAGCGCATCAGCCCGCCCTTGTGGCGGCTGTAGAGCTGCTCGAAGGCGCCGACATCGCCGGCGGCGAAGCGGCGCATCAGCTCGCCATCCTCGGGTGCGGCCACTGCAGCCTCGGTCGGCAGGGTTTGTGGCGTGGCGTCATCCAGCAAGCGCATGCGGCCCGCTCACTCGCAGCGCAGCTTGAGTTCGCCGTCGACCAGCCGCGCCCGCAGGGCCTGGCCCTGACGCGCCTCCGAGGCTCGTGCCACCACGCTGCCGCTGTCGGCATCCAGCAGGATCGCGTAGCCGCGCCCCAGAGTCGCCAGCGGGCTGACCGCGGACAGCGTGCGCGCCAGCAGGCCGGAGCGCAGGCGCTGCCGCTGCAGGTTCTGGCTGACGCCGCCACGCAGCCGCCGCAGCAGCTCTGCACCCTGCTCGCGCTCCCGGCGCAGGCGCTGGGCGGGGGTGGCGCGCTGCAGCCGCAGCCGCAGCTGCTGCAGGCTGCGTCGCCGCTCGGCCTCGCTGCGCCGCTGGGACTGCATGAGCCGTGCTGCCGCCTGCTGCAGGCGCGTACGCACGCGCTGCAGGCGCAGGGCTGGCGCCTGCGCGCGCAGGCGCAGCTCCAGCTGGTCGAGGCGCTGCCCGAGTCGGCGTTCGAGCTGGGCCTGGTGCAGCTGCAGGCGCTGTCGAAGCCGTCGCAGCTGTGAGCCCAGGTCGGCCCGGTCCGGCACCAGCAGCTCGGCAGCCGCCGAGGGCGTGGGCGCGCGCAGGTCGGCCACGAAGTCGCTGATGCTGAAGTCGATCTCGTGACCGACGGCGGAGACCAGCGGCGTACGCAGGCGCGCGATGCAGCGGGCCAGCGCTTCGTCGTTGAAGGCGAACAGATCCTCCAGCGAGCCGCCGCCGCGGGTCAGCAGCAGGGCGTCGTAGCGGCCGCTGGCGTCGGCGCGTTCGAGCATCGCACGCATCTGCGCCGGCGCCTCGCGGCCCTGCACCAGCACCGGCAGGATCTCCACCTCGACGAGCGGAAAGCGGCGGGACAGCACGCTCAAGACGTCGCGCACGGCGGCGCCACTCGGCGAGGTGACGAGACCCAGACGTCGCGGCGGCGAGGGCACCGCCCGCTTGGCCTCCGCGGCGAACAAGCCTTCGGCTTCGAGCCGCGCGCGCAGCTCCTCGAAGGCGCGTCGCAGGGCGCCCTCGCCGGCGGGTTCCATGTGGTCGGCGATCAGCTGGTAGTCGCCGCGCGGTTCGTACAGCGAGAGCCGGCCACGCACGCGCACCTGCTGGCCGTCCGCGGGCACGAAGGGCAGACGCAGGCTGCGCTGGCGGAACAGGGCGCAGCGCACCTGGGCGCGGGCGTCCTTCAGGGTGAAGTACACGTGGCCCGAGGCCGGTCGCGAAACGCCGGACAGCTCACCCTCGACCCAGACCAGCGGGAACGCGCCCTCAAGCAGATCGCGGGCCATCGCGTTCAGGCTGCTCGGCGTCAGGCTGGGCGTCGGAGAATTCTGCAAATCGCTCACGCAAGGGGCAGGGCGGTGCATCGACCGGGATCGGCATGCTACCTGCTGCCGCGGCGTGCCGGCAGGCCGCAGGGGCGAGGGCGGCGCGGGACTCGGCCGCTCGCGGCGTGCGGGCGACGGCGATCCGGCGCGGGCCGTGCTGGCAATTCGGCCCCGACTTTGCATGCGACTGCCGTCACAGCATTCGGGATGCGGCTAGACTGCCGGTTCCCCGCGATCGGAGGCAGCCGGACCTCGCCTCCGCCACCGGCAACGAGGATCAGGACAGGCATGTCAGAACCCTATCAGCAGTTGGGCGAGCAGCTTCCCGAGCGCAGCCACAGCGCCTCCGGCAGCTTCCCTTCCGAGCCCAAGGCCGTCGCCCGCTGGGTAGAGGAGCTTCCGCGCGCGAACCCACAGGTGACGCTTGCACGTCTTGCTGACGCCTTCAACCAGCTGCGGCAGCGGGCGCTCGGCGGCAACCAGCGCGCGGCCATCCTCGATCTGGTGCGGCCGGCGGTGCTGGAGGCCCTGCAGTTCCTCGACCGCCAGCTGCAGACCAGCTCGTTTCCGCTGTCTCCCCAGGCCTCGCAGGCCGCCGAAGCCAGCCTGAATCTGCACCGCGAACTCGCCAATGGCTATCGCGCAGCGGCCTTCGAAACGCTGGCGCCCACGGGCTCGGTCTCGTTCCTGCGTCGCGGTGCGGTCAGCCAGATCCTGCTGCGTGCGGCCCTGCACTACGCGCGCATGCTTTCGCTCTGCTACTTCCTGTACCGGATGCCGCTGCCCGGCGCCTGGTTTGGCCTGCACTCCGTCCATCGCTTCGCGCGCGCCGCCGGCCTCGCCGCCAAGACAGTCAACGAAGCCTCCGAAGGCGGTGCCCGTTCGATCGAGCAGATCTACCTGCAGGCCGTGCTGCTGGCGCTGTCCAATCCCTTTCGCTTCAGTCAGCGCGAGCAGCACGAGCTGTGGCCGATCTGTCGCGAGCTGGTCGGCGAGCTGGAGCTGAAAGACGCCAGCGGCGGCGAGAGCGATTTCGCCGTGCCGGTGGCCAGCGACCGCGGTCCCGGCTACATCCCCGAGGAGCGCGAGGGTGCGGCCGAGCAGGTGCTGTGGCTCGATCTCGGTCCGCTGCGGGCCGTACTGGAAGCGCCGCTGCAGAACGCGGGCGTCGAACAGGTGCTGCTGAAGCTCAAGCGCCAGCGGCGCAGCATGGATGCGCCGGCGGAGCTGCTGCGCCGCCTGCGCGCAGGCTGGGGTACGGCGGCCGCGCGGCGCGCCCGTCGCCTGGGTGCCACCCATGCGCTGGATACGGTGATCGGCCTGTCCGGCCTGCATTACTTCCTTTCCGGCGAGCAAGACTTCGACAGCTTCATGCACCAGGTCACCGGTCATCGCGTCGGCGCCGCGCCGCACGCGAGCTGGGCACAGGCCACGCAGGAGACGGTCAAGGCCAGCCGGGTGCGCTCGCAGGTGCTCGACCAGAGCCTGGGCGGCTACCGCCTGCTGTGGCCGCGCGAAGCCGGTATCCGGATCCGCGTCGGCGAAGTGCTGGGCCTCACCATTGCGCACGAGGAGGACGATCCCCTGTGGATGGTCGGCGTGGTGCGCTGGATGCGCTACCACGGCGATGGTTCGGTCGACGCCGGCGTCGAGCTGCTGGCCCGTCGCGCCTTCGCGGTCGGTCTGCGCACGCTGGACCTGATGGGCACGCCGAAGTCACCGCAGCGCGGCATCGCCCTGCGCTGGCTGCGCGAATCCGGCGATCAGGCCTCGCACTTCCTGGCGCCCTCGCTGATCGATGCCCAGGCCGGGCGCATCGAGGTCGCCGGCCTGCCAGAAGATCTGGATGACCTGGAAGCCACGCCTGGCACCGAGGCGGTATCCTTCGCCGGCCTCGCGGCCGTCGAGCAGGCCGGTGACTACGTCCTGCTGCGGGCCGAGCGCAGCAAACCGCCCGCAACCCCGGTGATCTGAATGTCGGAACTGCAAGTGATCGAGCGTCGGCAGACGCTCCGTGCCCGCGTGGGCGGTGTCGAGGTTGGCGGCGGTGCGCCGATCGTCGTGCAGTCGATGACCAATACCGACACCGCCGACGTGGCCGCGACCACCAGGCAGGTGGGTGAACTCTGGCGTGCCGGCTCGGAGCTGGTGCGGATCACCGTCAACACGCCGGAAGCCGCGGCCGCGGTGCCGCGCATCCGCGACCGGCTGGCGATGATGGGCATCGAGGTGCCGCTGATCGGCGACTTCCACTACAACGGCCATCGCCTGCTGGCGGACGAGCCGGCCTGTGCGGAGGCGCTGGCGAAGTACCGCATCAACCCCGGCAATGTCGGCTTCGGACGCAAGCGCGACACCCAGTTCGCCCAGCTCATCGAGTTCGCGATCCGCTACGGCAAGCCGGTGCGCATCGGTGCGAACTGGGGCTCGCTGGACCAGGATCTCGCCGCACGGCTGATGGACGAGAACGCCGAGCGCGCCGAGCCCTGGGACGCCGCGCGGGTGCTGCGCGAGGCATTGATCCGCTCGGCGCTGGATTCGGCCGAGCGCGCGGTCGAGATCGGTCTGGCCCCCGAGAACATCATCCTGTCCTGCAAGGTCTCCGGCGTGCAGGACCTGATCGCCGTCTACCGCGATCTGGCCAGGCGCTCGCGCTTTCCCCTGCATCTCGGCCTGACCGAGGCCGGCATGGGCTCGAAGGGCATCGTCGCCTCCACCGCGGCGCTGGCCATCCTGATGCAGGAAGGCATCGGCGACACCATCCGCGTGTCGCTGACGCCTGAGCCGGGACAGTCGCGCACCACCGAAGTCGTGGTCGCGCAGGAGATGCTGCAGACGCTGGGCCTGCGCGCTTTCACTCCACTGGTTACGGCCTGCCCGGGCTGCGGCCGCACCACCAGCGAGTTCTTCCAGGAACTCGCGAGGGACGTGCAGGAGCACGTCCGCGGACGCATGCCGGAATGGAAGCTCAAGCACCCCGGCGTCGAGAACCTCACGCTGGCGGTGATGGGCTGCGTGGTCAACGGCCCCGGCGAGAGCAAGCACGCCAACATCGGCATCTCCCTGCCCGGCACCGGCGAAGCTCCGGTGGCGCCGGTGTTCATCGACGGCGAGAAGGCGACGACGCTCCGGGGCGACAACATCGTCGCCGAGTTCATCGGGATCATCGAGGACTACGTGGAGCGGCGTTACTTGTGAAGCCGTGAGTGGGGATTCGGGATTCGGGATTCAAAAGAGCGCATTCGGTAGGCTGAAGACCGCGCCCCGGAGTGGTCTTGTCGATGATGGGTCTTGCGCTGGGCTGAGACTTGCCGGCTCTGACGAATCCCGAATCCCCGCCCGTCAGGGCTCCACGCACACCCGGTTGCGCCCTTCGTCCTTGGCCCGGTACAGGGCTGCATCGGCCGCACGCATCAAGCGCGAGCGATCGCCGCGGTCGGGGCGCGCTTCGGCGACGCCGACGCTGACGGTGATGTGCTGCGCCTCGCCGCCCGGATGGAACAGGGTGCCGGCCACGGCGCCGCGGAACTGCTCCGCGAATTCGCGGGCGCCCTCGATGCCGGTTTCCGGCAGCAGCACCGCGAACTCCTCGCCGCCGATGCGCGCGGCGAGGTCCTCGCGTCGCACCTGGGTGCGCAGGATCGAGGCCATCTGCTTCAGCACGCTGTCGCCGGCGATGTGTCCGTAGCGGTCGTTGACCGGCTTGAACAGGTCGACGTCGATGATGCACAGGCTCAGCGGTCGCCCGTGGCGCAGCGCACGGGCGATCTCAATGTCGACGTGCTCGGCGAAGTGGCGGCGGTTGTAGAGGTCGGTCAGCGGGTCATGCGTCGCCAGCTGGTAGACCTCTTCGTGGTAGCGCGCCTCCAGGCTGGCATGGCTGATGAACTTCAGCAGGATCTCGCCGACCGTGATGTGGTCGCCGTCGGTCAGGATCGCCTCGGCGCAGGCGCGGTCGTTCACCCGCGTCTGGTTGGTCGCGCCGAGGTCGCGGACCCGATAGGTATCGCCCTCCCGCCAGACCTCGCAGTGCCGCCGCGACACGCTGGGATGCGGAATATGCAGCCGTGCCTCAGGTGAGCGGCCGACCAGCACGCGATCGATCTCGACGTCCACGCGCTTGCCCAGGCCCTCACCGTGGATGATCACCAGGCAGGCCGCGCGCTGCGCGGGGGCGATCAGGCCCGGGCTGAGCGCC
This sequence comes from uncultured Aquimonas sp., assembly GCF_937888285.1. Classification (GTDB taxonomy): domain Bacteria; phylum Pseudomonadota; class Gammaproteobacteria; order Xanthomonadales; family Xanthomonadaceae; genus Aquimonas. The sequence continues at coordinate 14,654 of NZ_CALART010000063.1, forward strand.
GTCTGCTGGGTGGTGGGGTTGTCATAGGACGGCGGCATGCGCAGGCGGTCACCGGGGCGGAATCCGACGCAGGTTAGCACCGGTTCATGGCCGTCGAGAATCTTGGCGTGATGGCCGCCTGCGCTGCGTTCCGCGAGGCGCACCGGCCGATGTCGACAGGGCCGCTGATCGCCGGGTCGGCGGAGTTCGCACATGGCCCGGTTCCGCCCTTTCTTGCTGCAGGGCAGCATGCTAGCCTCGGGCGGATTCACGGTTTCTTCCCAGCTAGCGGAGCCCCCGAGCATGTCGCGTACCTTCAACTTCAGCGCCGGCCCCGCCGCGCTGCCCGAACCCGTGCTGCGCCAGGCGCAGGAGGAACTGCTGGAGTGGGGCGGCGAGCGCGCCTCGGTGATGGAGGTCAGCCACCGCGGCGCGGCCTTCGTGGCGGCGGCCGAAGAGGCCGAGCGCGACCTGCGCGAGCTGCTGGCGGTGCCGACCCACTACAAGGTGCTGTTCCTGCAGGGCGGCGCCACCCAGCACTTCGCCCAGATCCCGATGAACATCGCCTCGCCCGAGCGCGCGGCCGACTACATCGTCACCGGCGCCTGGGGCCAGAAGGCGGTGTCCGAGGGCAAGCCCTACGTCAAGACCCGCGTGGCGGCCAGCTCGGAAGCCGGCAACTTCACCGCGATCCCGGCGCGCAGCGAGTGGCAGCTCGGCGACGATGCCGCCTACGTGCACTACACCCCCAATGAGACCATCCACGGCGTCGAGTTCCACGAGACGCCGGACACCGGCGGCGTGCCGCTGGTGGGCGACTTCAGTTCGACCATTCTTTCGCGACCGATCGACATCGCGCGCCACGGCATCGTCTACGCCGGCGCGCAGAAGAACATCGGCCCCTCCGGACTGGTGGTTCTGATCGTGCGCGAGGACCTGATCCCGTCGCCGCCTTCGAACATCGCCAAGGTGCTGAGCTATGCCGCCCAGGCCAAGGACGGCAGCATGCTCAACACGCCACCGACCTTCTCTTGGTACCTGGCCGGTCTCGTCTTCAAGTGGCTCAAGCAGCAGGGTGGCCTCGCCGCCATGGCCGAGCGCAACCGCGCCAAGGCCGAGCTGCTCTACACCGCGATCGACGGCTCCAAGGGCTACTACCGCAATCCAGTCGAAGTCTCCGCGCGCTCGTGGATGAACGTGCCCTTCACCCTGCACGACGAAGCCCTCGACAAGCCCTTCCTGAAGGAGTCCGAAGCGGCAGGCCTGCTGGCGCTCAAGGGCCATCGAGCGGTCGGCGGCATGCGCGCCTCGATCTACAACGCGATGCCGATCGAGGGCGTGCAGGCCCTGGTTGACTTCATGGCCGACTTCGCCAAGCGCCACGGCTGAGGTCGTAGAAGCGGCGCGCGGCGCCGAGCCGCGCGCACGCTGGAAACCGAGGCCGCGCGCAGGTCCTTGATGACTGCCGCGCGGCGTCTCGTTCCGAAATCTCCTTTGCCGGCCGCGCGCAGCGTGGACCACGCTGCGCGGGTCGAGACTCACCGTCTTTCTCCTGCCAGGCTGTCCCCGCCCATGTTCAAGATCCAGACCCTCAACAACATCAGCCGTATCGGCCTAGACCGCCTGCCGGCCGACCGCTACGAAGTCGCCACCGACATGGCCCAGCCCGACGCGGTGCTGGTGCGCTCGGCCGACATGCACAAGCTCGACATCCCGAGCTCGATCAAGGCCATCGGTCGCGCGGGTGCGGGCACCAACAACATCCCCGTGGCTGCCATGAGCGAGCGCGGCGTGCCGGTGTTCAACGCCCCGGGCGCCAATGCCAATGCGGTCAAGGAGCTGGTCATCGCCGGCATGCTGCTCGCCGCGCGCAACATCAGCGAGGCCCTGGGCTTCGTCGCCCGCCTTCGCGAGCACGCCGACCCGCACCACGCCATCGAAGCCGAGAAGAAGCGCTTCGCCGGCTTCGAGCTGGCCGGCAAGACGCTCGGCGTGATCGGCCTCGGCGCGATCGGTGTCAAGGTGGCGAATGCCGCGCGCGCGCTGGGCATGCGCGTGGTCGGCTTCGACCCGCACATGACCATCGACGGCGCCTGGCAGCTGTCCTCGGATGTGGTCAAGGCCGGCAGCCTGAACGAGCTGTTCGCGGCGTCCGACTTCATCAGCTTCCACGTGCCGCTGAATGACGCCACCCGCGGCATCTTCGGCGCTTCGGCGCTCGAAGCCGCCCGTCGCGGCGTGGTGCTGCTTAACTTCGCCCGCGAGGGCATCGTCGATCCTCAGGCCCTGCGCCAGGGCCTGGAGAGCGGCGTGATCGGCCACTACGTCAGCGATTTCCCGAGCGTCGATCTGGTCGGCAATGCGCGCGTCATCGCGCTGCCGCATCTCGGCGCCTCCACTGCCGAAGCCGAAGAGAACTGCGCGGTCATGGTCGCCGACCAGATCCGCGACTACCTGGAGAACGGCAACGTGCAGAACTCGGTGAACTTCCCCAACACGCGCATGGCGCGCGAGGGCAAGGCGCGGCTGTGCATCGCCAATCGCAATCGGCCGAACATGATCGGCCAGCTTTCGCACCTGCTGGGCGAGGCCGGCTTCAACATCGCGCAGATGCACAACGCCTCGCGCGGCGAGCTGGCCTACACTCTGCTCGACGTCGACTCGCCGGTCGACGCCGCGGTGGTGGCGAAGATCGCCCAGGTCGACGGCATCCTGTCGGTGCGGGTGGTCTGATGGCCACGCGCAGGCAGGCGGGGCAGGGAGGCAAGCCGCCTGCCGCGCCGAAGAAATCGAAGTCCGCGACGAAGCCCGCAGCGAAGCGCGCGCCCAAGGTCGAGCTGCCCGAATCGACTGCGCTGCCGCCGGCGCTGGCGCAGGCGCGTGAGCGCATCGACAGCATCGACCAGAGCATCCAGAACCTGATCGCCGAGCGCGCACAGTGGGCGCAGCAGGTCGGCCGTGCCAAGGGTCCCCTGAAAGCGGCGGTCGACTACTACCGGCCCGAGCGCGAAGCCCAGGTGCTGCGCAAGGTCGTCGATCGCAACGACGGTCCGCTGCACGACGAGACCCTGGTGCGCCTGTTCCGCGAGATCATGTCGGCCTGCCTCGCCCAGCAGGAGCCGCTGCGGATCGGCTTCCTCGGGCCTGAGGGCACCTTCAGCCAGCAGGCCGTGCACAAGCACTTCGGCCATTCGGCCCACGGCATGCCGCTTTCCAGCATCGAGGAGGTCTTTCAGGAGGTCGAAGCCGGCAACGCCGATTTCGGCGTGGTGCCCGTCGAGAACTCCGGCCAGGGCACCATCCAGTCGACCCTGGACATGTTCCTGACTTCGAAGCTGAAGATCTGCGGCGAGGTCGAGCTGCGGGTGCACCAGTACCTGCTGAATCGCTCCGGCCGCATCGAGGACATCGAGCGCATCTATTCGCATCCGCAGTCCTTGGGCCAGTGCAAGACCTGGCTGCGCCAGTACCTGCCCAAGGTCGAGAAGCTGCCGGTGGTCAGCAATGCCGAAGCCGCGCGGCGCGCACGCACGGCGGACGATGCAGCGGCGATCGCGGGCGAGTCGGCGGCGCATGTGTACGGGCTCAAGGTCGTTGCTGGCCCGATCGAGGATCGACCGGACAACACCACGCGCTTCCTGGTGATCGGCCGCGAGCTGTTCCCGCCCTCGGGCCACGATCGCACCTCCCTGCTGGTGTTCGTGCGCGACCAGCCCGGCGCGCTCTACAACGTGCTGCGGCCGCTGGCCGAGCATGGCGTGAGCATGAATCGCATCGAGTCACGGCCTTCGCACGAGGGCAAGTGGCAGTACGCCTTCTTCATCGACATCGCCGGCCACGTCGAGGACGCGCCGGTGCGTGCGGCGCTGTCGGCGCTGGGCGAGTTCGCCTCGCAGGTGCGCATCCTCGGCAGCTATCCGGTGGCGGTGCTGTGAGCGGGGCAGGGGGCGTGTATCTCGCCATGCGCGCGGCGCGTGGCCTGCAGGGCCGCATCCGCGTGCCCGGCGACAAGTCGGTCAGCCACCGCGCGGTGATGCTGGCCTCGCTCGCCGAGGGTGTCAGCCACATCAGCGGCTTCCTCGAAGGCGAGGACACCCGCGCCACGGCGCGCGCGTTCGCGCAGATGGGCGTGCGCATGGAGGCGCCCGAGCCCAGCGTCCGCGTCGTGCATGGCGTCGGCCTGCACGGGCTGTCCGCCCCGGCTGCCGCCATCGACTGCGGTAATGCCGGCACCGGCATGCGTCTGCTCGCCGGCCTGCTGGCGGGGCAGGGCTTCGACAGCGAACTGGTCGGCGATGAGTCACTGACCCGGCGGCCGATGAACCGCGTGGTGCTGCCGCTGCGGCAGATGGGTGCCGTGATCGACACCGCCGAAGAAGGTCGCCCGCCGCTGCGTATCCACGGCGGTCGCGCGCTCAAGGGCATCCGCTACGAACTGCCGGTCGCCAGCGCACAGGTCAAGTCGGCCCTGCTGTTGGCCGGTCTGTACGCGCAAGGTGAAACCGAGACGATCGAGCCGCACCCGACCCGCGACTACACCGAGCGCATGCTCACGGCCTTCGGCGTTGACATCGATTTCGCGCCCGGCCGCGCGCGCCTGAGTGGCGGCCAGCGCCTGCGCGCCACCGATGTGCAGGTGCCGGCGGACTTCTCCTCCGCGGCTTTCTTCATCGTCGCCGCAAGCCTGGTGCCGGGCTCCGATCTGCTGATCGAGCAGGTTGGCATCAACCCGCGCCGCACCGGCCTGCTGGAGGCGCTGCGCCTGATGGGCGCGGACATCACGCTGGAGAACCGCAGCGAGCACGGCGGCGAACCGGTCGCTGATCTGCGCGTGCGCCATGCGCGCCTGCGCGGCGCGGTGATTCCCGAGCACGTCGTACCTGACATGATCGACGAGTTCCCGGCCCTTTTCATCGCCGCGGCCTGTGCCGAGGGTGTGACCACGGTCAGCGGTGCGGCCGAGCTCAGAGTCAAGGAATCCGACCGCATCCGCAGTATGGCCGAGGGCCTGCTGGCGCTGGGGGCGCACATCGAGGAGCGCTCCGACGGGGCGATCATCGAAGGCGGCACCCTGCGCGGCGGCACGGTCCACGCCCGCGGCGACCACCGCATCGCCATGAGCTTCGCCATCGCCGGCCAGCGCAGTCAGGGCGAAGTGCGCATCGAGGACTGCGCCAACGTGGCGACCTCGTTCCCGGGCTTCGTTGAGCTGGCGCGGGGCTGCGGCTTTGAGCTGGTCGAAACCGCGGGCTGATCGCGGCTAGGCCGGCATCGCCCCAGCCGCTAAACTGAGCGGATGACCACGAACGCCCAGACCCTGCCGCCCGTCCTGACCATCGATGGCCCCTCGGGCTCCGGCAAGGGCACGGTGGCGAGGGCGGTGGCGAAGCAGCTGGGCTGGCATTTCCTCGATTCGGGCGCGCTGTACCGCGCCGTGGGCCTGGCCGCGGGCTGGCACGATCTGGATCTCAGCGATGCCGAGGCTCTGGAGCGCTGCGCGCGCGAGACCCGGGTCGGATTCGAGGAGCGCGACAGCGGCGAGCCCCGGGTGTTCGTCGACGGCGTCGACGCGACCGACGAGCTTCGCACCGAGACGGCAGGAGCCGCTGCCTCGGCGATCGCCGCCCTGCCGCCGGTGCGTGCCGCCCTGTTCGACAAGCAGCGCGCGTTCCGGCAGCCTCCGGGCCTGGTGGCCGATGGTCGCGACATGGGCACGGTGATCTTCCCCGATGCCCCCTACAAGGTCTTTCTGACCGCCAGCGCCGCCGAACGCGCCGGGCGTCGCTATAAGCAGTTGAAGGATAAGGGTCTCGCGGTTACACTCGCCGGTCTGCTGGAGGAGATTGTCGCGCGCGACGCGCGTGATGCCGAACGCACCGTGGCCCCCCTGAAGCCCGCAGCCGATGCGGTCCTCATCGATTCCACCGGCGTTCCCGTCGACACCGTGATCGAACGCGTGCTCGCCGTGCTGCGCTGATTGGCGCCGCATCGCGGGCTGGCTTCGCGCCGGAACGCCCGACTTTTCCGACTGCGGAAACCCGAACCCCCGGGCCATGAAGGCACGGGTCAACCCACAGATGTCCGAAGGCCGTCCCGATCCGTCGGGTCGAACCCGAGGCCGTCGCACAGCCGGTGGCCGGCGCAAGTTTTGGCGCGTCAGGCCGTGTGTCCAACCTGGAAATTCACCCCCATGACCGAAAGTTTTGCTGAACTGTTCGAGCAGAGCGAAAAGCTCTCCAAGCTCAAGCCGGGCGCCATTGTCGTCGGCACCATCGTCGAGATCCGCTCCGACGTGGTTGTCGTCAACGCAGGCCTGAAGTCCGAAGGCATCGTCCCGATCGAGCAGTTCAAGAACGAGCAGGGCGAGCTCGAAGTCGCCGTCGGCGACGAAGTCAAGGTTGCGCTCGACTCGCTCGAGAACGGCTTTGGCGAGACCGTCCTCTCCCGTGAGAAGGCCAAGCGTTCGCTGGTGTGGGACGAGCTCGAGGAAGCCCTCGAAGCCAATGCCACCATCACCGGCCGGATCAGCGGCAAGGTCAAGGGCGGTTTCACCGTCGACATCAAGGACGTCCGCGCTTTCCTGCCGGGCTCGCTGGTCGACGTGCGCCCCGTGCGCGACCCGGTGTACCTGGAAGGCAAGGACATCGAGTTCAAGATCATCAAGCTCGACCGCAAGCGCAACAACGTCGTCGTCTCCCGCCGCGCGGTGGTCGAGAGCGAGTACAGCGCCGAGCGTGAGCAGCTGCTGGAGCGCCTGCAGGAGAACGCGGTCGTCAAGGGTGTGGTCAAGAACCTCACCGACTACGGCGCCTTCGTGGACCTCGGCGGCATCGACGGCTTGCTGCACATCACCGACATGGCGTGGAAGCGCGTGCGTCATCCGTCCGAAGTCGTCAACGTCGGCGACGAGCTGGACGTCCGCGTGCTGAAGTTCGACCGCGAGCGCAACCGCGTCAGCCTTGGCCTGAAGCAGCTGGGCGAGGATCCGTGGGAGAACATCGCCCGCCGCTACCCGAATGGCTCGCGCATCATCGGCAAGGTCAGCAACGTCACCGACTACGGCTGCTTCGTCGAGATCGAAGCTGGCGTCGAAGGCCTGGTCCACGTGTCCGAGATGGACTGGACCAACAAGAACGTCAACCCGTCCAAGGTCGTGCAGGTCGGCGATGAAGCCGAAGTCATGGTGCTGGACGTGGATGAAGAGCGTCGCCGCATCTCGCTGGGCATCAAGCAGTGCACCTCGAACCCGTGGGAAGCCTTCGCGGCGATGCACAAGAAGGGTGACAAGGTCGAAGGCCAGATCAAGTCGATCACCGACTTCGGCATCTTCATCGGCCTGGACGGCGGCATCGATGGCCTGGTGCACCTGTCCGACATCAGCTGGAACGCCACCGGCGAAGACATCGTCCGCAACTTCAAGAAGGGCGAGAACGTCGAAGCCGTGGTGCTGGCGGTCGATCCCGAGCGTGAGCGCATCTCGCTGGGCATCAAGCAGCTGGAGCAGGATCCGTTCGGCCAGTTCATGGCCGGCAATCCGAAGGGCAGCATCCTGAATGGCGTGGTCAAGGAAGTGGACGCGCGCGGCGCGACCATCGAGCTGGCCGACGGCATCGAGGGCTACCTGCGCGCCTCGGACATCGCCAAGGAGCGCATCGACGACGCCACCCAGCACCTGAAGGTGGGCGACAACGTCGAAGCCAAGTTCATCGGCATGGACCGCAAGGGCCGCACCCTGCAGCTGTCGATCCGCGCGAAGGAAGAGGCCGACCTGCAGGACGTGCTGGACGAGTACCAGAACGCTGCCGGCGGCACCACCAAGCTGGGCGCGCTGCTGCGCGAGCAGCTGGGCAACAAGGGCGACTAAGCCCCAACACGCGTCGCGGCTGCGCCTTCCGGTGCAGCCGCGGCGTGCTGTCGGAAGGTGCGCCCGCATCCCTGCGAGAACCCTTTCGATTTCCGGTCCGGCGGGCGTTCGCGCCCGTCGGGCTCCCGGTGTGACGTGCGTTCGTCGCGCCCAGGGTTGAATCGGCTCGCGCCTTTGCCAGCCCAGACTCGAGCTGCTCCATGACCAAGTCCGAACTCATTGAAGCCCTGGCACGCAACCAGTCCCATCTGAAGGCCGACGACGTCGACCTCGCGGTGAAGACCCTGCTGGAGCAGATGAGCACGGCGCTGGCCACGGGCGAGCGCATCGAGATCCGCGGCTTCGGCAGCTTCAGCCTGCATTTCCGTCCGCCGCGCATGGGCCGCAATCCCAAGACCGGCGATTCGGTCGCCCTGCCGGGCAAGTACGTGCCGCACTTCAAGCCCGGCAAGGAGCTGCGCGAGCGCGTCAACGACGGCAACGCCAAGCTCTGAGACCCGCCTCCTTCGGCCTGCGGCGTGATTCCCGCAGTCCGCGATGTCCGCCGCGCCGCATTCGGCGCGCGCTGTCCCGGTTTTGCGCGCAGCGATCCTGCGCAGGGCCGTCCCGCTACCCCTGCCGCCCGTCCGTCGAGCAGCCCTCCGCGCTGGTGGCAGCCACTGCCCGTGGCGGCATGAGTGCTCGTCTACAATGCCCGCCTGGTTGCCGTCGCTCCTGTGCGCGATGGTCCTTTCGGGAGCCCGCATGCGCATTCTGTTGACCGTGGTCGCGCTCGGCCTGCTGGGATTGGGCTTCCTCTTTGGCGCCCTCAATCCTGCGCCGGTCGCGATCGATCTGTTCGGCTTCGATTTCTCGCTTCGCCTCGGCCTGGCCCTGCTGCTGGCGGCCCTCACCGGAGCGTTTGCGGCCGGCCTGCTGCTGACCGTGCTGGTGCTGATGCCGCGGAGCAGGAAGCTGCGCCGCCTCACGATCGAACTCAAGGCGGCGGAAGCGGCCCAGCGGAACGCCCTGCAGTGAGTGAGCTTCTGCTGCTGTTCCTGCTGCTGCCCGTGGCCATGGCCTGGGGCTGGTACGCCGGTCGCCGCAACGCCGAGCGTGCCGGTGGGCATCGCGTCAGCCGGCTGTCGACCCGCTATTTCAAGGGCCTGAACTACCTGCTCAACGAGCAGCCGGACAAGGCGATCGAAGTCTTCCTGCAGATCGCCGAGATCGACAGCGACACGGTCGAGACCCACTTCGCGCTGGGCAGCCTGTTCCGGCGCCGCGGCGAGGTCGATCGCGCGATCCGCATCCACCAGAACCTGATCGAGCGGAGCACGCTGACCGATGAGCAGCGCGTGCAGGCCGTGCTCGAGCTTGGCGAGGACTACATGCGCGCCGGCCTGCTCGATCGTGCCGAAACCCTGTTCGCCGACCTCGTCCGCCTGGGCGAGCAGGCCCCGCAGGCCCTGCGCCATCTGCTGGTGATCTACCAGGCCGAGCGCGACTGGGAAAAGGCCATCGAGCACGCTCAGCGCCTGGAGGCCGCGACCGGCGAACCCACCGGCCGCCTGGTCGCGCATTTCCACTGCGAGCTGGCCGAAAAGGCTCGCCGGCAGGGCCGCAGCGCCGACGCGCGCGCGCTGCTCCAACAGGCGTTCGCGGCCGAAGCCAACTGCGTGCGCGCCGGCATCATCGAGGGCCAGATCGAGCTCGCCGAAGGGCGCGACGCGCTCGCCGTGCGTGCTTTCGAGCGCGTCGCCCGGCATGAGCCCGACGCCCTGCCGGAAGTGCTGAAGCCGCTGCTTTCGGCTTATGGGCGCCTCGGGGAACGGGCGCGGGCGCGGGCCTTCCTCGCCGAGATGAGCGAGCGCTATGCCGGCGTGGCGCCGGTGCTGGCCCTGTTCCAGCTGATCCGCGAAGACGATGGCGACTGCGCCGCCGCCGACTACCTGAGCGAAGCCCTGCGCCAGCGCCCGTCGATCAAGGGCCAGGCTGCCCTGATCGAGCTGGGCACGTCGAGGCCCGCCGAGGCGGCGCTGCCGATCCTGCGCGTGCTCGAACAGACCACCGGCCAGCTCGCCTCCAGCGTGCTCACCTACCGCTGCAACCGCTGCGGTTTCGGCGCCCGCCAGCACCACTGGCAGTGCCCGAGCTGCAAGAGCTGGAGCAGCGTGCGTCCGATCCACGGCCCGGCGGGGGATTGATGCCGCTGTCGTTGGCTTCGATGGGCCCGCTTGCGTCGGTACTGCTGCTGCTTGGCAGCGGCCTGCTGGCTTTTCTGATCTGCAGGTTTGCACTGGCCTACGCCCTGCGTCGCGGCCTGATGGATGCACCTGGACGCCGCCGCTCGCATGTGGTCGCCACCCCGCGCGGCGGCGGCATCGGCTTCGTGCTGGTGCTCGCTGCGCTGGCGCCGCTGCTGCTGACGCCGGCGACGCTGGGCCTGTCCTTCAGCGCGGGCCTGCTCGCGGTCGCGGCCGTCGGCTGGTGGGACGACCATCGGCCGCTGTCGGCGCGATTCCGGCTTGTCGTCCATGTGCTGGCGGCGGCCCAGTTCCTGTGGGTGCTACAGGGAACGCCAACGGACATGCAGACGGCCCTGCACTTCGGGCTCGGCCTGCTGTGGATCGTGAGTCTGGTGAACTTCTGGAACTTCATCGACGGCATCAACGGACTTGCTGCCCTGCAGGCGGTAATCGCCGCGGGCCTGTACGCAGGTCTCGCCCAGGCGGCCGGTCTCGCGGGGGCGGCCGTGTTGATGCTGGCCCTGTCCTCGGCGGTGCTGGGATTCCTGCCCTACAACCTGCCGCGCGCACGCCTGTTCATGGGCGATGTCGGCAGCGGCGCACTCGGCTTCGCACTCGGTGCCTTCGCCTTGCTGCTGCTGCCCAGCGTGCGTGCGCCCTGGCTGCTGCTGCTGCCGGTGGCAGCGGTCCTCGCCGATGCCGGCCTGACCCTGGCCAAGCGCATGCTGTTGGGGCGCCGCTGGTATGCTGCGCACCGGGAACATCTCTACCAGTGGTGGGTCCGACGCGGCGCCAGCCACGTGCGCGTCAGCCTTGCCTACGCTGCCTTCAGCCTCCTGGTGATCCTGCCTTCCATGGTCCTTGCCCTTGAACAGCCCGCCCTACGCCTGCCGATCGCGATTGGCGTGTATGCCCTGGCCGGCCTGATCTGGCTCTGGGGCAGGGCGCGGCTGCTGCGGAGGCCGCGCTGATGGTCAGCCGCGTCGCCGGCTTGATCGGCCGCGTGCATCCGCGCCTTGCCGTGGTGCTGCATGACCTGCTGATGGTCTGGGCGGCGTGGGTCATCTCCAACGCCCTGCGCTTCAGCCTGGTGCCGAACGCACCGTCCTTCACCCTGTTTCCGCCCGAGCTGCCGGTGGTGCTGCTGGCCCAGGGCGTGGTGCTGTGGTGGACCGGCCTGTATCGCGGGCTGTGGCGCTTCGCCAGCCTGCCCGACCTGTGGAACATCGCGCGCGCCTGTCTGCTCGGCGCGCTGGCCGTGTTCAGCGCCCTGTTCCTGCTGACGCGACTTGAGAACGTGCCGCGCACGGTGATGGCGCTCTACCCGCTGACCCTGCTGGTCTGCCTCGGCGCACCGCGCTGGCTCTACCGCTTCTGGAAGGACAGCCGCTACGGCGGGGCTCCGCGCCTGCAGCCGCTGCGCGTGCTGGTGATCGGTGCAGGCAGCGCCGGTGAGGCGCTGGTGCGCGACCTGCGCCGCGAGGGGCGTTTCCGTCCGCTCGGCCTGATCGACGACAACCGCGCGTTGCGCGGCGCCAAGGTTCACGGCGTGCCGGTGCTGGGCGACCTCGACCAGCTTGCGCAGATCGCCCGCGAAGTCGCCGCCGAAATGCTGCTGATCGCCATGCCGTCTGCCAGCAACCAGCAGATGCAGCGCGCGGTCGAGCGCTGCGAGGACAGCGGCCTGCCGTTCCGCACGGTGCCGCGCCTGCAGGACGTCATCGACGGTCGCTCCAGCTTCAACCAGCTGAAGGAAGTCGCGATCGAGGACCTGCTCGGCCGCGATCCGGTGGCGCTGGACTGGACCGCGATCCGCACCGGGCTGTCGGGCCGGCGCGTGCTTGTCAGCGGCGGCGGCGGCTCGATCGGGTCGGAGCTCTGCCGCCAGGTCGCGCGGCTCGGGGTGTCTTCGCTGATCGTGCTGGAGCAGTCCGAATACAACCTCTACCGCATCGAGCAGGAGCTCTGCGCCGAATTCCCGGAGCTGCTGGTGGTGCCGGTGCTGGGCGACTGCGGCGATCCGGCGGTGGCCGAGTACGCGCTGTCGGAGTTCCGGCCCGAACTGGTCTTCCACGCCGCCGCCTACAAGCACGTGCCCCTGCTCGAGGGCATGGTGCGCGAGGCGGTGCGCAACAACGTGCTGTCGACCCAGGTGCTGGCCCAGGCCGCGCTGCGCCACGGCGTCGGCAGTTTCGTTCTGATCAGTTCCGACAAGGCCGTCAATCCGGCCAATGTGATGGGCGCCAGCAAGCGGCTGGCCGAGCTGCTGTGCCAGACCCTGCAGGGCCAGGGCGGCACGCGCTTCGTCACCGTGCGCTTCGGCAACGTGCTGGATTCCGCCGGCAGCGTGGTGCCGCTGTTCCGCGAGCAGATCCGCCGCGGTGGGCCGGTGACGGTCACCCATCCTGAGATCACCCGCTACTTCATGACGATTCCCGAGGCCTGCCAGCTGATCCTGCAGGCGGCCACGCTGGGCGAGGGCGGCGAGATCTTCGCCCTCGACATGGGCCAGCCGGTGAAGATCCAGTACCTGGCCGAACAGATGATCCGGCTCGCCGGCAAGCGTCCGGGCGAGGACATCCGCATCGAGTTCACCGGCCTGCGCGCGGGCGAAAAGCTTTTCGAGGAGCTGTTCCATCCGCAGGAGGACTACCAGCCCACCCGGCACCCCAAGATCATGCTGGCGCAGCCGCGCGAGCTCGCCGCCCAGTCGATCCAGCAGCAGCTGCTGCGGCTGCGCCAGGCCAGCCAGCAGTACGACTCGGCGCAGATGCTGGAGATCCTGCAGCAACTGGTGCCCGAGTTCCGCCGCAGCGAAGACGCGCCCGGCGTGGTGTCGCTGCACCGCGTCTCCTGAACTGCCAACCGAATCCCCCTCACATGACCCAACGCATCCGCAAGGCCGTGTTTCCCGTGGCCGGACTCGGCACCCGCTTCCTGCCCGCCACCAAGACGGTGCCGAAGGAGATGCTGCCGATCGTCGACAAGCCGCTGATCCAGTACGCGGTCGACGAGGCGATCGAAGCCGGCTGCGACACCCTGGTGTTCATCACCAACCGCTACAAGCACGCGGTGGCCGACTACTTCGACAAGGCCTACGAGCTCGAACAGAAGCTCGAGCGTGCCGGCAAGCAGGAGCTGCTCGACGTCGTCCGCGGCGTGCTGCCGCCGCATGTGCGGGCGATCTTCGTGACCCAGGCCGAAGCGCTGGGCCTCGGTCATGCGGTGCTGTGCGCCGAGCCGGTGGTCGGCAATGAGCCGTTCGCCGTGCTGCTGCCCGACGATCTGATCTGGAACGCCAGCGGCCCCGGCGCCTTGAAGCAGATGGCTGATCTGGCCGAGCGCGAGCAGGCCAGCGTGATCGCAGTCCAGGACGTGCCGCGCGCGCAGACCTCCAGCTACGGCATCGTCGCCACGGACGCCTTCGAAGGCCGCTCGGGCCGCATCCACGCGATGGTCGAAAAGCCCAGGCCAGAGGTCGCGCCCAGCACCCTGGGTGTGGTCGGACGCTACCTCCTGGGCCCCGGCATTTTCGATGCGCTGCGCGCTACCCGGCCGGGCGCCGGCGGCGAGATCCAGCTGACCGACGCGATCGCCGCCCGCCTCGCCCAGCACAAGACCCTGGCCTATCACTTCGAGGGCACCCGCTTCGACTGTGGCAGCCACATCGGCCTGATCCAGGCCACGATCCGCTTCGCGCTGGACCACGAGAAGCTCAGCTCCGCCGCGCAGAGCTTCATGCGGCAGACGCTGGAAGAGCTCTCGCACAGCGAGGCGCCGCTGGAATAGGGCGGGGCGCGAGGGCGGGGATTCAGAGGCGGGGCGTATAATCCGCGCCCCTCGCTCGCAGACGCCCGCCACCCCATGTCCAGCACCGCCCCCAAAGTCGGTTTCGTCAGTCTCGGCTGCCCCAAGGCGCTGGTCGACTCCGAGCGCATCCTCACCCAGCTGAAGGTCGAGGGCTACGAGATCGTGCCGACCTATGACGAGGCCGACGTGGTGGTGGTCAACACCTGCGGTTTCATCGACTCGGCGGTGGACGAGTCGCTCGACGCGATCGGCGAGGCGATCAGCCAGAACGGCCGGGTGATCGTCACCGGCTGCCTGGGCAAGCGCCCCGAGACGATTCGCGAGGCGCACCCGGAAGTGCTGGCGATCAGCGGGCCCCAGGACTACGCGAGCGTGATGAACGCGGTGCACGAAGTCGTCGCCCCACAGCACAACCCCTACATCGACCTGCTGCCGGACTACGGGCTGAAGCTCACGCCCAAGCACTTCGCCTATCTCAAGATCTCCGAAGGCTGCAATCACCGCTGCAGCTTCTGCATCATCCCCAGCATGCGCGGCGACCTGGTCAGCCGGCCGGTGGACGACGTGCTGCGCGAGGCCGAAAAGCTGGCGCGCGGTGGCGTCCGCGAGCTGCTGGTGATCTCGCAGGACACTTCGGCTTACGGCGTGGACTTGAAGTACGCCGAGCGCGAGTGGCGCGGCAAGACCTACCAGACGCGCATGAAGGCGCTGTGCGAAGGCCTGTCCGAGCTCGGCATCTGGACGCGCCTGCACTATGTGTATCCGTATCCGCACGTCGACGACGTGATTCCGCTGATGGCTGAAGGCAAGCTGCTACCGTATCTGGACATTCCCTTCCAGCACGCCAGCCCGAAGATCCTGCGCGCCATGCGCCGCCCCGGTGCGGTCGACAAGACACTCGAGCGCATCCAGCGCTGGCGCGAGACCTGTCCCGAGCTCGCGATCCGCAGCACCTTCATCGTCGGCTTCCCCGGCGAGACCGAGGACGACTTCGAGGAGCTGCTGGACTTCCTCGAAGCGGCCCAGCTCGATCGCGTCGGCGCCTTTGCTTATTCCCCGGTCGAGGGCGCGGCGGCCAACGACCTGCCGGGCGCGGTGCCGGAGGAAGTGAAGCAGGAGCGCCTGCAGCGCTTCATGGAGCTGCAGGCCGAGATCAGCGAGGCCAAGCTGGCCGCCAAGGTCGGCACGCTGCAGCCGGTGATCATCGACCACCTCGAAGGCGAGCTCGCGATCGGCCGCTCGCGCTTCGACGCGCCCGAGATCGACGGCCTGGTGCAGATCCAGGACGGCGAGGCCATGGGCGTGAAGCCCGGCGACATCGTCAACGTGCGCATCCTCGGCAGCGACGAGCACGACCTGTTCGGCCTGATCGGCCCGGGCGAGGATGAGCTCGACGACTGACGCCATGGCCAAGCGTCGCTTCGAGGCGCCCGCGCGCGAGGCCGTCGATCGGGCGGTCTTCGAGCATCCGGCCTTCGCGCCGTATCGCTTCGAGCTGGATCTGCTCACCGTCGAGCACTGGCCCGACATGGGTACGCTCAATGCGCGCGGCTGCGGCTTGAAGCACGCCGGCACCGGGCGCAGCCTGCGCTTCGTCGAGCAGACGCCTGAGCTGCTGGCCGAAGGCCTGCACTACGAGACCCGCATCTTCGAGCGCGGCGAGATTCCCACCCGCGCCGACAACTGGCATGACCTGCTGAACGCGCTGGTGTGGATGCGCTTTCCTCAGCTCAAGTCCGCGCTCAACGCCCGCCAGGCTGCCGACGTGGCCACGGTCGGTGCCAGCGAGCGCACCCGCGGCCAGTGCGCACTGACGCATTTCGATGAAGCCGGCGTGCTGGTGCGGGTGTCCGATGCGCACACGCTGGCGCTGTGGGATGCGCACGACTGGGGCGCGCTCGGTGCCCGCGCCCAGCTCGACCCCGAGGCACTCGAAGCCCACGTATTCGGGCATGCGCTGCTGGAGCACGCGCTGTACCCGCAGCCGCTGCTGGTCGGCAAGGCCATCGCCGTGCTGGCGCCGCCCGAAGTCTCCACCAGCACGCTAGTTCGCCGCGTCGCCGAGGGCATCGCTGCAGGCGAACTGCTGACCGATCCGCAGGAGCTGCGTCCCTTGCCCACGGCGCTGCTGCCCGGCTGGCATCCGCGCAGCGGCGAGGCGGAATTCCTGCGCGAGGGCGAGTGCTTCCGGCCGCTGCGCGAGGGCAGGGTGTATCCGCTGGCGGTGGAACTCGACCCGGACGCTGGGCCCTGAAGCCGCTGAGCGGGTTCTGTCACGCTTCGCGCCTTCCCGCATCCTGTCGCGACACCCTGTTCGGCCGCGCGGCCGATTGCGTTTGTAGGCAGAGCAGGCAGGATGCTCGCGCGAGGACTGTGTTCAAGGAGCCGACTGCATGGGATGGGAACGATTTCACGCGAGCTGCCGGCGACATCTGCGTCGTTCGGGCGAGGATTTCGCGGCGACGCTGGAGTACTTCCGCTCGCATCGCGACGCGGCCTTGCTCGGGCCGCCGCCGCGGAGCGACTCACTGGCCGACAGCCTTATGCAGGCGCTGGCGCGCATGCCGGTCGAAGCCCGTGAGATCGCGCTGCAGCGCTACGCGACGCTTGATCTGGACGATCTGCTGAAGCCGCCGCTGGGTCGGGCAAGGGTGAGCCTGTACCTGCTGCTGCTCAGCGCGATGCTGATCCTGATGGTGTCCATCTTCAGCCTGTTCGTGCTGCCCTCGCTGCAGAGCTTCTACGCCGCTGCGGGCCACGTCCTGCCCGAGTTCAGTCAGCAGGTCATGCGCTGGGCGCCGCTGCTTGCCGTCGGGGTGTCGCTTCTGGCCGGCTATGTCCTTGCTTCGGCGCTGGCGCTGCGAGGCCTGTTGCCCTCTGCAGGTTCGCGTGTGTCCGCTCGGCGCCTCGCCTGGCTTCTGCCTCTCGCACTGCGTGCTCAAGGCACCCGGGTGCGTGCGCTTGTCGCCAGTCCGGCCCTCGCCGTGGACGACCTTGCACTGAAGCATGAGCTGGCCGCGATGGAGTCGGAGGGGCTGCTGCTCTCCGAGGAGCTGCCCGCGATTCTTCGCCTTCAAGCCCAAGGACTGCAGCGACGGGCGGAACGCTTCAGTGTCGGGCTGCTGCTTCTGCTGTCGCTCGCCGTGGTGGCGAGCATCGCCACCTTCCTGGTCGCCATCTACCTGCCAATCTTCAGGATGGGTTCCTCGCTATGAACAAAGCACGCGGTTTCACCCTGATCGAACTGATGATCGTGGTCACCATCATCGGCATCCTCGCAGCCATCGCGCTGCCGAGCTACCAGACCTATATCCAGCGCGCCGAGATCGTCGAGGCCATATCGCTGGCCGAGCATGCGCGTCGGAGGGTGGAGCAGTACTACACCGAGTTCGAGCGCTTCCCGCAGGACAACAGCACCGCCGGTCTGCCTCTCCCCGACAAGCTCATTGGCAATCGCATCACCGGTGTCGAAGTCGTCGATGGCGCGGTCCATGTCACGCTGGGCTTCAAGGCGTCCGAGAGTCTGCGCGGCAAGGTGCTTTCCTTCCGACCCGCCAGCGTCGACGGCAGCCCGACCAGCCCGATCGCCTGGCTGTGTGGCTTCGAGCAGCCCGTGCCCGGCATGTCGGCCTCGGGTGAGAATCGCACCGACGTTCCCGGCGTGGTGCTGCCCGGCAGCTGCCGCGGTTAGCCAATTCGAACCGGAGCCGCTTTCGATACTTTCGACGCATGCGGATTCGCACGAGCGCGAGGCAATACTGCGCGACACGCGGACCCGGGGAGAGTCGAGCATGGACCACGAAGCCGCCATTGGCGCATTGATGCAGGCCCTGTATGCGCAGGTCTCCGGGCCGGCCGGGCATCGCCGCGACTGGTCGCAGCAGGCCGAGCTGTTCATGCCGTTTGCGCGCATGGTGCGCACCGGTGTCGATGAGGCGGGCACGCCCTGGGCGCTGGTGATGGAGGTCGCCGACTACCCGGCCAACTTCGAGCAGAAGATCGCCGGTGCGCCCTTCTTCGAGGTCGAGATCCATCGCGTGGTGCAGCGCTTCGGCAACATCGCCCAGGTGTTCAGCACCTACGAGGCCTGGCGTGACGCGGCGCAGACCGACTTCATCAAGCGCGGCATCAACAGCATCCAGCTCTACAACGATGGCCAGCGCTGGCGCGTCGCCAACATGATCTGGGACGACGAGCGGCCGGGACTGCGCATCGATCCCGCCTTCCTGCCGCCCTGCACCGACGCCGTCCTTTGAACCTGCTCTTTGTCTGCACCCAGAACCGCCTGCGCAGCCCGACCGCCGAGCAGGTGTTCGCTGACTGGCCGGGCGTGGAGACGGCCTCGGCCGGGCTGGGCAACGAGGCCGCCGTGCCGGTCTCGCCCGAGCTGCTGCAATGGGCGGACTTCGTGTTCGTGATGGAGCCTGTGCACCGGACCCGACTCGCCCAGCGCTTCAAGGCGCACCTCAGGCGCGCCCGGGTGGTCTGCCTCGGTATTCCGGACGACTACGACTACCAGCAGCCCGAGCTGGTCGAGCTGCTGAAGCGCAAGGTCACGCCCTTCCTGCGCTCGCCGCCAGGGCGAGACTGAAGCCCTCGTCCGCGGGAGAATCCTCAAGCCGGATTCCGCACCGGTCGCGGCGCCCGTCCGCCTGGCTTAGTCTTTGGCGCTTCCCATTGCTGGAGCGCCTTCGATGTTCCGTTCGTTGACCCTTGCCCTCTGCCTGGTTTCCTCGGCTGCCATAGCGCAGGAGCCCGCCGCCCCCAGTGACGCCACGGTCCGTGAGCTGCTGGAGATCACCCGCAGCCGTGAGCTGGTCGACAGCATGCGGCCGCAGCTTGAAGCGGTGACCCGACAGGCCATCGGTGACGCAGTGGATCTGTCGCAGCTCTCGCCCGGCCAGGCGCGCATCCTCGACGAAATGCAGGCGGAAATGCTCGATGTCTTCGTCGAAGACATGGCATGGGACGTGATGGAGCCCGATTTCATCGCCATCTACCAGGCCAGCTTCACTGAAGCGGAGCTGCGCGGCATGATCGAGTTCTATTCCACAGAGCTCGGCCAGACCATGATCCGCAAGATGCCGATGGTGATGGAGCAGACCATGGGCATGCTCGGCCAACAGATGCAGCGCGCAGCGCCGCGGCTGCAGGACATCCAGACTCGCGCGATCGAACGCATGCGGAGCTGCTGTGCGGACGAGAAGGTCGAATAGCCTGCGACGCTGACCGGCCTTCCGAGCCGAGGGAGTGAACCCGATGCATCGTGCCGCCTGCCAAGTGCTCCTGTTGCTCGCTGCCGCTGGCGGCGCTACCGCTGCCAGCCCCATCAGCGGCGCCGCTGCCGACCCGTGGGTTCCGCCGTATGCTGGCAATCCCTGTATCGCCCCGGGCGCGGTTCCGGGCCATCAGCTTGAGTTCAACGCTTACTTCGAGCGCGAGGCGGATGCGCAGGGCGTGGCCCGAGCGCTCCCGTCCGAGGTCTTCATGCTGAGCGTGCGACGCTCGGTCGAGGGCCACGACTGGATTCTGATCGCGCGCTATCGCGAGCTGCCGACGCCCAACGACCATGCCGCGCACTCGGAACAGGCCCACGCCCTGGCCCGCGCCACGGGTGGGCGCTATCCCGGCTTTGTCTGCGCGGGGCCGCGCTACAGGCCCGCGGATTCGTCGGCTGCGTCTCCTTCGCCGCCGCAGGCACAGCCCTGATCTTGCCGGCCTTGGCGCCCGCCGAGTGGCGCGGTTGACGAGCGCGCCTTGAATACAGTTGCGGCGGCGGACACCGGTCACGGATGGCTCGGGGCGATCTGGCTAGACTTCACGCCGTTCGCAGCCCCTGCGCTGCTAGTCGACCGCAGTCGCCATGGCTCTCCGCTCCCGCTTGCCCCGTCTCATTCTTCTCGCTGCCGCACTGGCACCGGCCCTGGCTGCCGCTCAATCCGCGCGGCTGGAGATTCCCAAGGCGCAGTTGGAAGCGCTGCTTTCTGCGCAGCCGGGCGACGAGCGTCGCCTGCTGACGGACTGGAGCACGGCCGAACCGCGGCGCGACGCTGCAGCGCCGAAGTCCGTCGAGCTGCGCCTGCGCCGCATCGAGGTCTATGCGCCCGATGCCCGTGTGTTGGAGGCGACCGCTGACGGCTACCGCGAGCTGCCGCGCGATGCGCGTCTGCATTTCGTCGCCGAGCCCAGCGCCGGCCAGCGCATGTCGCTGAGTCTCAACCCCGAGAGCGCCAAGGCCGAGGGGCTGCTGCTGCTCGGTGGGCGCATGTATTCGCTCACCGGCGCGCGCAGCGAGGGCGGGCTGGCGCTCGACGCGAACGATATGGAGCAGCCGCTGCCGGACGGCGCGCTGCGTGTCGCCTCCTGCGTCGGCGACATGAGCGCGGCGGATGCGCCGACCGCGAAGGTCGAAGCGCCGGCCGCACAGCCGCTGCGCGCCCGCGAGGCCGCGAACCTGTTCGGTGCACCGTCGACCCCGGCCCAGCGCCTGGCCATGCAGTCCTTCGCGCCCAAGGCCGCGACGCGACAGGTCACGCTGGCCATCGACACCGACAACGAACTGCTGCAGAAGAAGTTCAGCAACAACACCAGCAATGCGACGGCCTACGTCGCCGCCCTGGTGGCGGCCATGAACGCGATCTACGAGGACGATCCCGCCCAGTACGGCCTGCAGCTGCGCCTGCTGCAGGGCACCCTGATCCTGCGCCCCTCGACCACCGCTGATCCGTACACCAACAGCGACGACATGGCGACGGGCGCGGCCCTGACCGAGTTCGGCAACTGGTGGCAGGCCAACCAGTCCGGGGTGTCGCGCGCTTTCGCGCTCAAGCTCTCGGGCAAGGCCAGCAACCAGTTCAGCTCCTCGGGCATCGCCTGGCTGCTGAGCAGTGGCACTTACTGCACGGCAACGTCGGGCTCGGGTGGGCACTACAGCGTGACCCGCGTATTCCACAGTCCGCAGCTGGTGGCGGCGGACGACGCCTATGTGGTTTCGCATGAGTTGGGCCACAACCTCGGCGCCCGCCACACCCACTGCGCCAATGCCAGCACCGGCGCCCAGGCCGCCACGGGCACCATCGATCGCTGCTTCAACGGCGAGTCTGGCGGCGGCTGCTATGCGGGGCCGCAGGCCTGCCCGACCGGCGCGGAGTCGCCGCTGGCGCCGCAGGGCACGCTGATGTCCTATTGCCATCTCAACGGGCTGAACTGCGGTGTCTCGACCGAACTGCATCCCACCCACGTCAACCAGCTGAACGGGCGACTCGCCAGCCAGCCGAGCAGCTGCGTGGTGCCGATCGGCAGCAACCAGGCGCCGACGATCAATGCGCCTGCCAGCATCAGCGGCGTCGAGGACACGGTGCTGGCCTTGACCGGCATCAGCGTCGCCGACCCTGACAGCGCCAGCCTGGCCGCGACGTTCTCGGTGCCCTCGGGCGCGCTGAATGCGACTGCGGCCGCTGGAGTCAGCGTGAGCGGCAGCGCCAACGCGCGCGTGCTGACGGGCAGCCCCTCGGCCCTGAACAGCTTCCTCTCCGAGGGACGCCTCAGCTATGCGCCGGTCGCGAATGCCAATGGCAACGTGACGCTGGGCCTGTCGGTGACCGATACCGTCGCAGCACCGGTCACGCGTTCGGTGACGCTGGCCATGGCTGCGGTCAACGACGCGCCCACCCTCAACGCGCCTGCCTCGCTGTCCGTACAGGCCAGCGTGTCCTCGGCCATCAGCGGCGTCAGCTACGCCGATGTCGACTCGCCCGGCGGCGGCATTGCCGTGCAGGCAACCTACAGCGCGGGCTCCGGCAGTTTCACTGCCAGCAGCGGCGGTGGTGTCACTGTCAGCGGCTCGGGCAGCGGCAGTCTCACCCTGTCGGGCACCCTGGCCGCCATCAACAGCTTCGTGGCGGCGACGCCGGTGCGCTTCACCGCCTCGCCCACCGGGCCGGCATCGGTCAGTCTGAGCCTGGGCATCAATGACCTCGGCAACACCGGCTCGGGCGGCGCGCTCAGCGCGACGCGCTCGATCAGCGTGTCGGTGAGCGGGCGCGAGGGCGAACTGTTCGCCAACGGCTTCGAACCCTGAACGCCGACGCACCTGCGTGACCTTCGGCGGGTCGTCACGACCCGCCCTTCACCTATGCTTGCGCGCCCTCACACGTCCGCCCGCATGCGCCCTGTGTCCGCCCCCGGCCCTGTCCTTGCCCTGCTGGCCCTCGCCCTGCTGCTGGCGCCCCCCGTCATGGCGGCCGACGGCATCCAGCTCGACGGTCGCCTGGACGAGCCCGAGTGGGCGCAGGCCCTGCGCATTGACGACTTCCGCACCGTCCAGCCGCTGACCCGCGAACAGCCGCCGGTGCGCACCGAGGTCCGCGTGCTCTCGCGCGCGGACGGCCTGTACTTCGGCATCCACGCCGAGCAGCCGCCGGAGTTCGCGCGCACCCGCCATCCGACCCGCCGCGATGCGCAGGCGCGCGCCGATCGGATCAATCTGATGATCGATTTCGAAGGCGAGGGCAGCACCGCCTACGAGTTCACCGTCAGCATCAGCGGCGGCATCCAGGACGCCATCATCACCGGCCAGAACGGTTACAAATACGACTGGGACGGCGTCTGGGAGCAGGCCGTCGCCGAGGACGCCGACGGCTGGAGCGTCGAGGTGCGCCTGCCCTGGGGCATCGCTCCGCTGGGCCGCATCGAGGACGGCCGCACCACCATCGGCGTCTACCTCTCGCGGGTCGTCGAGCAGCGCGGCCTGCGCTTCTCGCATCCACACTACGATTTCGAGAATCCGACCTTCGTCGCCGACATGGCGAAGTTCGAGATCGAAGCGCGCAGCGACCTGCGCCTCGACGTGGTGCCCTATGTCGCAGTGGCGAACGATCGCCTGCTGCGCAGCACCGACACCCGTGCCGGTGCCGACCTCTACCTCGCGCGCGGCGCGCATCGCCTGAACGCCACGCTGGCGCCGGACTTCGGCCAGGTCGAGAGCGACGCGCTGGTGGTCGACTTCAGCGCGCTGGAGGTTTTCTTCAGCGAGAAGCGGCCCTTCTTCACCGAGAACCAGGCCCTCTTCGATGTGCCGCTGGGCAATGGCGCCCTGCTGGTCAACACCCGCCGCATCGGCGGTCGCCCGGACGATGGCCCCGACGGCATCAGCGATGTCGACGGCGCGATCAAGTACACCGGCGCTTTCGGCGCCTTCGACATCGGCACCCTGCTCGCCACCGAGGCCGATCCGGTCGATGCGCGCGGCCGCGACTTCCGGGTGCTGCGCGGTCGTTGGCGCACCGCCAGCGGCGAGTACGGCGCGACCGTCACCGAGACGCTCAGACCCACGCTGGACCGCGAGGCGCGCGTCGGCGTGGTCGATGCGCTGTGGCGCCCGCTCGAAGGCCTGCAGCTGCGCGGAGCGGTCGGCGAGAGCCGGATCGACGATGCGGGGCAGGGTGATCCCGACGGGCGCCTGCTGTGGCTGCGCATGGACCATGCGGTGAGCCCCAACTTCCGCCAGGAGTACGAGCTGGGCCGCTACGGCCGCGACCTGCAGGTGAACGATCTCGGCTTCCTGCAGCGCGCGGACATGAGCCTGCTGCGCGCCGAGTACACCTGGTACCGGCGCGCCTGGGGCGCCGAGTCCAGCGTGCGCGACTCGTCGTGGGAGACCGAGCTGCTGTGGCAGCGCAATGGCGCCGGCGAGCGCATCTATGGTGGCTGGGAGCTGGGGCACAGCTGGGCTTTCCGCAATGCCGCCGAGCTGACCACCTATGCACTGCTGCGTACGCCCTACACCGATGACCGCGTGCTGCGCGGCAATGGCGACGTGCGCCTGCCGGCACAGCATCTTGCGGGCGTCTACTTCGCCAGCCCGCGCATGGGCAGGTGGCGCTTCGAGACCGACCTCGGCCTGGAGCAGGAAGGGCTCTCTGGCTGGGCGCGCTTCATCGAGTTCACGCCGACCTGGTTCCTCGGCGAGCGCTTCAGCACGGCGCTGGGGGTGTACCTCACCGACAGCAGCGACTGGCTGATCTGGGACAGCGGTGACCGCCTTGGACGCTACGCGCGGCGGCAGGCGGAGTTCGACTGGACGCTCGAGTGGTTCCCGGCGGCAGGCCACGAAGTACGGCTGCGCGCCCAGTACGTCGGCCTGCGCGCGCAGGCGCTGGCGGGCTATGCGGTGCAGTCGGGCGCGCTGTTCGACGCCGTGGCACCCTCGGACTTCAGCCTCGGCACGCTGGCGGCACAGATCCGCTACCGCTACGAGTTCGCCCCGCAGCGCGAGTTCTACCTGGTGCTGAGCCGCGGCGGCGAGTACTTCGGCGAGGACGAGGATGCGGCAGGACTCGGTCGACTCTTCGACCGCAGCCGCGCCAACGAAACCGCCAACCAGATCCTGGCCAAGCTGCGCTGGGGCTTCTGAAGGCGCGCCCGGGCGTGCTCGGCGCTCGACGCCTTACTCCGGAAGCGCCGCGCCGTAGCTCACGTCCAGCACAAGGAAGCGCACGCGGCCCCCGGGCAGCGGGGCCTCGAACTCGTCGTCGATGCGCTTCCTGAGTGCGGACCGCGCCAAGGGCGAGTCGATGCTGATCCAGCCGCGTACGGCATCCGTTTCATCGGGGCCGACGATGCGGTAGCGCAGGGTTTCGCCATCGTCCGTGCGCTCCAGCTCGATCCAGGCGCCGAAGTAGATCGCCTCGGGATCGGCAGGCTGGCCCTCGGCGACCTTGAGCGCCTCCAGGCGCTTGCTCAGGTAGCGCACCCGCCGGTCGATCTCGCCCAGCTGCTTCTTGCGATAGGTGTACTCGGCGTTCTCGCTGCGGTCGCCTTCGGCGGCCGCGGCGGCCAGCGCCTTCACCACCTCGGGGCGCTTCTCGCGCCACAGATGGTTCAACTCGGCGCGCAGGGCTTCAAAACCCTCGCGGGTGATGATCGGGGTGGAGCCGGGGGCAGGCGGGCGCCAGCGGGACATATGCGCTTGGAGACGGCATCAGGACGGCCGCCTATTGTGGTTGCCGGCCGCAGCGCTGTCAGCCAGCCTCGACGCGCAGCCACGCATGCGGCGTAGCGCGCCGCCCAAGCCTGCCTCTGGCAGACTGCAGGTCCACCAGGATCACCAGGCCATTCACCCCATGCCACGACCCATCTTGAGTGAAACGGACCTGCACCCGGCGATCCGCGAGCGCGTGGCGCGCCTGCATGCCGATCTGCTCGACGAAGTTCGTGCCGCTGTCGCGCGCGAGCCGGTGCTGGTCATCGGCATGGCCGGCAATCCCTTCGTCGGCCGCGCGCGCAAGGCGCTGAGTGGCATCGGCATCGAGCACGCCTATCTCGGCTACGGCAGCTACTTTTCGCAGTGGCGACGCCGCAGCGCGCTCAAGATGTGGAGCGGCTGGCCGACTTTTCCGATGGTGTTCGTGCGCGGCCAGCTGATCGGCGGCGCCACCGACCTCGAGGCCCTGATCGCCAGCGGCGAACTGCAGCGGATGATGGCGGCGTCTGCGCAGGTCTAGCTCATCGGCTCAACAGGGACGATCCCGTGCAGGGGCTCCGCTTGCTGCGAGGCATCCATCGGAATTGCTGGTGGATGCGCTGCGCTTGTCCACCCTGCGACCCCAGCGACGCCAGGTAGCAGGCGACGCCGGATGCGTTCGTGCGTAATGGACGCGGCGCGCAGCGCATGTGGCGGATCGCGATCGACTCCAGCCACCGAACCCAGCTGCAACGCCCGGTGCGCAGAACAGTCGCAGCTCAGCGCGTATTCCCCCGCCACCGCGCCGCGCTTAAACAGGTGTTCAGTCCAGGCCCACCCGGAATTCACCGACATCGATCCGGCCGCGTACGTCGTGCAGTCGACGCGTCGTGGCCTGGCGCTCCGAATCCGGCGTGCCGAACGCGGTCTGGAACTCCAGCTGCACCGTGACCGGGCCCGCAAGGCTCTGGCGGCGGTCGCCGAAGTAGTTGGCCTGGACGCGGTAGACGCCGGGCAGCGGCCTCGTCAGGGTGAACACTTCGGGCCCGTAGCCCTGGGTCAGATCCTGGCTGACGCGGCCGCCGCTGCTTGAACGGTTGCTGGCGTAGTAGACGGACTCGCCCAAGGGGTCGATCACCCACAGATCGATGTCGGTGTTGTCCGCGTCCCAGCCCAGCGTCACCCGCAGGCCGATGGGCAGTGGTTCGCGCAGGGTCTGCGGGATCCGCAGGGCGTCCAGGGTGTCTGCCAGCTGCGCCGGGCCCGCGCGGGCGATGAGGTCGTTGATCTCGTGCGCGGCGATCAGTTCGATGCCGGGAAAGCGGTTGCTCCAGTCTCCGAGCGCGACCTTCCACAGAAGTTCGATCGCGCGCACATAGTCCGGCTGCGGCAATCGCGCCAGCGCGAGCGCGAGGTCGCGATGGCTCTGCGGCTCCTCCGGGCGCTGCGCAAGCGCGGTCTCGAATTGCTGCACGGCCAAGGCGTGCGATCCCCACTGCGAGAGTCGATGCGCCAGCACGCGAACCAGGGCGGTGTTCTCGGTCGAGAGTTCGGCCAGGTTGGAGAGCACGCGCTGGGCAAGCGCCGCATCGCCTCGCACCTCGCGCAAGTGGTCCGCGGCGTCCAGGAAGAAGCCCGGTGTATCGCCGTATGCCTCGCGCTGGCGCAGGTACTCGGCGTAGGCATCGTCGGCGGCCTGCATCGCCTGCAGGTAGGGCGTGTCCGGATTCCAGGCCTGGAGCCGGATCTCTGCGCGGGGTGTGGACGGGTCGCCGTCATCTTCCTCTGCGCCCTCGGAGACCCGTGCGCCGGTGACGACGATCTGATCGAGTGACATATCGTTGGCGTCGACGGGCGCGGAGGCAGGCGCGGGGACTGACGGCGCCGGTGAGGGCATCGCCGCTTGCTGGCGACCAGCGGCGTCGTCTTCGCGTGCGTCCCGGCCTGCGCCCGTCCTTGCTCGCGGCAGCTCCGGCAGCGCTTCGCGTCGCGCGCGCAGCGCCAGCAGCAACTCGAGCTGTTCGGCGGCCTCACGTTCCCAGCGCTGGCGCGTGCGCGCATCGCTGCCCTCGTTTGGCCAGCGGGATTGCAGCGTGCGAATGCGTTTGTCCAGCGTCTGCGCCTGGCGCAGTTCCGCGCGCACGCTGCGATCGCGCGCAGCGCGCGCCTGCCACAGAGCGACCTCGGCCGAAGCCGCCTGCGGCAGGAGCGTCTCCAACCACGGATGCGCCCGCCGGTGCCAGCGGCTGAACTCTGCCCAGCCGGACAGCAGGCGGTCGATGCGATCGCGCTCGCTCAAACTGGTATCCGGCTTCTGGGCCATGGCCAGCGCCTGTTCGTACTGCGCGCGCAGCTCGGCTTCCTTCGGGGCAATCCGGTAGCGGACATAGTCCTCGATACGGTCCAGCACCAGCAGCGAGGTCCAAGGCGTGACGACCCCGTGGCGGGTGGCCAAGGCAAGGATGGCCTTGGTGTCCGGCCTGTCCTCAGCTGCCATGCGCCGCAGCTGCTGCTGCGCGCGCAGCCGATGCACCGCTTCGCCCAGGGCGCCCTCGGCGGGGGATGACTCACCAACCCGAATCGCGAACTCTTCGCTGGCCTGGGTATTGCCGACCCGCAGCCGGAGGCTGGATTCGCCCTCGCAGCGCGCGCTCACCACAAGCCGCATCGGAGCGGCTTCGCCCGCCTTCGGCAGCAGGTCCTCGCAGTGGCCCCCAGTGACTTCGACCGCGAGCACGCGCCGCTCGTCCGCCAGCAGGGCCGCCAGCGCCGACTCGGCATCGAGCTGGAGCAGGTCGACGACTTCGCCGCCCTGCGCAGTCGCGATGCGCTGCAAGCGCTGGTGGTCCGCCGACTGCGTCGCCAGAAGGATCGATACGCGGGGCTGGTGGCCGCTGCGTGTCTGCAGTCTTGGGGAGGCCTCGCCGAAGTTGTGCAGGCCGTCGCCCAGCACGAGCACGCGATCGACCTCGGGCAGACTGGTGAGATCAAGGCTGCCGTAGCGGCTGCCGCCGTCCAGGGGCAGGGCCTCGATCGCTTCCAGCAATGCCGCGCTGTTGCCATTGGCGACGTCGAAGCGACGCGGCGCCTCCGCGGCATCGCGGAATGGCACCAGCCACAGCTCGCGCACATTCGCTGCCCTGATCCACGCCTGCAGCACGGCGCGCTCGCGTTCCAGATCACGGCGCGCCGCGCTGGCCGAGGCATCGAAGAACAGCGCTACCCGCACGGACTCGGCCGTGGGCGCCATGCGCCGCGCGCCGGGTTCGATGCTGGCGATCACGCTGCGCCACGCCGGCTGCTGCGTGTCCTGCGCCTCGATCTGCACGGCAGGCGCAGCACCTGCCGGAATCGAGAACGCCAACTCGCGCTGCGGCTGCACGTTGCGGCGGACGAAGCCGGCGCTCCAGGCCGGCCCCGCGCGATCAAACCGCAGCTCAGGGTCCGGCGAGGCAGGCGCCGGACGCAGATCGCCCGTGTGCGCCAGCGCCTGTACTTCGAAGCGCTCGATTGGGGCGTCGAAGCTGAGCGGCAGCAGGTAGCGGTACTGACCCTCGCGCAGCGGCATCAGCTGCTCGAAGCCCAGCGCGACGCGCTTGTTGCCGCGCGCAGGTATCGGGTACAGGCGGGTGCGGAAGACATTGCCCTGGGTGAGTTCGGCGAGGCCCGGATCGATCTGCTGCCGGCTGATCTCCTCGAAAGCGACGCGTGCGGTCTGCTTCGGCACGACCACGCCCTCGCGCATCGCCCCTTCCACCTCCAGCGCGTAGCCGGAGACGGTCTGTCCGTCAGCCAGCGGGAACAGGAATTCGCCTTCGAGGACGCGTGCGTTGGGATTGTGGAAGCTGAGCTCGATCCAGGTGCGCGCCAATGAGCCCTGACTGTCGATGTGGATCGATACCGACTGCAGCTGCACCGGCAACAGGTCCTCTGCGGGGGGAATCCAGACCCGTGGCGGCGGCAGGGGGCGCGTATCGGGTATGGGCGTAAGCGCCTGGGCAGGCGTCAGCCCGCCGCAGGCGCAGAGCAGGACAAACAGTCGAAGCAGGCGCATGCGGGGGCGCTCCGGGCGAGTTCGAGGGCAGCCTAGCAGTTGGCGTCGCTCGCGCGATTGCTCTTAGCTTCGACCACGCGCGACGCGGCTGGTGCTGCGCCAGGGCGGTGAGTCAGCTCATTGAATGCGCCCGGGCGCTTGTCGATGCCGCCACGCGTCGCCATCTCGAGTCTGCGCCGCGGACGCGATCGGAGCATTCACTCCAGACGCCAGGCGCAGGCTGCAACGCGGTGTGCGCATCCATGCAGCGCACCGTCCCGGAGTCGGAGGCTGCCATGGGTTCGAGCACGAAACACAGGCGCACGGGTCGCTGGCAGCCGGGCGATGCGCGGGCGGCCGTGGCGCTGGCGCAGCGCGCGAGCGAGGGCGTGATCGACATCACCGAGGGCGTGCACCAGTCCGTGCGTCGCACGCTGGGCCTTGCCCACGGCGCCACGGCAGACCGCTGTGGCGGGCTTGCCGGTCGCATCTACGCGCTGGTGCGCGGCGGGCACGCCCTGGTCGGCTCGGGTGCGCAGGCGGCGCTGCGCGCGCTGGAGGGCCAGCGAGCGGCCGAGCACACCGGGGTATCGGATGAGGCGCCGATCGACGCCCGCCGTCTGGCCTGGCTGGCCGCACTCAACGGCGTCTGCGGCGATCACCTGCATGCGACCGGCAATGCACTGGCCATCCAGCCGGCACTCAGCGCGCACGAAGGCTCGCTGGCGGATGCCCTGGCTGCAGCCTCGGCCTCGGGGCATCTGCTGGTGCTGGCGCATGGCCTGTGCATGAACGAGCTGCAGTGGCGCAGCCGCGGTGATGCAGGACACGGCGCGGCGCTGGGCGCGGAACTGGGCACGGTGCCGGTCTATTTCCGCTACAACAGCGGGCTGGCGATCGAGCACAGCGGGCGACTGCTCGCGGAGGCGCTGGAATCGGCACTGGCGGCCATGCCGCGGCCGCCGCAGCGGATCAGCCTGATCGGGCACAGCATGGGGGGGCTGGTCGCACGCAGTGCCGAACGGCAGGCGCGGCAGGCAGCGCTGCGCTGGCGTGGTGCCCTGCGCGAGATCGTGCTGCTGGGTACGCCCAATGAGGGCGCGCCGCTGGAGCGTCTTGGCCACGCCTTCGAACGCGTGCTGGGACGCCTGCCGTTCGCACATCCGTTCACCCGCATTGGCGCGCTGCGCAGCCGCGGCATCCTCGACCTGCGCGATGGCCTGCACGATGCGGAGGGGCTGCCCGGGGATCTGCGCTGCTACACCGTGGCGGCCTCGCTGGCGCGTGCGCCGGGTCGTCTGGATGCCGCGCTGCTGGGCGATGGTCTCGTGCCGGTCGAAAGCGCGCTGGGACGACGAGCGCTCGGCAGGCCCGCCGACGACGCGCTGGTGGTGCCGGGCACCGGCCATCTTCAGCTGCTGCGTTCACCAACGGTGCGTCGACAGCTGTCGGACTGGCTTACCGAGGGTTGATCCAATGGCGCGGCCTGCTTCGTCAGTTCGGACCGTGCTGCGATAGGGCTCAGAACCTCAGTTCGAGCTTGCACAGGGTGAGCCCATCGCTGTGCCGGAACAGCTCGACGTGCCGGAAGCCGAGGTGCGCGAGCAGGCCCAGTGAGGCCGCATTGTCCTGCTGGCAGATCGCGAGCAGGCCAGGCAGCTGCAGCGCGTCGCGGACGAAGGCCAGCGTCGCTTCAGCCGCCTCGCGGGCGTAGCCCCGGCCCCAGAACTCGGGCAGGAAGGCGAAGCCCAGATCGGGTCCGGGCAGGCTGTCGCGACGTACCAGCCCGCACAGGCCCATCGGCGTCGGGTCATCGATGCGGCTGATCCGCCAAAGGCCGTAGCCAGACTCGCGGTAAAGCCGGCGCGGGCCGTCCTCGATGTAGCGGATCGCATCGTCGCGGCTGCGCACGCCGCGGTCACCGATGTAGCGCAGCCAGCCCTCGCTGTTGGTCAGCCGCAGGATGAAGTCGGCATCGTCAGGGTCGAGCTCGTTGAAGTGCAGGCGAGGGCTGGTGGGGCAGGGCATGCACGGGTCTCCGGTGGCAGCGCAGCACAGCAGTCGACTACGAGCGGCGCAAGTCCCGGCATTCACGGCGGGCGCGCCAGAGGGGACAATGCGCGACCGCCGCGCCTGACCACTCCGACCCTTGAGCCACACACACCTCCACGACGCCAGTATTCCCAGCGGGACCGACATCGCCTGGATGCGCGAGGCGCTTGCACTCGCCGAGCAGGCCCGCGACCGCCTGGGCGAAGTGCCAGTGGGCGCGGTGCTGGTGGACGCTGCCGGGCAGTGCATCGGTCGTGGCCTGAACCGCACGATCAGCGACCACGACCCCAGCGCCCACGCCGAGATCGTCGCCTTGCGCGAAGCCGGCCGCGCTCGGCACAACTACCGGCTGACCGGCAGCACGCTCTACGTCACCCTGGAGCCCTGCGCGATGTGCGCCATGGCCCTGGTGCATGCGCGCGTGGGCCGTGTGGTCTATGCCGCCGACGACCCCAAGACCGGGGCGGTGGTCAGCGTCTTCGACCTGCTGACCTCGCCGCGCCACAATCACCGCGTCGAGGTCTGCCGCGGGGTGCTGGCCGACGACGCCAGCGCGCTGCTGCGCGATTTCTTCCGCGCCCGCCGGGCGCAGGCCAAGCTCTTCGAACCCAAGGATCCATCCGCGTGAATGCGACCACCGTACTGCCGCCCGAGACCCGCCTGATCTGGATCGACCTGGAAATGACCGGGCTCGACACCGACCGCGACAGCATCATCGAGATCGCCACCCTGGTGACCGACAGCGAGCTCAATGTGCTGGCCGAGGGCCCGGAGATCGCCATCCGCCATCCGGTCGAGCGCCTGCAGGCGATGGACGACTGGAACCGCGAGACCCACACGCGTTCCGGCCTGTGGCAGCGGGTGGTCGAGTCGCAGGTGTCGATGGCCGAGGCGGAGGCACGGACGATCGAGTTCCTGAAGGCCTGGGTGCCGGCCGGCAAGTCGCCGATGTGCGGCAACAGCATCTGCCAGGACCGTCGCTTCCTTGCCCGCGAAATGGTCGAGCTGGAGCGCTACTTCCACTACCGCAACCTCGACGTGTCGACAGTCAAGGAGCTGGCCAAGCGCTGGGCCCCGCAGGTCGCGCAGGGCCTGAAGAAGAACGGCGCGCATACCGCGCTGTCGGACATCCGCGAGTCGGTGGCCGAGCTGGCCTACTACCGCGGCTTCATGGGGGTGCTGGGCGGGGCGACGGCGGACGCTGAGGCTTCGGCCTGAGGCATCGGCCGCAACACGCTGGGGGCGAGCGCCCGGGCTGACGTCCGTGCGTCCGCGATCTGCCGAGCACGCGGCGTCATCTGGACTTGCTGGCGGATGCGCTGCGCTTATCCGCCCTACGACTCGGGTGACGCCATGCGGCGAACCAAGCAGCGGGCCTGTGTACGCGTAGGGCGCACAGGTGCAGCGCATGCGCCGGCCCTGGGCACTGCTCACGCTGTCCATCGCTGCGCGAACCACGGCTCTGGCGCCACAAGGCCGACATCAGCGCATGCGCCAGCAGCCCTCAGCCAATCAGCCCGTCGAACTCCACCGCCAGCTCGCGTGGGCTGGGCATGTCTTCGAGCAGGGCTTCGTCCAGCTCCAGCGCGTCCAGCACCTGCACCGGCAGGGTGCCGGCGATCTCGTCCGGCTCAAGGCTGTTCTCGTCGCAGCGGGCGCGCCAGGCGGCGATGTGGATGACCGCCGCCAGGCGGTCGAACTCGGCCAGCTCCAGCGGCTCGTTCCAGGCCTTGAGCGCCGCCGGGTAGGCCTTGGGAAAGCGCCACAGCTCGGCCAGACGCGCGCCGACCTGAGGAAAGCTGTAGCCGAAGGAGTGCCGCTCGACATCGCTGCGGCGTGGATCGAAAACGCCGGCCACGCGCGACACCGCCAGCATCTTCTCAGGCATCGCCGCGTGCATCACCAGTTGTCCGATGGCGTGCATCAGGCCGACGGTGAAGGCCTGGTTCGGATCGACGCCGGCGGGTTTGGCCAGCCAGCGGCCGATCACCGCGGCCTTCAGGCTGTAGCGCCAGAACGCGGCGAGGTCGAGGCCGGGAATCGGACGGAAACTGCTGGTGAGCCCCGCGCTGATCACCAGCGTGCGCACGGTCGAGAAGCCCAGCATGCGCAGCGCGTCGTCGATGGTGCCGATCGGCCGCGGCGGGTGGTAATAGGCCGAGTTCGCCAGCCGCAGCAGGCGCGCCGACAGCACCGGGTCGGCGGCGATCTTCGGCGCCAGCTCGCCGATCAGCACGTTGTCGTCGTCGAGGCTGCTGATCAACTCCTGGACCACCTTGGGCACCGTCGGCAGGGCGCTGGCGTGGTCGAAGAGGGCGTCGAACTGCATGCAGGACTCCGGCGAAAAACAGGGAAACAGGCGGGCGAGTCTAATCCGTACGCACGCGATATGCCTCGGCCAGCGTGATTTCGCCCGTTCTGGCGAGATCCAGCGCCGATTGTGTGATCGAGCGCATGCCGCCGGCGAGGGCTGCTTCATGGATGCGATCGGCCTCTGCGCCGGGCACGATCAGGCGGCGGATCTCGGGCGTGACTTCCAGCAGCTCATAGACCGCGCGGCGGCCCTTGATGCCGTGCCCCCCGCACTCCGGGCAACCGCGGCCGCGCTGGAACCGCTCCTGCTCGGCCACCGACAGGGCCTCCCGCATATGGGTCTCGCCGGTCTCGGGCTCGCGGCAGTGCGGGCAATTCACCTTCACCAGGCGCTGGGCCAACACGGCGAGCAGCGAGCTGCGCAACAGATACGACTCGACGCCCAGATCGAGCAGGCGGGTGATCGTGGTCGCCGCGGTATTGGTATGCAGGGTGCTCAGCAGCAGGTGGCCGGTGAGCGCGGCATCGACGGCGATGCCGGCGGTCTCGCGGTCGCGGATCTCGCCGACCATGATGACGTCGGGGTCGTGGCGCAGCATGTTGCGCAGCGCGCTGGCGAAGGTGAAGTCGGCGGCGCGGTTGACCTGCATCTGCTGCAGGCCCGTGATGTGGTACTCGACCGGGTCTTCGACGGTGAGGATGTTGAGCGCACGCCGGCGCAGCTCCAACAGCAGGGCATAGAGCGTGGTCGACTTGCCGCAGCCGGTCGGCCCGGTGGCGAGGAACATGCCGTGGCTGCGCTCCATCACCCGGCGGATCACCGCGCGGTCCTGCGTGCTGAAGCCGATGCCGTCGATGTCCTTCAGGCTGTCGGCCGTGTTGAGCAGGCGGATCACCGCGCCTTCGCCCCACACCGTCGGCATGATCGAGATGCGCATGTCGGGCTTGCGGCCGTCGTCGAGCGTGAGGCTGCAGCGGCCGTCCTGCGGGCGCCGGTGCTCGGCCAGGTTCATCAGGCCGATCACCTTGATGCGGCTGATCAGGGCCGGCGCCAGCGCCGGCAGGAAGCGGCGCACCGGCAGCAGCTCGCCATCGACGCGGTAGAGCAGCTCCAGGCCATCCTCGGCCGGGCGCAGGTGCACATCCGAGGCGCGCCGGGCCAGCGCATCGACCAGCAGGTCATGGATGATCCGCACCACGCTGCGCTCGCGGGCCAGGCGCTCGTTGTCGCGATCGCTGGTTTCGCTGACGCGCAGGCCGGGGTCCAGCCCCAGCTCGCGCACCACGTGGATGTCCTCGATGCGGTCGTAGCTCATCGCCAGCAGCTTGCCCAGCACCTCGCTGTCGGCCAGCAGCGGCACCACGCGCTGGCGCGAGAGGAAGTCGAGCTGCTCCAGCGCCGCGGCGTCGAGCGGGTTCTCCATCGCCACCGCGATGCGCCCGTTGATGCGCAGCAGCGGCACCGCGCGCAGCTGGCGGGCGCGTGCCGGCGGCACCAGGGCCAGGGTCGCCTCCTCGCCGTCGAGCACGGGCGACAGCAGCACCGGCAGGCCAAGCTGCTCGGCCTCGATCAGGCGCGCGTCGGTGAGGCGGGTCAGCGTCTTCAGATGCTCGGGCGGGTGGCGCAGCGGACCCAGCGACCAGTCCGCATTGCCCTGCGCCGTCGCGCCGACATAGGTCTCGATGTCCTCCAAGCCGCCCAGCGCGATCACGCCCTGCGCGCGTGCTCGCGTCGAATCCGCAAAGCCCATCCGCCCTTCCCCTGTGGCCGGCGGCGCCGGCCCTGATTTCCAGTGCGCCCGCTCAGGGCGGTGTGGCCTTGACCGCGATCAGACCGTGAGATCGATCTGCTGCACCACGCCGGCCGTCGCCGCCGTGCTCAGGTAGAGCCCAGTGCTGCGCACCTGGCCGAGATCGCTGTTGTTCGCGCCGCGCAGGTCGAAGGCGCTGCTGATCGGGCGCAGGCTGATCGCCGCCACGCCGGCGTCCTCCAGGGTCAGCAGCTGGCCGCCCTGGCGACGCTCCTCTTCCTCGCGCGAGCGGGTGCCGGTTTCCGGCGCGGTGGGGTCGGGCATCCACACCCGCAGCCGGCCGAAGATCGTGTCGCCGGAGTCGATCCAGCCGTTGCCGTCGGAATCGAAAGCCAGGAGCTCGCCGAAGCCGTCGCCGGTCTTCGCGCCGAACAGCTCGCTGCCGTCGTTGATGCGGCCATCGGCGTTGCGGTCGAAGGCCAGGAAGCCGCTGCCCGAGCGCAGCATCGGCAGGGCCTCGCTCTGGCCGTCGGCATCCAGGTCGAACGCGAAGCGCTGGTCGCTGAGCTGGGCCGCACGGCCGTCGAAGTTGATCACCAGCGGATCCTTGCGCTGGGCGGCAGCGCCGGCCTGCAGTCGCAGCTCGACGGTCTCGCTGTAGGCGCGCTCCATCGACAGATCGAGCGAGAAGCGGATGCGCGCGCCATCGGCGGTCAAGACCTCGCCCTGTGCGCTGACCGAGGTGCGCTCGTACTCGCTGCGGGTGGCGCGGAACTGGTAGTCGAGGCTGAAGCCGGGGTCGGACCCGGCAGGCGCGGCTGCGGGCGACGGCCCCTGTGGGGCGGCAGCGGTGGTGGCCTCTGCTGAACCGCCCGAGGGCGCACTCAGCTGGCTGGCGTCGAACAGCTTCACCGGCCGTCCGGTGAGCGTCTCGATCAGGCGGATCAGCAGGCTCAGGTTGGGATCGTTGCGCGCGCCCGCTTCATCGGTGGCGGCGACTTCCTCCGGCGCCAGCAGCGGCGATTCGCCGGCGCCGACCTGCAGGGCCAGCTCGCGGCCGCGGGCGGACAGTTCGATTTCAGGGCGGGCCTGTGGCGCAGGCCCAATGCGCAGCGCCAGCCGCTCCTCACGGGTTTCCGTTTGTCGGAACTCGCGCGCGGACGCGAGCTGCAGTTCGGTGGCGACGATGCGCATGGCTGGCTCCCCAAGGTGATCGCGGAAGCGGAGTTCCGCTGGACGGAGTAGCGGCCGGGGCTGGGGAAACTTGAGGGCCGGGTTGCGCCAGTGGTGCGCGACACGCGCACCCTACGATCGCGCGCGACGCCAAACCCCAATCGAAACCCGGGCCACAGCCCGTAGGGTGCGCCTGTGGCGCACCAATGCCCGCGCCGCGATCCCGCAGATCCGGGCAGAGAGATCGGCCTGCCCCGATCCGGGCTCGAACGGGAAACCTTCGGCCGAGACTGTGAACCGTCGCTTCTCCATGCAGCCGCGCTGCTACGCTTCGGCGCTTGCCTACGCGATGGACGCCTGCATGACACCGAGCCCCCTGGTCGATCTCCGCAATCAGCAGTTCATGCTCAATGACGTGTTCGACCTGCCGGCCCTGCTGCGCCTGCCGGCGTTCGCCGAACATGGCGAGGACGCGGTCGCGGCAGTGCTTGATGCCGCGCATGCGCTGGCCGCGGAAGTCTTCCTGCCGCAGGCCGCCGAGGCCGATCGCGAGGAGCCGCGCTTCGTCGATGGCGAGGTGCTGCTGCCGGCGTCAACCCGCGAGGTGACGCGGGCCTACGCCGAGGGCGGCTTCAACGCCGCTGCCGCGCCTGTCGACCACGGTGGCCTCGGCCTGCCCTACACCGTGGCGCTGGCCGCCGACGGCCTGTTCATGGGCGCCAACACCGCCGCTGCCGGCTACGGCCTGCTGACCCGCGGTGCCGCGCATCTGCTGCTGGCCCACGGCTCGCCCGAACAGATCCGCCGCTACGCCGAACCGCTGCTGGCCGGACGCTTCTTCGGCACCATGTGCCTGTCCGAGCCGCAGGCCGGCAGCTCGCTGGGCGACATCCGCACGCGCGCGATCCCGCAGGCCGACGGCAGCTATCGCCTGGAGGGCCAGAAGATGTGGATCTCCAGCGGCGAACACACGCTGGGCGAGACCATCATTCATCTCGTTCTGGCGCGCATCGAAGGGGCACCTGCCGGCACCCGCGGCATCAGCCTGTTCGCGGTGCCCCGCAACCACATCGGCGCCGATGGGCAAGTCGGCGAGCGCAACGATGTGCAGCTGGCGGGCCTGAACCACAAGCTGGGCCAGCGCGGCATCGTCAACACGGTGCTGAAGTTCGGCGAGCGCGGCGCGTGCGTGGCCGAGCTGGTCGGCCAGCCGCAGCAGGGCCTGGCGGCGATGTTCCACATGATGAACGAGGCGCGCATCGGCGTCGGCATCGGCGCGATCATGCTGGCCTACCGCGGTTATCTGTATGCGCTGCAGTACGCGCGAGAGCGCCTGCAAGGGCGGCCGGTCGACAACCGTGACCCGGAATCCAAGCCCGTCGCCATCATCGAGCACGCCGACGTGCGCCGCCTGCTGCTGCGTCAGCGCGCCCTGGTCGAAGGCGGCTACGCGCTGTGCCTGTACGCGGCCAGCCTGGTCGATCTGAAAGCGCATGCAGTGAACGAAAGCGAGCGTAGCGAAGCCGGGCGTCTGCTCGACCTGTTGACGCCGATCGTCAAGGGCTGGTGCTCGGAGTTCGGCGTGCAGGCCTCGGACCACGCGATCCAGGTGTTGGGCGGCTACGGCTACACCCGCGAGTACCCGGTGGAGCAACTCTGGCGCGACAACCGCCTGAACCCGATCCACGAGGGCACCAACGGCATCCAGGCCATCGACCTGCTGTCGCGCAAGGCGATGGCGGAGCAGGGCGCGGCGCTGCGTCTGCTGGGCCAGCGCATCGAGGCCACGCTGGGCGAGGCCGCCATGTACCCGGACTGGATCGAAGCCACCGTCGTGCTGCGCGTACTGACCCAGAAGGTCGGCGTCACCGCCGCCAGCGTCGCCAGCCGCATGCAGCGCGGCGAGGCCGGTCTCGCGCTGGCAAATGCCAGCCACTACCTGCACGCCGCCGGCCACGCGGTGGTCGGCTGGCTGTGGCTGAAGCAGGCCCTGGTCGCGCAGAAGAAGCTCGACGCAGGGCAGGGCGATGCCGACTTCCTGCGCGGCAAGCTGCAGACCTGCCGCTACTTCCTCAAGCAGGAGCTGCCGACCGCGATGCATGCGATCGGTCTGGTCGCAGGCTTCGAGGACTCGTTCTTCGCGATGCGCGGAGAGTGGTTCTAGGGCAGTGCTGAAGACTTCAGCGCTGTCGCGCGCCATGGAGGGCGCGCCCTTGGATCGAGCACGGAAGTGCTTGATCCAGCGAAAGCGAGTCCGGACCTGTGCCGGACTCGCGACCACTGAACAAGGCCAGGAGGGACTTGATCGGTATTGCCGCAGGGCGGGGCGTGTAGCCCTGGCGGATCGGCTCACCGGTGGCTCAAGCACGTTGGCCGTGGCCCGGCCTGCTCACTCCGGTTCGCGGATGTTCGCCGGCGTACCATCGCTCCGCTGCTTCGGAACATGGAACCCGATCGGCTGCCGGGCGATCAGCTCGACGACCCAGTCGATGAACGCGCGCAGCTTGCGGCTGACGTGGGGGCTCTGCGGATAGGCCAGGTAAAGCGGCATCGGTTCGATCTGCCACCCTGCGAACAGCGGGATCAGCTGGCCGCGCTGCAGCGGCGCGCTGGCCATGTACTCGGGTAGCCAGAGCACCCCGAGGCCAGCAATGCCCGCGGCGAGGTAGGCATTGCCGTCGTCGACGATCAGCGTCTGCCGCCCCCGCAGCGCGTGGCGCGTCCCATCGCGCTGCAGCACAGGGCGCAGGGGCTGGCCGACGCGCGAGCCGCGATAGCCGATCAGCACATGGGCGCCCTCGTCCAGAGTCGCGGGTGAATCCGGTATGCCGGCGCGCTGCAGATACGCCGGCGCGGCGTACACGCCCATCGACAGCTCCGCCAGCTGGCGCGCGCGCAGGTGGGGCTCGGTTAGCGGGCCGCCGCGGATCACGCAGTCGACGTTCTCGTCGATGAGGTCCACCCGGCGATCGCTGGCGCCCAGATCGAGCTGGATCTCGGGAAAGCGTGCCTGGAACTCGACCAGCGCCGGCAGCAGCACAAGGCTCGCGAACGGCGCCGGCACGTCCACGCGCAGACGCCCGCGGGGGGCCGTCGAAGCCGCGGAGACACTGGTCTCGGCATCGTCCAGTTCGGCGAGCAGGCGCTGCGCGCGCTCGTAAAAGGCCGCGCCCGCTTCGGTCGCGGCCACCCTGCGCGTGCTGCGGTGGAGCAGCTTGACGCGCAGGTGCCCCTCCAGCTGCTGGATGAGCTGGGTCACCCGCGCCTTGCTGGTCTGCAGGGTCTGCGCGGCGCGCGTGAAGCTGCTCGTTTCCACCACGCGCACGAAGGCCTGCAGCGCTTCGAATCGGTCCATGCAGGGCGTCGGATCAGGGCGGGATTGTTTGGATTCTACAAACAGTGAAGCGCGCCGCGCGGTGCTTATCGCCCACGCCCGCAGCGCCGACACTGCTCGCACCTCCTCCCCAACGGACCCCCGCCGCCATGAACCTCGCCCGCCAGGCTGTCTTTCCCGAGGGTCGGCACGCCCTCTACGCCCTGCACGGCTATTCCGCCGCGATCCGCTCCGGCGACCTGCTGTTCGTCTCCGGCCAGGTCGGCAGCCGCAGCGACGGCAGCCCCGAGCCCGACTTCGAGGCCCAGGTGCGGCTCGCCTTCGCCAACCTTGAGGCCACGCTCAAGGCGGGCGGCTGCACGCTGGACGACATCGTCGACGTCACCAGCTTCCATACCGATCCCGAGCGGCAGCTCGCCACCGTGCTCGCAGTGAAGAGCGAAGTCTTCGCGCAGCCGCCGTATCCGAACTGGACGGCGATTGGGGTCACCTGGCTGGCCGGCTTTGACTTCGAGATCAAGGTGATCGCCCGCATTCCCGGCTGAGGCCACGCGGACGGCAGCGTGCCTGCGCGCTGCCGCGCCAGCGCGACTGGCGGTCTCCACGGGGTCCGCGCCCGCTTGCGTGGCTGGGCGCGAAGCGAATACGATTCGTATATGTTTCGTATCTTGAGGCGCGCATGGGCATCGTGAACATCGACGACGAGCTGCACGACCAGCTGCGCAAGGCCAGCGCGGTCTCGTGCCGCTCCATCAACGCGCAGGCGGCCTTCTGGATCCGCATCGGCATGCTCTGCGAGCTCAACCCCACGCAGAGCTACAGCGAGATCGTCGCGGCCGAACTGAGGTCCGCCGGCGTCGAGCCCCAGCCCATGCGATTGGCAAGGGCGTGATCAAGCGACCCGAAGAAATCAACCTGCTTGCGGAGGCGGGTCGGCTGTTGGCGCAGGTGTTCGAGTATCTCGATGGCCTTGAGCTCATCGGCCTGTCGACCCTGCAGGTCAATGACCGGGTCGATGACTTCATCGTCAATGCGCTCAAGGCGCGCCCGGCCAGCAAGGGGCAGTACGGCTACGCCTATGCGCTCAATGCCTCGCGCAACCAGGTGGTCTGCCACGGCGTGCCCTCGGCAGCCGATATCCTGCAGGACGGCGACATCGTCAACTTCGACATCACCCTGGAAAAGCACGGCTACATCGCCGACTCCAGCAAGACCTATGTGCTGGGCGCGGCCTCGCAGCCGGCCCGGCGTCTCGTGCAGACGACCTACGAAGCGATGTGGAAGGGCATCCAGGCCGTGCGCCCGGGCGCACGGCTCGGCGACGTCGGCCACGCCATCGAGCGGCACGCCCGCCGGTACGGCTATTCGATCGTCCGCGACTACTGCGGCCACGGCATCGGGCGCGAGATGCACGAGCCACCGCAGGTGCTGCACTTCGGCAAGCCGCACACCGGCCTTGTCCTGCGCGAAGGCATGGTGTTCACCATCGAACCGATGTTGAACCAGGGGCGGCGCACCGTGGATACGCTGGAAGATGGCTGGACCGTCGTCACCCGCGATGGGCTGCTGTCCGCGCAGTTCGAACACACCGTCGCGGTGACCGATCGCGGCGTGCGCGTGCTGACCTTGCGTCCGGGCGAGACGGCTCCGCATTGAGATCGAAGAGCCTGGATTGAAGAGCCGGGATTGGGGATTCGGGATTGAGAATTCGCCCACAGCCGTGCAGATCAGCTCCAGACGGCCGCTGCCGGTGTCAGCTGTGTGCGGGGAGACGGTCTGTCTCTTGAGAGCTTCAAAGCCCCGCGCGGCGGCCCCGGTGATCATGAAGAGACCTTGATTCGTCATCCCCGCGAAGAGCCTGCCCTCGCGAAGGCGGGGGCGGGGATCCAGGACTCGTGCGACTGCGGCAAGCGACACTGGGCCCCCGCCTTCGCGGGGCGACGGTACTGGCTGATGCGCCGAGCGATCGGTTTCTCGAGCACTTCTCAGCCCTGCGCGGCGGACCCGGTGATCTTGAAGACACCTTGATTCGTCATCCCCGCGAATGCGGGGATCCAGGAGTCGTGCGACTGCGGCGAGCGACACTGGGCCCCCGCCTCCGCGGGGGCGACGATCAGTGGGGCTGCACGTGTTCTGCTTCTCGAGAGGCTCTACCTTGTGCAGGCAGCCTCCGAGTCACGCAGGCTGGCCACGTCGCGGATCGGTGGGGCGCCGAACATACGCGCGTATTCGCGGCTGAACTGCGAGGCGCTCTGATAGCCCACGCGATAGGCTGCGCTGGCGGCGTCGGCCCGCTCGGCCAGCAGGATCTGGCGGGCTTCGGTCAGGCGCAGACGCTTCTGGTACTGCAGCGGGCTCATCGCGGTGACGGCCTTGAACTGCTCATGCAAGGCCGAGCGGCTCATGTGCGCCAGTGAGGCGAGCTCCTCGATGCGGATCGGCTCGGCGAGCTGGCTGCGGATGTGCTGGATGACCTGCGCGATCCTGTGCGTGTGGCTGCCGGCCATGGCCATCTGCGCGATGCATGCACCGAAGGGGCCACTCAGCACTCGAAAATGGAACTCGCGCATCAGCAGCGGCGCCAGCACCGGAATCTCGCGCGGCGTGGCGAGCAGGCGCGCGAGCCGCAGCACGGTGTCCTGCGTGGCCTCATCCAGGTCGCCGACGAAGAGTCCGCGCGGCGTGTCGCGCGGCGCCTGTCCGATCGGTCCGACCTGTTCGATCAGCTCGGCGATCTGGCGGGCATCGATGTCGATCGCCACGC
This sequence comes from uncultured Aquimonas sp., assembly GCF_937888285.1. GTDB lineage: Bacteria > Pseudomonadota > Gammaproteobacteria > Xanthomonadales > Xanthomonadaceae > Aquimonas. The sequence goes on from NZ_CALART010000063.1 coordinate 56,918, forward strand.
ACAGATAGGGCGCCTCCGCGCTGGCTTCCAGCACCTGTCCCACCAGGGGCAGATCAACCGACACCGCCAGGAACTGCGAGGGCGCGTAGCGGTAGACCTCATCCTCCAGCAGCACCTGCTTCGCGCCCTGCACGATCACGCAGAACGAGGGCCGATAGACCGTTGGCAGCGGCGCGTGCGGGGCGGACAGGCGGATGCAGTGCAGGCCGGCAATGGCCGAGGCGTGCATGCCCTCGCCCTTGGAGAATCGGAGAATCAGCTCGCCGATCTCGCGCTGCCGGGCTTCGAGCAAAGCGTTGAATGGAATGTCCATGGGCTGGGCACGATACGCCCCCTGGGCGCGGGGCCTCAACGCAAGTGCCACCGAGTCTGGACGATCAGGCAATCCATGCGGAGCTCCAGGTATCGAGCCCAGTGTGTTCGGCCAACAGACTTTCTCCCACCCCGGCAGCCGCCGAACACACGGAGAAAGCGACATGTCCAAGGTCATCCTCATCACCGGCGCCAGCAGCGGAATCGGCGAAGCCACCGCCCGCGTGCTTGCAAGGCAGGGCCATCGCGTGCTGCTGGGCGCACGCCGCACCGAGCGCCTTGCACAGATCGCCGCCGACATCCGCTGGGCGGGCGATACCGCCGAGTACCGCGCGCTGGACGTGACCCAGGGCGAGGACGCCAAAGCGTTCGTGGCCTTCGCGCAGGAGCGCTTCGGTCGCGTCGATGTGATCTTCAACAACGCCGGGGTGATGCCGGTGTCGCCGATGAGCGCGCTCAAGACCGAGGAATGGGACCGCATCATCGACGTCAACATCCGCGGCGTGCTGAACGGGATTGCCGCGGTGCTGCCGATCATGGAGGCGCAGGGCAGCGGGCACATCATCAACACGGCCTCCACCGGCGCGCATGCCGTCGGCGCGCAGTTTGGCGTGTACTGCGCCAGCAAGTACGCGGTGCGCGCGATCACCGAAGGTCTTCGCCAGGAGATGGATCGCATCCGCGTGACCCTGATCTCGCCCGGCGTCACCGAGTCCGAGCTGGGCCACGACATCAGTGTCGACAGCACGGCCAGCGCGGTGAAGCAGCTGCGCAGCATCGCGCTCGACAATCGCGCCATCGCCAATGCCGTGCTCTACGCGATCTCGCAGCCCGACGATGTCGACGTCAACGAGATGCTGATCCGCACAGTGCGCAGCGCGGGGCATGCGTTCTGAGGCCCGTACGCGTGGGCGCCTCGTGCTCGCGTCGCCTCATGCCGCGAGCGGGGTGTTCCTTGAGATCCCGGCAGCCACGCGTGGCGGCCCGGTGATTTCGAAGAATCCTCGATTCATCGGCCCGCGCTGTTTATGGACACTCTCTTTCAGGTCAAGCCTCCTCGGCGGCGTATAGGCGAGCGCGCGACCCGCACGCTGGGTGCAGGCCGCAGGCTGCGTGCAGAGCGTTGGCTGCTGTTGAGCCCCTCTCCCCCGTGGGAGAGGGGTTGGGGAGAGGGGGCACACTCGCGGCAAGATCGCCCCTCTCCCCCGGTGTGCGGGGACAGTGATCTTGCACCCTTGGGACAGAAAGATTGCACCCGATTTGCCGAAATCTGCCGAAACGAACCGAAACGAAGTGAAACGCGCGGAAAGCTAGGCGGGGCGCGGCTTTGCAGGCAACACGAAGGGCCAGTAAGGCGCCCGAGAGGCGCGCACGGCCAGAGGCGCGGGGAACGCGCACCCGCAACGGGGCGGCCCTGACAGTGTGCGCGGCGGTGGCAGCGTTTAAGGCGGTTCAATCAAGCGCTTACGCCGGTTTCATCGCCCTTTGAAGGCTCCCCGCCAACGCGGAAAGCCGGACATGAGAACCGGACAAATATTGCGGCTCACGCAATCTTGTTGCAGCTCCCGCAACGCAGGACGCCCCCGCGATTCCGCATGCTCTGCCGTCTACCGATGGGGCGGGCTTGCGCGCTTTCGCGACATCGTGTAGCGATGGCCGGGCACCCATAGCCCGACGGGGCGACAAGCGCGGCAGCTCTCCCCGCGCTTGGGTGCAGCCCTGGAGAGGCACGGAAGGCAGAGCGCGTGCACAGCGAACACGAACGGCCCGCAAGCGAACAGGCGGCAGAGCCATCGGCGGATGAACCGGCGTGGGCGAAGGCGACCGCGCCCCTCTTCCTTGGCCTCTCTGAACAGATTGATGCGGTGCTTAGGCGGCGAGCGACACAGTTGCAAATCGAAGAGCTGGAGGCACAGCGCGAAGAGCGCGAGGCGAAACCCGGCGCAGCAGCCAACGCCCGAGAGATCAAGCGCATGTGCAGAGTCTGGGCGACTCTCGCGGGACAAGCGGCGGGCGAAGCCGCCACCCCCGCCGCCGCCGCCAGGCTGCTGGCGGAGCTGTTCATCCGTGTGGGGCTCGACCCTGGAGTAGATGACAGAACACTTGAAGGCTGGATCAGGAAAGGGCGCGAGGCGCCTTAGCACATTCATCCACCTTGGCGCAAACGCCACCAAACGCTTCGGTCGCGTTGGCGGGCACCAACTGCCCCTCTGCACTCTGTTGCCCAACGCGGCCGCTGCCGCTTGTGGCGCCCCAACATGCAGACCCCCCAAGAGCCAGACAGCAAGGATGCGGGCACCGCCCCACCGTCCCGCGTCGGCTGGCCGGACGTGCTGAGCGAAGCCGCCGACGTTGCGGCGCACGCACTGCGCAAGCGCGGAGAGCCTGACCAGCGCGCGGAGGAACTGGCCCGCGCGGTGATGCTCGGGCTTGCCGATGTGTTCGGCGGGAGAGCGTTCTACCTGCCGCGCGGCCTCGCAGTGAAGCGGCACTTCCGAGACATCGACATCGCGCAACGGCTAACCCGCGACAACGCAAGGGCACTCGCCCGCGAGTACGGAATCACTGCCATTTACGTCTACGAGTGCGCCAAGCGAGGACGCGAAGCGCTCCGCAAGCCACAAACCGAAGGAAACACCGAATGAACACCGTCGCCCCCGAAGAAATCCGCAACATCGCTGGACAGGTGCGCGCGTATGTCGCGACCCTCCATGCCCGGCGCGGCGAGCTGCGCGCCGAGCGCTCGCAGCTCGAAGAAGAGCGCGACGCGCTGCTGAATGCGCCGGTCAATCGCGAAGACGCTATCCGGTTCGTGTTCGACTACATCGACCGCCGAGCAGCGCGATTCACTGAAATCTGTGGTTGGAAGGTCCAGCTTTCGCGCGTGCTGAAGCCAGGCAATGCTAGCGGAGCGGTAGGCCAGCAGTATGGCCCGGGCGTCCTCACGCTGGCGGAAATCAATGACAGCCTTTCCATGGATGCAGTCCGCAATGAGCATCGCTTCGGCGAGGGCGGAATCTGCTTTCTTTCGGCCGGCCGGGATACCCGCTCTTTCGTGCGCACCTTCGATGATATGGCGCTTTACTTCTTCGGCGACCTGATCAAGGAAAAGTTGCGGCCTTACGTTGAAGCCCACATGCCCGAGCTTGCCGGCGCTGATGCCGCGCGCGTCGGTCCGCCCGTCGAAGAGCGGCGGGTGAGGTTGACGGAAATCTCGGTGCGCCTGGAAGAAATCGGCACTGAAGACGCCGCACTGAGCAAAGAGCTACAGGAACTCAGCGCGCCGAATCCCACCGATGCGCTGCGCGCCGCAGGTTGCCGCGAGCCGATGCGCGATCTGTCGCACGTTCCGCCTGAAGCAATCAACAAGTATCAGCAGCGCATGAACGCGCAGAACTTGAGCGCCGTCGCTCAAGAGTACGGCGTGACGCCCGCCGATCTGTCTGAAGCCTTCAATGCTCGCGAGAAGGCCACGCTTGAGCGCCGGTTTCTGGCTTCCGGCCCGGTCAAACTCTGAGGAATCGAGCAATGCAAACCCAACCGCAACTGATGCGCGCTCTGAACAGTATGAGCGTGCCGGTCTCCCAGCCCGTGCCGGGCGTGCGCCGCGCGCTGAACTCGGAAGAACTCGAAGCCTGTCGCTTGCTGGGGCTCAGCGAAGAGCAGTTCAAGCAGGCCAAGAATCAGGCGGCGCCACGCGAGGCCCCGTCCGTCGTCGAAGCACAGCTGGACGGCGATGCGCAGGCGATGGCCGCCCACCTCTTGGGCATTGACCCTAAGCGAATGGCGCAGTACGCGAAAGACGCGAGGCCGAAGGGATGAGCGAGGAAGCGCGCGAGCTTGCGCGAGAGCTGCTGCGCGTTGAAGGGCGCATAGTGCACGTCCGGCCGCGCGCACCTTCGATCGAAGTGCGAAGGGATGCGCTTGCAGACGGCGATGTGTCGCTGCGGCTGACCCTCAGCCCTCTGGAGGCGCGACAGTTGGCCAACGCGGTTGAGCGCTTGGGATCGCACCCGCAGGTGCGTGCGTCCGCCTCGCGCTTGGCGAGTGCACTACGCAAGGCTGCCTTTGTCCTAGAGACGCCGCCGGCGGATCGGCCTGCGCCGCCTGTGGTGGATCGCTTGGAAGCGCGCATCCGTCGCGACATAGAGGCCGAGCGCGGAGCGCCGTGGCCTATCCGATGAACCAACACGGGACAAGCCGGCGAGTGTCCCGCGCCGCTCTTGCGAGGGACGCAAGGCGAGACGCAAACAACCCCGGCAGTTGCGGCCTGAGTCCTCGCACGTTGTGCATGCCGAGTTTCATCGGCAGCTCTTACTTGGGTGACGCAACACCTATTCAGCGCGACTTGACAGCACTTTCAAGCCGCCGCATGCTCGCTTCGCTGCCGCCAAATCGGCAGCCGGGGGTGAGAGACCGAAACACGAGGCGCACAAGCGCCCATCGCTCGATGCCGGCGCTTTTTCTTCGCCCGCATCTTGGCGGGCGTGCATGCCTACCAGTTCCATGGCGGGCGGTGCGCGGGAGCCGCAAGGCTCGCCGGTCCTCGTGCCGGTCTCTCAACCGCGTACCGTCCGCCACCCCGTTTGAGAGCGGGGCGGCGGTCACTCGAAACCACGAGGACACCGCCATGAACTGCACCCACGCTGCCGCCGCGCTCGCGGCCTTGCCCGCACACCTGCTGCTGCCCATCGAGGCCCCGCGCGCCGAATGGCCCGGCCTGCTGGATCACGCCGCCGCCGCTCTGCAAGGGCGATGCGTCTACGACTCGGAAACCCTCGCGCTGGAACTGCGCGCGATTGCCGAGGTGCTGCGCGCGGAGGTGCTGGCATGAAGCGCACGCCGACGCTTGTTCCGTTCGCATCTCAGTCGCAGGCAGCTGGCGTGCCGCTGTTCTTCGTGGCAGCTGACGACGCGCAGCAATTGCGCGAAGAGGCTGCCGTACGCGTGTTTCGCGCCCGTGAGCTTTCTGCTGCCCTGGCGGGTGCTTCGATCAAGGATGCAGGGGCGGATGCGCTCCCTGCTTTCGCCGCCGTCTTGGCTCAGCTGCTGGGCGAGGCTGAAAGCCTGCTTGAAATTGCCGAATCCGTCCGGCTGAAAGGGGGTGCGTGATGCTGTGCACCCCCCAACATCGCGCGGCGTCGCCGCTGGTGGCCCTGCGAGCGTTTATAAACGCCCTTGCGGCGCTTCTCTGTGCCCTCGGCGGGGTTAGCGGCGCGCGGCGCGCTCTGCGGCGCTCTGGTTCGTTCGCCCTACTGGTTTCGTCGGCAAGGCGCCTGCGCGCGTCCCGGGACAGTGTTGCGCCCGTCTGGCGCATGCAGGGGTGCGGGTCCGCATCTGGTGCCACTCAGCGGCGCGCGGAGGCGACCGGCCTCCTGGCGTCGCCGGGAGCGCACTTCCGCGCGTCCATGGACAGCATCACCAGCACAGGGTGCGGCACAGGGTGCGGCCTGAGCGCGCCTGCGCGCCTGCGGCCGCAGAGGATGTCAGCCCGTGGCCGCCCCTGACACTACTTATAAGGTCTCCGACTTGGCGAAGGCGCTGGGCTGGACTGCACGGCACCTGCGGCGCAGGTCCGAAGCGGAAGGCTGGCCCGCGCAGTCGGACCCCGAGCATGCATCGCGCCACTGCTATCGCCTGGGAGACTTGCCCGATTGGGTGCAGGCCCGCGTTCTGCTTTGGGCCGAGCGCGAGGGGCGATCAACGGTGCCCGACACGTGCCCCGACCCCGACCATGCAGCGGAACTTGCGCGGTTCCAGCAGGCGACCCCCAAGGCCAAAGAGGAAGCCGGAAAGCGCCATGCGGCGTTGTTGTGGGTTGAGCGCTTGCTTTCCGAAGGCCGGAGCTTGACCGACGCCCGCCGCGTCGTCGCAGCGGAGTTGCAGCGCCAGGGCGTGCCGGGCGCATCGGTCGATTCGTTGAAACGCTGGGCCAAAGCCTGCGAGGGCCTCGCGCGCGCGCGCTGGCTGCCGGCGCTGCTGCCGGGCAGGGCAGCCGGGCGCGAACGTGTTGAAATCCCTGATGAGCTGTGGGACTTCTACGCGGGGCACTACCTCACGCGCGCTGCGCCGACGCACGCGGACAGCTACAGGCGAACAGCGGAGATTGCCAAGCGCAAGCGGCTGGTGTTGCCGAGTGCAAAGACGTTCGTTCGGCGAATGGACTCCGAAGTCTCCCACAGCGTTCAGGTGATGAAGCGTGCGGGGGACCAAGCGGCCGCGCGTCTGCTGCCGTCGCTGGTTCGCGACGCTTCTTGTTTCGAGGTCGGCGAAGCCGTCAACGGCGATGGTTTGAAGCTTGATCGCCTGTGGGTTTCGTTCAAGGGGCGAAAGCCGATCAACACCGCCACGCTGTGGGTTTGGCAGGACGTGCGCTCGCGCCGGATTCTCGCTTGGGAACTGGCAGAGAGCGAAAACACGGACATGTTCAGGCTTGCGACGCACGCGCTGGCGGGCGTTTGCGCGCCGCGTCATGTGTACCTGGATAACACGCGAGTCGCGGCAAATAAGCTGATGACCGGCGGTGCCATGAACCGCCATCGTTTCAAGGCGCGCGAGGGCGACGCGCCCGGCCTGCTTTCCATGGTTTTCGGCGCGGAAGTGCACTTCACAAATCCCGACAAGGTCTTCGGGAACCCCGGCGCAAAGCCAATTGAACGGGCGTTTGGCGTCGGCGGGCTGCATGAAGCTATCGCTTGCCATCCGCGAATCAATGGGCGCGGCTTCAGCATGGCGACTGCGGTAGAAGCTGGCGAGCTGTCTGAAGTGGTTCGCGAAGAGGTCGCACGCCATAACGCCCGCACGGGGCGCCGTGGACGCGGCATCGCGGCCGGCAGCTTTGATGCCGAATGGGCGGCCGGCGTGATTCGCTGCCCGCCGCAGCAGCTGCCCGAGGCTGCGCGGTCGCTCTTTCTGCGTTCGTTCGAGACGCGAACCGTTTCCCGAGACGGCAGCATCACCATCAAGGCAGGGCGCAGCGACCTCGGGTCGAACCGATACTGGTCAAACGCGACTGCCGAACTTATCGGGCAGCAGGTGATGGTGTTCTATGACCCGCAAGACTTGCGCGCCGACGTGAGCGTCTACACGACGCAAGGGCGCTATCTGTGCGACGCCCTGCACATGGCCTCGCGCGCCTTCAATGACACCGAAGCCGCGCGCGATCACGCACGGTTCAAGAATCAGCATATGAAGGCGACGAAACGCGCGGCCGAAGCGCTCGGGGTCGCGTCGGAGTTGGAACGGCGCGAGCTTTACGGCGAGTGCCAGCCCCAACCGCCCGCGCTGCCCGAGTCCAAGGGACCAACGCGGCTTCGTCCGCGCGCATCCGGCATCGCCCGCCAGACGCCCGCGCTCGCGGCCGCGCCGCTACCGCGCGCGACTTCCGATGAAGTTACCGAGCTGCTAGCGGATTCCTATGAATCAGAGGCGCGGCGCCGAGCGCCATGGCTTTTCACCACCCCGACAGGTGACCTATGAGAACCCGACATAACCCCAACGTGGACGCCGTTCGGGTGTTCGTGAATGTCATGGGCGAGACGGTTCGCCGGATAGAAGCCGGCGACTTCTTCAAGGAATACACGCCGGAGTTCAGACGCGGCGCCGCCGCCGCGCTGCGCCTCTACATCGAATCCGGTAGCGCCGTGTTTCTTGACCCGCCAGCGCAGCGCGCAGCCGAGCCAAAGCAAGGGCCGGCCGGCATTCGGCTTGTCGTGGACAACACCGCAAAGAAGAAGCCCCGCGCCGGTGGCCGCCGACGCGGGGCGAAACAGCCGCAGCACTCACCGCAGCCGGAGAAATGATAGATGGAAACCACCGCACGAATCCTGAAACTACCCGCCACAGCGCCAACCGTTCCAGAGCCCGCCGATCTGCGCGCGATCGTTCGCGGCTTGATCGAGGGCGGTAGCCTCACCCAATCCAAGATCGCGCGCGAATCGAGCGTGAGCACAACGCGGCTTAGCCAGTGGCTCGCCGGCACTTACTCCGGTGACAATGCGGCGCTTGAGTCGCAGGTGGCGAAGTGGGTCGAGTCTCGCGCGATGCGTGAAGCAGCGGCGAAGCACGCGCCCAAGGCGCCGGCCTTTGTCGAAACACCCAGCGCAAAGCGGATTCTCTCGGCGCTTCGCTTCGCCCACTTCGCTAACGACTTCTCTGTCATCTATGGGGCTTCCGGGCTGGGCAAGACTCTTGCGATTCGCCACTATGTCGAGCGTTCAGCGAGCGCGTTCGCCGTCACTATGACGCCTGCAACCGCTGGCGTGGTGCCCGCCCTTGAAGAGATCGCGCAGGCCGTGGGCGCCGGTGTCACAAGCGGTGGCGCCGCGAAGCTACATCGTTCGATTGTGGAGCGTCTGCGAGGCACGGCCGGGCTTCTCATCATTGATGAGGCGCAGCATCTTGGCGCGTCGGCACTGGACCAAATCCGCGCGATCTTCGATGCCACAGATGTTGGGCTCGCTCTGGTCGGTAACGAGTTTGTCTTTTCCCGTATGACGAGCGGACACCGGGCCGCCATGTTCGACCGTTTGCGCGGTCGGATCGGCAAGCGGCTGCACCTCGCACGGCCGACCCTGGAAGACGCCGACGCGCTGGCGGAAGCCTGGGGAATCGAGGACAGCAAGGCGCGACAACTCGCAGCTACGATTGCCAGCCAGCCCGGCGGGCTCCGCACGCTCACCAAGGGCCTGCGCGGCGCCGCAACCGTTGCTGCGCAACAGGGCGCACCCGTGGCCTTTTCGCACCTTCATGCGGCTTGGCAGGACTTGGGTGGTGCTGTCTGAGGCGCAGCCCTCAGGCAGGCGCACAGGCCGCCCATTGGGCGGCTTGTGCTTTGCTGGGGCTGCTACTATCGCTCCTGGCCGTGGCGCGGGCATTCTCCCGTCGGGCTCATACCCCGAAGCCGTCGAGGACGTAGGGGGTTGGACGCGCCGCAGCCATCGCCCTTGCATGGCTTTGCGCTACCATTCGGCGGGCCATGGCACGCACCGTCTGGCTCATACCCAGAAACGTTCAGGACGTATGGGGAAGGTCATGGCTGCATTCAAAACCCTAGCCCTTGTCGTCACCCTGACGGCGCTGGTGTTGACGCTTGCAGGCCAGCCCGGTCCGGCCATCTTGGCAGGGGGCTCGCTGGCGCTGGTGGGTGGCGTCGCCCTGGTCTTCGGTAGGGCTTTTCTGCGCTGACACCCCCGCAGGCAGCGGCGCCTTTCTGCGCAATTGCAGCGGTTGAAGGTATCTTCCGGGCCGCTTCAAGCGCAGATAAAGCACTCTGTTTCAGAGCCGTTCAGGCCGCGCCCCACCCCGAAGTTATCCACAAGCAAGGGTGCAGATTCATTGTCCCGAGGGTGCAGATTCATTGTCCGCCTACATCCCCCGGCCCCTCTCCCTCCAGGGGAGAGGAGAGCAAAGCACTCAATCGACGCGCGGCGAGGGCAGCGAAGCAGTCCGTTGAATCACGGAGATTGGAGCAAAACACTCGGTTGACCGCACGACGC
>NZ_CALART010000064.1 GCF_937888285.1 uncultured Aquimonas sp.
CAATCACATGGGGGTATTACTTCAAGGTGGGCATTGTGCTAACCGTCCCCGTACTTGCGGCGACCCTGGCAGCGCTGGCACTGCGCCTGAGTCTCGCTTAATGCGAGCGGAGCGCTGTTTGCGGACATGCATGCAGTATTGGAGTAAAGAAGGGTGAGCGGCTTGGCGTATGGCTATTCTTTTGAGTGCGGTCATCGGGATACCGCTCTATATCGCCTTTTTTAGCGGAACTGGATTTACTCGGCCATAGAAAGAAAAAGAGCATCCATGCCACGCCGTTCGATCCTGTCCGCCGCCGAGCGTGACAACCTGCTGGCATTGCCGGACGCCAAGGAAGAACTGATCCGTCACTACACGTTCAGCGACACCGACCTGTCCATCATCCGGCAGAGGCGCGGTCCGGTCAACCGGCTGGGCTTCGCCGTGCAGCTCTGCTACCTGCGCTTTCCTGGTGTCATCCTTGGCGTCGATGAGCCACCGTTTTCGCCCTTGTTGAAGCTGGTCGCCGACCAGCTCAAGGTCAGCATCGAAAGCTGGGACGAGTACGGCCAGCGGGAACAGACACGGCGCGAGCACCTGGTGGAGCTTCAAACAGTGTTCGGCTTCCAGCCCTTCACCATGAGCCACTATCGGCAGGCCGTTCAGTTGCTGACCGAGCTGGCCATGCAGACCGACAAGGGCGTCGTGCTGGCCAGCGCCTTGATCGAGCACCTGCGGCGGCAGTCGGTCATTCTGCCCTCCCTCAACGCCGTTGAGCGGGCGAGCGCCGAAGCGATCACCCGCGCCAACCGGCGCATCTACGAGGCCTTGGCCGAACCACTGTCGGACGCGCATCGCCGCCGCCTCGACGATTTGCTCAAGCGTCGCGACAACGGCAAAACGACCTGGCTGGCCTGGCTGCGTCAGTCGCCCGTCAAGCCGAACTCGCGGCACATGCTGGAACACATCGAACGCCTCAAGGCATGGCAGGCGCTCGACCTGCCTTCCGGCATCGAGCGGTCGGTACACCAGAACCGCCTGCTCAAGATCGCCCGCGAGGGCGGTCAGATGACGCCCGCGGACCTGGCCAAGTTCGAGGCGCAGCGCCGCTACGCGACCCTGGTGGCGCTCGCCATCGAGGGCATGGCCACCGTCACCGACGAAATCATCGACCTGCATGACCGCATCCTGGGCAAGCTGTTCAACGCCGCCAAGAACAAGCATCAGCAGCAGTTCCAGGCGTCCGGCAAGGCGATCAACGCCAAGGTGCGGCTGTTCGGGCGCATCGGTCAGGCGCTGATCGAGGCCAAGCAAGCAGGCCGCGATCCGTTCGCCGCCATCGAGGCCGTCATGTCCTGGGATGCCTTCGCCGAGAGCGTCACCGAAGCGCAGAAGCTCGCGCAGCCCGAGGACTTCGATTTCTTGCACCGCATCGGCGAGAGCTACGCCACGCTGCGCCGCTACGCGCCGGAATTTCTCGGCGTGCTCAAGCTGCGGGCCGCGCCTGCCGCCAAGGACGTACTCGACGCCATCGAGGTGCTGCGCGGCATGAACAGCGACAACGCCCGCAAGGTGCCTGCCGACGCGCCGACCGACTTCATCAAGCCGCGCTGGCAGAAGCTGGTGATGACCGACGCCGGCATCGACCGGCGTTACTACGAGCTGTGCGCGTTGTCGGAGATGAAGAACGCACTGCGCTCCGGCGACATCTGGGTGCAAGGCTCCCGCCAGTTCAAGGACTTCGAGGACTACCTGGTGCCGCCCGCGAAATTCACCAGCCTCAAGCAGGCCAGCGAATTGCCGCTGGCCGTGGCTACCGACTGCGACCAGTATCTACATGAGCGGCTGACGCTACTGGAAACGCAGCTCGCCACCGTCAATCGCATGGCGCTGGCCAACGAGCTGCCGGACGCCATCATCACGGAGTCAGGCCTCAAGATCACGCCGCTCGATGCAGCGGTGCCCGACACCGCGCAGGCGCTGATCGACCAGACGGCCATGATCCTGCCGCACGTCAAGATCACTGAACTGCTGCTGGAGGTGGACGAATGGACGGGCTTCACCCGGCACTTCGTGCACCTGAAATCGGGCGACCTGGCCAAGGACAAAAACCTGTTGCTGACCACGATCCTCGCCGACGCGATCAACCTGGGCCTGACCAAGATGGCGGAATCGTGCCCCGGCACGACCTACGCCAAGCTGGCCTGGCTGCAAGCCTGGCACATCCGCGACGAAACCTACGGGGCGGCACTGGCCGAGCTGGTCAACGCGCAGTTCCGACATCCCTTCGCCGAGCATTGGGGCGACGGCACCACGTCATCGTCGGACGGCCAGAACTTCCGCACCGGCAGCAAGGCCGAGAGCACCGGCCACATCAATCCGAAATACGGCAGCAGCCCAGGGCGGACGTTCTACACCCATATCTCCGACCAGTACGCGCCGTTCCACACCAAGGTCGTGAACGTCGGCGTGCGCGACTCGACCTACGTGCTCGACGGCCTGCTGTATCACGAATCCGACCTGCGGATCGAGGAGCACTACACCGACACGGCAGGGTTCACGGACCACGTCTTCGCGTTGATGCACCTGCTGGGCTTCCGCTTCGCCCCGCGCATTCGTGACCTGGGCGACACCAAGCTCTACATCCCGAAGGGCGATGCCACCTACGAGGCGTTGAAACCGATGATCGGCGGCACGCTCAACATCAAGCACGTCCGCGCCCATTGGGATGAAATCCTGCGGATGGCCACCTCGATCAAGCAGGGCACGGCGACGGCCTCGCTGATGCTCAGGAAGCTTGGCAGCTACCCGCGCCAGAACGGCCTGGCCGTCGCCCTGCGTGAGCTGGGACGCATCGAGCGCACACTGTTCATCCTGGACTGGCTGCAAAGCGTCGAGCTGCGCCGCCGCGTGCATGCCGGGCTGAACAAAGGCGAGGCGCGCAACGCGCTGGCCCGCGCCGTGTTCTTCAACCGCCTGGGCGAAATCCGCGACCGCAGCTTCGAGCAGCAGCGCTACCGGGCCAGCGGCCTCAACCTGGTGACGGCAGCCATCGTGCTGTGGAACACGGTTTATCTGGAACGGGCCGCGAATGCCCTGCGTGGCCACGGCAAGCCCGTTGATGACTCTCTATTGCAGTATCTGTCGCCACTGGGATGGGAACACGTCAACCTGACCGGCGATTACCTCTGGCGCAGCAGCGCCAAGATCGGCGCGGGCAAGTTCAGGCCGCTACGGCCGCTGCAACCGGCTTAGCGTGCTTTATTTTCCGTTTTCTGAGACGACCCCTTCGTCGGCAACGCCTCAGCGCACCAAGCAGAGATCGACAAGATCCTCCGATCCCTTGCAAACGTCGTTGACACCCTGAACCCGCTGCGCAATCAAGGCAGCGTTGCCCATCCGAATGTAGATCTCCTTGCAGAGGCGGAGGCGATGCTGTTCATCAACAGCGTGCGTTGCCTGCTGCACTACCTCAATGCCAAGACCAAGGAGTAGAGCGAGGTGCCAGGCGAGCGTTGGCTGGGCGGGCGGCATGCCTGAACGTCAATGAAAATCCCGGCTGCTAGTTGCCAGCCCACCAAGCAGCGCCGTCAGGTCCTCGACATGCCCGGCGATGAGGTTGCGCACGTCGCCATCGCGCTGCCAGGTGCCCTTCACCGCCATCAGCTTCGAACGCAGCAGCGGCCCGCGTAGCTGCGCCTTGAGCTTGGGCCACACGATCACCCGCACGCTGCCGGTCTCGTCCTCTAGGCGACACGACCATCACGCCCTTGGCGGTCTCAGGCTGCTTCCGCACCGTCACGATGCCGCACGCGCGAGCAGTCCGGCCATCGGGTAGGTCGTTAGGTTCGGCGCCGAACAGCAGTGCACGCGCTGATGTACCGACACTCAATGCGAATGCCGGTGGTGCTCGTCCGGGAAGTGCTCGTGGGAGTGGGTCAAGGGCTCATGCCGATGGCGATGCGTGTGGCGGGCCGGATGCATGTCGCGGCGGGCATGGTGATCATGGTGCGCGTCATGTTCGTGCTCGTGCTCGTGCTCGATCACGTCGTGTCCATGCGTATGCCCATGCTGCTCGCTGAGGTGCAGCCAAACGCCCAGCGCCATCAGCACGCCGGCGACAAGCAGGGCTGGAGTCACGGTCTCGCCAAGCACCCCGACCGCGAGCACGGCGCCGAAGAACGGCGCCACCGAAAAGTACGCCCCTGTGCGCGCGGTGCCCAGATGCCGCAGCGCAACGACGAAAAGCGTCAGGCTGATGCCATAAGAGAAGAAACCCAGCACGGCCGAGCCGGCCAACATGCCGAATGACGGCAGCTTCGCGCCCAGTATCAGGGCGATGGCCAGGTTCATCGATCCAGCGGCGAGACCCTTGACCATCGCCACCCAGATGGCGTCGGCCAGTGATACCTTGCGCGTGAGGTTGTTGTCCACGCCCCAGGCCAGGCAGGCGCCCAGCACCGCGAGCGCCGGCCACAGTGCGCCGAATTGCGCTTCACCCGGCCAGCTCAGGACGGCCGCGCCGGCCACGATGGCCAGCATCCCCAGGGCGATGCGCCGGTCGAAGTTCTCTTTGAAGACGAACCAGGCCAGCAGGGCGGTAAACACGCCTTCGGCATTGAGCAAAAGAGAGGCTGCGGATGCAGGCATGGCCGACAAACTGAACATCAACATCACGGGCCCCACCACGCCGCCTGCCAGCACCGCGCCCGCCAGCCAAGGCCACTCACCGGGCTCCAGGCGCGCCGCGGGCGCCCGCCGCACCAACCGCAGGAGCGCCAACCCGAGACCGGAGCCCAGGTACAGCAGGCCGGCGAGCGTCCATGGCCCGACGCCGGCCATGAGCGCCTTGGCCAGCGGCGTACCGGCGCCGAAGAGCGCCGCAGCAAGCAGCGCGGCGCCCACGCCTGCCGGAAGCTTGCCGGCACGTGGCTTCAGAACGGGATCGGACGAGGACACGGGCGCAGTATCGCCCTCGCTCATCGCACCGTCACGTCGGCCACGAGCCGTGCCTTGAGCGCTCGTTCGCGGATCTCAGTCTCGGGCTCCTGCGCCCACTCGTACGAACTCTTCCACGACCAGACCGTGCCGTCGACCCTCACGAATCGCACGTCGCCAGCCCGCCCCTGCACGGTGGTGCTCTGGCGCTTGCCCTCGAACTCGAAGGCGATCGAGTGCTCGCCTGGCTTGAACTTGAAGCGGATCATGGTGTCGGGAAGGGTCTCGATTCCGGGTCCGCCATCCGGATAGACCTTCACGAAGTTGCGGCCGTCGCCCCAGTTGCGGCGCACGACGTACACAGTGAGGGCGTTCGGGTCGGGCGCGAAGCGCTTCGCCTCGGCGTCCGCATTGAGGCTTGGCACCGGCGTGCTGGTGCACGCGATGACCCGTCCCTTGTTGGTCTTGTAGCAATGTGGAGCTTTCGCCGCAGGGTCGGGCGGAGGCGGCGTTGCGCAGCCGGCGAGCGCCGCGATGGCAGCGAGGGCGGCGATCATGTGAAGGTGCGAAGGGTTCATGATGAAGTCTCCGTGGAAGTCAATTGGGGATGTTTCAGCGGTCGCCGGTTCAGTCTGCAACGGGCCACAGGAGCCCGGCATCGACCTGCAACCGGTACCGCGCGCGCAGAGCTTCCGCCCGCGCAGCTTGGGCCGTGGTGGTGGCCTCCAGCGCTTGGCGCCGAACAAGCAGCAGCGCCTGCACGTCGGCCTCGCCCGCGGCGTAGGCCTTCTGCGTCAGGCGCGCCGTCTCGCGCGCAGTGGCGGCCGCCTGCTCGGCCAGGCGCCAGCGCTCGACGCTGCCGACGGCGTCCTGGACCTGTCCGGACACCAGCAGTTCGAGTTCGCGGCGCTGCCGGTCCAGGGCTGCGCGGGCGACCTCGACCTGCTTCAGCGCCTCCCGCGAGGCCTGCTCGCGGTAGTTGCCGCCCAAGGGGATGCTCAGGCTGATGCCCACCACCCGTTCGGTGCGCGAGGCCTCCGACGAGGTGAACACGCCCACGGTCGGGTCCGGCGTGCGATCGGCCCGAACGCGGTCGGCCGTCAGCTCGGCCTTGCGCAGCCCCTGGTCCGCAGCTTTCAGCAAGGGGTGCGCTTCGAGCACACGCGCGCGCCACTGTGCCTCGTCGCCCTCCAGTGCCGCCGGGTCCGGCAGTGGCTGCGGCTGCGCCGGCAACGCCGGGTAGCGGATCTTCAGCGCGGCCAGGGCCTTGGCCTCGGCCGTGGCGGCTGTCGCCGCCTGCTGGCGGGCCTGGGCGACGTCGCCCTGGGCGACATTGAGCTCCAGCCGCGAGGCATCCCCCGCCTTCTGGCGCAGCATGACGGCGCGCAGGTTCTCTTCGGTCGCGCGCACCTGCTCGTCCAACGATTCGCGGGCCTGGCGCGCCGCGAGCCAGTCGATCCAGCCGTCGAGCAGCGTGCGCGCCGCCTCGACGCGCGCGGCGGCCAGTTGCGCACGCGCCAGATCCTGTCCGGTCTGGCCCAGGTGTCGATCGAGGCCCGCCTTGCCGGCGATGCGGATCGGCCGTTCGATCTGCATCGACCATTCGTTGGAGTTCGTGCCTCCGTCGATGCGGCGGCGCTGCGCGGTGGCGCCCACGGCCCATTCGTGCGGGCCGGCCTCCAGCATGGCCGCGCCGTGACGGGAGGCCTCCAAGGCACGCAGGGCCTGCACCACGGCGGGATCCTGTTCGATGGCCGCGCGGGCCAGCTCGGCGCTGGGCAGTTCCGCAGGCGAGGCCGCACCGGCGGCCGGGGCCAGCGACCAGGCCAGGCCCAGGCTGAGTGCCAGCGCGCGCGCGATGGTAGCGAGTCGTGGGTGCGTCATTCGATTTCTCCTGCCTGGGCCAGCGCGGTGACCCAGTAGCGCAGCCCCGTGCCGGCAAAGCCGGTGCGCAGCGCTGCGAGCAATTCGTCCAGTTCGTCGTGCTTGACCAGAATCTGGACCTGGACCGAGCGGCTGCGCCCCATCACCTGTTCGGTGCTGCTGAGGCGGCCATGCGCGGTGCCGTGGCTGAAGGTGGGTGTGCTGGTGAAGACCTCGTTACCCGCGACCTCGAGCAGCGTGTCCAGCAGCTTCTCTTCGATCTCGGGCGGGCTCACCAGGGTGAGGCAGTGACTAAGCATGGTTGAGCTCCTTGGCGTCGGCGGCTGCGGCGGACGACTGGCCGAATCTCAGGTACAGGATGGGCAGCAGGATCAGGGTCAGCGCCGTGGCCGTGATGAGCCCACCGATGACAACGATGGCCAGCGGGCGCTGGATCTCCGACCCGGGGCCGGTGGCGAACAGCAGCGGGATCAGGCCGAAGGCCGTGATCGACGCCGTCATCAGCACCGGCCGCAGGCGCCGCTTGGCGCCCTGGACCACGCTCTCGTGCAAGGACAGGCCCTCGGCGTGCAACTGGTTGAAGTAGCTCACCAGCACCACGCCATTGAGCACCGCGATGCCCAGCAGCGCGATGAAGCCGACCGAGGCCGGCACCGACAGGTACTCGCCCGTCAGCCACAGTGCGACGATGCCGCCGACCAGCGCGAACGGGATGTTGCTCAGCACCAGCAAGGCCTGGCGCACCGAGCCGAAGGTGGTGAAGAGGATGACGAAGATGAAGGCCAGCGACAGTGGCACCACCAGCGTCAGCCGCGCCGCGGCGCGCTGCTGGTTCTCGAACTGCCCGCCCCATGTGACGCGGTAGCCGGTGGGCAGCTTGACCGCCTGCGCCACCTTGGCCTTGGCCTCCTCGACGAAGCCGACCAGGTCGCGGCCGGTGACGTTGGCGATCACCACGCTGTAGCGGCTGCCCATCTCGCGGTCGATCTTCACCGGGCCGCTGGCGCGCTCCATGCGGGCCAGCGTGCGCAGCGGCACGCTCCGGCCATCGGGCGCTGTGATGCGCAGCGCCTCGAACTCGGCCGGCGAGATGCGCACGGCGTCCGGCCCGCGAATCACGATCGGCACACGCTTGCTGCCGTCGATCACGCTGCCGGCGCGCTGGCCTTCGATCTGCACGCGCAGTGCGTCCTGCACGTCCTCCACCGACAGGCCGTGGCGGCCCGCCGCGAGGCGGTCGATGATGACGCGCAGGTACTGCACGCCGTCGTTCTCCACCGTGTAGACGTCCTGGTTGCCCGGCACCTCCTTGATCTGCTTCTCGATCTGCGCGGCCAGTTCGTTGAGGGTGCCCAGGTCGGGGCCGAAGACCTTGATCGCGACGTCGCCGCGCACGCCGATGATCATCTCGGAGACGCGCATGTCGATCGGCTGGGTGAAGCTGTAGGCGACGCCGGGCAGTTCGTCGAGCACCTTGCGGATCTTGTCCTGCAGGGCCTCCTTGCTCTCGAACTGCCAGTCCGCGCGCGGCTTGAGCACGAGGAAGGTGTCGGTCTGGTTCAGGCCCATCGGATCGAGGCCGATCTCGTCCGAGCCGGCGCGGGCCACGACCCCGGTGATCTCCGGGATCTGGCTCATCAGTGCCTGGTGGATGCGCAGGTCCAGCGCGGCAGTCTGCTCCAGGCTCACCGACGGCAGCTTCTCGATGCCGACGATGATGTCGCCCTCGTCCATCGTGGGCATGAAGGTCTTGCCCACCAGCAGGTAGACGCCCGCCGCGCCCGCCAGCATGGCGCCGGCGATCACGAAGACCAGCTTCTGGCGCTTCAGCGCGAAGGCCAACGTAGGCTCGTACAGGCGGCCCAGCAAACGCGGCAGCCACGGGTCTTCGTGCGCCACCTTCTTCAACAGGTAGGACGCCAGCACCGGGATCACCGTCAGCGACAGCAGCAGCGAGCTGGCCAGCGCGAACACGATGGTCAGCGCCACCGGCACGAAGAACTTGCCCTCCAGGCCCTGCAGCGTCAGCAGCGGCAGGAAGACCACCACGATGATCAGGATGCCTGCCGCCACCGGCACCGAGACCTCGCGCACGGCGCGGAACACGACGTGCATGCGCGGCAGCTTCTCCGCGCTCTTGTCGTGACCCAGATGCTGGACCACGTTCTCGACCACCACCACGGCGGCATCGACCAGCATGCCCAGCGCGATCGCCAGGCCGCCCAGGCTCATCAGGTTGGCCGACATGCCGGTCGTGCGCATCAGGATGAAGGTGGCCAGGGCCGACAGCGGCAACACCATCGCCACGGTCACCGCCGCGCGCAGGTTGCCGAGGAATGCGCCGAGCAGCACCAGCACCAGCACGGTGGCCTCGAGCAGGGCCTTGGACACGGTGCCGACTGCCTTCTCGACCAGGCTGGCGCGGTTGTAGAAGACCTTCAACTCGATGCCCTTGGGCAAGGTGGGCTTCAGCTCTTCCAGCTTCTGCGTGACGCCTTCGACCACCTTCTGCGCATTGGCGCCGGCCAGGCCGAGCACCAGGCCCTGCACCGCCTCGCCCTTGCCGTCCTGGGTGACCACGCCGTAGCGGGTGACACTGCCGTCGCGCACCGTGGCGATCTCGCCCAGGCGCACGGTCTCGCCCTTGTCAGCCTTCACCACCACGGCACGCAGATCGTCGGCGCCGCGCAGGCTGCCTTCGGCGCGTACCAGCAGCACCTCGTCGCCCTCGCCCAGACGGCCGGAGCCATCGTTGCGGTTGTTGGCCTCGATCGCGGCCTTGATCTGGGCCGTCGAGATGCCGACCGCGGCGAGCTTGACCGGATCGGGCAGCACCTCGAAGCTGCGCACCTTGCCGCCCAGTGCGTTGACATCGGCCACGCCCGCCACCGAGCGCAGTGCCGGGCGGATGACCCAGTCGAGCAGGTTGCGCCGGTCTTCGAGGGAGTAGCCGTCACCCTCGATGGTGAACATGAACATCTCGCCCAGCGGCGTCGTGATGGGCGCCATGCCGCCGCTGATGCCGGCCGGCAGGTCGCCGGTGATGCCGGACAGGCGCTCCGAGACCTGCTGGCGGGCCCAGTAGATGTCGGTGCCGTCCCCGAAGTCGATCGTGACGTCGACGATCCCGTACTTGGACACCGAGCGCAGCATGCGCTGCTTCGGAATGCCCAGCATCTCGACCTCGATCGGCAGCGCGATGCGGCTTTCGATCTCCTCGGGCGTCATGCCCGGGGCCTTCATGATGACCTTGACCTGGGTGCTGGAAACGTCGGGGAAGGCGTCGATCGGCAGGTTCTTGAAAGCCAACCAGCCGGCGCCCATGAGCAGCAGCCCGGCCAGCAGCACGAACAGCCGCTGGGCGAGCGCGAATTGAACGAGTCGGGCCAGCATCTCAATTGCTCCCGCCCTTGCCGAGCCACGCTGCCTTGAGCGCGATCACTGAACTGATCGCGATCTCCTGGCCGGCCTTGAGCCCGCCGGCCACCAGCAGCGACTGACCCGCACCGGCCTGCACGGTGACCGGCGTGGCCACGAAACCCTGCGGCGTGCGCACGAAGACGTAGGCCTTGTCGTCCTGGCGCGCCACGGCGGGCACCGGCACGGCCCAGCCCTCGGCGGCCGCGAAGGGCACGCGCACCTGCAGCGCCTCGCCAATGCGCAGGCCTGCCGCGCCCTGGGTGACCTCGGCGCGCAGCGTCACGGTCTGGCTGTCGGAGACGATCGGCCCGAAGCCCACCGCGCGCCCGGCCAGTTCCCGCTCCACGCCGGCCAGCGCAGCGCCTTTCAACGCCACTTGCGACTGGCGATCCACCGGTATCTGCACGTCCAGCCACAGCTTGCGCGTGTCGGCCACGCGCAGCAGCGCATCGGCCGCCTGGACACGCTGGCCCGGCTTGACGTCGATCTTCGTGACGACCCCGGCGCTGCGGGCGCGCAGGACCAGCGCGTCCTGCATGGCCCCGCCGTCGGCCACGCCGCGGATCAGCGCCGCATCGGCCCCCGCCAGACGCAGCGCGGATTCCGCCTGGGTCTGCCGGGCGCGGTCTTCCGCCGCCGCGGCTTCGGCTTCCTGCACGCGGCGCTCGGGCACGATGCCGTCGGCCAGCAGGCCACGCTCACGCGCCAATGTCTTCTGCGACAGCCGGGCCTTGGATGCCGCTTCCGCCAGACGCAGCTGCAGCTCGCCGAGTTCGGGGCTGACCAGGCGCACCAGTTGCTGGCCGGGCTTGACGGTTTCGTTCTCACTGACCAGCAGGCGGTCGATGCTGCCGGCCAGCGTGGCGCTGAGCACCGACTCCTGCGCCGGCGGCAAGACCACGCGCGCCGGGTAGGCCAGGCCGGTGATCGGCGAGGGCTTGTCCAGCCGCTGCAGCTGGATGCCGAGGGCCTGCATCTGGGCGGGCGAGACCTTGAACTCGTCGGCGGCGCGCAGCGGCAGCGCCGCTGTCAGAGCGGCAAGAAGAATGGCGGCGCGCGCGAGCGTCGTCCGCGAGGGGCGGTAAGGCATGGGAACTCCACGAAGGTCAGGCGCGCGTCACGGCGCGCCGCTGAAAGCAGTGCGAGAGGGGCTTTCAGGCGCGCACGGGAGGCGCGCGTCCTTCGGGAGGTCGGCTGAGGGGGACGGGACGGGGTGGCGGCCACACGTCGTTCGGCGCCCAGGTGCCGGCCGCGTCCGCTTTTGACGGGCGCAACGACTCGATCGGCGCCGGCAGCAGCGCGGCCATCCACAGCGCGCCCGCGCCCGGTTCGTCCGCCACGAGCGCCTGGGCGGCGACACGCAGCGTGGTCGTGGCGTGAAACACGCTCGGCTCGCCATCGTCCTCGACATGCGGCGGCGGCGAGGACGACAGGTGCGTCGCGTCAGCCGCCAGAGCGGAGCTGTCGACACCCGAGTCGTGGTGGTGGCGGTGCAGGGGCGCGCCGACCAGGTCAGCCACCAGCACGACGACCAGCAACAGCCGGACCCACCATGCCGAGGCGAGGCGGGTCGGGTGCAGTGGTGCCAGCGGATTCATCGGTTGCTTCGTGGAGGACGCGCGCGCTTCAGAGGTACTTCGAGATGGACTTGAACTCGTCGAGCACCTGTCGCGTGCTGCGGGCCTTGGACTCGAGTGCGTGATCCAGGCAGTGGTCGATGTGGTCGTGAATCATCTGCTGCTTGGCGGCCGTGATCGCCCGCTCGACAGCGTGCAACTGCTGCGCCACGTCGGTACAGGGGCGGTCTGCTTCCATCATTGCGATCACGTTCTGCAGATGGCCGGCGGCCCGGCGCAACCGCTTGATCACCGCGGGGTGGGAGGCATGTTGTTCGGCATTGCTCATGGACGAGATGCTACCGCGGAGACGCTTGCACAAGGCTATCATATCCCCTCCAGGGGGATAGGATGTGCCTACAATCACACGCAGTGCATCGGGCCACTCGGCGCTGCACGGACGAGGCGAACGACGATGCTTGACTTTGCGAGCCTGCTGCAGCAGGGAACGGCCAGTGCCTGGCTGCTCATCCCGAGCGCGATCCTGCTCGGAGCCTTGCACGGCCTCGAGCCGGGACACTCGAAGACGATGATGGCAGCCTTCATCGTCGCAATCCGCGGCACGGTGGGTCAGGCGGTGCTGCTCGGCATCGCGGCGACCGTGTCGCACACGGCCGTGGTGTGGCTGGTCGCGCTCGCCGGCATGTACGTGGGCCGGGGCTGGGATGCCGAGACGACGGAGCCCTACTTTCAGGTCGGGTCGGCGGTGCTGATCGCCGGCGTGGCGCTGTGGATGCTGTGGCGAACCTGGAGGGACCAGCACGCGGCGGCGGCCGCTGGCCACGATCACGAGCATGCCGAGCGGCGTCGCATCGACACCGGCCATGGCGTGATTCAACTGGAGATCTTCGAGGACGGCGTGCCTCCAGTGTTCCGAGTCCGTTCGGAAGGCCGCGGCCACGCCTGGCTTGCGGATGAGGTGGCGGTCGAGACCGAACGACCGGGTGGCGCGCGCCAGCGCTTCGGCTTCGTCGCCCGCGACGGGTTCCTCGAGTCGGAGCAGCCGATCCCGGAGCCCCACGAATTCGTCGCGCGCGTGAGTCTGGGCCACGGCGGACACACGCACGACTACGACGTCGAGTTCACCGAAGCCGGCCACGCCCACGTGCACCCCGAAGATGGCGGACTCGATGTCTCCGCGCCGGGCTGGCAGGACGCGCACGAGCGCGCCCATGCCAACGACATCCGCCGACGCTTCGCCAACCGACACGTCACGACGGGGCAGATCGCGGTGTTCGGCCTGACCGGAGGCCTGATCCCCTGCCCCGCCGCGATCACCGTGCTGCTGCTGTGTCTGCAGCTCAAGGAAGTGGCGCTGGGTGCGACCCTGGTTCTGGGCTTCAGCGTGGGCCTGGCGCTGACGCTGGTGCTGTCCGGCGTCGTGGCGGCAATCGGCATGCGTCACGCCGGCCAGCGCTGGGCGGGGATCGGCCGGCTGGCCAGCAAAGCCCCGTACCTTTCCGGTGGGCTGATCCTGATCGTGGCGTTGTACGTGGGCTGGCATGGCTGGACCGGCTTGCAGCTGCGCGGCTGATCGAAGGCGGTGGCGGCAAGGGCCGCCATCCGCGCGGGGTGTCAGCGCACCGTGAAGCGCACGGTGATGGCCTTTGCCGCCGGCGTCACCAGCGCCGCGACGACCTTGGCACCCTTGACCAGCTTCACGCCCTTCGCTTCGAGCTTGTCGCCCGCGACCACCAGTTCGGCCTCCGACTTCTCGGCGCCGTTCAGCACGGTGAGCTTGCCCTTCATGCCCGCGGGCGCCATCGGCTTGCCATGGTCCTCGACGTAGATCACGGCGTTGCCGCCATCGGCGACGAGTTCGAACGACAGGTCGCTGGAGGTCGCCACCACGCCACCATGCTTGGCAGGGCCGCCACCGTGGGCAAATGCGGCATTGAAAGACAGGGCCGACAGGCCCAGCACGACCGCGGTCAACAGCTTCTTCATCATCTCTTCGATCTCCTGCGAGGGTGCGGCGCTCTGGAACAGGCGGCGCCGCCGGGCCTGATGTCATCTCAATAGGCTTCCTGGGTGCCGGCGGCGCCCTGCGGCGCCTCGGCTTCAGGCTGGGTCAGGCGCTGTGTCGCCTGCTCGCCGAACAGCCAGAACAGCACCGGCGTGAGCAGGGTATCGAGCAGCGTCGAGCTGACGAGACCGCCGAAGATCACCACCGCCACCGGGTGCAGGATCTCCTTGCCCGGCGCGTCGGCGGCGAGCAGCAGCGGCGTCAGCGCAAAGGCCGCGACCAGCGCCGTCATCAGCACCGGCGTCAGCCGCTCCAGCGAGCCGCGCACGATCATGGCCTGGCCGAAGGTTTCGCCCTCGAACTTGCACAGGTTGATGTAGTGGCTGATCTTCAGGATGCCGTTGCGCGTGGCGATGCCGGCCAGCGTGATGAAGCCCACCATCGACGCCACCGACAGGCTCACGCCCGCGATCCACATCGCCACCACCGAGCCGATCAGCGCCAGCGGGATGTTGGCCATGATGATGCCGGCCAGCACCACCGACTGGTAGCGCGAGTACAGCACCAGGAACATCAGCGCCAGCGACACCACCGACAGGCCCGCGATCAACCGGGTGGCCTGCTCCTGGGCCTGGAACTGCCCCTCCAGGCTGACGAAGTTGCCGCTGGGCAGCGGTGTGCCGTCGATGACCCTGCGGATGTCGGCAATCACCCGCCCCATGTCGCCACCATCGGTGTTGGCGTAAACGATGATGCGGCGGCGGCCGTTCTCGCGCCCGATCTGGTTCGGCCCGTCGGTCTCTTCCACGGTCGCGATGGCCGACACCGGGATGCGCCCCGCCGGCGTGTCGATCAGTGTGCGCGCCAGATCCTGCGGCGTGCGCTGGTTGTCGGGCAGGCGCAGCACCAGCTCGTAGCGGCGCGGGCCATCGACGATCTGCGCGCCATGCGCGCCATCGGTCAGCGCCTGCAGCACGCGGATCGCCTCGCCCGGCGCCAGGCCCACCTGCGCGGCCTTGCGGTGGTCAAGCCGCACGCTGATCTGCGGAATCAGCACCTGCTTCTCGACCGTGAGGTCCACCAGCCCCGGCACGGCCGCCAGCTGGCCGCGCATCTGCTCGGCCAGGCCGCGCAGCGTGTCGGTGTCGTCGCCGAAGATCTTCACCGCGATCTGCGCACGTACGCCGGAGAGCAGGTGGTCGAGCCGGTGGCTGATGGGCTGGCCGATGGTCGCCTGCGCCGGCAGCGACGAGAGCCTCTCGCGGATGTCGGCCATGATGGTCTCGCGGTCACGCTCGCTGCGCTTCAGGTCGACGTCGATCTCGGCCGAGTGCACGCCTTCCGCATGCTCGTCGAGCTCGGCGCGGCCGGTGCGGCGGCCCACCTGCGTGACTTCAGGCACCTCGCGGATCAGCGTCTCGGCGACGGAGCCGACGCGGTTGGCTTCGGCCAGTGAGGTGCCCGGCTGCATCACCAGGCCCAGCACCAGCGAACCCTCGTTGAAGGCCGGCAGGAAGGCGCGCGGGAACATTGGCACGGTCGCTGCGGCGCCGGCCACCGCCAGCGCGGCGATCGCGATCAGCATCTTCGCGTGCGGGAACGACCAGGCCAGCAGCTTGCCGTCCTGGCGCTTCAGCCACGCCACCAGCGGGCTGTCGCCGTGGTCGAGCCGCTTCATCTTCGGCAGCAGGTAGTAGCAGAGCGCGGGCGTCACCGTCATCGAGACCAGCATGGACGCGAGGATCGACACGATGTAGGCAATGCCCAGCGGCGAGAACAGCCGCCCTTCGATGCCCGGCAGTGCAAACAGCGGCACGAACACCAGCACGACGATGATCGTCGCGTAGAGGATGCCCGATCGCACCTCGACGCTGGCCCGCTCCACCACGTCGAAGACCGGCAGCGGGTTCGGCGCGCTGCGGTTCTGACGCAGCCGGCGCACGATGTTCTCGACGCCCACCACCGCGTCGTCCACCAGCTCGCCGATGGCGATCGCCAGGCCGCCGAGCGTCATCACGTTGATCGACTGCCCGAGCCACTGGAACACCACCGCGGTGACGGCCAGCGACAGGGGGATCGCGACCAGCGAGATCACCGTCGTGCGCGCCGACAACAGGAAGGCGAACAGGACGATGGCGACCATGATGGCGCCGTCGCGCAGCGCTTCGGTCACGTTGCCGATCGAGGCCTTGATGAAGTCGGCCTGGCGGAACAGCACGCGCGGCGCGGCAAGCCCCGGCGGCAGGCCCTGCTTCAGTTCGGAGAGCGCCGCCTCGATTTGCGCGGAGAGCTTCACCGTGTCGGCATCGGGCTGCTTCTGCACGCTGACCACCACCGCCGGGAGACCGTTGTAGCCGGCGTCGCCGCGCTTCAGGCCGGCCGCGAACGAGACCGTCGCCACCTGCTCGAGCAGGATGGCACGGCCCTCCTTCCAGGCCACGGCGATGCCCGCCAGGTCCTCGGCGCGGTTGCTGCGGCCCAGGTGGCGGATCAGGTACTCGCGGCTGTTCAGGTCGATGAAGCCGCCGCCGGCGTTGCCGGCGTAGCCCTTCAAGGCCTGCTCGACCTGGGACAGCGAGACGCCGAACTGCGCCATGCGCGCGGTATCGGGTGCCACGCGCAAGGTGCGCACCTCGCCGCCGATGGGAATGACCTGCGACACGCCGGGGATCGACAGCAGGCGTGGGCGCAGCACGAAGTCGGCGTACTCGCGGGCCTGCATCGGTGTGGCCACCGGCGACTTGCCGTCGCCGGGCACCAGCGGCAAGGCCACCAGCATCACCTCGCCCATGATCGACGACACCGGGCCCATCACCGGCGTGATGTCGCCCGGCATCTGCTCGCGCACCAGCGCCAGCCGCTCGGCTACCAACTGGCGGTTGCGGTAGATGTCGGTGCCCCAGTCGAACTCGGCATAGACCAGCGACAGGCCCACCCCCGAGGTCGAGCGCACGCGGGTCACGCCCGGCATGCCGTTGAGCGCGGTCTCGAGCGGAAAGGTGACGAGCTGCTCGACCTCTTCCGGCGCCATGCCGCCCGCCTCGGTGAGCACGGTGATCAGCGGCTTGTTGAGGTCGGGGAAGACATCGACCGGCGTGCGCCAGGCCGTCATCGCGCCGTAGACCATCAACAGCGCCGCCACCGCCAGCACGAACAGGCGGTTGTGCAGGCTGTAGCGAACGATCCAGTTGAACATGATCGTTCCTCGCTCAGCGGATCTGCGCGATCAGCGGCGCGCCCTGGACCACGACGCGGTTGTCCGCGCTCAGCCCTTGCGTCACCACGACCGTGCTCGCGTCCAGCGGCCGG
The DNA here is from genome assembly GCF_937888285.1 of uncultured Aquimonas sp. Taxonomy (GTDB): domain Bacteria; phylum Pseudomonadota; class Gammaproteobacteria; order Xanthomonadales; family Xanthomonadaceae; genus Aquimonas. The sequence goes on from NZ_CALART010000064.1 coordinate 17,113, forward strand.
TACTGCACCGGCTGCGGGATGAAGCGCTCGGCGCCAGACTTGATCCAGACGATGGGTTCGTTGGACGGGTTCCGCACCACGGCCTGGGCCGGCAGCACCACGCCCTTGATGCGCTCCTTCGACTGCGCCACGACGGTGACCGGCTGGCCGATCGCCAAAGGCAGGGATTCGCGCTGAGCTGCGCCCGGCTTTGCCGGCGTCACCGCGAAAGTCAGCGGCAGCACGCCGTCGCGCAGCGAGCGCGATACCCCGAGCAGGCGCAGCGTCACCTCGGGCACACCCTGGAGCGATGCACTGGCGACACGCGCGGCCACGGCCGCATCGGCAGTGGTGGCCTCCACCAGCATGCGCGCCGGGTCCACCACCTCGAACAGCACGTCGCGCGGCTCGACGACCTGGCCGACGACGAGATCCGCGCGGGCGATGACGCCGCTAACCGGCGCGGTCAGTGTTTCGCGCGCCACCAGGCTGCCGCCGATGCTGCGCTCGCGCTCGGCCAGGCTCTTCGCTTCGGTGCGCGCGGCCTCGATCTCCTTGCGCGGCACCGTGCCCTCCAGGCCTTCGAGTCGCTGCACGCGCTGCTCGGCCAGTTGCCGCTGCGCACGCAGTTCGGCCAGCTGGGCCTGCTGCGTGCCCACGGCGTAGGGCTCGGCATGGTGGCGGACGTAGGCCAGTACCTCGCCGCGCTTGACGGACCGGCCGGCGACCGGCAACCCTTTGGGCCCGGGCTCGATGCGTCCGCCGTGCACCGCCTGCACGCGGCCGCTGGCGTTCGGGTCCATGATCACCCGACCCGGCATCTCGACCGTCGCGGCGGCGGCGGACTCGGGTGCCAGCACCGTGCGGATGGCCATGCGCCGCTGCGCGAGCTTGGGCACGTTGACGCTGCCGTCGGGCAGCCGCGCCAGACCCGAAGCGTTGACCGCGGCGCCGGGTGCGTCGAGGTGCTCGCCGTTCGGGCCGTGCGCGCCCGGGGCTGCATACGCCAGAGACACCAGAAGCATCCAGGCGACGAGCGCCGCGAGAACCAGCAGGCCGAGGCCGCCGCCGAACCACCAGAACTTGTGCTTCATCACAGGCCCCCCTGCTGCTTGCCAACTTCGCCGCGGCGTCGGCGCCACCAGGCGATGCCACCGATCAGACCCAGGGCCGCGACACCGGCACCGATCCAGGCTGCGCGCTCCAGCTCATGGCTGTGTCCGTGGGCATCGTTGCCTGGGGCGTGTCCGTGATCGCTCGTCGCAACGGCGGCCGCAGCGCGACCTCCGGTGTTCACCAGCGTGCCATCGAGCAAGTCGCTGTCCTTGCCTGCCACCAGCGTGAACACGAGGCCGTGCTCGCCGGCCGCGCCCAATGCCTTGAGCATGGCCGCATCGGTGACGACATAGTCGCCTTGCTCGGCGCGGAACACGCCCGCGGCCTTCAGCGATCCGCTCTCGACTTCGAGCTTTGCACCCAGCACGGGCTCGTTGGTTTCGTAGCGGTCGATCACGATGACCAACTCGCCGGCACGCAATTCGGCGACCAGCTCGAAGGCTTCGGACTTGGCTTCGATGCGCGGCAGGGCCGATGCGGCCCGCATCGTCGTCGGGCTGTCCAGATGCTCGCCATTGGGGCCGTGGGCACCCGGCGCGGCGATGACGAACGCGCTCGTCATCAGCAGCATGGCGCAGAACGCCCTGGGTGCCCTGGGCAGTGGGTGCCGCGAGGCAATGCGATCGGTGAGAAATCTCATGGAAGAAGTCCGAGGGTTTGTTGGAGTCGGGCGCGGGTCAGGCCCAGCGCGGCGGTCTGGCGTGCCACGGCGCTGTCGGCCTGCGCCGCGGCGGCCAGCGCACGCAGCAGGTCGGGCAACGGGGTCTCGCCGGCACGGAAGGACTTGTCGATCAGGCTGGCGCGCTCGCGCAGCAGGCCCGCACGCGCGGTCTCGGCATCGAGTTGGGTCTCGGCCGAGCGCTGCGCCTCCCGGGCGGCGGCGATGTCGCTGTCGATGCACTCACGCAGGCGTTGCTCGTGGGTTTCTGCGACGTCCAGTTCCGCGAGCGCCGCCGCTTCCAGCGGCCGGTTGCGGTCGTCGGTGCCGAAGGGCAGGCGCAGGCCGACGACCAGGCTGCCTTGCGAGCCCTCGGCCCGGCCGGGGACGTCCTGCCGCACTCCCACGCTCAGCTCGGGCGCATCGCGCCGTGAGTGGCGCATCAGTTCCACCCGCTTGCGCGCCAGTTCACGGGCCTGGCCTGCCAGTTGAAGCTCCGGATGCGGCGACGTGCCTACCGGCGCTGCATCGGCCGGCGTCGCAGCCGACAGGTCCGGCCCGGCGGTCAGCCCGGTGAGCAAGGTCCAGCGGGCTCGCGCCGCCTGCAGGCGCTGGCGTGCGTCGGACTGCAGCGCGGACGCCGACAGCTGCTCGGCGTGAGCGGCCAGGGCGTCCGCACGTGCGAGATCGCCGGCGCGCACGCGACGCTCGACATCGTCGGCCAGTTGCTTCAGCGCCTGAGCCTGGGTGTCGGCTTGAGAGAGCTCGGACTGCGAGGCCGTCAGTTGCCATGCGGCTTCACGCACTTCGCCGGCCAAGCGCAGGCGCGCCGCCTGTTCCGCGGCGAGTGCCTGAGCCACCGCGGCCTCGACGGTACCCGAGCGGGCGGCCCGCTGGCCGGGCAGCCACAGCGGAACGGCGACCCCGATCTCGGTCTCGCGCTTGCCGGCGTTGCTTTGCAGGCGGTCGTCGCGGTGGCTCAGTGCCAGCGACGGTGGCGCAGCCCAGAAGCTGCCCGTGGAGGCACGATCGGCCTCGGCGCGGCGGCGCTGGCCATCACTCTCGCGCGCCGCGACGGCGCGCTGCCATGCGGCGTCCAGGGCCGTGCGAAGGCTGACGGTGCCGGCCGCCGGGCCGGATGCGGAGGGGAGCGCCGCGCTCGGGCCTCGTGGGATGTCGGCAGGCTGGGCCCTGACGAGCCCGCCGGCCAGGCTGCCCGCGATGACGCAGGCAGACAGCCAGAGAGAAGACTTCACGATGATCCTGACGATTCAACGGCCTGGACCGGCGGTGAGCGCGTTCGGTGCGCGCCAGGGGCGGCCGAGAACGTGCGCGGAGTGCCGGTTCAGCGGAAGGCCGGGCGCCCATGAGCGGACGCCCGCCGCGAAGGCGGGTCAGGAGCGGGACCGAGGTGGCCTGAGCAGGCCGTCGAGGGGTAGTCGTACCTTTCGTGCAGATTGGTGCGCTTTGATCTGAGAACCCGTTGCACAACAAGCACTTACGATTGCGGCTGTTCCAGGCGCGGCGGGCTTCTCGTGCAGATTGGTGCGCTTCGTATCGGGAACCCCTGCGAGACCGGACCCCGCGGTCTCACGCGATCGGCCCGGTCAGACCTCTTCGCTCCGGTCGCGAAACTCCAGCCTGAACTGCCAGCCCTCGAAGGTCGCCACCATCCGTCCGAACTCGTCCCAGGAGATCTCGCGGCCATCGACCACGACCATAGGCACACGATGGTCCTCGTCGGGATCGCTGTCGACGGTCCCCCGCAGCACCAAGCCATCGTTCACCTGCAGCCCGTGGTCGGTGTCCTCCAGATGCGTGAGAGCCAATGCTCGGCGCATCTTGCCGATCAGCTTGCCCAGTAGTTCCAGCGGCTCGTCGTCAGGCTCCCCGATCACCTGAAACCGATACCCGGCCGGGCAGCCATCGCGCAGCTCAAAGGCGTCGATCGCCACCCCTTGCCCGAACAGCCGGGTGCGAAACCGGAACTCGTGCTCTGCCCCGCGCCCGTCGAGCATGCGGATGGGCTCGAACGCCACGTGCTCGAACCCCTGCAGCCCGAGTCGGTCGGCGGCGGCCTCGTTGAAACATCGGCCGCAGAGTTGCCGGTAGCCACTCTCCATCGACCCGT
>NZ_CALART010000065.1 GCF_937888285.1 uncultured Aquimonas sp.
AATCCCGAATCCCGAATCCCGAATCCCGAATCCCGAATCCCGAATCCCGAATCCCGACACCGCCCGCTTGATTCTGATCAGCGCGGCGAGCGTACCGGCGGCGCAGGCTGTGCTCGGCTTCCCGACTGCGATGCGCCCATGTCCGCCGATTCCGCAACTGCCCGCCAGCTGCTGCCGCTGCTCGACCTGACCTGTCTCGACGAGGACGCTACGCCGGCGCAGATCGCCGCCCTGTGTGCCCGCGCCGATGGTCCGCACGGACGCGTGGCGGCCGTCTGCGTGTATCCCGAGCACGTCCAGCACGCGCGCTCGCTGCTGCCGGAATCGATCGCGGTGGCGACGGTGGTGAACTTTCCCGAGGGCGGCGAGGATCCGCTGCGGGTGGCGCGCGAAATCCGTCGCGCGCGCGCCGTCGGCGCGCAGGAGATCGACGCCGTGCTGCCCTGGCAGGCTCTGCTGCAGGGGCGCGAGGCTCCGGCGCTGGCGATGCTGCGCGCAGCCCGCGAGGCCAGCGGCGGCGCGCTGCTGAAGATCATCCTCGAAAGCGGCGAGTTGTCCGCGCCCGATCGCATCGTGCTGGCCAGCGAGCTGGCGCTCGAAGCCGGCGCCGATTTCCTCAAGACCAGCACGGGCAAGGCCACGGTCGGCGCCACCCTGCAGGCGGCGCAGCTGATGCTCGGCGCCATCCGCAGCCGGGGATCAGCCGCGGGCTTCAAGGCCGCAGGCGGCATCCGCAGCATCGAGCAGGCGGCCGCCTACCGCGACCTGGTCGCGCGCGAGCTCGGTGACGCGGCCCGCAGCCCGGCGCGGCTGCGCATCGGTGCCAGCGCGCTGCTCGACCGGATCGAGGCCGCGCTCGGCGACTCGCACGCCGCCAAGGCCGATGGCTACTGAGAGCCTGTGAAAAACCATCCGCCTACTGCGGCTGCCGCTGGACGCCCGTGGCGGTGGCGCGCTCCGCGAATTCCGCGGTCGTCTGGCTCGCCAAACGTCCTCGAATTCTCATGCCGCGCCTTGCCACGAACGCCCAGCGACGCCCTCGCGACGACGTCTGGACGTTTCACACGCTCTGAGCCCCTGCCATGAGCTCGAACCTGCTCCGCTTCGATCTGCTGCTGGCCGCCAAGCGCGCTGGCCGCAGCCTGCTGGCCTGTGAACTTTCCGGGCTGGCCCGCGGCCTGGCCGATGGCAGCCTCGATGATGCGCAGGCCGGTGCATTGGCGATGGCGATCTGCCTGCGCGGGCTGTCCGCGCGCGAGACCGTGGATTTGACGGCCGCCATGCGCGATTCCGGCCGCGTGCTGCACTGGCCTTCGCTGGGCGTCGAGGCGCCGGTGCTGGACAAGCATTCCACCGGTGGCGTCGGCGACTGCCTGAGCCTGGTGCTGGCGCCCGCGTTGGCGGCCTGCGGCGCGGCGGTGCCGATGGTGTCGGGCCGAGGCCTGGGCCACACCGGAGGCACGCTCGACAAGCTCGAAGCTCTGCCGGGACTCAGCACCGAGCTTGATCTGGACGCGCTTGTCGCCTGCGTGCGCCGTCATGGTCTCGCGATCGTCAGCGCGTCGAACGAAATCGCGCCGGCCGATCGCCGCCTGTATGCGATCCGCGACCGCACCGGCACGGTCGACTCCCTGCCCCTCATCGTCAGCTCGATCCTGTCGAAGAAGCTCGCCGCCGGGGTGCAGCATCTGCTGCTGGATCTGAAGCTCGGTTCGGGTGCGCTGATGCGCGAGCGCGGCGAGGGCGAGGCCCTGGCGCGGCTGCTGGCGGCGACCGCCTCGGCGCTGGGCCTGGGCTGCGAGCTGGCCTTCACCGACATGGATCAGCCGCTGGCGAATGCCGCCGGCAACGCGCTGGAGCTGGATGCCGCGGCGCGCGTACTGCGCGGCGAGGACACGCGCTCGCGGCTGTATCGCCTGAACCTGTCGCTGTGCGCGCGACTTCTCCTGCAGGGTGGCCTCTGCGCCGACCTTGCGCAGGCGCAGGCCCGAGTGCACTGGGCGCTGTGCAGCGGTGCAGCCGCGCAGCGCTTCGAAGCGATGGTGCGGGCCATGGGCGGCCCGGCCGATGCGCTGTCGGCACCGCAGCGCTGGCGCGAGCAGGCACCCTGCATCGGTGAGCTCTGCGCCGCCGAGGATGGCGTGCTGGCCGGCATCGACACCCGCGTGCTTGGCGAGGCTTGCCTGCAGCTGGGGGCCGGCCGCGGGCGTGCGGATGCCCGCATCGATCCGAGGGTTGGCTTGTCCGACATCCTCGAGGTGGGCGTGCGCGTGCGCCGCGGCGAGCCCCTGCTGCGCATTCACGCGCATTCGGTCGACGCCCTGCAGGCCGCGCGCGCGCAGTTGGGCCCGGCCCTGCAGATCAGCGATCGCGTCCCGGAACCGCGACCCCTGCTGCAGGGCTGGCTGGGCGGGCAGCCTCCGAGCCCGCCCGAGCGCATGCCCTGCGCCGCGCAGAGCGCCTGTGTCGACTGCGGCGAGCTCGGCTGCGGCGGCCCGCGAGCGCTGCTCGCAGCGCGAGCGCAGCAGCAGTGTCGGGCCGAAGGGCTGTGCACATGAGCGCGCCGCGCGTCCGCCGCGCCGTGGTGGTGGTGCTGGATTCGCTGGGCATCGGCGCCCTGCCGGATGCCAAGGGCTTCGGCGATGCCGGCAGCGACACGCTCGGCCATATCGCGGCCGCGTGCGCCGCAGGCGAAGCCGACAGCGCGCGCCGCGCCGGCCTGCCCGAGTGGCTGCAGCGTAGCGGGCCGCTGCGGGTGCCGAATCTTGAGGCGCTCGGCCTGGGTCGCGCCGCACGGCTGGCGACGGGTCGTCTGCCGACCGGTTTCGATGAGACCGCGCCCATGAGGGGCGCCTGGGCCGCGGCGCGCGAGCGCTCGCCCGGCAAGGACACGGTCACCGGCCACTGGGAGCTGATGGGCCTGCCGCTGCAGCGCGAGTGGGGCTACTTCACCGCGCCGGTCGACAGCTTTCCGCCCGCGCTGCTCGATGCGCTGGTCGCCGAATGCGGCCTGCCCGGCTGGCTGGGCAACTGCCACGCGTCGGGCACCGAGATCCTGAAGCGCCTCGGCGAGGCGCACCTCGCCAGCGGCAAGCCGATCGTCTACACCTCGGCCGACTCGGTGCTGCAGATCGCGGCGCATGAGCAGCACTTCGGCCTGCAGCACCTGTACGCGCTGTGCGAGGCCGCGCGGCGTCGCGTCGATGCCTGGAACATCGGCCGGGTGATCGCGCGCCCGTTTGTCGGTGACAGCGCCGGGAATTTCCGTCGCACCGGCAACCGTCACGACTACGCGGTGCCGCCGCCGGGTCCGACCCTGCTCGACGTGCTGCAGCAGAACGGGCTGGCCACGGTCGGCGTCGGCAAGATCGGCGACCTGTTCGCCCATCGCGGGCTGGACGAGGAGATCCACGCCAGCGGTCTCGACGGCCAGATCGATGCGACGCTCGCCGCGATCGACGCGCTCGAACGCCCCGGCCTGCTGTTCGCCAACTTGGTCGACTTCGACAGCGAGTACGGGCACCGCCGCGACGTGGCCGGCTATGCCGCGGCGCTGGAGCGCTTCGACGCGCGCCTGCCCGAGCTGCGCGCGCGGCTCGACTCCGACGACCTGCTGGTGCTGACCGCCGACCACGGCAACGATCCGACCTGGCGCGGCAGCGACCACACCCGCGAGCACGTGCCGATGCTGGTGTCGGGCGCCCGCATCGCGCCCGTCAGCCTCGGTCTGCGCGACAGCTTCGCCGACCTCGCCCAGGGCCTGGCCTCGGCCTTCGGGCTGGCGCCGCTCGCCGCCGGGCGTGACCTGTTCGAGTAGCGGCCGGTGCCCAACCTTCCGATCTGTCGCTGGAGCCTTCGATGAGTACCCCCCACTTGGGCGCCGAACCCGGCGCCTTCGCCGACACCGTGCTGCTGCCGGGCGACCCGCTGCGCGCGCGCCATATCGCCGAGCAGTTCCTTGATGGCGCGGTCGAGGTCAACCGCGTGCGTGGCATGCTCGGCTACACCGGCAGTTATCGCGGCCGGCCCATCAGCGTGCTCGGCAGCGGCATGGGCATGCCGTCGTGCCTGATCTATGCCACCGAGCTGATCCGCGCGTACGGCGTGCGTCGCCTGCTGCGGCTGGGTACGGCCGGCAGCCTGCAGCGTGATCTGAAGCTCGGCGAGCTGGTGCTGGCGACCGCGGCGAGCACCGATTCCAGCCTCAACCGCCGCCGCTTCGACGGCATGGACTACGCCCCGCCGGCGGGCTTCGCGCTGTGCCGGCGCATCGCCGAGGTGGCGGAGCCGAACGGCGCGACGCTGCGCGCCGGCGGCGTGTTCTCCACCGACCGCTTCTACAGCGATGACCCGGCTCTGCTGCCGCTGCTGGAGCGCATGGGCCTGCTGGCGGTCGAGATGGAAGCCGCGGCGCTGTTCGGCATCGCCGTCGAGCACGGCGTCGAGGCCGGCTGTCTGCTCACCATCAGCGACGAACTGCACAGCGGCCAGCGTTTCTCCGCCAGCCAGCGCGAGGAGGGCCTGGCGCTGGCGACGCGGATTGCGCTCGACGCGCTTGCTTAGGGTGGGCCCCGGCTCTGGAGAGCCGGGATTCGGGATTCGGGATTCGCAGAAGCGCGGTGATTGCGCACCCCAGCGGGCCTCTCGCGTGCATAGGGTGGGCCCTGGCCCACCATGGGCTTGACCCTTGCCTCTGTTCTTCGACGCAGCCCCCACGGAACCTGCTAGGCCTAATCGGCGTGGGCTTGGGTGTCGTGGCGAGATCGATGGCCACGGTGGGCCAGGGCCCACCCTATGCGGGATTTCGCGTGTCGCCACGCCCCGCCTACCGCGCGAATCCACATCGCCTGCGCGCCCGGGCTGCTCTGATGCGCGCATGCCCATCGACCCGCCCTCCGCTTCCGAGCTGTTTCCGCCCACCCGCACCGAGGGCTTGCGCCGGCTGCAGGCTTTCCTGCCGCGCGCCGGTGCCCGCTACGCCGCCGAGCGCAACCATGACCTTGGCCTGCAGAACCGCGGCAATGTCTCGATGCTCTCGCCGTACCTGCGCCATCGCCTGCTCACCGAGGCCGAGGTGGTGCGCGCGGTGCTGGCGCGGCATGGCCATGCGGCGGCGGAGAAGTTCGTGCAGGAAGTGCTCTGGCGCACCTACTGGAAGGGCTGGCTGGAGCTGCGGCCCGAGGCCTGGCGCCGCTATCGCGCCGAACTCGCGCGCGAGCGTGCCGCGAGCGCGGCCAATGCCGGCCGCGCGCATGCGCTGGCCCAGGCCGAGCGCGGCGCCACCGGCATCGAGGGCTTCGACGACTGGGCGCACGAACTGGTCGACACCGGCTACCTGCACAACCACGCGCGCATGTGGTTCGCCTCGATCTGGATCTTCACCCTGCGCCTGCCGTGGACGCTGGGCGCCGACTTCTTCGCCCGCCATCTGCTGGATGCCGACCCTGCATCCAACACCCTGGGCTGGCGCTGGGTGGCCGGCCTGCAGACGCCGGGCAAGACCTATGCGGCCAGCGCCGACAACATCGCCCGCTACAGCGGCGGGCGCTTCCGTCCGCAGGGCCTGGCCAGCGTCTGCGAGGCGCTCAGCGAACCGCCGCTGCCGCGTGCGCAATCACTGCCCGCGCGTGCGCCGCTCGATCCCGCCACGCCCTGCCTGCTGCTGGTCCACGGCGAGGATCTCGACCCGCACAGTCTGCTGCCGCAAGGACTGCGTCCGCGCCATGTGCTGATTGTCGAAGGCGTCGGCGCGGCCGGGCCCGGGACGCCCAGCGACGGCCGCGACTGGCCCTGGGGCGACAAGGCCCGCGCCTTCGTGCACGGCGCCTGCCTCGATCTGGAAGCGCGGCTGGTGGCGGACGGGCAGGCGGTGACGCGGCTGTCGAACCTCGACGCAGCAAGCATCGCGGCGATTGCGGGCGATGTCAGCGCAGGCGCGGTGGTGACGGCGGAAGCGCCCATCGGCCCGGTGTCCGATGCGCTCGATGCGCTGGAGTCGGCGCTGGGCACGCGCGGCCTGCGCCTGCAGCGCCTGCGCCGCGACTGGGACAGCCGCTTCTGGCCGCGCGCCACGCGCGGCTTCTTCGCCTTCCGCGAGCACATCGCCGACGAGCTGCGTGCGCTCGGGATGCCCGGGCTGTGAGCACGCCCGCGCTCACGGTCTGGTACGACGGCGCCTGTCCGCTGTGCCGGCGCGAGATCGCGCTGATGCAGCGGCTCGACTGGCGTTGGCGCGTGGCCTTCGTGAACCTCAGCGACGCCGCGCCGGAGGCTTGCCCGCTCGATCCTGCCGAGCTGCTGGCGCGCATGCACGCCAGCGATGGCCAGCGCCTGTACGACGGCGCGGCGGCGTTTGCGGCGCTGTGGCGGCAGCTGCCCCTGCTGTGGCCGCTGGGCCAGCTCGCGCGTGTGCCCCTCGTGCTGCGCGTGCTCGAACGTGCCTACGTCCGCTTCCTGCGCTGGCGACCGCGCCTGCAGCGCTGGTTCGGCGGCTGACCAAAGATCCGGAAAGCACGGTCCCTGCGCGGACCTATCCCGGCACCCGCAGCGCCCGCCCCGAAGCGCCGTGCGCCAGCCGCGGCAGCACGCCCTCGTGTTCCAGCAGCCAGCGCTTGCGCTCCAGCCCCGCGGCATAGCCGGTGAGGGCGCCGTTTGCGCCGACCACGCGGTGGCAGGGCAGCACCAGCAGCAGCGGATTCGCGCCGACCGCAGCACCGATCGCGCGCGCGCTGCCGGCGCGGCCGATGCGTTCGGCCAGCTCAGCGTAGCTGCAGGTGCAGCCGGCGGGAATGGCGCGCAGCGCGGCCCAGACCTGCTGCTGCAGCGGGCTGCCCTGCGGATCGACCTCGAGCGCATCCAGGGCCTGCAGATCCCCGGCGAAATAGCGGCGCAGCGCCGCCACGGCGGGGGATTCCGCGGAGGCCGGCGGCGCCGCCGTGAGCGCCGCGCGCCGCGTGCCCTTCAGGCGATCGAGCGTGTCCATCCAGTCGACCACGGCCAGGCGTCTGTCCGAGGTGCTGAAGACCAGCAGCTTGCCCAGCGGTGTGGCCAGGTGTTCGCGAACAAGGGATGTCATGCCGCGCATTGTGGCGGCCCGCGACGGCCGCGTCAGCCGGGATCGTCCCTGCGCCGGGCTTTGCGGCGCGCCAGTGGGCACAGCTCTTGCCTGCCGCAGGGCGGGCTCCGCCGCCATGCCTGCGTCCATCGCAGGGGCGTGCGCCAGCTCCGAATCCCTTGCCCTGCAGCGATCCCCTCCATGAAGCGAATCCTCTTCCTCTGCTCCGACAACAGCGTGCTCAGCCCGATGGCGCATGCGCTGGCGCGCCTGTATGCCGACGAGGGCACCCTGACCTACAGCGCCGGCCTGCGCGGCGCGGAGCGCTTCGAATACCGGCTGCTGCCGATGCTGGGTGAGCTGGGGCTGGCACCGCGCCTGCCGGCGCCGCAGTCGCTGGCCGATCACGCCGACCTCGGCTTCGACTGCTGCGTGCTGCTCGGGCCGGCCGAGCTGCGCGCGCCGGGGCTGAACGTCGACGTGCACTGGGTGCTGCCGGAGCCCGCGGGCCTCGATGACGCCGCCTATCGGCACCTGCGCGATCGGCTGGCCGAGCGCGTGCGGACCCTGATGAACCTGTTCGAGACCGAACTCGACTGATCGACACCGGACGCCGTCGCGGCGCCGACCCACGCACAGAGCAGACCATGGCCACCGTCGAGATCACTCCCTTCCTGCGGCTGATGGCCGAGCACCACGCCTCCGACCTGTTCTTCTCGGTCGGCGCGCCGCCCAGCATCAAGATCCAGGGCGTGACCCGTCACGTCGGCGACAAGCTGCTGACGGCCGAGGCCCTGCATGACCTCGCCTACGCGTCGATGAACGACAAGCAGCAGCGCGAGTTCGAAGCCACGCTGGAGATGAACCTGGCGATCGCGCTGCCCGGCACCGGTCGTTTCCGCCTGTCGATCTACCGCCAGCGCGGCAGCATCGCGGTGGCGGTGCGCTACATCACCAGCCAGATCCCCTCGCTGGAGCAGCTCAACCTGCCGCCGGTGCTGAACGAGCTGATCCTGCTGCCGCGCGGGCTGATCCTGGTGGTGGGCGCGACCGGCTCGGGCAAGTCCTCGACGCTGGCGGCGATGATCGACCACCGCAACCGCACGCGCACCGGCCACATCCTCACCGTCGAGGATCCCATCGAATTCCTGCACGAGCACAAGCAGTCGGTGGTCGACCAGCGCGAGATCGGCATCGACACCCTCAGCTATGCCGCGGCGCTGAAGAACGCGATGCGGCAGGCGCCGGAGGTGATCATGATCGGCGAGATCCGCGACCGCGAGACCATGGCGGCGGCGATCTCCTATGCCGAGACCGGCCACCTCTGCCTGTCGACGCTGCACGCCAACAATGCCAACCAGACGCTCGATCGCGTCATCAATTTCTTTCCCGAGACCGCTCGCCACCAGCTGCTGATCGATCTCTCGCTGAACCTGAAGGCGGTCATCAGCCAGCGCCTGATCCGTGCAGTGGATGGCACCCGGGTGCCGGCGGTCGAGATCCTGATGTCGAGCCCCTACATCGCCGACCTGATCGAGAAGGGCGAGATCGCCAGCATCAAGGAGGCGATGAAGGCCTCGAAGGAAAATGGCATGCAGACCTTCGACGGCGCCCTCTACGACCTCTATGCCGGCGGCCGCATCAGCTACGAGCAGGCCATCGAGCACGCCGACTCGCGCACCGACCTGGCCCTGCGCATCCGCCTGGAGGGCGGGCCGACCAGCCATGAGCTCGACGGCATGAGCATCGCCGGCCTCGATCCGCGGCGCTGAGGCCGATGAACGCCCGGGGCATCGGAAACCGAGGCCCTCGCGGCCTTGTCGCGAGTAGCGGCGGGCAGGCTGTTGAAAGACAGCCTGCTAGTCCGGCCTGGGATGGCCGGGACGACGAAGCTAGCGCGTGAGCGATTGTCTTGTCGTGAGGCGGTACGGACCGGCGCCGGACCGCCGACTTCAAGAACTCCCCGGAAGGGACTCTTTCCACAAGCTGCTAGCGCAGCGGCTGTGGCTCCGGCGAGGTAGTCGCCGAACCCTCCAGCATGTTCGCGGCGACCCAGCCGTACAGGCGGGTCCAGGCGCTGCGCACATCGGCGCGCAGCGGCTGGTCGCCGCAGGCGTCGAGGGTGTCGATCAGGGCCTGGCCGACCACCGCGTAGTGCGCGGCTTCGGCGCCGTACTGGCGATGGCGCTGGCCGAGCTGGCGCAGCAGCGGCGCCACTTCCTCGCCGCGGTCGAGGCTGCGCACCAGCAGGGTCAGGGCCTGCACCAGCTTCTGCTGCTGCGGTTCCAGCGCGGCGGGAAACAGCGCGCGTGCCTCCGGCAGAAGCTCGAACAGGCGCGCATAGAAGCGCGCGCCGAACTGGCCCGGATCCGCCAGCACCCGGGTCAGACCGAGCCTGAGCAGGGTGGGCGCTGCGTGCGGCAGGCAGGTCTCGGACACGGTCGCGTCGGCGGACGCTTCGGACAACGGGGCAGGGTCGGCGTGCATCGGTGGGGTCCAGTGGGGATGTCCCTGCAGCAACGCCGGATCGCGGGGCAGGCGGACATCGCGGCTCGAGTGCGGGCTACACTCGCGCCGCCCCGATACCGTTCTGCCCGACCATGACCGAGCCCGCGCTGACCCAGCTGCTGCACTCCGCCGGCCGCGGCGATGCCGAGGCGCAGAGGCGGCTGTTCGACGTCGCCTACGAGGAGTTGAAACGGATCGCCCGCGGCACTCTGCGCCGCGCCGGCGGCGAGCGCAGCATCAACCCCACGACCCTGGTCCACGAGGCCTACATGAAGATCGCCCGTGGGGTCGGCGGGCTGAACGACAGCACCCACTTCTACAGCCTGTTCGCGCGCGCCATGCGGCAGGTGCTGCTGGACCTCGTGCGCAGCGACGGCACGGTCAAGCATGGCGCCGGCCAGCAGCGGGTCGAACTCACCGAGCGCCTGCCGGGCGAGGGCGGTTCACTGGATGAACTGCTGCAGATCGACCGCGCCCTGCAGCAGCTGGAAGCGGTCGATCCGGATCTCGCCCAGCTGGTCGAGTGGCATTTCTTCGGCGGGCTGTCCTTCGTCGAGATCGCCGCCGCGCGCGGCGTCAATGAGCGCACCGTGCGGCGCCACTGGGACATGGCCCGCGCCCTGCTGCTGCAGGCGATCGACGGCGCCGCGGGCTAGCCCCCGATGCCGGCGGAGGCGTCCCTGCTTCAGCGCTGGCACCAGCTGAAGCCGCTGTTCGAGCAGGCGCTGGAGCTGGAGCCGCCGGCGCGCGAGGCCATGCTGCTCGGGCTGCAGCGCAGCGCGCCGCAGCTGCATGCCGACCTCTGTGCCCTGCTGGCGCGCCACCGCGACGACGGCGGGCTGACGCAGCCGGCGGCGGAGCGCGCAGCCGAGCTGTTCGAGGCGAGCCAGGCCAGCGCCGACACCACCCGGAGGGGCCCGCAGCACCCTCTCGGCCGGCGCATCGGTCCGTTCGAACTGGTGCGGCACCTGGGCAGCGGCGGCATGGGCGCGGTCTACCTGGCCGAGCGCGTCAGCGGCGGCTTCCGCCAGCGCGTGGCGATCAAGCTGATCGGCGGTCTGCATCCGGGCCTGGCCGAGCGCTTCGCCCAGGAGCGGCAGATCCTCGCCAACCTCAAGCATCCGAACATCCCGCCGCTGCTCGACGGCGGCGAGACCGAGGACGGCATGCCCTGGTTCGCCGCCGAATACGTCGAGGGCGAGACCCTGGTCGATTACGCGGAGCGCCGCGAGGCCTCGCTGGATACCCGCATCGACCTGCTGCTGCGCGTGGCAGAGGCCCTGGCCTATGCGCACCGGCAGCGCGTGGTCCATCGCGACATCAAGCCCGGCAACATCCTGGTCACCGCCGAGGGCGCGGTGAAGCTGCTGGACTTCGGCATCGCCAAGCTGCTCGACGAGGACGGGGCTGGCGGCCTGACCCGGCAGGCGCTGGGGCCGATGACGCCGGAGTACGCGGCGCCGGAGCAGTTCCGCGGCGAACCGCTGGGCCCGGCCACCGACATCTACCAGTTCGGCGTGCTGGCGTTCCGGCTGCTGACCGGGCGCCTGCCCTATGCGGCGAGCCCGCAGGATCCGCTGGCGTTCGCGCGCGCGGTCTGCGAGACCCCCGCCGGGCTGCTGCCCGAGCCCGACCAGCTGGAGCCGGACACTGACGTGCGCCGCCAGCGGCGCATGCAGCTTCGCCTGCTGCGGGCGCTGCTGGCGCGCTGCCTGGCCAAGCCTCCGGAGCAGCGCTGGCCCGACATGGAGGCGCTGATCGCCGCGCTGGAGTCGGCGCGCGGCCTCACGCGTGCCGGTGCGCGCACGCCGCATGCGCCGGCGGCGCTGCCGTCCTTGGGCGGGCCGATCCGGCGGCGCTGGCGGGCGCTGGGGGTGCTGGCGCTTGTCCTGGCAATTGCCGCCGCGTGGCTGCCGCGCGGCGCGCCGTGGGCGCAGGACCCGTGGGTGCAGTCGCCGGCGCTGTACGCGATGGGCCTGGCGCCCGAGCACCTGCACGTGGCGCGCGAGGACAGCGCGGACGCGATCCTGCGCGCGCTGCGCGCGGAAGCCGAGGGCGATCTCGACCGCAGCCTGGCCCTGCTGGAGAGCGTGCACGCCGTGGATCTGTCGACGCCGGTGCCGGCCCTGCTGCTGGGCTACTGGAGCTCGGTGCGCAGCGACGCGGCGACGGTGCGCGCCTGGCTGCAGGCGGCACGTCTGCGGCTCGATGCCATCGACGATCCCTACCTGCACCTGCTGCTGCGCTTCGTCGAAGCCGAAGTGGCGAATGAACACGAGGCCTCGCTGCGCTATGCCGGCGCCCTGCTCGACGCCAGGCCCGAGGCCTGGTACTTCCGGCTGGCGCGCGCGCACAACTTCAACGGTCGCGGCCTGCGCGTCGCCGCCCTGCGTGAGCTGCAGGGCATCGCGGTGGCGCAGGTTGACCACCGCAAGCTGGTGGATGCCATCGCCGATCGCGCCTCGCTGGGCGATCTCGACGGCGCGCGCGCCGCGGCGGCGGCCCTGGATTCGACGATCGCGGTGCCCGAGCGCGAAATGCTGAGGGCGCGGCTGGCCTACAGCGCCGGCGACTTGCGCGCCTCGCGCAGTGAATTTTCCATTGCCCTGGAGCAGGCGCGCGCGATCGGGCACCTCGCGATCGAGGCACGCGCCCTGCTGTATCTCGGCGTCGTCGAAGGCAGCCTGGGTGAGACGGCCGACGCCGAGCAGCACCTGCGCCAGGCCCAGCAGCGACTGCAGGTGCGAGGGCAGTTCAACTTCGCTGTCGATTCCGCGCTGGCCCTGGCCCAGCTGGCGGCGGACGCAGGCGACGACGCTGCCGTCGCCGAACACATCGCGCAGGCGCGCGCGCTGCGCCAGCAGCAGCGCGGCAGCCCGCGCGACCCGATTGTCGATCTGTTCGCCGCGCGCCTGCTCGACGAGACGCCCGTCGTCGATCCGGCCTATCCGCCGGTCGTGCAGAGCCTGCTGCGTGCACGCGCCGCGCTGCGCCGCGCGGATCTGCAAACTGCGCGGGAGGCGCTCGACGAGGCGCGTGCGCTCGAAGTCGAAACCGGGGTCTGGCTGGAGGAGTACAGCCTGCTGGCGCGCGACGCCGGGCTGGCAATGCCGGCCCTGCCGCCGATCGATCCGCCGTTCCAGCCCTACGCACGCTTCGCTTCGCGTTGGGCGCTGGACGCGGGCGCCAGCGTGGTGCCGGCCGCGCGCTGAGCTACTGCCAGCGGCCGCCGCCGACAACGAACACAAGCACGGCGAAGCCCACCAGCAGGGTCGGCAGGGCGAGCAGGGCCAGCACCGCCACGGCCAGCCAGGTCTGTCCGCGCAGGCGCAGCGCAAGGCCCGCCGCCGGGATGCCAAAGCAGACCAGCAGCGCGATCGCCCAGTCATCGGCATTGCCGAAGGACACCGAGCCGTCGATCAGCCCGATCGCGAAGAACAGCCCGGCGCTGCCCGCCGCCAGCAGGCAGACCAGCAGGCAGACCAGCAGGCACAGGCCGAACACCCAGGTGGCGGCGGTGCTGGCCGGTGGCCAGCGCAGCAGCGAGCGCTCGTTCTGCTGCCGAGCATCCACGGGTGAGGTCGGCGCGTTCACTGCGGCCGCTCCGCCAGCAGCTCGCCGAGCCAGCTGCCGTCGGCGTAGCGCAGGTCCTGCACGCGCCAGCGGCCGTCCTCCTGCAGCAGTCGATAGACGAGCCTGCGCTCGCCATAGGCATCGGCGAAGCGCACCGGCACCTCCGTGTGCAGGCCTTCGAGCCGTGCTGCGCCCACCGCGAAGCGGCTCGGCGGTTCCTGGCTGTCGGTCAGCGGATCGCCGTTGATGGGCGGCACCTCGTCGGCCGGCCAGGGGGCCGCAACATAGGCTTCGAGTGCCAGCCACAGGCCGCCAGACAGCGCTTCGCGCAGCGCTGACCACGCATCGATGCTGAAGCCGCGGTTGCCGGCGAAGTGTCGTTCCAGCAGCGCCTGCACGGCCGCCTCCGGCGCAGCGGCTGCGGCCAGCGCGCCAGCGGCGCGGCTCAGGCCGTACACGCGTCCGTCCAGCGCGAACAGCAGGGTGTCGGCGTCGGCGGCATGGAAGTCCCAGCTGCCGCTGCCGCAGTCGATGCGCAGGCCGGGCCGCGCGCCGGCCGCCAAGCCCAGCGCCAGCGCCTGCGTCTGCGGCGCATCGAGTTGGCCCTGGAACAGACCCTCCGGCGGCGTCATCAAGGCCTCGCTGCGGCCCCGCGTGCAGGCCAGCGGGGCCGGGCCGTCGATGCCGTCGGCACGCAGGCGCAGGCGCGCGCCCACCGGCAGCGCAGACGTTGACGCCTGGGCGTCGGCGAGCCAGGGCGCGGGCTGGGTGAGAAACACGCGCCATTCGCCCAGCCAGTCCTCGGCGCAGCGCGCCAGCGGGCAGTGCAGGCCGAACAGCAGGAGGCCGATCAGGGCGAGGGCGAGCGGGTGGTCTTTGCACATGGGCGGGGCCTGCGGTGACGGATGGAAGGAGCGCGCTGCACGGACATCGTGTCTTCGGTCGTGGGCAGGAGAGGGAAACGCCGAGGCGCTTGCGATGCGGACATCGCTGCACTCGCCAGCTGCGCGTCTGGCCGGAACGGCGGCGCGCGAGTGCTGCACGGGCGCTGTCCGGATGCGGCGGCGAACGCGTTTCTCCCGGACAAGCCCAACGGAGATCCGCCCATGCCCCTGTCGATCCGCTTCCCCCATGTTCTTGCTGCCGTCCTGTGTGCTTCGATCCTGCTGTACACCGGCGCGCGCGCCGAGGCGGCCACCTTCTGTGTCGGCAGCTCAAGTCAGCTGCAGTCCGCCCTGACCGCGGCCGGCAGCAACGGCGAGGCGGACGAGATCCGCATCCTGGTCAGCATTGGTGCGCCGGTTGCCGCGGCCGGCGCGGCCGCAACCTATGCGCTGAGCATCACCGATGGCCGCGATGTGCAAATCTCCGGCGGCTGGAACAATGCCGGCTGTACCGCATTCACGCCGAAGAGCTGGCAGACCCAGTTGGTGCCACTCGGCAATCGCACGGTGCTGAACGTGACTACCGCTGCTGGCCAGAGCCCCCGCCCAAAACTGCGTCTGCGCCGCTTCATGCTCAGTACCCTCGGTCTGCCGCGCACGGGTGTGAGTGCCTGCGCCGCCGAGATCAGCGGAGGCATGGATGTCGACATCGATTCACTGATGGTGCGTGACGTCAACTGCAGCGGTTCCGGCCTCATGTTCGCGCTGGCTTCGGGCGAGCTGCGCATCGTCAACAGCGTGTTCGCCGATAACGAGCTTGGCGGCCCCTTGATCAACGGCTACATGTTCAGCGGGCAGCGTGCCGGTTCGGTGCTGCTGGGCAACAACACCCTCGTCTACAACCGCATCAATGCCGGCACCAATCTCGAGCGACTTCTGCTTCGGGAAGACGCGGTCGCCAGCGTCGAGAACAACCTGATCTGGGGCAACGAGATCCCCGCGCCGGCGCCTGGCGTTTCCCCGCGACCGATGGACCTGAGTCTGTACGCCGCGCCCGGCAGCTTCCGCAACAACCGACTGCAGCCCGACTTCTTCGTTGGAGCGTTCGCCGGCTCCGGCATCGACAACAGCAGCGGAGATCCCCGCGTCATCGAGTCCGGCATCCATCTCGTCCCGCGCGCCGACTCGCCACTGCGCAACGGCGGCGCGCTGCTGAGCAGCTGGATGCCGAGCTCCTTCGACGCGCAGGGCGAGCCGCGGCAGCAGGAAGGGCGGCTGGATATCGGCGCCTACGAATACCAGCCGCCGCTGTTCGCGAACGGCTTCGAGTAAAGCCGTCGCCGGGTAGACGGACACAGGCGTCGCGACAGACCGCGCGCTTCGCAGGATGCACACGCGGCCGCGGGCAACCTGCACAAATGTCAATGAATACTCTCCGCCCCCTGCCGCTGCTGGCTGGCCTGGCTTTGTGCCTCGGCCTGGCCGCCTGTTCGGACTCGTCTCCCGCGCCGGCCACGCGCGCGCAGACCGCTGGCGATGGCGCGGCCGCGGAGGAGCGCGGCAAGCCGGTGCGCGCCTACACCCTGGCGCCGCGCACGCTGGGCCGCAGCGTGCTGGTGGCCGGCACGGTCGAGCCGCTGCGCAGCATCCAGCTCGCTGCGCGCACCGACGGCGTGGTCGCCGAGGTCGAGGTCGAGGCCGGCGACCGCGTGCGTGCCGGTCAGCTGCTGGCGCGCATCGACGTCAGCGAGCAGCAGGCCGAGCTGGCCCGCGCCGAAGCCTCGCTGCGCGAGGCGCGCGCCAACTTCGAGCGGCTGGACGCGCTGCGCGACCGCAGCTTCGTCGACGCCGCCAGCGTGCTCAGCGCGCGCTCGGCGTTGGAAGTCGCGCAGAGTGAGGTCGAGCTGTGGCGCACCCGCGTGCAGTTCGGCCGCATCGAGGCCAGCATCGACGGCTACGTCATCGCCCGCATGATCGAGCCGGGCGCCGCCGTGGGCCGCCTCGCCCCCGCGTTCGAACTGGCCGATCTTGACCAGCTGGTGCTGCGGGTCGGCGTGTCCGAGCTCGATGCCGCGCGCATCGCGCCGGGCGCCGACGTCGAAGTCGCGGTCGATGCGCTCGGCGGCGAGAACGTCGAGGCCCGCGTGCGTCGCGTGTTCCCGGCGGCCGACCCCAGCAGCCGCCTGGTCACGGTCGAGCTGGAGTTGCCGCAGGCGCATGCGCTCGGCGTGCGCCCTGGCTTTCTGGCGCGCGCGCGCTTCGCCATCGAGGCGCGCAGCGATGTGCTGGCGGTGCCTGTCGGGGCGGTGGGCCTGGGCGAGCAGAGCTTCGTGATGGTGATCGACGCCGAGGGCCGGCTGGCGCGCCGCGAGGTCGAAACCGGCGTGGTGCGCGGCGAGTGGCGTGAGATCACCGCCGGGCTGGAAGCCGGCGAACAGATCGTCGCCACCAGCCCGCTGGAGCTCGCCGCCGGCGACCGCGTGCGCGTGGTCGAGACGGTGGGAGGCGGCGCGTGAGCGGGCCCGGCTCGATCCGCGACAAGGCCGCGCGCCGCTACCGCGGTCTGACCCATGCGGCCATTCGGCGGCCGATCGGTACCGCTGCGATCACCAGCGTGGTGCTGGTGCTGGGCCTGTTCTTCGTCGGTCGCCTGCCGGTCGACCTGCTGCCCGAGGTGGTCTATCCGCTGATCCGCGTCGACGTGTCCTATCCGGGCGTGGCGCCCGAGGTGATCGAGGAGCAGGTCACCCGGCCGATCGAGCGCCAGCTGGCCTCGACCGAAGGCCTGACCCTGATGGCCAGCGAGGCGGAAGAGGGCAGCACCGATATCAGCCTGCTGTTCCGCTATGGCACCGACCTCGACCTCGCCCTGCAGAACGCCGCGCGCCTGCTGGAGCGCGCCCGCGGGCAGCTGCCGGACGACATCGAACCGCCGCGCCTGTCGAAGTTCGATCCGGGCGCACAGGCCGTGTTCGAGGCCGGCTTCTCTTCGCAGCGACGCAGCTCGCGTGAGGTGCGCGACTGGCTGGACAACCGCCTGGCGCCGCAGCTGCAGTCGATCCCCGGCGTGTCCGGCGTGCTCAGCGTCGGCGGGCAGGAGCGTGAGCTCGAAGTGGTGGTCGACCAGCAGCGCCTGCGCGCGTATGGCCTGAGCCTGGCCGATGTGTCGGCCCAGCTCGCCGCCGAGAACCAGAACGTCTCCGCCGGCAACATCACCAGCAGCAGCCTCGACGTGCGCGCGCGCACCGAAGGCCGCTTCAAGTCGGCCGCCGACATCGCCGCGGTGCTGCTGCAGATTCCCGGCAGCGATCGCCGCATCCGCCTCGATGAAGTTGCCGAGGTGCGCGACGGCTACCGCGAGCAGCGCGTGTTCGTGCGCCTGAACGGCGAGTCGGCCACCCAGCTCTCGGTGTTCAAGCAGCCCGACGCCAATACGGTGCAGGTGGTGGGTGAGGTGCAGGCGCGGCTGGACTCGCTGCGCGCCTCGGGCTTCATTCCCGAGGACATCGTCTTCAGCACCACCCGCGACGGCGCCTTCTTCGTGCGTGGCTCGGTCGAGTCGGTGGCCTCCGCTGCGGTGCTGGGCGGCGTGCTGGCCATGCTGGTGGTGCTGTTCTTCCTCGGCAGCGTGCGCGGCAGCGTGGTGATCGGGCTGTCCATCCCGCTGGCACTGATGGCCACCTTCGCCCTGATGGGCGGCGCCGGGCTGAGTCTCAACGTCATGAGCCTGGGCGGCTTGGCGCTCGGCGTCGGCCTGCTGCTGGACAACGCCATCGTCATGCTGGAGAACATCGAGCGCCACCGCAGCCAGCTGCGCGAAGATCCGCAGCAGGCCGCGCACGCCGGCGCCGACGAGGTGATCTCGGCAGTGACTGCCGGCACTCTCACCAACCTCGCCGCGGTGCTGCCCTTCCTGCTGATCACCGGGCTCGCGACCCTGGTGTTCCGCGAGCTGCTGGTGACCATCTCGTTCGCGGTCATCGCCTCGCTGGCGGTGGCGCTGACCCTGGTGCCCATGCTCGCGGCACAGATGGCCAAGCTGCGCTTCTCTTCGGGCTTCGACCGCAGCCTGCCGTACCGCGCCTTCAGCCGGATGCTGCGGTCGGTGACCGACGGCTATCGCGGCCTGCTGCGCGCGCTGCTGCCGCGCCGCGGCTGGGTGCTGCTGTTTGCGTTCGCCAGCGTGCTTGCTGTCCTGCCCCTGGGCTCGCGGCTGGGCAACGAGTTCCTGCCCCAGCTCGACGACGGCAGCCTCAATGTGCGTCTGGCGCTGCCGGCGGGCACCACGCCCGAGCAGACCGACCGAGCCACCCGTGAGGTCGAGGCTGCGATCCGCGCGCTGCCGCATGTGCGCAGCGTGTTCACCGTGTCCGGCGGCAACGTCTGGGGCGGCACGGTGTCCGAGCGCGCTGGCCGCGGCTGGCTGTCGATCCAGCTGGAGGACGCCAGCCAGCGACCCGAGTGGCCGGTCGGCCGCTGGGCCCGCGAGGCGCAGCGCCAGGTCAGCGCGCTCGACATCGCCGGCGCCGACATCGCGGTGCGCACCAGCGGTATCCGCGGGCTGAATTTCGGGCTTTCCGGCAACGATATGGAGCTGAAGGTGCTGGGCGAGGACCTCGCCACCCTGCAGCGCCTGGCCCGCGAGATCATCCGCGCGATCGAGGACATCCCCGGCCTCGAAGCCGTCGAGATGGACGACGAGGACCGCACCCCGGCCCTGCAGATCGAAGTCGATCGCGAGCGCGCCGCCGCGCTGGGTCTCGACGTGCGCGCGGTCGCCCAGGCCCTGCGCCAGGCCGTGACCGGCACCGTTCCTACCCGCTACAGCACCGGCGTCAACGAGTACGACGTGCGCGTGCGCATGCCGCGCGAGGAAGTCGAGAACCTCGACCGGCTCGGCGAAGTGATCGTCGCCAATGGAGCCAACGGGCCGATCCAGGCGCGCCAGGTCGCGAGCTTCACGCTGGGCGAAGGCCCGGCCGAGATCGGCCGCGAGAACCAGCTGCGCATCCAGCGCATCGTCGGCAGCTTCAACACCAGCGCCAGCGATGTCGGCACGATCATGGCAGAAGTGCAGCGGCGGCTGGCGGGCATCGACATGCCCGAGCAGTACGGCGTGGCCCTGGGCGGGCAGTTCGAGACCCTGGCCGAGACCGAGCGCGAGATGAACACGGTGATCCTGCTGGCCGTGTTCCTGGTGCTGGTGGTGCTGATCGTGCAGTACGAGCAGCTGACCAACCCGCTGGTGATCATGACCGCAGCACCCCTGGCGCTGTGCGGCGCGCTGGTGGCGCTGTGGGTGTCCGATACGCCGCTGTCGGCACCGGTGTTCCTGGGCGCGGTGCTGCTGATCGGCATCGTGGTGAACAATGCCATCCTGCTGGTCGAGTACATCGAGCAGGGCCGCGCGCGCGGCATGGCCGACATGGACGCGGTGATCGAGGCCGGCGCGGTGCGCCTGCGGCCGATCCTGATGACCACGCTCACCACCGTGGTCGGCATGCTGCCGCTGGCGATCGGCCTGGATGCCGGCGGCGCGCTGATGCAGCCGCTGGCGGTCGCGGTGGTTGGCGGTCTGCTGTCGTCGATGCTGCTGACCCTGGTGCTGGTGCCCTGCCTGTACCTGGTGGCACAGCCGGCGGCGCGCTCGGTCATCGACTTCCTCACCCGGCGGCGTGCGCAGCCGGCGGCCTCGGGCGCTTGAGGGATTCCCAGCACGGCCTTGTGGTGGGTCGGTACTGGTGAAGAGATCCCGGTTCGTCAGCGGGTGCCGCTTGTAGGAGCCTGCTTGCAGGCGACCGCAGCCTGTCCTTTGCCTCACGGGCTGCGCTTCGCCCAGGGCCACGGGTCGCGAGCCCGCTCGCTCCTACAAACAGCCGGTTGTCACAGGGGCAGTGGCAACAGTAGAGACGGGGTGTGCTGCGTCCCGAGCGAAAAGAAGGGCCGTCCCTGGCCCGGGCAGGCGGCGGCCGGGAGACCGTCGCAGCCCCAAGGACCTCGTTTACATCTCGTGCTGGGCGAGCGTTTCCAGCGGCGCGGGCGGGCCCATGTGCAGGGCGTCGGCGGCGCTGACCGACGTGCTGGCGACCGGCGTCTCGATCTCGGGCTCGCGCGGCGGCGTGCCGCGCTGGTAGGCGATGCGTGCCGTGCCGCCGTTGCAGCTGCCGACGATGCGGCCGACGTCGGTGGCCTCGGGCTCGACGATCTGCAGCTGGTAATGGCGCACGCCGTTGGCCTCGATGCGCGCGGCGATCTCGGACTTGAGCTCTTCGCAGTCCTTGCGTGCCGTCTGCGCGTGGGCCGGTGTGGTCAGCAGCCCGAGCGCGCTCAGCGCGAGGCTGGAGTGGAGGAGGGCGAGGGCAAGGCTGCGCTTCATGGCGGGCTCGTATCCGGTGGGCGACGCGGGCTGCGTCGGAACACAGGCTGCGCGCGCCAGCGGGCCGCGGCGGGGAGCGCTTGTGGCGGAATGCGGGCAGTCTCGGCGCGCGAGGCCTGCGCCTCGACCTCGAACGGCGCCCCGATCGCCGCATAGGGTGGGCCCCGGCCCACCATGGCCCCGAACCTCGCCCCGGTCCCCGCATAGGGTGGGCCCCGGCCCACCATGGCCTCGAACCTCGCCCCGGTCCCCGCATGGGGTGGGCCCTGGCCCACCATGGCCTCGAACCTCGCCCCGGTCCCGAACTGGATGGGCGCTGTCCCACTCAGGGCTCCACATCTGCCAGGGCTGCATCAAGAACCGAGGCAAGAGTGGCGCCCCTGGTGGGCCGGGCCCCACCCTATGTGTGGCCACCTGCATTCGCACCCGCACCCCGAATCATCAGGGGCTCGGCCGCCAGCACCCATCAATGGCGCCACGCAGGCGACGCCCTACAGCGGCCACACCCACAGCAGCATCGGCATCGCCACCAGCAGCACCACCGCCTGCACCGGCAGGCCCAGCCGCCAGTAGTCGCCGAAGCGGAAGCCGCCCGGGCCCAGGATCAGGGTGTTGTTCTGGTGGCCGATCGGCGTGAGGAAGGCGCAGGAGGCGCCGATCGCCACCGCCATCAGGAAGGGATCGGCCGAACAGTCGAGCGCCGTCGCCGTGCTGACTGCGATCGGACACATCACCGCGGCGGTGGCGGCGTTGTTCATCAGGTCCGACAGGGTCATGGTCACCACCATCACCAGGGCCAGGGCGAATACCGGCTGGCCGCGGGCGAGGTCGTCCATCAGCACGCCGGCGATCAGGCTGGCCGCGCCCGTGCTCTCCATCGCGCCGGCGACCGGAATCAGCGCCGCCAGCAGCACGATCACCGGCCAGTCGATGGCGCTGTAGGCCGAGCGCTCCGGCAGCGTGCGCAGCACCAGGCTGGCCAGCGCGCCGGCGGCAAAGGCCACCGCCGTGGGCAGCAGGCCGACGGCGGCCGCGGCGATCGAGGCCAGCATCACCAGCGAGGCCAGCAGCGCTTGGCGGTGATCGGGAATGCGCAGCTCGCGCTCGGCCAGCGGCACGCAGCCGGCGTCGCCGGCGAAGCCAGCGAGGGCCTCGGGCGTGCCCTGCATCAGCAGCAGGTCGCCCGGCTGCAGGCGCAGCGCGCGCAGGCGCGCCAGGCTGCGACGCCCTTGCCGCGACACTGCCAGCAGGTTGATGCCGTGGCGGGTGCGCAGCTGCAGGTCGGTGGGGCTGCGGCCGACGATCGACGCGCCGGGCAGCACCACCAGTTCGATCAGGCCGAGTTCGGCGCGCGAGCTGTCGCGGCCGCTGTCCTCGTCCTTGGCGTCGTTCCTGGCGAGGCGCGCAGGCGACTTCGCCTTCCCGTCGGCGCCTGTGGCGCTGTCGCCGCGCCCAGCTTCCGCTGCGCCCGCCGAGGCCTCCGGCGCGCGCTCCGCTGCTTCGTCCGCCTCGGACTCGGGTTCGGGCTCGCGCTTGTCTTCCTCCAGCCGGAGCCCCAGCGCGTCCAGCGCCTTGGCCAGGCCTTCGGCTTCGGACTCGATGACCAGGATGTCGCCGACGCGGATGCGTCGCGTCGGGCTCGGCGCGTTCAGGCGCAGCTCGTTGCGCACCAGGGCCAGCACCTGCACATCGAGTTCCTCGAGCTTGGCCTCCAGCTCGCGCAGCGACTTGCCGGCGCTGCTGCTGCCCTCGGGCACGCGCGCCTCGGTCAGATAGGCGCCGCTCTCGAAGCTGTCGGCAGTGGCCTCGCGCCGCGCCGGCACCAGCCGCCAGCCGCCGAGCACGATCAGCAGCAGACCCGCCACGGCGACGGCCACGCCGACCGGGCTGAAGTCGAACATGCCGAAGGCCATGCCTGCGGACTCGGCGCGGAAGCCGGCGACGATGAGGTTCGGCGGCGTACCGATCAGCGTGGTCATGCCGCCAAGGATCGAGCCGAAGGCCAGCGGCATCAGCAGCCGCCCGGGCGGCATCTCCAGGCGGCGCGCCAGCTGCAGGGCCACCGGCATCAGCAGGGCCAGTGCGCCGACGTTGTTCATGAAGGCCGAGAGCAGGGCGCCGAGTCCGGTCAGCGCCGCCAGGCTCAGCGTGGGCCCGGCCTGTGCCGGCAGCACGCGCCGGGTCAGGGCATCGACCGCGCCGGACAGCTGCAGGGCGCGGCTCAGCACCAGCACGCAGGCGACGGTGATGACTGCCGGATGGCCGAAGCCGGCGAAGGCGTCCTCAGGCGCGACCAGTCCGGCCGCCACGCAGGCCAGCAGCGCGGCCATCGCCACCACGTCATGGCGAAAGCGGCCCCACAGGAACAGGCCGACGGTGGCGGCAAGGATCAACAGGATCAGGATCTGCTCGGTGCTCATGCGATCAACGGTTCAGAGGTCGACGCATGCTTGCAGCTCTGGCCGCGGAGTACCAGCAGCGGACCGGATGTCGCCCCCGGTGGGGCAGCTGCGAGCTTGCGGTCGTTACCGCGGCACGCATGCGGCGCTTGCATGCGGCCGGGCTCGTGACGGCTGCAGGCGTGCGGCGTCGCATAGGGTGGGCCCTGGCCTACCGTGAGCAGGACATTCGCCCCGGTCCTCGCCAGGGCGTGGCGGATGTCGAGCTCACGGTGGGCCAGGGCCCACCCTATGGGGTGCGGGGCGATGACGACGCGTCATCAGGCCCACACGCTCGCTGCGGCCGGTTGCCGATGTGGCCGGCCGCAGCGGCTCAGCGCATCGTCTCCACCTCCCGCCGATGCACCAGCCGATACAGCGCTGGCAGCACCAGCAGGGTCAGCAGGGTCGAGCTCAGCACGCCGCCGATCACCACGGTGGCCAGCGGCCGCTGCACTTCGGCACCGGCGCCCACGGCCAGCGCCATCGGTACGAAGCCCAGGCTGGCCACCAGTGCGGTCATCAGCACCGGGCGCAGGCGGGTCAGCGCGCCCTGCTCGATGGCGGCATCGAGGCCCAGCCCCTGCGCACGCAGCTGGCGGATGAAGCTCAGCATCACCAGGCCGTTCAATACCGCGATGCCCGAGAGCGCGATGAAGCCGACGCCGGCCGAGATCGACAGCGGCAGGCCGCGCAGCAGCAGCGCCGCTACGCCGCCGGTCAGCGCCAGCGGCACGCCCGAGAACACCACCAGCGCATCGCGGCCCGAGCGCAGGGCCATCAGCAGCAGGCCGAGGATCAGCGCAAGCGTCAGCGGCACCACGATCGACAGCCGCTGTGAGGCGCTGATCAGCTTCTCGAAGCTGCCGCCGTAGCCGATCCAGTAGCCCGGCGGCAGCGTTACCTCGCTGTTGATGCGCGCGCGCAGGTCCTCGACGAAGCCGCCGAGATCGCGGCCGCGGATGTTGGCCGTCACCACCACCCGGCGCTTGCCGTTCTCGCGGTTGATCTGGTTGGGTCCCGTCTCGATGCGCAGCGCGGCGAGCTGGGCGAGCGGCAGGCTGCGCGGCAGGCCATCGCCGGCCTGCGGCAGCAGGATCGGCAGCTCGCCGAGCCGCGCCAGATCCGCGCGCTGGGCCTCGTCGAGGCGCACCACGACCGGTACCCGGCGATCGCCCTCGTAGTACAGCCCGGCCTGGACGCCGCCGATGGCCATGCGGATCGCGTCCTGCAGGTCGGACACGCGCAGACCGACCCGGGCCAGGGCTTCGCGGTCCGGCTCGATCTGCAGCATCGGCAGGCCGGTGGTCTGCTCGACCGCCACGTCCTGCGCGCCGACGCTGCCCTCGACGACCTCGCGGATCGCCTCGCCGAGTTCGGCCAGCGTGTCCAGGTCATCGCCGTACACCTTGACCGCGAGGTCGGCGCGCACGCCCGAGATCAGCTCATTGAAGCGCATCTGGATCGGCTGGGTGATCTCGTAGTTGTTGCCGGGCACCTGGTCCAGCACCGCCTGCAGTTCGGCGACGAACTGCGCGCGCGGCTTGCGCGGCGTGGGCCAGTTGGCGCGCGGCTTCATCAGCACATAGATGTCGGCGACCGAGGGCGGCATCGGGTCGGTGGCGACCTCGGCGGTGCCGATCTTGGCGACCACGCGCTCGACCTCGGGCAGCGCCGCGATGCGCGCTTCCAGCTGGGCCTGCATGTGGATGGCCTGGCTCAGCGAGGTGCCGGGAATGCGCATGGCATGCAGGGCGATATCGCCCTCGTCCAGGCTGGGGATGAACTCGCTGCCCATGCGGCTGGCGGCGAAACCCGCGCCCAGCACCAGCAGTGCGGCCACGGCCACCACCGGCAGTCGCGCGCCGAGCGCGCGCCGCAGCGCCGGCCGATAGGCGCGCGAGGCCACGGACATGAGCCGGCTCTCGTGCGCCTGCACGCGGCCGCCCAGGGCCACCGCGATCATCGCCGGCACGAAGGTCAGCGACAGCAGCAGGGCTGCGGTCAGCGCCAGCACCACGGTGATCGCCATCGGGTGGAACATCTTTCCTTCCACGCCTTCCAGCGCGAAGATCGGCAGGTAGACCGCGGTGATGATGCCGACGCCGAACAGGGCCGGGCGGATCACCTCGGTGGTCGCCTCGGCGGCCAGCGCATAGCGCTCGCGCGCCGACAGCAGGCGGCCCTGGCGCTGCTGCTCCTCGCCGAAGCGGCGCAGCGCGTTCTCGATGATGATCACGGCGCCATCGACGATCAGGCCGAAGTCGAGCGCGCCCAGGCTCATGAGATTCCCCGACACGCCGGCCTGGCGCATGCCGATCGCGGTCATCAGGAAGCTCAGCGGGATCACCGCGGCGGTGATCAAGGCCGCGCGCAGATTGCCGAGCAGCAGGAACAGCACGGCGATCACCAGCAGCGCGCCCTCGGCCAGCGAGGTCGCCACCGTGCGCACCGTGCGATCGACCAGGGCGGTGCGGTCGTAGACCGTGGTCAGCCGCACGCCGGCCGGCAGCGAGGCGCGGATGTCCTCGACGCGCGCATCGACCGCGCGCGCCACTTCGCGGCTGTTGGCGCCGATGCGCATGAACACCGTGCCCAGCACGACCTCGCGGCCGTTCTCGGTAGCCGCACCGCTGCGCAGCTCGCGGCCCTCCTGCACGCGGGCGACATCGCGCAGGCGGATCACCGCATCGCCGCGGCTCGCCACCACCAGCGCCTCCAGCGCTTCGATGTCCTGCAGCTGGCCGGGCACCCGCACCAGCACCTGTTCGCCGAAGCGCTCGATGTAGCCGGCGCCGACATTGGCATTGCCGGCTTCGATGGCGTCGACGAGATCGTTCAGACCCAAGCCCAGGGCCTGCAGGCGGGCCAGATCGGGCGCCACCTGCAGCTCGCGCGCATGGCCGCCGATGGTGTTGACCTCGACCACGCCGGGCACGCCGCGCAGCTGCGGGCGCACGATCCAGTCCTGCACGCCGCGCAGGTCGGTGGGCGTGTACGCGCTGCCATCGGCCTTGCGCGCCTCGGGCGCGGCCTCGACCGTGTACAGGTAGATCTCGCCCAGCCCGGTGGCGATCGGCCCCATCGCCGGCTCCAGGCCCGCCGGCAGCTGGCCGCGCACTTCCTGCAGGCGCTCGGCGATCTGCTGGCGCGCCCAGTAGATGTCGGTGCCGTCCTCGAACACCACGGTGACCTGCGACAGCCCGTAGCGCGACAGCGAGCGCGTGTAGTCCAGCCGCGGCAGGCCGGCCAGCGCGGTCTCGACCGGAAAGCTGATGCGCTGCTCGGTCTCCAGCGGCGAGTAGCCCGGCGCCTCGGTATTGATCTGCACCTGCACATTGGTGATGTCGGGCACGGCGTCGATCGGCAGCTGGCGCAGGTTCCAGGCGCCCAAGGCGGCCAGCGCCAGCACCGCGGCCAGCACTGCCCAGCGCTGCCGGATGGCAGCGTGGATCGATGAATCCAGCATGGTCCGTGCTCCCTCAGTGGTCGTGGCTGGCGCCGGACTTCTCGATGTCCGCCTTGATCAGAAAGCTCTGCTCGACCACGACCTCGTCGCCCGCGTTCAAACCGTCCAGCACCTCGACCCAGTCGCCATCGCTGCGCCCGAGTGCGAGCGGACGGATCTCGTAGTCTTCGCCCTCGCGGATAAAGGCCACCTGCCAGTCGCGGAAGCGCTGCAGGGCCGACAGCGGCAGGCGCAGCGCCACCTCGTCAGCGCTGAGCTGCAGCGCCGCCTCGGCCGCCAGGCCCGGCCGCCACTGGCCGTCATCGACCGTCAGGGCGACGCGCGCGACCAGGCTCTGGCTGTGCGCATCGGCCTGCGGCAGCAGGCCTTGTAGCGAGGCCTCGATCACGCGGCCATCGAGCAGGCGCTTGAGGCGCACCGGCGTGCCGGGCGCGAGCGCCAGCGCCTCCGCGCCGAACACCGGCAGGTCGACGACGAGTGCATCCAGCCTGCCGATCACGAACAGCGGTGCGTCGCCGGCCATGCCGCCGAGCGCGGCGGCGCGCTCCAGCACGACGCCGTCGATCGGACTCGCCACCGTGTAGCGGCCGAGGCTGGCATTGCTCTCGATCTCGGCCAGCACCTGGCCGACGCTGACGCGCTCGCCAATGTCTGCGCGCAGGCTGCGGATCAGGCCCGGAAAGCGTGCCGACACCGCGGCCTGCGCGCTGGCCGGCAGCACCACGCGCCCCTGCGCGCGCAGGCGCTGTTCGATGGGGCCGCCGCCGACGGGCGCGACGCGAATGCCGATCTCATCGGCCGCGGCCTGGGCGATGCGTGTGCGGCCTTCGAAGCTTTCGTAGCGCCATTCGGCGCGGCGGCCTGCGGCTTCTGCGCGCACCGTGACCATGAAGCTGTGCGGCTCGCCGACCACGTCGCTGCCGACGAGGCGATCGTTCTGCGGCCTCAGCGTGTGGGTGTCGACCTGGCCGCCGAGGCGTTCGAGCTGCACGCTCACCTGCGCGCTCGCAGCCGGCACGGGTTGGCCGTCCAGCCTGACCCAGGCGGCATAGCGCGGCGGCTGGCCGTCTTCCTCGATCTTGAGTTCCACCGAGAGGCCCTTGTCCTCGTGCAGGCGGCCGCCGTTCGGGCCCTTGGGCGCTTCGTCGGCGTGGTCGTCGTGGCCGTGCTCGTCATGGCCATGGCCGTGCGCATCGTCATGGGCGTGCTCGCCGCAGGCGGCGAGGCCCAGCGTCAGCAGGACGAGCAGCAGGGTGTTGCGTGCGGGGCGGATCATCGGGCGTCTCCGGCATGCGCGCCGGTGCCGAAAGGCTCGGCGGTCAGGCGCTGCAGTTCGATCAGGGCGCGCTGCGCCTCGGCGCGCGCGGCGAGCAGGTCCATGCGGGTGGCGAGCACCGCGTTCTGCAGGCTGGCCCACTCCAGCCAGGACAGCGCACCGCTGCGATAGGCCCGGGCCGCGCTGTCGGCGGCGCGCTGCTGGGCCGGCAGCACGCGACGCTCCAGGCCGTCCGCGCGGGCGCTGTGGCGCTGCGCCAGGTCGAGCGCGGCGAGGGCCAGGGCTTCGAGCCGTAGCGCTTCGGCGGCGCGCGCGCTGTCGAGCGCGGCCAGCTCGGCGTCTGCCGCGGCAAGGCCCGGCTGCGCGCGGCGCGCAGCCCTCAGCGGCAGCGAGAGGCCCGCCACGAGCGCGGTATCGCGTCCGTCCTGCAGGCGGCGCAGGCCGAGCTGCCAGTCGAGGTCGAAGCTCGCCGCGGTGCGCGCGAGCTGAAGCTGGGCTTCGGCCAGCCGCTGCTGGTCGGCGAAGGCGCGCAGCTCCGGCGTGCGCTGCAGGAGATCGCGCAGCGCGGTAGGCGAGGGCAGGGCGGGTGAGCGCGCGGGCAGGCTGGCGAGGTCGGGTATCGCGTCGCTGTCCGTTTCGCCCCAGAGCAATGCCAGGCGCTGCCAGGCTGCGGCCTCGGCCTGCGCGCGCGCTTCGATCTCGATCTCGATCGCGATCACCGCGCTGTCGGCGGCGAGTGCTGCCGTCTCGGGCTCGGCGCCGCGCTGGAAGCGCTCGCGCGCCGCACGGGCGACGTCGCGTCGTGCCTCAAGCTCGGCCTGCAGCAGGGGCGCGCGGTCCTGCCATTCGGCCAGCTCCAGATAGCGCCGCGCGACTTCGGCCAGCAGGTCGAGCTCAGCGGCCGCACGCTGCAGGCCCAGCGCATCGAGGCGGCTCGCCGCCAGCGCGCGGCGCGCTTCGCGCTTGCCGCCGCGCTCCAGCACGCCGGCCAGGCTGAGCGTCAGTTCGGCCCCCGAAAAGCCGGCGAGCGAACCGCTGCCGGGTGCGTTCTCCAGTTCGGCGGCCAGCCGCAGCGGCGGCGCTTGCGCGGCGAGTTCAATGTCGGCGTTCAGTGCGGCCGTTCGCGCGGCATAGGCGCGCAGTTCGGGGTGGTTGTGGATGACGCGGTCGAGCGCATCATCGAGGCTGAGTTCAGACGCAGCGGGCGCGGCCAGCGCCGGCCACGCGGCAACGACCGCGAACGCGGTCCACAGCAATCGCATGGGAATCTCCGAAAGGGGTGTGTGCTGCCGACGCCGATAGGCGGCGAAGGCCCGGAGCGGTACGCGGGTCATCCCCCGCGCTGCAGGCCTCGCGACGAGGCGACAGCGCGCGGCGATGCCGGCACGCACTCAGCCGATCGGAGGACGCAGCAGGCTGTCGAGGCGCGGGTTCGGCGAGGCGGCGATCGCCGCGGGCACGGGAGCCACAGGCGCCAGCACGGCGGGCGCGGCGGGCAGCAGCGGGCTGGGCGCGAAGCTCTGCGCGCAGCAGCTCAGCTCATGGGCCAGCAGGTGCACGAAGCCGTCCCAGCTGTCGTCGCCGTGCTCGGCGTCGGCATGCACATGGGCGTGATGGGCCTCATGATCCTGCGCCCAGTGCGCGCTTTGCAGGCCCATGTCCAGCGCATCCACCGCCACATGCGCCGACGCGAAGGCGCCCAGCGCAGGAAACAGCGCCGCCCACAGCGCGAGGGCCAGGCAGACGAGGCGCAGCAGCGTGGGCGTGGGCAGGCGCATGGTCCGTGAGTGTAGCGGGCCGGGCGGAGCCGAGCGATGGCGTCGGTGCGCGGAGTACAGCCAGCCAGCCGGCGCGCAGGACGGTCGCGGGCCGCTTCGCCCGCTGCTGGACCTGGGACTCGTGCCGAAGTGGCGCCCACGATGGCGTCGAACGTGCGGCGGAGTCTAGCCCATGGTGGGCCAGGGCCTACCCTATGCCGCGCGTCCCTGATTCTGGTCGTGCGCGCGCCAGCGGCAGGCCATGGGGTGGGCCCTGGCCCACCAAAGCAAGGACGTTCCGCGTGTGGCGCCTTCCTCGGATGGCCTGCTGCAGCGGGCGGCGGGGTCTGGCTCTGCGCGGTCGGACCGCGCTGCGCACTCGCCTCGCGCCGCTCCGCGAATCCCCAATCCCGAATCCCCAATCCCGGCTCACTCGCTATGCAGCTCCGCCACGAAGTCATAGGCGTCGCCCCGGTAGTAGCTGCGCGAGAACTCGACCACGCGGCCATCGCGCAGGAAGCCACGGCGTTCGATGTACAGGCCCGGGGTGCCCGGCAGCAGGTGCAGCAGGCGCGCCTGTTCGGCGGTGAAGGCGATGGCGCGCAGGCGCTGCAGCGCACGCACCGGGCGGCCGGCCAAACGGTCGAGGGTCTCGTACAGCGAGTCCTGCACCATCTCCGGATCGCGCAGGATCTCCTGCGGAATCGCGCTGCGCTCGATCGCCAGCGGTTCGTCGCCGGCATAGCGAAGTCGCGTCAGCCGCACCACGCGCGCGCCGGGTGAAAGGTTCAGCGCCATCGCCTCGGCCGGCGTCACCTCGCCGACCTCGCGTTCGAGGAAGCTCGAGCGCGGGCGCAGGCCGCGCGCGCGCAGGTCATCGGTGAAGCTCGACAGCTTGCTGATCGCCTTGACGATGCGGTCGGCGATGAAGGTGCCCGCGCCCTGGCGCTGCACCAGCAGGCCGTCCTTGACCAGGCCGCTGATCGCGCGGCGCACGGTGACGCGCGAGAGCTCGAGACTCTCGGCGAGATCGCGCTCGCCGGGCAGGGCCTGGCCGGGCGCCAGCCGGCCGCTTTCGATCAGCCGACGCAGGGCTTCGCGCAGCCGCATATAGGCCAGCGGGCGGCTGCCGATCGGCGCCACGTCGGTCTGGGCGAGCATTTCGGCGATCAGTCGATGCATACGTATACAAGACCAATTGGATACCGGGTGCAGCATAAGCCCCTTGAAAGCGCCTTGGAAAGGGGTAAATTCGCAGACCACCGGGCTGCATTGGTATGCCGATGGACTTCGGCCCAGCAGACCGGATCTCCCCCGCCCATCCGAGGTCACGCATGAGCCCGGCGATCGTTCCCGCCGATCCCTTCGATCTGGTCATTTTCGGCGGCACTGGCGACCTCGCCCTGCGCAAGCTGCTGCCGGCCCTGCTGCACCGCTTCGCCGACGGCCAGATCCTGCCCGGCACGCGCATCCTCGGCGTCGCCCGCGACGAGGGCCTCGACGACGCCGGCTACCGCGCCAAGGTGCGCGACTGGCTGAAGCACGCCGCCGGCCCCGAACTGCTCGAGGGCTTCCTGCCGATGCTGCAGTACCGCGCGCTCGATGCGCGCAAAGAAGCCGGCTGGGACGAGGTCACCGCGCTGATCAGGGAGGGCGGCGAGCGCGTGCGGGTGTTCTACCTCGCCACCGCGCCGGACATCTTCGTGCCGATCTGCGAGCGCCTGCGCGACTGCGGTCTCAACGGCCCGAGCTCGCGGGTGGTGATCGAGAAGCCGATCGGCACCGACCTCGCCAGTGCCGCGCGCATCAACGATGCGGTGGGCCACTGCTTCGACGAAGGCCAGACCTATCGCATCGATCACTACCTCGGCAAGGAGACGGTGCAAAACCTCACCGCCCTGCGCTTCGCCAACGCGCTGTTCGAGCCGATCTGGCGCGCCGAGCACATCGACCATGTGCAGATCACCGTCGCCGAGACGGTCGGTGTGGAAGGCCGCGCGCCCTACTACGACCGCGCCGGCGCGATGCGCGACATGATCCAGAACCATCTGCTGCAGCTGCTGTGTCTGGTGGCGATGGAGCCGCCGGCCAGCTTCTCGGCCGACGCCATCCGCGACGAGAAGCTGAAGGTGCTGCGCGCGCTGAAGCCGATCACCACTGCCAACGCCAGCCTGATGAGCGTGCGCGGCCAGTATCGCGCGGGTGCGGTCTGCGGCCAGGCCGTGCCGGGCTATCCCGACGAGCTGGGCGGCAGCTCACGCACCGAGACCTTTGTTGCGCTGAAGGCCGAAGTCGCCAACTGGCGCTGGGCCGGCGTGCCCTTCTACCTGCGCACCGGCAAGCGCATGCCCGAGCGCGTCTCCGAGATCGTGGTGACCTTCCGCCCGGTGCCGCATTCGATCTTCGGCGAGGTCACGGGGCCGATCCATCCGAATCGACTCGTGCTGCGTCTGCAGCCCGATGAGAGCGTGACCCTGTGGCTGACCAACAAGGTGCCCGGCCCCGGCGGCCTGCGCCTGCGCCATGTGCCGCTGGACATGAGCTTTGCCGAGACCTTCAGCGGCCTGCGCCATGTGGATGCCTACGAGCGCCTGCTGATGGACGTGGTGCGCGGCAACCCGATGCTGTTCATGCGCCGCGATGAAGTCGAAGCCGCCTGGGTCTGGGCCGACCAGATCCTCGCCGCCTGGGCGGCCAGCGACGACGCGCCCAAGCCCTACACCGCCGGCAGCTGGGGCCCGAGCGCCGCGGTGGCACTGATCGAGCGCGATGGCCGCACCTGGAGCGACCATGTCGAATGAGCGCGCCCGCGATGTGCCTCTGCTGATTCCGCAGCCGCGCGAGCGGAGGTTCGCCGATGGCGTCGAGCTCGCCCGCGGCCTCGCCGAACGTGTCGCCACCGAGCTCGAAGCCGCGCTGCGATCGCGCGGCCGCGCCCTGCTGGCGGTCAGCGGCGGCAGCACGCCGAAACGCTTTTTCGCCGAACTGTCGAAAGCTGGCATCGACTGGCGTGCGGTGGCGATCACCCTCGCCGACGAGCGCTGGGTGCCGGCCAGCGACGAACGCTCGAACGCGCGCCTGGTGCGCGAGCAGCTGCTGGTCAACGGGGCCGCTGCCGCACGCTTCGTGCCGCTGCAGCTCGACGGACACACGCCTGAAAGCGGCGCCGAGGCGCTGGAGCGCGAGTTCGCGCGGCACCTGCCGATCGATGTTCTGATCCTCGGCATGGGCAACGACGGCCACACCGCCTCGCTGTTTCCCGGCGGCGATCAGCTCGATGCGGCGCTGGATCCCGCGGGCACGCGCAGGCTGCTGCCGATGCAGGCGCCCGGCGCGCCCGAGCCGCGGATCACCTTCACCCTGCCGGCGCTGGTGGCGGCACGGCACCTGCACCTGCACATCGAGGGCGCGGCCAAGCAGGCGGTGCTGCGCGAGGCGATGGCGCGCGGCGAACTGCCGATCGCGAAAGTGCTGGCGGCCTGTGAGCGGGCGGTGGATGTGTGGACATGTGCGTGAAGCCGGGATTGGGGATTGGGGATTCGGGATTCGCTGAAGACCTTGGCCGGTTTCGCGAACCTTTCGAACTTCCCGGGCTTGCAGCGCATGGGCGCGTGCCTTCCCACACCAAGCCCTCACGCTTGAGCCCCTCTCCCGGCGGGAGAGGGGTTGGGGTGAGGGTCCGGGAGCCCTCCGGCGTCCCATGCTTGCAGCGCATTGACGAGCTCCCTGAAGCCTTGCTTCGCGAGCCTCGGAGCGCTTGCTTCGAGCGAACCCTCTCCCCCGACCCCTCTCCCACGGGGAGAGGGGTGAACAGCGGCGTTGCTGCTGTGTTCGTCTGACCCGGAGCCCCCCATGAACACCGCCACCCTTCCCACCGTCCCCCTGCACCCCGTCCTCGACGAAGTCACCCGTCGGATCGTCGAGCGCAGCCGCGAGACGCGTGCCGCCTATCTCGAACGCATCCGCCGCGCGCGGGCGGAGAGCACGCATCGGCGGGCGCTGTCCTGCGGCAACCTCGCGCACGGCTTCGCCGCCTGTGCCGACACCGACAAGGCGCGTCTGCGCGGCGGCGCGATTCCGAACCTCGGCATCGTCACCGCCTATAACGACATGCTGTCGGCGCATCAGCCCTACGAGCGCTACCCGGAGCGGATCCGCGGCATTGCCCGCAGGCTGGGCTACACCGCGCAGGTGGCCGGCGGCGTGCCGGCGATGTGCGATGGCGTCACCCAGGGCCGCGCCGGCATGGAGCTGTCGCTGTTCTCGCGCGATGTCATCGCGCAGGCCACGGCGATCGCGCTGTCGCACGACATGTTCGACGCCGTGGTGTGCCTGGGCATCTGCGACAAGATCGTGCCGGGCATGCTGATCGGCGCACTGGCCTACGGGCATCTGCCAACCCTGTTCATCCCGGCCGGGCCGATGCCCTCGGGCCTGCCGAACAGCGAGAAATCTCGCGTGCGCCAGCTCTACGCCGAGGGCAAGGCCGGGCGCGAGGCGCTGCTGGAAGCCGAGGCCGCCAGCTACCACAGCCCCGGCACCTGCACCTTCTACGGCACCGCCAACTCGAACCAGATGTTCATGGAGATCATGGGCCTGCATCTGCCCGGATCGAGCTTCGTCAACCCCAGCACGCCGCTGCGCGAGGCGCTCACCGAAGCGGCGATCGAGCAGGTGTTCCGTATCACCCACGCGGCCGGCGACTACCGGCCGATCGGCGAGGTCATCGATGAGCGCAGCTTCGTCAACGCGATCGCGGGACTGCATGCGACCGGCGGCAGCACCAACCACCTGCTGCATCTGGTGGCGATGGCTGCGGCCGGGGGCATCCAGCTGAGCTGGGACGACTTCGATGCGCTCTCGCATGCGGTGCCCCTGCTGGCGCGGGTGTATCCCAACGGCAGCGCCGACGTGAACCACTTCCACGCCGCCGGTGGCATGGGTTTCATCATCCGCGAGCTGGGCCGCGCCGGTCTGCTGCATCTCGATGCGCGCACGGTCTGGGGCGGCAGCCTCGCCGACTATGCGCAGGTGCCGCAGCTCGATGGCGATCGCCTGCAGTGGACGCCGCTGACCGCGCCGAGCGGCGACGAGAGTCTGCTGCGTCCGGTGGATCGCCCCTTCCGCGCCGACGGCGGCCTGCGCCTGCTGCAGGGCCCGCTGGGCCGCGCCGTCATCAAGGTCTCGGCGGTGCAGGACGACCGCATGGTGGTGCAGGCGCCGGCGCGCATCTTCCACCAGCAGGACGAGGTCAAGGCGGCCTTCGAGCGCGGCGAGCTGGAGCGCGACGTCATCGTGGTGCTGCGCTTCCAGGGCCCGGCTGCCAACGGCATGCCCGAGCTGCACAAGCTGACGCCGCTGCTCACCGTGCTGCAGAAGCGCGGCTTCCGCGTGGCGCTCGTCACCGACGGCCGCATGTCGGGCGCCTCGGGCCAGGTGCCGGCGGCGATCCACTGCACGCCCGAAGCCGCCAAGGGCGGTGGGTTGGCGCGTCTGCGTGATGGCGATGTGGTCACCGTCGATGCGATCGAGGGCCGGCTCGATGTCGATGTCGATCCTGCCGAGTTCGCTACTCGTGAGCCTGTCGTGGCCGATGTCAGCCACTACCACCGCGGCTTCGGCCGCGAGCTGTTCGCGGCGATGCGAGCGGCGGTCGGTGCCGCCGACCTCGGCGCCAATTCGCTGCTGTGAATGTCTCGCGCATGGGGTGGGCCCTGGCCCACCACGAGCTCCACCCTCGCCTCGTTTTGTGTTTGTCGTCGTTGTCGCTGGAAGCGAAGAGCTCAAGAGCTTTCGGTCCGTCCTTCGGGCTGCCCGACTTGGAGGGCGTCATAGGGTGGGCCCTGGCCCACCACGAGTTCCACGCTCGCCTTGGTCAGGCTCTGTGCGTTCGTCGCTGGAAGCGAAGAGCAAGAGCTTTCGGTCGGCCCTGCGGGCCGCCGGACTTGGAGGGCGTCATTGGGTTGGCCCTGGCCCACCATGAGCTCCACGCTCGCGTCGGTCTGGCTCTGTGCGTTCGTCGCTGGAAGCGAAGAGCAAGAGCCTTCGGACAGCCCTGCGGGCCGCCCGACCTCGGTGCTGTCATAGGGTGGGCCCTGGCCCACCACGAGCTCCACGCTCGTCTCGGTCTGGCTCTGTGCGTTCGTCGCTTGAAGCGAAGAGCAAGAGCCTTCGGACAGCCCTTCGGGCCGCCCGACTTGGAGGGCGTCATAGGGTGGGCCCTGGCCCACCATGAGCTCCACGCTCGTCTCGGTCTGGCTCTGTACGTTCGTCGCTTAAAGCGAAGAGCAAGAGCTTTCGGACAGCCCTGCGGGCTGCCCGACCTACTTCTCTTTGCGTGGCCACTGCGCCGCAGGAGCGGCGCGAACGCCGAAGGCGGCCCCGGAGGGGCGGAGGGCAGGAAGCCCGGAGTCAAGAGAAGTAGGCAAGAGAAAGGCCACCCCTCGTCCGCGCCCTTCGCGCATCCGTGCGCGAAGGGTTCGCGTGAGTCCGTGGGTGTTCGTGGACAGGCCGTCCCTGGCCTGTCACGAACATCGCCGGCCTCCCTGCCGGCGCCCCTGCGGGCTGATCCACGGCCTCCCGCCGCTCCCCAGGGGCCCCGTGAAAGAGCGCGGGCTCCTGCCCGCAAGAGCAAGAGCCAAAGCCAAAGCCAAAGCCAAAGCCAAAGCCCACTAGGCTC
This sequence comes from uncultured Aquimonas sp., assembly GCF_937888285.1. Lineage (GTDB taxonomy): Bacteria > Pseudomonadota > Gammaproteobacteria > Xanthomonadales > Xanthomonadaceae > Aquimonas. The sequence continues at coordinate 36,015 of NZ_CALART010000065.1, forward strand.
GGGCCGCTGGATGCGGTGGGCTAAGCGCGGTGCAGCTGATCTGCGCGCATCGATGTCGCCGGCGCCATCGGATTCTCGAGTACACATTCCGGGCTCGATGCCTCCGGCTTCGCATCTCGCACTTCGCATCGGTGCTTCGCGCCGGATGTCGAACGACATCGCGGCGCGACACGCGCTCCGAACCGCCTGCGGCTGTGCGGCTCAATGCGCCCCGGACTCCGCCCAACCTCCCGCATTGCCAACGCCACCGCCGACGGCCGGTGGACGCACCGACGGCTCTGCCGCACCCTTCCCACGCCTCGTCCTGCGCTGACCCTGCGCTCACCGGAAACCTCGCCATGAACCTGCTCGAATCGCACACCCACCGTCTCGCCGCCATCCTCGATCTTGCGCCGGTGGTGCCGGTCGTGGTGGTGCATAACGCCGCGCAGGCGGTGGATCTGGCGCGGGCGCTGGTGGCGGGGGGTGTGCCGGCGATCGAGGTGACCCTGCGTACGCCAGCGGCGCTGGATGCGGTGCGAGCGATCGCCGCCGAGGTCGAGGGCGCCGTGGTCGGCGTCGGTACGGTCATCGAGCCGCGGCAGTTCGATCAGGCGCTGGAGGCCGGCGCGCAGTTCGCGGTGTCGCCGGGCTCCAGCCCGCGCCTGCTCGCGGCGGCGCGCGAGCACACCCTGCCCTGGCTGCCGGGCGCCGCCACCGCCAGCGAGTGCATGGCGCTGCTGGAGGAGGGCTATCGCCTGCTCAAGTTCTTCCCCGCGGAGGCCGCGGGCGGCGTCAACGCGCTGAAGGGCTTCGGTGGCCCGCTGCCGCAGCTGGGCTTCTGCGCCACCGGCGGCATCAGCCTCGACAATGCGCCCAAGTACCTGGCCCTGCCGAACATCCGCGCGGTGGGCGGCAGCTGGCTGACCCCGGAGTCGGCGCTGCTGGCCGGCGACTACGCGCGCATCGAAGCGCTGGCGCGCGAGGCGGCCAACCTCAAGCGCGCATAGGGTGGGCCCTGGCCCGCCGTGAGCTCCACACTCGCCGCGGTCGACGCATCGCATAGGGCGGGCCCTGACCCACCACGCGCCGCACGCTCGCCACGGTTCCGCGACCTGCAAGACGCCGAGCCCATCCCCGAAGCGGCGAAGCCTCGCCCGGCTTCCGACCATCCCGGCGGTCGCGCCCTCCCGCATCCTGCATGCTTTCGCGGAGCCTTCGCTGGCAGGCACCGGGGCGGGCGTGCAGGCCACGGTGGGCCAGGGCCCACCCTATGCAAGCGGGACGCCCGTTGGGCCCCTCAATCGCCGCGCGTCTTCGAATCCCGAATCCCCAATCCCCAATCCCCAATCCCGGCTCCACGAACCAGGGCCCACCCTATGGATGAGCGGAGGCTGTGGCTTCGATGGGCAGGGCCTTGGCCACCGTGAGCCCTGCGCTCGCTGCGGCCCACCCATCTCATGGGTTCGCGACTCCTGCGGCCAGACGCATCGCCACAGTGGATCGCCGCCGCCGCATTCGCCCAAGCGCCAGCGCAAGAGCCTGCACAGCCGCTACCCTGTGCGGCTTCACCCTCCGGCCCACGGCCCCATGAGCCTGATCGAGATCATCGTCCTCGCCCTGCTGCAGGGCTTCACCGAGTTCCTCCCGGTGTCCAGCTCGGCGCACCTGATCCTCGTCCCCATGCTCACCGGCTGGCGCGACCAGGGCCTCGCCTTCGATCTGGCCCTGCACCTCGGCAGCCTCGCTGCGGTGGTGCTTTACTTCCGCCGCGAGCTGGCGCAGATCAGCCAGTCACTGCTGCGCAGCGTGGCCGGACGCGGCACCGATGCGCACGCGCGGCTGGGCTGGGCGGTGGGCTTCGGCACCATTCCTGTCGGTCTGGCCGGCCTCGCCTTCAAGCCGCAGATCGAGACCGTGCTGCGCACGCCCGAGGTCGGCGCGCTGGTGATGGCTTTTGGCCTGATCTTCTTCGGCCTGGTGCTGTGGCTGGCGGATGCGCGCTTCCGCGGCGCGCGCACGGTCGAGCAGATCGGCTGGAAGGACGTGCTGCTGATCGGCCTCGCGCAGGCGCTGGCGCTGATTCCCGGCACCTCGCGCTCGGGCATCACCATGACCGCCGGCCTGCTGCTCGGCTTCTGCCGCGAATCGGCCTCGCGCTTCTCCTTCCTGCTGTCGATTCCGGTGACTTTCCTGGCGGTGCTGCTGAAATCGCTGGACCTGTTCGAGCCGGGTGCGCAGGTCGACTGGAATGCGCTGCTGTGGGGCACCCTGCTGTCGGCGCTGGCGGCCTATGCGTGCATCCACTACTTCCTCGCTTTCATCAACCGCATCGGCATGCTGCCCTTCGTGATCTACCGGCTGCTGCTGGGCGGCCTGCTGCTGTGGCTGTTCTGGCCCTGAGGCGTCGGCGCGCCGCCCGCGCATTCTTCACGCCCTGAGGCTGGCGCGGGCCGCGGTCGTTCTGGCATGGTCCGGTCTCGCTCCGGCCCGCGGCGTCCGTTCGCATGTCCAGCCTGCCCACAACGCCGACGATGAACGCGACGGCCAGCGCGCGCTGGCTGGCTGTGCTCGGGCTCGGCGTGTTCGTGCTGTCCCTGTTCTCGCTGGAGCTCACCCGGCTCGAGGCCGGCGTCGCCCTGGTCTGGCTCAGCAGCGGTCTGGCGGTCGGCGTGCTGCTGTCCTGGCCGGGCCGCATTCCGATCCTGGCCTGGCTCACCCTCGCGCTGGCGCTGGCCGGCGCGCGCGTGCTGGCTGGCGATGGCGCGGCCCGCATCGCGCTGATGAGCAGCCTGAACCTTACCGAGGTCGCCCTGGTGGTCAGCGCCGTGCGGCGCTTCGGACGACCGCTCGCCGAGCGCCAGAACCTGCTGCGCAACGCATTCATCGGGGCACTCGCGAGCGTGCTGGCCTGCGCCGTGCTCGCCCTGCTGGCGGCGGTGGGCCTGGGCCTGATCGGCCAGCGGGCTCTCGGCTTTGTGCTCACCGCGCTGGCGCTGTTCAGCGCACATCTGCTGGGCATGGTCACCACCGCCAGCGTGGTCACGATGGCGATCGGCCAGCGTGGGCGTCTGCTCGGCCCGCGCGGGAGTCGCGGCGGCTTCGCGCTGTCGTGGCTGCTGCTGGTGGCGGTGCTGGCCAGCGTGATGGCGCAGACCCGCTACCCGCTGCTGTTCCTGCCGCTGCTGCCGCTGGCCTGGCTGGCCTTTCGCCACGGTGTCGGCGGCGCGGTGATGGGCGTTCTGGGCGTGGCGGTCATGGCCGGTGGCGCCTCGATCCTGCGGCTCGGGCCGTTCCAGCTGGTCGGGCCCGAACAGCCCTTCGTACAGAGCCTGCTGCCGCAGGTCTATGTGTTGACCGCCAGTCTGCTGGCCCTGCCGCTGGGGCTGCTGGTCGCCGAGCGGCGACGGCTGCTGAAGCGCCTGCGGCGCAGCGAGGCGCGCTACCGTTTGCTGGCGGAAGATACCCGCGACCTGGTGGTGCGGCTGGCCGCCGACGGCCAGCGCCGCTACGTGTCGGCCTCCAGCTTCGGCATGCTCGGCTATCGGCCGGACGAGCTGATGCAGCCGCGCTGGGAGCTGGTGCACCCCGACGATGCTGCCATGCTGCAGGAGCGTCTCGGCCAGCTGTTCCGCGAGGGTGGCCAGGCCCGCGTCGAGTTCCGCGTGCGCCACCGTGAGGGCCACTGGGTGTGGATCGAGGCCCTGGCCGAGCGCGTGCCCTGCGAAGACGGCGAGGGCTGGGACGTGGTCTATTCGGGTCGCGACGTCAGCGCACGCATGCAGGCCGAACAGGCCCTGCAGGAGCAGGCCCGCACCGATGTGCTGACCGGGCTGGCCAATCGCCGCGAGTTCGATGAGCGCCTGGGCCGCGCGCTGGCGCGTGCGCGCCGCTACGGCCAGCCGCTGGCGGTGTTCGCGCTGGACCTCGATCATTTCAAGCAGATCAACGACACGCTCGGCCACGCGGCCGGCGACGAAGCCCTCGTCGAGTTCGGCCGACGCATCCGCGCCAGCGTCTACGAGACCGATCTGGTGGCGCGATTGGGCGGCGACGAGTTCGCCGTGCTGATGGAGCAGCTCGCCGGCGCCGAGGCCTGCGACCTCGCGGCGCAGCGGCTGCTGGCGCGGATGGCCGAGCCGATGCAGCTGGCCGGCGAGCCGCGCGTGGTCGGCACCAGCATCGGCATCGCCTACTGCGCGGACGGCGAGATCGAGGCCGAGGCCCTGCTGGGCGCAGCCGATGCCGCGCTGTATGGCTCGAAACGCGGCGGCCGCGGACGTTTCCTGCGCGTTGATGTCGGCGCCGAGCCCGCACGAGAAGGCCCAGGCTAGCGGCAGAGCTCGGGCCAGCGCCGGCTCGGATCCAGCCGAGCGCGGCGCAGCGGATCAGGGCAGACGAAGCGCAAACCGCGCATCCTCAATGCGCAGCTCTCAAGAAACAGAATCGCAGGTGATGGATTTCAGGGGATCGCTCTCGCGGCGGCGCGGCATGAAAAACCGGCCGGAACAGCGTCTAGCGACCCCTGGCTCGTCGCCCCCGCGAAGGCGGGGGCCCAGAACGGACCTGCAGCAACGGCCAGAGCACTGGATCCCGCCCCCGCCTTCGCGCGGGCAGGCCCTGCGCGGGGATGACGAATCGTGGCTTGCGCAAGAACATCCGGCCCGGGACTTGGGGCTGAGAAGCTCTCAACTCTCAACTCTCAACGCGATGTGCGACGCTGCGCCGTCAGCCCGGGTTCGTTCGCGTTCCGCAGCTCGGCGCGACGGGCCTCACGCCGCGCCTTCGCGCTCCGGCGCGACCAGCGTGATGCAGGCCAGCAGCCGCTGCGCGAAGTCGAGCAGGCGGGCGATATCCTCGCTGCCAGACTCGGTGTCGAGCGCGCCGAACAGCAGGCGCGCATAGCCCGGGCCGTAGTCGGCTTCGCCTGTGAACTGGTCGCCGCCGCTCCAGGCTTCGCTCACCGCCTTGGCGAGTCGTTCGGAGTAGGGCGCGGAATCGGCGCGTTTGCCTTCGACCGGCTCGCACAGCGCCGCCCAGCTTGTGCGCGGCAGGTAGGGCAGGCGAGCGCCCTGGCCTTCGCGCCAGAAGTCGAGCAGCAGGCTCAGGCGCTGGACGAGTTCGTCCAGCATGCGCGCCCGCGTCGGCGCATCGGCCTTACACAGCGCTGCATCCCAGGCATTGAGTCCGTCGGTCCAGGGGCTGGACGCGTCGCGGTCGATCAGGGCCAGCACGCGCAGCGGTTCCAGCTGCGCTGCGCCCTGCACCGTCATCAGGCGCAGCAGGGCCCAGTCGAGGAACAGCGGCAGCCGGCGGCGGAAGTCGAGCTCGTCCTCGGCCAGCAGATCGCTCTTCTCGCTGTTCACACGCGTACGCGCGAAGCCGCGCAGCAGCCAGTGGCCGCCGCCCGTGCGCGCATGCAGGCCGGGCACTTCGCCGACCAGCCGACAGCCGTCGATGCTGACGTCCACTGGCAGGCTGCTCGCCTCGCCGCCGTCGAAGCCCTCCACCTCGCGCAGCGCCGACAGCAGGGCCTCGAGCTTGGCGCGCTCCTGCGCCCAGGCGGCGGCACCCAGTCGCCCCGGTGGCAGCAGGCCGGACAGGCGCAGCCAGGCCGGCGCTTCGATCGGCGCTTCGCACTGCGGCCAGCGTTTGAGCAGGCGGCTGAACAAGCGATCGGACAGGCGCTCGCGCGCATCGACTTCCGCGTCCAGCGGCTCGCTGTCGGGCAGGCGCTGCGCGTCGAGCGCATCGAGATGCAGCTGCAGGCCCTGCGCCAGCACCTGCCGCGCGGGGTCGCGCCAGAAGGCCTGCAGCTCGCGCAGGCCGAGCTGGGCTGGCAAGGCCGCGGGCGCGCAGGCACTGCTGTCGACGAAGGGCGGCAGCTCGGGCAGGTCGCCGCGCGTCGGCAGGGCCGCATAGGCCTGCGCATGCGAGAACAGGCGCGGATCGCTGCCATCGAAATAGCGCGCATCGAAGGGCTGCAGCGGATGCGCGACGATCCACGGGCGGTCGCGCTTCGCGTCCTCGGCATCGAAGGCGCAGTGCAGGTCGAGCAGGGCCAGCAGCTCGGCCAGCGGCGCCGACGGGTTGCGCGGTGCGCCGTCCTTGACCGCGCGGCCGAGGTAGCTGAAGTGCAGGCGCTGCCGCGCCGACATCACCGTCTCCAGGAACAGGTAGCGGTCGTCGCTGCGCTGCTCGCGGTCGTACAGACGCGGGGCGGCGCGCATCAGGTCCAGCCCGCCGTCGGCGCCGCGGCGCGGGAACTCGCCCTCGTTCAGGCCGAGCACGGCGACCAAGCCAAAGGGAATCGCGCGCTGCGGCACCATGCCGCAGAAGGTGATGCCGCCGAGCAGAAAGGCCTGGCGCTCGGGCACTGCATCCAGCGCTTCCTCCAGCAGGCTGCGCGCCAGGGCGAAGGGCAGGGGCGTGGCCTGCTGCGCGGCCGGCGGCTGCGCGGCCAGGCCCTGCAGCATCTGCCGCAGCAGCTGTTCGGCTTCGCGTGCGGGTCCATCTTCGGGGTCGGTGCGGAACAGCGCGTCGAGCAGGGCCTCGAAGCGCTCGCACCAGCGCGCCAGCGGCAGGGTCTCAGAGGCCAGATCGAACAGGCCCTGCAGGGCCTGCAGCAGGGCATCGAGCGCGCCGATCGGCTCGGCCTCGGGGCCATGCAGGCCGGACACCGTCGCGAGTTCGCTGCCGTCGCCCAGGGTCAGCGCGCGCGGCGCGTCCTCGCCGGCGGCGTCCTCGATCAGATAGCCGGCGATCAGCCGGTCCATGCCGAAGGCCAGGCTGTGCGCGTACAAAGCGGGCAGATCGAAGCGCTCGCGAAAACGCGCATCGAGGCCCCAGCGCGCGCCCGCGGCCTGCAGCCAGTCGGCCAGCGATTCCACCGCCGCGGCATCCAGGCCGAAGCGCCGCGCCAGCTCGGGCTGCTGCAGCAGGTCAAGGAGTTCCGGCGCGGACAGCCGCGTCGCTGGCAAGGCCAGCAGGCGGCGGAAAGCGGCGAACAGGCGGTGGCTGCGCGCGGTGCTGATGTCGGCCAGGTGGTAGGGCAGGCGTGCGCGAGCGTCGCCGGGCGGGCCGAACACGGCCGGAATCAGCGGCAGGTAGGCGCCGATATCGGGCGCCATCACCACGATCTCGCCGGGGGTGAGATCGGCCTCGCCGCTGCGGTCGGCGCCGGTGGCGTCGAGCAGCACCTCGCGCAGCACTTCGAGCTCGCGCAATCGCGTGTGGCAGGCGTGCACGCGCAGGCTGTCATCGGCGCGCGCATGGGCTTCGTCGATGGCGTCGTCGAGCGGCTCGCGCAGCAGGCCGGGATCGAGTCGACGCAGGCTTTCCTGCAGGCGCTGCAGGCGATTCGCGGGCTCGGGATCGCGGCGGTCCTGCCAGTGGCGGACGTCCTCGGCGACCTCGTTGATCTCCGACAGCGCCATGAAGAACTGCTGGCCCAGCCGGCCCCAGCGCGCCAGCAGCGGATGGCCCTGCTCGATGAACCAGTCGCCTTCGCCCGCGCGCTCGATGGCCTCGGCCTCCTGCGCGCGGCGCGCGGCCAGCGCATCGAGATCCCGGCTCAGCCCGCCCCAGAACTCGCGGCAGGGGTCGGGCGCATACAGCGCGACCAGGCGCGAGTCGGCCAGCGCGCGCAGCACGGCCAGCTCCTGCGGCGGCGCGTGGCTCAGGCCGAACACATGCAGCGGCGTGCACGCCGGCAGCGCGCGCAGGCGCGGCAGCAGGCGCTGCAGGATGTCGGCGCGGTGCTCGCCCAGGCGTTTCTTCAGCGCGCGCCACAGCGGCGCGACCAGCTCGCCTTCGAGCCGCGCGCGCGGTGCATCCAGGTGCGCCAGCGCGCGCTCGCCGCGCTCCCAGCGGCGCAGCCAGTCCGGCCGATAGACGAGGTACTGCGCGTACAGCCGCGCCAGCCGGTCGGCCAGCTCGAAACGCCGACGCAGGCGATCCTCGGGCGCGCCGTGGTCGAGATAGGAGGCCAGCCGCGCGGCGTCGAGCTCGCCACGCGCGGTCTCCAGCAGATCGAACACCTGCCAGCGCAGCTGCGCGCTGCGCCACTGCGGCAGCGACACCGCCTGCCGGCCCAGCACGTCCTGCGCCAGCCGGTCGATGAAGCTGCTCGGCAGCAGCACCTCCAGATTGGCGACGATGCCGCGCGGCCCGCGCGCCTTCGCCAGCGCCCGCGTCAGCCAGTGGCGCATGCCCGGATGCGCGGCCAGCACCGTCTGCGGCGTCAGCACGTCCTCGGGCGGCGCGGCATCGAGCAGCTCCAGCAGCGGTTCGAGCAGGGCCTCCAGCCGGCTGGCGCGATACACCACCAGCCCCGCGCCCGCGCTGCGCCCATCGATGTGCTGCACCTTCGCCACGCTGTCTCCGAGTCGTCCGCGCTGAGCGGTGAGGCGGCATTGTGCCGCGAGTGGCGGTCCGCGCCGCGTCATGCCCGCATAGGGTGGGCCCTGGCCCGCCGTGGCCGCGAATCTCGCGATGGGCTGGTGTGTATGCGGGGCGAGTGTCGAGCCAATGGTGGGCCAGGGCCCACCCTATGCTGTGGCGCGCGCAGCCTCTCGGGAAGGGTCAGGCGCACGCTGCGCCTCAACACGGAAAGTGATGCGCAGGGCCGCGTGCACTTCGGCGACAACGGAAACCCGGCTGCTCACCTCACGCCAAGTGCGGTATCGAGCAGCTCCCGGCCAGGCCCTGCGGCCAACAGAAGCAGCACCAGAGTGTTCGCAGCCACTGTCATCCAGAACACGGTCTGGAAGGGCTGCTTCATCGACTTGTGCCGCAGCAGGCGCTGCGCGATCAGGCAGGCGGGCCAGCCGCCGAGCACGGCGATCAGGTGCAGGTGCGCCTCCGGGGTGCGCTGCGCCTCGGCACGCGCCGCCCGCTTGTCCACCCAGTACATGCCGAAGGCGATCAGATTGAAGGTTGCGAACACACCGAGAAGCTCCGTCGGCAGCCCCAGCAGCAGCACCAGCAGCAGTTGCGCCATCAGCCCTGCGATGCCGGCCTCAAGCCTCCATGCACTGCTGCCTTGGCGTGTTTCGGCAAGGTGTCGGCGCGCACTCAGTTGCAGAGTCTCGGCGACCAGGGCGCGCGGGCGACCTCGCTCGTCCGTACCGAGGGTGTAGTTGAACGCCTGCCCCAGCGCGGGTCGGCCCTTCGCCCCGCGTACCGCCTTGATGTGCAGGAAGACGCGTTCTCCACCGCCATTCGGCTCGATGAAGCCGAAGCCGCGTTCATCGTTCCATTCGATCAGACGGCCTTGGTAGCGCATGGCGTGGTGGGTGTGGGCGCTTACGGGGGCGCCCCGGACTGGGCGGAGTGTAGCGCTCGGATCGCCTCCGCCTCCGCCCGCATCCGCGCCTCGAACTTTCCATAGTTGGACAAGTGCAGGTGCTTATGGAGTCGACGTTCGCCGTCGCTCCAGACGAGCGGAAGCACGCCGTCGCCAACGCGCGCTAGCTGCAGCCAGGGGAAGCGCTGGCTGGCTTGCATCAGCCTCAGCACGCCATCCGATGCGAACACGAGCTGCGCGCTGCCATGTCGAATCGACTGGTCAAGCGTGGCGAGGTGGCTGGCGTTGAAGTCCGACGGACGCAGCGCGTTGCGTCCGACGGTTGGCAGGTGCAGCAGCTCGATGAAGCAGACCTGCTCCGCATGCTCGGCAGTGAAGCCAAGGCGCGCGAAATTGCGGTGGTAGCGCCGGCCATCGCCGCGGTACTGCGGCAGCAGAAAGGGGTGATGCACGCCATGGCGTCGCCAGAAGGCCGCGCCGTCGCGGTGGTAGTCCAGCAGGGCCGGAAAGATCGGGCTGCTCTCGATGTCGGCGGCGTAGTTCGCGTCCAGGCCAATGAAGAGGATGCGCGCCACGAGCGGATCGGCCCCCTGCCAGGGGCGCTCGGCGAACAGGGCGTTCAAGGCAGGGCTGGGGTGTAGGGTGAACATGGGCGCGCTAGCCAGGCAACTCTCCGACACACCGTCGCACGGGCCTCGCAGTTCGCGCTAGCCTTGCATCGACCCTGCGTGGCGCGAACGACCAAGTGCCTGCTTGGGACTGACCGGTGTCCCGGCTAGCGTCCGTGGGGTCACCCATCGAAGTGCCTACGACCAGCGCGAGCGGACAGGATGCCGGCAGGCGCTTTCCATGCGGGCTGTGTGTAGGAGCGAGCTTGCTCGCGACCAGTAGCTCTGTGCGAAGCGCAGCCCGTGAGGCGAGGGACAGGCTGCGGTCGCCTGCGAGCAGGCTCCTACAAACAGCGGGGGCGTTTGGAGTCTTGGCAGACGCTCCAAAGGCCGGCTGTGCGACAGACGAGCCAAAGCTGGCCGTGCGGCAGACGGTGCCAAACCCGGCTGTGTGTAGGAGCGAGCTTGCTCGCGACCAGTAGCTCTGTGCGAAGCGCAGCCCGTGAGGCGAGGGACAGGCTGCGGTCGCCTGCGAGCAGGCTCCTACAAACAGCGGGGGCGTTTGGAGTCTTGGCAGACGCTCCAAAGGCCGGCTGTGCGACAGACGAGCCAAAGCTGGCCGTGCGGCAGACGGTGCCAAACCCGGCTGTGTGTAGGAGCGAGCTTGCTCGCGACCAGTAGCTCTGTGCGAAGCGCAGCCCGTGAGGCGAGGGACAGGCTGCGGTCGCCTGCGAGCAGGCTCCTACAAACAGCGGGGGCGTTTGGAGTCTTGGCAGACGCTCCAAAGGCCGGCTGTGCGACAGACGAGCCAAAGCTGGCCGTGCGGCAGACGGTGCCAAACCCGGCTGTGTGTAGGAGCGAGCTTGCTCGCGACCAGTAGCTCTGTGCGAAGCGCAGCCCGTGAGGCGAGGGACAGGCTGCGGTCGCCTGCAAGCAGGCTCCTACAAACAGCGGGGGCGTTTGGAGCTGCTCATAGAAAACATGCGCATGCCTACAGCCACATCGGATCCGCGGGATCGAGGGTGCTGATGAGGCGCCCTCCGTGATGCGGCCAATCGCTCCACCGTGCGCACAGCCCGGCGCGCACCGGGTTGTCCAGCACGTAGCGCGCGGCCTTCACAAGTGAGGCCTCGTTCCGAAGTGCGTGGTCATGGAAACCGCGTTGCCAGAGCTGCCGGATCTGCCCATGCGGTCTTGGCAGCTGCCGCGACACCAGTGCCTTGAATCGCTGGACGACCCGGCTGAGGGGTTCGTCGCTCGTCAGTATCACAAGTCCGTGCCAGTGATCCGGCATCAGCACCCAGGCCTCGACGGAGGCGTTTGGCCAAGCTTCGGCCGAGTTCAGTAGGGCGGTCGCCTGCGCTGCGAGCGATGTATCCAGAAAGATCGGCGTTCTGTCTTGGCAGACGGTGGTCACCAGATAGGCCTGCTCTGGCATGGAGACACGCCCCCTGCGCAACGCGCGGTGCCCGCTTCGGGTTCCGTTGAACGCAGTCGGCTGGGGGCTCATGGCAAAGGTGAGGGCGGGAGTCCTCTGGTTAGTGTTGCCCATCCAGACGCGGAGGTGCATTCGCTGCAAGGGCCTGGCATGCGCGACCAAAGCTTCTCTGCGGCAGACGGTGCAGAAGCCTGCTGAGCGGCAGACGGTGCCAAAACCGGCTGTGTGTAGGAGCGAGCTTGCTCGCGACCCGCGGGCTTGGGCCCAGCGCTGCGCGTGAGGCGAGAGATAGGCTGCGGTCGCCTGCAAGCAGGCTCCTACAAACAGCGTCGGCGTTTCAAGTCTTGGCAGACGATGCCAAAGCCGGCTGTGTGTAGGAGCGAGCTTGCTCGCGACCCGTGGGATTGGGCGAAGCGCAGCCCGTGAGGCGAGGGACAGGCTGCGGTCGCCTGCAAGCAGGCTACAAACAGCGGGGGCGTTTGGAGCCTTGGCAGACGCTGCCACAGCCTGCTGTGCGGCAGACGCTGGCAAAGCCGGCTGTGCGGCAGACGATGCCAAAGCCGGCTGTGTGTAGGAGCGAGCTTGCTCGCGACCCGCGGCGTTAAGGCCGGGCGCAGGCTGCGGTCGCCTGCAAGCAGGCTCCACAAACAGCTCGGAGAGGCGGGTAAGGGCGTGGTTGCCACCCTCACCGCTGCCCCACATAGCCCTGCTCCTTGACCTCACCGCCTCCCCACATAGCCCTCGCCCTTGGCCTCGGCGCGGCCCAGCGCGAGCAGCATGTCGATCAGCTGGGGCAGGCGGTTTTTCCAGGGGCCGCGGCTGCTGAAGTGGGCGGCGATCTGGTCGAGGCTCAGCGGGGCGGGGGCGGCGAGCAGCAGGTCGGCGATGGCGCGGATCTGGTCGACGGTGTCGCGGGGCCAGGGCTGGGCCTTGATCGGGGTGAGCGGCGCAGGCGTGCTGTCGGCGGCGGAATCGTCGCCGCTGGCGTCGGCTTCGTCGGTTCCTCCGTCCGCTGCTGTTGGCAGCAGGCTGGCCTGCGCTGCGCTGTGCTGCGCGCCTACGATCGCTGCGCCTGCGGCCTGCGCGTCCGCGGTGCTGTCGGAGGTGATGGCGCTCGCGCTGCCGACGGCGTCTTCTGCGTTGACCGCGGGGGCGGCCGCAGCTGCGCTGGCGGCGTGCGTGGCGGGGTTGGGGGTGTCCCGGTCGCGGTGGTCCGGGTTCTGGTACTCGGGGCGCAGCCAGCGGATCAGGCCGCGGGCTTCTTCGGCGGCGCGTTCGGCGTTCAAGGCGACCAGGCGTTCGAGCACGGCTTCGTCGAAGCGGCGACGCGCCTCGACGCGGCTGTCGCCGCTGGGCGCGGCATCAAGGCCGTGGGCGATGCGCAGGTCGGGCAGCAGGTCGGCCCAGCTGTAGGCCTCAAGCACGGCGGCATCGAGTTCGTCGTGGATCTGGCGCAGCACGCTGACCAGGCCTTCGCCGTGGATGCCGCGCTCCTTGGCGCTGAGCTCGCGGCCTTCGCGCAGGGCTTCCAGCACGTTGTACATTCCGGTGAGGGTGAGGCCGGGGTGGGCCGCCTGCTGGCGCTTGCGGTGGGCGTCGAGCTGTTCGGCGAGCGCGCGGATGCGCTCGGCCTGGGCTTCGGTGGGGGTGGGGAAGGGGAACTTCTCGAAGCAGTCACTGTGGTTGTATGTGAGATCGTTGCCAACGCCGTGGTGGCCGCCGGCAACCTCCGCGAACGTCGTGTGGACTACGCTTGAGAGAATCCCCAGATAGCTGGCATCGGTTAGCGAGATCAGCAGCACCTTCGTCTCGGGCAGGGACTCTGCTGGCAGGAACTGAAAGCATCGATGTCGAGCCGTCCGCGAAGTCGCGATGAACCGAGAGAGCCCGACCAATGATGTACGGAACTTCGATCTGGGTTCCGCGTGGCGCCACCAATATGTTCGATAGGTGGCGCGCGGGTTTGTCTGTCTCTCTGGAAAGACCCTCTCTTTCAGCCACTGAAAGGCGTCAGGAAACTTCGATAGCAGCGAGTTCTCGTCCAGTCCGAACGTGTCGATCACCCACTTCTCTTGCCTTGACTTCGCGAGATCAGAGCCGATCAGGTACGGCCGGACGATCGAGTGACGGGTTTCATTGCTGAAGTTGTCCAAGTCAGCCCTGGCTAGAACAAAGCCCTGACCCGAGAGTTGAACACCAGGGCATGCCAACCGGCTGTTCGCGTCAAGGCGAAGCGTGCCGGAGACGTTGGCTCCAATCGCGAGGTCAGCATGGATCTTCGCCGTGAGGGAGCGCAATCCAACCGACACCTCACCATCAGCTAGCGCCTCTTCGGAGACAACTGTGAGGAGACGCCCCAAGCCAGATCGCCCGCCTTCTGCGACCGTCATCGCAATGCGAACTGCCGCGCCATCCGCCGTATCCACCCAAGGATGATCCGGAATCGCGAACACCAGCGAGATCGCCCGCTCGCTGCCCTTGCTCTTGCCGCTGGGCTCGGCCAGCGCCGCTTCGATGATCCTGCGGTTGAAGGCCTGCCGAATCGAGTTGGTGGTGATCAGGCCGAAGCGCTTGAGCGCGCCGCGACGCGTGAGCTGGGCGGCGTGGTGCCACCAGTACATGACGAGATCGGCCGACTCCGGCACATCGCTCCATACCGCGCGCAGGGCTTCGACATAGCCGTCGCCCAGGGCGATACGCATGCGCTTGTTGCCGATGAATGGCGGATTCCCCACCACAAAATCCGCTTCCGGCCACGCCGCCTTGCGCGGGTTCACATAGACCTCGATCGGCACCCGCGCGGCCTCATCGGGGATGGGTTCGCCGGTGACCGGCGAGGGCTTCATGGTGCGGCCGTCCCAGCGGGTCTGCACTTCGCCCTTGGCATCGCGGGCGTAGTCGACGCGGTCGTAGGCCAGCACGGCGTCGCGGTTCTCGATGGTGCGGAAGTCGCGGATCACCGGCTGCGGCGGGTGGATGTCGCCCTGCGTGCGGAAGTGCCACTGCAGGTAGCCGATCCACAGCACCACTTCGGCAATCGCCGCGGCGCGCGGGTTCAGCTCGATGCCGAGCAGGTTGTGCGGGTCGACGGTTTCGCCGGCGGCGGCGTCGGCGCGTTCGCTGCCCAGGGCCAGCCCGGTCTGGCGGTCGCCGAAATCGTCGAGTGCGTTCAGCACTTCGCCTTCGAGGCGCTTCAGGTGTTCGAGGGTGACGTAGAGGAAGTTGCCGCTGCCGCAGGCGGGGTCGAGCACGCGCACGCTGCACAGACGGTGGTGGAAGGCGCGCAGCTCGGCGGCTGCGGCATCCAGCGCGGCGCTCTGCTGGCGCTTCAGCGCGTCGAACTGGCGCGGCTTCAGGCCCTTTGCCAGCAGGCGTTCGCCCAGCTCGGCGGCTTCCTGCGCGTGCATGCCGGAGGCGGCGCGGGCGATGGCCCATTCCTCGCGCAGGGGCTCGATGACGGTGGGCAGCACCAGGCGCTCGACATAGGCGCGCGGGGTGTAGTGGGCGCCGAGCTTGTGGCGCTCGGTGGGGTCGAGCGCGCGCTCCAGCAGGGTGCCGAAGATGGCGGGCTCGACATAGCGCCAGTCGGCGCGCGCGGCTTCGATCAGCAGCTCGATCTGGGTTCGGTCGAGCGGCAGTGTGCTTGGGTCCTTGAACAGCTTGCCGTTGAAGTGCAGCACGTCGGCGGCGAGCGCGGGCGAGAAGCCGCCGCTGTCCATGTCGCGCCAGAGCTGGGCCAGCATGCGCATGGCGGTGTCGGGGCGCTCGACGTGGGTCTTGAGCAGGTTGCGGAAGCTCTCGGCCGGCAGCAGGCGCACGTCCTCGGCAAACATGGTGAACAGGCAGCGCATCAGGAACTGGGCGACGGCTTCGGCCGGGTGGCCGCTGGCCTCCAGACTGCGCGCCAGCTTGGCCAGCTTGGCGGCGATCTCGCGAGTGACGCGGGCGGATTCGCGCGAAGGGTCCAGCCCCATCGGGTCCAGCCAGATGCGGCGCAGGCGTGCGAGCAACTCCGGCCGGCGCAGGTCGGTGAGCGCGATGCGGTGGCTGCGCGGATCGGGGAAGGGCGTGTAGGTGGCGCCGGAGCGCGAAAACTCGCTGTACAGCTCGATGCGCTGGCCGACATCGACGACGAGCACGAAGGGCGGCCGGCCCTCGCTGGCCGGCAGGGCGCGGGCATAGGCCTCGGCCTGGCTGCGCGCGCGGAGCAGGGCGTGGTCGAAACCCTTGGGCGAGAGCGCGCTGCGCAGCTTCTTCGACTCCAGCACGAAGGCACCGCGGCGATACAGATCGATGCGCCCGGCGCTGCTGCTGCCGTCGCCATGGCTGAAGCTGATCGGCCGCTCGAACATGTAGTTCTGCTCGGCCGTGGGGTGCGGGGTGTCGACGCCGAGCAGGTGGCAGAGGTCGATCAGAAAGCTCTGCGAGGTCGACAGCTCGGAGGCATTGACGCCGTTCCACTTGGCGATGAAAGCCTCGACCGCGGCGAGATCGAAGGTGTGCGTATCGGCGCTCATGCAGGAGGTCGGGAAGGCATCGAAGAGGAAGCGGCGAGGATGCCACGGTGGGGAGGCCAGCGGCGCCGTCTGGCTCTTTGTAGGAGCGAGCTTGCTCGCGACCGGCCGCTGCGTGCGGGGCGCAGACCTTGAGGCAGGGCGCAGGCTGTGGGCTGGGGCAGGGCGCAGGCTGTGAGGCAGGGCCCAGGCTGCGGTCGCCTGCGAGCAGGCTCCTACAAAGAGCCGTGGTGCGGCGGATGGCGCGCTCCTGCGCCGTTTCTCGCTTCTCGTTACTGGTTACTGGTTACTCGTTCCTCGTTCCTCGTTTCTCGTTTCTCGTTCCTCGTTCCTCGTTCTTACTCCCGGTTCCCGGCTGTTTGTAGGAGCGAGCTTGCTCGCGACCGGACGCTGCGCGCAGGACGCAGGCGCTGAGCCAAGGTCGTGCGGCGTGCATCCTCAAGGCCCGCATAGGGTGAGGATGATTGGGTCGCTGGGCTCGCGCTCGGGATCGAGGCGCCGGCCCGGTAGACGCATGATCCGCCGTGAAGGCTGCTTTCGCATCCGTCTGCGTATGCTCGCGCGCTGACTCTTCACTTCCGTGAGAACCCCCATGGCGCGACTGCGTCTGCCGCGATGGCCCTGGCTGCTGGCGATCGCTGTCGGTGTGCTGGTGCTGCTGCGCGTGCCCGGCTGGGTGCAGGGGCCGGAGGTCACGGTGTATGCGGTCGAGCACGGTCCGCTGCTGGCCAACGTGGTGGCGACCGGGCGCGTGCAGACGCCTTCGCGCGTGACCCTCGGCAGCGAGATCGCCGGCGTGCTGGTCGAGCGCAGCGTGACCGATGGCGATCGCGTCGCGCCGGGACAGGTGATCGCGCGGCTGCGCGACGATGAGCTGCGCGCGCGCTTGCACGAGGCCGAGGCCGCGCTGGCGCAACTCGAACTACGGCAGCGGCCGGAGAGCCAGGCCGCGCTGCGCGAGGCGCGCGCTCGCGCCCAACAGGCGGCACGCGAGGCCGAACGCGCGGCGGCCCTGCTGGCGCGCGGGCTGATCGCCAGGGAACAGGCCGAGCAGGCCGCCGAGACCCGCGAGATCGCGCAGGCGCAGGCCGCGCGTGCGGCGGCCGTGGCCGAGGCGCTGGCGCCCGGTGGCGTCGAGGAGAAGCTGCTGCGCGAGCGCATCGCCACCGCCACCGCGCTGCTGGCGCGCACGGAGGTGCGCAGCCTGATCGCCGGCACGGTGCTGCGGCGACTGGCCGAGCCCGGTGACGTGCTGAGCGCCGGCCGCGGCATCGTCGAAGTGGCGGTCGATGGGCCGACC
Organism: uncultured Aquimonas sp.; assembly: GCF_937888285.1. GTDB lineage: Bacteria > Pseudomonadota > Gammaproteobacteria > Xanthomonadales > Xanthomonadaceae > Aquimonas. The sequence continues at coordinate 53,161 of NZ_CALART010000065.1, forward strand.
GAAATCGTTGCCCAGGTCGATGAGCGCAATCTCGATCGGCTCGCGCTCGGCCAGCCCGCGCTGGTCTCGGCTGATGCCTTCCCCGAGCGCCGCGAGCCCGGCGAGGTCGGCTTCATCGCGCCCGCCGTGGACCCGCAGACCGGCACGGTCGAAGTGCGCGTGCGCGTTCCGGAGCCGCCGGCCTATCTGCGCCAGGACATGACCGTGTCGATCGACGTCGAGGTTGGCCGCCGCGAGGACGCGCTCAGCCTGCCGCTGGACGCGCTGCGCAATCCGCGCGCGGGGGCGGCCGAAGTGCTGGTAGTGCGCGAGGGCAGCGTCGAGCGTGTGACCGTGCGCACCGGTCTGCGCGGGCTGGGGCGCGTCGAGGTGCTTGAGGGGCTGGCCGCGGGCGAGTTCGTGCTGCCGGCACGCGCGGCGATCGAGCCCGGCGCCCGCGTGCGCCCGCGGCCGGCGGGCTGATCCACGATGCTGAAGCGCGCGCTCGACTCGCTGTGGTTCGAATGGCTGCTGGCGATCCGCCTGCTGCTGGAGGGCCGCGCGCAGAGTCTGCTGATCATCAGCGGCATCGGCGTGGGCGTGTGCGTGATCGTGTTCCTGACCGCGCTGATCGGCGGCCTGCAGAAGCAGATCATCGACCGCACGCTGGGCACGCAGGCGCATATCCGCGTGCGTCCGCCCGAGGAACTGGCGCGGCCGCTGCGCACCGAGGCCGACGCCGAGGCCGGGCTGATCTCGCAGGTCGACCAGCGCGCCCAGCGCCTGCGCGCGCTGGACCAGTGGCAGCGCATCGAGCAGAGCCTGCTCGCCGCCGACGACATCACCGCGGTCTCGCCGCTGGCCTCGGGCCCGGCGCTGGCGCGCCGCGGTGCGGCCAGTCGATCGGTGGTGATCCTCGGCATCGAGCCCGAGCGCTACACGCGGATCGTGCCGGTGCAGGACTCGCTGCAGGAAGGCCGCTTTGCCATCGTCGGCAACGACATCGCCATCGGTCGCCAGTTGGCCACCGAGCTCGGCGCGCGGCTCGGCGACAGGCTGCGGCTCGATGCCGGCGACGGCCGCGCCGACGTGTTCACCATCGTCGGCATCTTCGAGCTGGGCGTGCGCGACATCGACCAGCGCTTCGTCTACACCGCGCTGAAGCCCGCACAGGCGCTGCTGGATCTGCCCGGCGGGGTCAGCAGTCTGGATCTGCGCGTGACCGAGATCTTCGCGGCCGAGCCGATCGCGCAAAGGATCAGCGCGCGGCTCGGGGTCAATGCCGAGAGCTGGATGACGCTCAACCGCAACGTGCTGGACGCGCTGTCGGCGCAGAGCATGTCGACCAACCTGATCAAGTTCTTCGTCGGCCTGTCGGCGGCCTTCGGCATCGCCAGCGTGCTGGCGGTGAGCGTGGTCCAGCGCGGCCGCGAGATCGGCATCCTGCGCGCGATGGGCACCGGCCGCGGCCAGGTGCTGCGGGTGTTCCTGATCCAGGGCGGCGTGGTCGGCCTGCTCGGCTCGGCGCTGGGTGCGCTGGGCGGCGCGGGCTTGATTGGTGCTTGGAGCGCGGCCGGGCTGTCGCGCTCGGGTCGCGGCTCCTTCGAACTGGCGGTCAGCCCCGAGCTGTTCATCGGTGCGACCCTGCTGGCGACCGTGGTCGGCATGCTGGCCGCGGTGGCGCCCGCGCGACGCGCGGCCAAGCTCGATCCGGTGGAGGCCATGCGCGGTGGCTGAGTCCTCACCCGTTCTGGAACTGCACGGCCTGACCAAGCGCTATGCGATCGGCACGCCGGCCGAGATCGAAGTGCTGCACGGGCTCGATCTCACCCTCGCACGCGGCGAGTTCGCGGCGCTGATCGGGCCCTCGGGCTCGGGCAAGAGCACCCTGCTGAATCTGCTGGGTCTGCTGGATTCGCCGACCGCGGGCGAGCTGAGCCTGGTGGGCCAGCCGACGCGGGCGCTGGATGACGACGCGCGCACGCGGCTGCGCGCCGAATCGATCGGCTTCGTGTTCCAGTTCCACCATCTGCTGCCGGCGTTCACCGCGCTGGAGAACGTGCTGATGCCGCTGATGGCGCGGCATGGCAAGCCCTCGGCCGAACAGCGCCAGCGCGCGCAGCGGCTGCTGGATGCGGTGGGCCTGGGCGCCTTGGCCCACCGCAAGCCCAATGAGCTCTCGGGCGGCCAGCAGCAGCGCGTGGCAATCGTGCGCGCCCTGGTCAGCGAGCCGGCCCTGCTGCTCGCGGATGAGCCCACCGGCAACCTCGACACCCAGACTGCGGATGAGGTGTTCGCCCTGCTGCGCCAGCTGCACGCCGAGCGCAGCTTCGCGGTGCTGGTGGTGACGCATGATCCGCGGCTGGCCGAGCGCTGCGACCGCATCGTCCGGCTCGTCGACGGGCGGATCGTCGAGGATCAGCGCAAGCCGCACCCATAGGGTGGGCCCTGGCCCACCATGACGCGAATGCTCGCCCCGGTTCCGGCTCCGCCGCTGTCCGGACGCGCGTGCACTCCTGCAGGTAAGACCGCGGCCAGCGTTGAGCGTTGGAAGCGAGCGCTCGCTTGCGCGCTAGAACGGGGCGAGTGTGAAGCCCATGGTGGGCCGGGGCCCACCCTATGACGCCTCGCGCTGCGATCCGAGCGACGCGCTGTCGCGGTTCGCAGGGTGGGACTGCTCCGTCTCGACTGTCATCGCTGTGTCAATGAACAGTCATGCCCGGGCTGCAGGATGCGCGCTCCTTTCGCTGCGGAGCGTCCTCTATGCGTCTCGTCCTGCTGTTGAGCCTGCTGCTGCCCGTTGCCTGCGCTGCACAGCCGTCCGCCGAGCCTGCCGAGGCCAAGCTGCTGGGTGCACTGCCCGTGCAGCTGGGTCCGCGTCCCTTCTTCCTGGTAGATGACATGCAGGACGGCGCATTGAAGCGCGATCTGCAGCGCTGCGCCGCGACCCGGCCGCTGTACCGGCCCAGCCAGTTCTCGATCGGCCACCGCGGTGCGCCGATGCAGTTCCCCGAGCATACGCGCGAGTCCTACATCGCTGCGGCGCGCATGGGCGCGGGCGTGCTGGAGTGCGATGTGGCCTTCACCCGCGACAAGGCACTGGTCTGTCGCCACGCCCAGGACGACCTGCACACCACCACCAACATCCTGGCCACGCCGCTGGCGGCCAAGTGCACGCGGCCGTTCACGCCGGCCGAGTTCGACGCCGCCGGCACCCTCGTGCGCGCGGCGAGCGCCGAGTGCCGCACCAGCGACATCACGCTGGCCGAATTCAAGACCCTGCGCGGCAAGATGGACGCCTTCAATCCACGCGCCCGCACGGTGACCGAGTACATGGCGGGCACCGCCAACTGGCGCACGGACCTGTACTCCGGCCCGAGCAGCGGCACCTTGATGACCCACGCCGAGAGCATCGAGCTGTTCAAGCAGCTCGGCGTGGACATGACGCCGGAGCTGAAGTCGCCGGTGGTGGCCATGCCCTTCGAGGGCTTCAGCCAGCAGGACTACGCGCAGAAGCTGCTCGACGAATACCGCGCTGCGCGCGTGCCGGCGCGTCGCGTCTGGCCGCAGAGCTTCAACCAGGCCGACGTGCTGTACTGGGTGCAGCGCGGCGGCGATTACGGCCGCCAGGCGGTCTTCCTCGACGACGCCAACACCGTCGCCGACCTGCCGAGTGCTGCCGAACTGCGCAACTACCGCAGCCAGGGCATCCGCATCGTTGCGCCGCCAACCTTTGCGCTGCTGGCGGTCGATGGCCAGAACCGGATCATGCCCTCGCAGTACGCCCGCGATGCACGCGCCGCCGGCCTGCAGATCATCACCTGGACGCTGGAGCGCAGCGGCATCCTCGCCGACGGCAACAACGGCTTCTACTTCCAGACCTTCGACAGCGCGATCCGCCGCGAGGGCGATGTATTCGAGGTGATCGACGTGCTGGCGCAGGACGTCGGCGTGCTCGGCATCTTCACCGACTGGCCGGCGACGGTCAGCTTCTACGCCAACTGCAAGGGCCTGCGCTGAGGCGTTGATCGCCGCCGCGGCTTTCGTCGCGGCGACGGTTACGGCAGGGCGATTGGCAAGAGCCTTGGAGTTCGAAGGGAGGATTGAGCGAACGCATTGGGCCGCGTTGCCCGTGGCCCACGCAGAGGAATCAGAGCTCGAATAGGGTGGGCCCTGGCCCACCGTGAGCTCAACGCCGGCCCCGATGTCGCTGTCGATGTTGCAGGCGCTGGCGGCAGAGCCAGCGCTGGCAAGACAGGGCAATGCAGTGGCGAGTGTTCACGCCATGGTGGGCCAGGGCCCACCCTATGGGATTCCCTTTGCGCGATCGCAGTCGCGGCGTTCTTGGCTTGCGGCGAGGCTCCTACGCGGGGCGTTGGGCCGCGCTGCGCTTGGCCCAACCTACGTAAGCCATGCGTCGCGCTTGATGGCAAACGGCGAGGCCCGCGGGCGGAATTCATCGCCTTGGGACATAGGCCTGCGATTGCGGCGCGACACAGCGTTGCAGGGTGGCGGATTGTCGGTGCTCCAACGCGCGCCCATCCTTCATGGCATGTCAGAAGAAGGATGGATGACCATGTCGCTCGCTCCCAGCCTGTTCGTGTCCCACGGTGCGCCGACCTTCGCGCTGGCGCAGTCGGCCCCGGCCCGCGCGCTGCGCGCGTTCGGCGCAGCGCAGCCGCGGCCCTCCGCGGTGGTGGTGGTGTCGGCGCACTGGCAGACGCCGGGCCTGCGCGTGCAGGCGGCGGCGCAGCCTTCGACCGTGCACGATTTCGCCGGCTTTCCCGAGGTGCTGTATCGCCTGCAGTACCCCGCGCCCGGTGCGCCCGCGCTGGCTGCCGAGGTGCGCGATCTGCTGGTGGCGGCCGGCCTGCCGGCCCAGCTCGACGCGGTGCGAGGCTTTGACCATGGCGCCTGGGTGCCGCTGATGCACCTGCTGCCGGCGGCCGAGGTGCCGGTGCTGCAGGTTTCGCTGCCGCAGATGGCCGGGCCGGTGCTGGCACACAAACTCGGCCTGGCGTTGCGGCCGCTGCGCGAGCAGGGCGTCTGGGTGCTGGGTTCGGGCAGCCTGACCCACAACCTGTACGAGCTGCAGGCGCCGCAGAGCCCGCCCGTGGCCTACGCGCAGGCCTTCGTCGAGGGCGTCGAGGGCGCCCTGGTGCAGGGCGATGTCGACAGCCTGATCCACTACCGCCAGCGCATCGAAGGCGGCGCGCGCGCGCATCCCAGCGAGGAGCACTACCTGCCGCTGCTGGCGGCGGTGGGTGCGGCAGCCGAGGGCGAACGCCCGCGACGCATCGCCGACGGCATCGAGTTCGGCGTGCTGTCGATGGCGGCCTATGCCTTCGGCGGCGTGGAGCTCGCTGCGGCGGCGTGAGAGCCTCTCGGCCCCGCGTCGCGGGTCAGGTGTTCTCGAAGAAACACGGGGTCGTCATCCCCGCGGAGGCGGGGATCCAGGACTCGTGCGACCGCGGCAAGCGACACTGGGCCCCCGCCTACGCGGGGGCGACGATCGATGGGGTCGCAATCGTTCAGTTTCTTGAGAGTTGGAGGACAACGCGTCGAAGCACGGCCGTTCCTGAGCAAACCGGATTCATTCGCTTGCGCGCGTTGTAGGAGCCTGCTTGCAGGCGACCGCAGCCTGCGCGTTGCGACCCACGCTGCGGGTCGCGAGCAAGCTCGCTCCTACAAAAAGCAGACTTGCGCTGGGGATGAGGTCAGTGGCGCTACGAGACTCGTGTTTCTTATGCGCCCATGAAGCCCCGGGTTGCTGCGGCGATCGCCTATCGCCCCAGCGCGAAGCCCATCCAAGAGAATGGCCGCCACGACAGGGTCGTGGCGGCCGAAGGGCACGGTGCGGTGCCTGAGGGCTTAGCTGCCGCGGACCACCAGGTCCTTGGCTTCGACGCCACGCACGCCCTCGGTGGTTTCGGCGATGCGGATCGCCTCGGCGCGGGCCTGGGTGGTCGCGACCACGCCGCGCAGGTGCACCACGTTGTTCTTGGTTTCGACGCTGATGTCGGTGCCCGGCACGTTGCTGTCGGCGACCAGCTTCGACTTCACCTTGGTGGTGATCCAGGCGTCGTCGATCACTTCGCCGGTTTCGCTGGCGGCGGCGCGCACCTCACCGGAGGCAGTGGCGGTGTTGGCGGCCTGGCGGGCCTGGGTGCCCGGGGCGGCAACGACCAGCTGGTTGTCGACGCTGACCACGCCATCGACGTGGGTGGCGAGCTCGGTGGCCGCCTGCTTGGCCGCGGCGCTGTCGGCGCCGCCGCTCAGGGTCACGCGGCCCTGGCGGGTATCGACATTGATGTCGAAGCCCTTGGTGCGCTCGTCGGCCAGCAGCTTGGTCTTGACGCTGGCGGTGATGGTGGCGTCGTCGATGGCCTGGCCGGCGGTGCGCTGCGGCGCGGCTTCGCTGGCGTGGACGCTCAGCGGCAGGGCGGCGGTGGCCAGCACGGCGGCGATGGAGGCGGCGATCAGCGAGGTCTTGAGGGTATTCATGGTGTCTCTCCTTCTGGGGGGGGGTAGTGCAGGGCGTTGGCCGGCGGCATCGGCGCGCCGCTCGACCGGGGTCATGACCTTGGGGTCAGGCCTGGCGAATCAGGCGTTGAAGGACTTCTTCAGGCTGCGCATCTCGTCGTGGCAGGCGCGCACCTGCGGCGCGTGGGTCTGCAGCAGCGCCTTCACCGAGGGGTCGGTGACTTCGGTCATCGCTTCCTGGAAGTGCTTGAGCAGGCGGTCCTCGGTTTCCTCAAGCTGGGCGACGTAGACCTTGTCCTCATTGCTGCTCAGCTTGGCGCGCAGCTCGGTGTAGGTCTGGCGCAGGGTGCCGGCGAAGGTGCCGTCGCGCGGCGCGTCCTCGTTGTTGAAGTGCAGCTGGCCGCGCAGCGCGCTGGCCAGACGCTGCTTGTGTTCACGCATGCGGCTGAACACGTTGCGCAGCTGCGGGTTGCTGGTCTTGACCATGGCCTCGCCGTAGAACTCGGCGCCGTCGTTGGCGATGCGCACCAGGTCCTGCACGGTGTCGGCATGGTTCATCGAAGTGCTCATTGGGCTGCTCCTTGCATTGAGGGAAAGAGGGCAAGGCCGAAGCGTTCAGCCTTGCCGCGCGCCGGGGCTGGCGCCCTCGCGGATCGGGCACGCAGGTGCCGGATCGGAGAGGTGGGGCGCGATCCGGGCCCGGCCCGGGGGAGGGAGGCGGTGGGAACCCGGATCGCTGCGCCCACTGTGGTCAATCCAGCTTCCGTGCCAACTGCGAAAAGCGATAAGAATCAAGGGCCTGTGAATCGAGCTCGAAGTCGCCACGCGGCCTGTCCGTGCAGATCGACAGATCAGGCCATGCGCCCTGCAAGGTCGGCCGGCCCCAATCTGTCGCGCATCTGAACGAAACCGGACGCTGACGGCGTCGCGGCAAGCGGGCATCATCCCCAGCCGTGCGGCGCAGGCCGCGACCCCGGCAAGGAAGCAGCGATGTCCCCATGGCGAAGCGCGGCGCAGGCCCCCCTGGTGCTGGTGGTTGACGACCAGGAGGCCAACATCCAGCTGATGGGCAAGGTGCTGGGCGCCGTCGGCTTCGACGTGATGCCGGCGCTGAGCGGCGAGCAGGCCCTGCAGCGCGTGCGCGCGCAGGCGCCCGACGCCATCCTGCTCGACATGCGGATGCCCGGCATGGATGGCTTCGGCGTGCTCGAGCGGCTGAAGCACGACCCTGAGCTGGCCGATATCCCGGTGCTGTTCGTGACCGCCGAGCACGATCGCGAGCGTGTGGTGCAGGCGATCGAGGCGGGGGCTGCCGACTACCTGACCAAACCCTTCGTGGCCGAGGAGCTGATCGCCCGCGTGCGTGCGCACGCCGAGGCCAAGCAGCTGCGCGATCGTCTGCGGCGGGCCATCCGCGAGCGCGAGGAGACCAGCAGCATGGTGGCCCACGATCTCAAGAACCCGCTGTTCACGATCGCGCTGAAGGCCGGCGTGATCCGCGAGCAGGCGCATGACCCCGAGCGCGTGCGCGAACTGGCGACGCGCATCGAGGCGGCCGCGCAGCGGACCATGGAGTTCGTCAGCAACTACCTGGAGCGTCGCGCCGAAGTCGAGCTGCGTCGCGACTACCAGCCTTCGGTCTGCGACTGCGATGCGCTGCTGACCGTGCTGGAGCGCGAGTTCGACACCGTGCTGGTGCACAAACAGCAGCGCCTGGTGCGCGAGGTGCAGGAGCTCGATCCGGTGCTCGCCGATGTCGAGGCGGTCGGGCTGGTGCTGCGCAACCTGCTGTCCAATGCCAGCAAGTACGCGCCGCCGGGCAGCACCATCACCCTGGCCTGCCGGCGCGGCAAGCCCGGCCATCTGCAGATCGCGGTGATCGACCAGGGCCCCGGCATTCCCGAAGCGGAGCGGCCCAAGCTGTTCCAGCGCTTCATGCGCCTGTCGACGCAGCCCACCGGCGGCGAGAGCTCGACCGGCCTCGGCCTTGCCGACGCGCTGAAGGAAGCGCGCTGGATGGGCGGCGAGCTGTGGTACGAGGACGCCCCCGGCGGCGGTGCGGCCTTCGTGCTGGAGCTGCCGCTGGCGCCGGTGGTGTAGGCCCTGCGGGCTCGGCGCGGGCGAGGCCGCACGCGCGACGGAGCGGGCATGGCCCAGCCGCCTGCGGGGCGGTGAGCCGGCTGCGCGACGGGCCGGCGTTTTGCATCACCACGCACCGCAGAGTGCACGAAGCGTCCACGCGGCTTGTCGGAGCGGGCTCTGCAAGTGCATGAATTTTCAGACAATGCGCGCTTGGCACGAAGCGTGGACTGCCTTGGATGCGCGAATGGCGCATCCCATTCCAAGGAGTCCACCCATGCTTCACTACGCCGTCGTCTTCTTCATCATCGCCCTCATCGCTGCCGTGCTCGGCTTCGGCGGCATCGCGGGTGCCTCCGCCGGCATCGCCAAGATCCTGTTCCTGGTGTTCCTGGTGCTGTTCGTGGTGTCCCTGATCCTGGGCCGCCGACCGCGGGTCTGACGCAGCCGAGGTGCAGCACCGGAAGCCCGGGGCCCTGCGGCTCCGGGCTTTTCGTTTCTGGGTCGCTTGCGGGTGTGGCGTGGTGGCGAAGCGCTGCCAGCTGTTCGCCGCGCTTCGATCGAGCCCCTCGCTCAGGAGATGTGCTTCGTTCCTGGCCCGGACTCCGCGGGACTCGCTGGCGGATGCGCTGCGCTTATCCGCCCTACGAATTCGAAGGACGCCCTGCCTCGAACCCAGCCACCAGTGACTGTTCGCTACCCCTCGTTCCAAGCGCCAGGCCCACGGAATGTGCTTGGTCGTTCGCCGGGACTGCATCGAAATCGCTGGCTGATGGGCGCGCCCCTCAACGCTCGATGATCTGCGCCCAGGGTCGCAGCGATTCGCTGTGGCCCAGCACGATCTTGGCGCAGACCAGCAGCGGCATCGCCAGCAGCAGGCCGAGCACGCCCCAGAGCCAGCCCCAGAACAGCAGCCACAGCACGATCACCACGGGATTCAGGGCGAAGCTGCGGCCCAGCAACAGGGGGGTCACCAACTGGCTTTCCAGGGTGTTGAGCACGAGGTAGGCGGCGGCCGGCAGCAGGGCCGCGCCGAGTGTGTCGAACTGCAGGATGCCGAGGGCGGCAAGCCCCAGCGCGCAGATCAGCGGGCCGAGATAGGGGATGAAGTTGAGCAGGGCGGCCAGCAGCCCCCACAGCAGCGGATCGCGCACGCCGAGCAGGTGCAGGGCGCCCGCGGTAGCAGCGCCGAGCAGCAGGTTCACCAGGGTCACGGTGCCGACGTAGCGGCTGATGTCGCTCTGGATCGAGCGCACGATCGCCACCGTGGTGCGCTTTTCGCGCAGGGTCGGTGCGATGGTCACTGCGCGCCGGAACAGGCCTTCGCCAAAGACCAGGAACAGATACACCAGGATCAGGGTGCTGCCGACCGAGGCGGCGACCAACAGCAGGCCGCCGAAGCGTTCGCTGAAGCCCGCCCGCGGCCGCACCACTTCGACCTTGCGCTGGGCCGGCGCCTCGCCGCCGATCGACTCGATCGCCTGCAGGGCCTCGTTGACCTTGCCGGCGGCGAGCACGGGCTGGGTCATGCGCTGCATGCGGCGCTTGAGCTCGCCGATCACCCGCGGCGACTGCTCGACGGCCTGCAGGGCGGGCGCCTGCACGGCGTAGCCGATCGCGCCCAGGCTGGCGATCAGGCTGCCCACCACCAGCGCTGCGGCGAGTCCGCGCGGCAGGCCCCAGGCGGCCATGCCGCGCACGGCGGGGTTCAGCAGGAGGGCGATGAAGCCGCCCAGCAGCACCGGCAGCAGGATCGGCGCCGCCACATCGATAGCCACGCCCAGCGCCAGCAGGGCGAGCACGACCAGAGACCAGCGGCTGTAGCGTGCCGGCGCACGCATCCTCGCTGCGTGTTGGGACGGTTCCGCGTCTGCGGACTCCGCCGCCGCTTCGGTGCTCGCGCTCATGGGCTGCCGGTTCCCTCCTCGCTGGACGCCACAGTCGGCGCCGCATCCTCGCTGGCGGGTGCGCGCAGGGCGCGCTCCAGCAGCGGCACCAGCATGCCCCAGGGCAGGGCGGCCAGCACCGAGAAGGACAGCCCGGGCCGCGCGCGCGGCCGCCGGTCGAGGTCGCGTTCCAGCACGGCACCGAGCACCGCGCCGCCGCCGACCCACAGCCAGGGCCAGAGCTCGCGCACGCGACCCGCGACGCTGCGCGCCTCGCTGGCGCTGCGTGCCCGCAGCGCCTGCACCTCGCGGGTCTGCGCACGCACGTCCGCGCGACGCCGGCCGAGGCTCATGGCGCATGCTCCCGCCACAGCGCCGACAGCTGTTCGCGCGTGCGCGGCAGGCCGCAGTCGCCGAGGTGGCGCGAGGCGCGCAGCCAGCAGGCAGCACCTGCCGCCAGCAGCAGCGTCAGGCTGATCGCCAGCGAAGCAGGCCAGGACAGGCCCAGGGCCAGACAGGTCGCCACCAGCAGGGCGCAGCCCAGCACTACCGCCAGGCCGATCAGCAGCAGGCCGATGACGGCGAGCACGCCGGCGCGCAGCAGCAGGGCGAAGCTGAGCCGCAGCTCGCTGCGGGCAAGCGCGGCCAGGGCCAGCAGGGTCGCCTGCAGGTCGTCCATCAGCTGCCGCAGCGAGGGCAGGGCGACTGCGTCCTCCGCTGACGATGTCGCGGGAACGGCGTTCGGCGATGCGGCGCGGGGATCCACGCCGCTCGCCGGGCTGCTGGCTGCAGGCCGCGCGTCCATGGTCAGCGACGCAGCAGCCGCGAGATCAGGAAGCCACCGGCAGCAGCGATGCCGAGTGCAGCCAGCGGATGTTCGCGGACGAAACCTTCGGAACGCAGGCGCAGGTCCTGCCACTGCTGCTGGGCCTGCACGGCCGCGGCGTGGCCGGCCTCGCGCACTTCGCTGCGCGCAGCGCCCAGCTCGGGGCCGGCGGCGGCCAGACCCTCCTGCAGGGCGACGCGCGCCGCGGTTTGCGCTTCGCCGACGCCGGCTGCGGCCTCGCGGGCGGCCTGCAGCAGATGCTGCCCGGCCGACTGCAGATGGGCACCGGTGCCGACAGTTTCGGGGGTTTCCTGGATGGAGTTGCGCTTGCTGGCCATGGTGGATCTCCTTGGCTTGGTGGGGAGGGAGTCGGCGCCGCCTGGGCGCCGCGGTTCAGCGTGGAATCGGTGTCTGTCGCGCCTGTAATTCGTCGAAGCTCTGCAGCTGAAGGGCATCAAGCTCCAAGCTGCGGCGGTCGATGCGGCTCTCGACGCGGAGCATCCGCGCCGGCGCATCGGCCACGTGCAGCAGGCCCCAGAGCACGAACTCGGCGTCGCGTGGCCGCAGCTGCCAGTGGCTGATCTCGACCACCTCGAAGCGCAGCGGGCGCGCCTCGCCCTGGGCCAGCGCGGCCTCGACCCGGCTGCCCAGCTGCTCGCGCAGCAGGGCGGAAGTCGCCGCGGCACGCGCGTCGCCCTGTGCGCGCCCGCGGTCTTCGCTGGCGATCACCGGCGCTGCGAGCAGCAGAAGCGCGAGCAGGGCGAAGTGGCGGCCACGCCCATTCATGCCTGCGCTCCTGCAGCCACCGGCAGCGGGCGCGACGCCTGCGGCGCGAGCGCGTCGACGCGGCCTTCCGCATCCACAGCGGAGCGATCGGCCTGGGCCGGACGGCGTCCGGCGGCAGCGATCTCGGCGAAGACCTGAAGGTCATGTTCATTGACGTCGCAAAGGCAGAGGGTGGTCATGGCAAACTCCCGGGGCTTCACAGGAGTGCATTCGCAGGATGCGTGCCAAGCCCTTTCGGCCTTGAGTTCTGCTTTTCTTTCAGTTGCTTGGAGCCCTTGCACGCGGCGACGCCGAGTCCACGTCCGTGCAAGGGGCACGGTCGCGGCCTGCGAGCTGCACGATCCGACTCGGTCGGCGCGGCCCTCCCTCCCTTTCAAGGATTTCCCATGTCACGTACCGCCGAGCCCAGCGCCCGCATCCTCGCCATCGACGATGAGCCCGATCTGCTCGACAGCTATGCCGCCATCGTCGAGGCCCAGGGCATGCGCCTGACCCCGGCGCAGTCGCTGGCGGAAGGCCTGAAGCTGGCGGCCACGCGGCCCTTCGATGTCTGCCTGCTCGACCGCAACATCGGCTACGAGCTCGGCACCGAGGCCGTGCCCGAGCTGAAGCAGCAGGCGCCGGGTCTGCGCATCATCATGGCCACCGCGCACCGCGACACCGAGGCCGCGCTGGAAGCGCTGCGGCTCGGCGTTGACGACTACCTCGTCAAGCCCTTCTCGCCCGAGCAGCTGCGCATCGCCCTGGCCCGGCAGATCGAAGCCCGGCGCTTGAACCGCAAGGTCGAGACCCTGGAGCGCGACGTGCGCGCCCGCGGCCCCGGCGATCTCGGCAGCCAGTCCAAGGCCATGCAGGAGGCGATCGCCCTGGCCCGGCAGGTCGCGCGCACGCCGGCCAATGTGCTGATCCTCGGCGAGAGCGGCACCGGCAAGAACGTGTTCGCGCGCGCCATCCACGGCTGGAGCCCGCGCGCCTCCGCCGGCTTCGTCGCGGTCAACTGCCCCTCGCTGGGTGCCGACCTGCTGGAGAACGAACTGTTCGGCCACCGCAAGGGCGCCTACACCGGCGCCGCCGACAGCAGCGAGGGCCGGGTCGCCCTGGCCGAGGGCGGCACCCTGTTTCTTGATGAGATCGGCGAGTTTCCCCTGGCCCTGCAGCCCAAGCTGCTGCGCTTCATCCAGGACAAGGAGTACGAGCGCGTCGGCGACCCGGTGACCCGCCAGGCCGACGTGCGCCTGGTCACTGCCACCAACCGCGACCTCGCGAAGCAGTGCGAGCTGGGCGAGTTCCGCCAGGATCTCTACTACCGTTTGAACGTGGTGGCGATCACCCTGCCGCCGCTGCGCGAGCGCCGCGAGGACGTGCTCGAGCTGGCGCAGACCTTCCTCGCCCGCTACGCCGGCGATTACGGCTGCCCGGCGCGCGCCTTCGAGCCCGCCGCCGAGCGCGCACTGGCCGGCTACCACTGGCCCGGCAACGTGCGCGAGCTGCAGAACGTGATCGAGCGGGCGGTGATCCTGAGCCCCAACGAGCGCGTGCCGGCCAGCCTGCTGAGCCTGCAGTCCGGGCCTGGGGCGGGCGCCAGCGCGGCCGGGGGCGCGGTCGAAGCGCGCGCCGGCAGTGACATCAGCCTGGAGCAGCTGGAGCGCCTGCACATCGAGGCCATCCTGGCGCGCGCCGAAACCCTCGACGAGGCCGCGCGCATCCTCGGGATCGATGCCTCGACCCTGTATCGCAAGCGCAAGGCCTACGGGCTGAGTTGAGGCGGCTGCAGGTGTCGGTCACGGCAAGCGCCGGCCCAATGGTCGTGCGAAATGCAGGGCCATCCGCCCCGCAGGCGTGCAGATTGCACGCCGCCTCGCGCGCCCGCAGCGCCGCCCTGTGCAGGGCGACACGCTCCGGGCCGGCGGACATGCAGGCGGCGTGATGGCACGGTCCCTGCTGTGCCTGATGCGACACGTACGGCTCGCGCTCGCGCGGGCTCATCACTCCAGGGCGCGACACAGCGCCCGACCATGACGGCCACTGCGCTGGAACGCGCCGATGGCTGCGAGGACTGCCCATGAGTACCCAGCCAATGGATATCCACCGAACGCGCACCGGCATGCGACCGGCGCAGGCCTGGAGCATCGCCATCGCCGCCATCGCCGTGGTGCTGGCCTGCGGCGCCCTGTTCCCGCCCGGCGACTGGTACGCCGCCCTGCGCAAGCCGACCTGGCAGCCGCCGAACTGGCTGTTCGGACCGGTGTGGTCGAGCCTGTACGCCCTGCTGGCGATCGCGCTGGCCCTGCTGCTGCAGGCGCGGCCGGGCCCGCGACGCAGCGTCGCCCTGGTCTGGTTCGGCGTGCAGCTGGCGCTGAATGCGGCCTGGAGCCCGCTGTTCTTCGGCCTGCAGCAGCCCTCCTTGGCCTTCGTCTGCATCTGCCTGTTGTGGATCGCCCAGCTCGGCAGCATCCTCGCCGCATTCAAGCTGCGGCCCGCCGCAGGCTGGCTGCAGGTGCCCACGCTGGCCTGGGTGTCGTTCGCATTGGTGCTGAATGGCGTTATCGTCGCCCTGAATCCGATCTGAGGCCTGCCGCGAACCACGGGTCCGCCGGCCGTTCGCGCCCTCCCCGCCCTACGACCCCTCCGCCGACGGCTGTGCCCCGCGCTCCGAGTGAACACGATGCGCTCCAATCCGACCGGCGACGACAATCCGCGACTTCCCGGCAGCGCGGGAAGTGCCTTCCAGCGCGGCCTGCTCACGCTGTCGGTGCTGCTGATCATCGCGGCCGCGATCTACAGCGCCAGCACCGTCGGCAAGGTCCGCAACTCGGTTGATTGGGTCGCGCACACGCAGGGGCTGCAGGCGCGCCTGCACCAGCTGATCGCCACCGTCCACAACGTCGAAACCTATGGCCTGCGCTACCTGCTCAGCCAGCGCGACGACTACCTGCGCGAGCACGCGCTGGCGATCGAGGCGGTCGAAATGCAGCTGCAGGAAATCGGCCCGCTGCTGGCCGACAACCCCGCCCAGGCCGATCGGCTGATGGAGCTGCGCGGCCTGCTGGCGGCGCGCGACGAGTTCTATCGCGCCGCCGTCGGCGAAGCCCAGACCCTGGGCCTGCCCGCTTCGGTCGAGCGCGTGCGCGCGGGCCGCGGGCACGAGATCCTCAGCCGTGCCCAGGCGCTGGTCGTCGAGATGAAGCGCGAGGAGGCCCGCCTGCTGCAGGCGCGCAAGAGCGAGCTCGACGCGGTGATCGTGCAGAGCACGGTCACGGTGCTGCTGGTGAACGTGCTGGCCCTGGTGCTGGGCGGCGTGGCGCTGGTCTCGCTGCGCCGCGGCGCGCGCGCGCGCGCCGCCGAGGAGCTGGCCGAAGTGCGTGCGCAGGAGGCCGAGCGCGCCAGCCGCGAGAAGAGCCAGTTCCTGGCCAGCATGAGCCACGAGATCCGCACGCCGATGAACGCGGTGTTCGGCTTCTCGCAGCTGCTGGCGCGTACCCGCATCGAGCCGCAGGCGCAGGAGTACATCCGCGCCATCCAGACCAGCGGCCGCGCCCTGCTCGCGCTGATCAACGACATCCTCGACCTGTCCAAGATCGAGGCAGGCAAGCTCGACCTGCAGCCGCAGCGCAGCGACCTGCGCGAGCTCATCGATTCCACCCTGACGGTGTTCGGCGAAAGCGCCAAGGCCAAGGGCCTGAAGCTGCGCGCGCGGATCTCGCCGGCCCTGCCTGCCAGCCTGTGGCTGGACCCGCACCGGGTCCGCCAGGTGCTGAACAACCTGGTCTCGAACGCGGTGAAGTACACCGAGCGCGGCGAGATCACGGTCAGCGCCGAGGCGCGGCCACGCTCGCCGGGCAGCTGCGATCTGGTCATCGAGGTCCGCGACACCGGGCCCGGCATCGCGCCGGAGCTGCAGCAGCGCGTGTTCGAGCCCTTCCAGCGCGCGGTCGCCGGCGCCGATGCACCGCAGGGCACCGGCCTCGGCCTCGCCATCGTCGGCCGCCTGCTGTCCCTGATGGACGGGCGGATCGAACTCGACAGCGCGCCCGGACGCGGCAGCTGCTTCCGCGTGCTGCTGCAGGGCGTGGCGGTCAGCACCCAGTCGCCGAGCAGCGACAGCGAGCGCGGCGACGAGGTCGACTTCGCGCGTCTCGCACCCAGCCGCATCCTGGTGGTCGATGACGTCGCCTGGAACCGGGAGCTGCTCGCGGCCTTCCTCGCCGAAGGCGGGCACAGCCTGGCCTTCGCCGGCCACGGCCAGGAGGCCCTGACCGTGGCCGAGCGTTTCGATCCCGAACTGGTGCTGATGGACCTGCGCATGCCGGTGATGGATGGCCGCGAGGCGACCCGCCGTCTGCGTGAATGGGATGCCGCCCGCCAGCTCGATGCGCCGCAGCGGTCGCCGCTGCGCATCGTGGCGGTCAGCGCGTCGAGCATGGCGGCGGAAGAGCGCGCGGTGCGCGGCGAATTCGAGGCCTATGTGCGCAAGCCGGTCAGTCGCGAGGCCTTGTTCGAGGCCCTGGCCCGCCTGCTGCCGGCACGTGATGCGGAGGCCGTTGGTGAACCGGCTGTCGCTGCGCACGCCCCCAGCTTGAGCGCCACGCCAGCAGCGAAGGCATCGCTATCGAGCATCGATCCTCAGCGCCATGCGGATGCCTGCGAGCGCCTGCGCCAGCTGCAGCAGACCCTGCTGCCGGGCCTGCTGCGCTCGCTGCGCGTGTCCGAGGTGCGCGGCCTGGCCGAGGAGCTCGGCGATCTGGCCCAGACCCTCGGCAGCGAGGCCCTGGCCGCCTATGCACAGCGCCTGGCCGGTGCCGTCGAGCGCTTCGACGTGGTGCAGATGGAATCCCTGCTGCATCAGTTCGACGCCCACGTCGAGGACGCGCTGCGCGACCCCGCTTCCGACTGCTGAGGGCGGGCGCGGGATCTCTGCCAGGGGCCTGGGCACGACGCCCGGGGCGGCGTTTGGCCCTCCCGGGTGTCCTGCTGCCCTTGTTGCCCCGTGCGTGCTGCCCGAACGCGAAAGCAAGCCTGCTGGCGACCGGCAGGCTCGCTGCGAGGCCCGGGCTGCGGTCGCCTGCGAGCAGACTCCTACCAGGAGCGGAGGCGCCTCGCGTGTCGCTCACTGTCGGCGGCGCTGCGAATCCCGAATCCCGAATCCCGAATCCCGAATCCCGAATCCCGAATCCCGAATCCCGATTCCCGATTCCCGATTCCCGATTCCCGGCTGTTTGTAGGAGCGAGCTTGCTCGCGACCCGCTGCGCAGGCACAGAGCGCAGGCTGCGGTCGCCTGTGAGCAGGCTTCTACACACAGCGCGTGCCGGTGACTTCGCGCTCAGCGCGAGCCGGTGAATCCATGCGTCTTCGAGATCGCCTGATCCGCCGCGCGGGGCGGGGAAGCTCCCCGGCTTGCAGGCTGCAGGCCGCATCGTGCAGTTCGCTGCGCGCACGCGCTGGAGGGCTCCTCCGTGGCGCCCGCCAAGCGCCAGGGCGATAGTTGAAAAAGGGCAGGAAATACAGAGGCTTGCCGCGTCCGCATGGGGCGCTTTCCGCACTTGGCACGGCTGCTGCTGAAGCATGGTCAGGGTGCAGCCGGAAGGGTTCCGGTGGCGCCCGAGTGTTGGCTCAATCGCCAATCCATCCTCCACCTGCAGCCAAGGAGTGACCCATGCAAAAGATCGTTCTGGTGATTGGCATTGTCTGTCTGCTCGCCGGTGCGCTGTTCGCCACTGGAGCAGTCGGCATTCCGGACGAGAAGACCCTGGTCAGCGTGGGCGAGGCCTCGCTCAGCGTGGAGACGCGCGAGCAGGCGCCGCCGGTGCTCGGCTACGCACTGCTGGCCCTGGGCGGCCTGCTCACCGCGGGTTCGCTGCTGGTGCGCCGTCGCTGAGGCGGCGCCGTTTTTCCTTCCTTCCTTCAAGACTGGAGACATCGCATGAACAGTGATCGCATCAAGGGCAAATGGAAGCAGCTGACCGGCCGCATGAAGTCCGAGTGGGGCCGGCTGACCGATGACGACCTCGCCTACGTCGAGGGCCACCGCGACTACCTGGTCGGCAAGGTCCAGGAGCGCTACGGCATCGCCCGCGACAAGGCCGAGGAGCAGGTCAAGCGCTTCGAGTCCTCGCTGTAAGGCCGCACCCTGCGCGGCGTCGCCGACCCGGCCCCCCAAGCCAACACCCGCTGCGCCCATGGCGTGCGGGTCCATCGATTCCCCTCCCCAGGAGAGCCCCATGAAGACCACCACCCTGATCCATCCGCTGGCCGGCGCGCTGGCCTTCGCCCTCGTGCTCGGCGGCTGCACCGAATCGCCCGAGCAGACCGCCCGCGATGTCGCCGAAGCGCAGCGCGAGCGTGCGGCTGAAGTCGCCGAGGCCGAGCGCGAGCTCAAGACCACGGTCGCCGATGCCAATGCCAAGGTCGATCGCAACCTCGCCGAGGCCCAGTACGAGGTGCGCGACGCCCAGCTTGACCCCGATGTCGATGCCGAGGAGCTGGCCGAGCGCCAGCGCGAGGCCCGCGACTCGGTGGCCGAGGCCCAGGCGGACGCCGGCGAGAGCGTGGCCGAAGCCGCCTACGAGCTGGCGGTGGCCCGCGCCGAGGGCGAGCGCAAGGTCGCCCTTGAGCGCTGCGAGGGCATCGACGCCGGCGCCCAGCGCGATGCCTGCCAGGCGAATGCCGAGGCCGCTTTCGAGACGGCCAAGGAGCGCGCCCTGGCCGCGCGCGAGCGCGCCGACTACAGCGCCCAGAGCCGTCGCGACGAGCGCTGATCACCCCGCGATCCGCACTGATGCGGCCACGGTCGAGCCCCAGGCTCAACCGTGGCCGCGTTGCATTCACGCCCGCGAAGGCACCGTGGCACGCATGCTGCTTGAGGCATAGGCCCCGTCTTCGAGCGTCCGAATGTCTGCCCCTGTGTGTCCCAAGTTGACGGTGCGCGTGCGCCTTCCAGCCATGGGGGTCGGCCCGCTGCTGCGTGTCCTCGTGCTTGTGTTCGGCCTTGCCTTCGCCGCTGTCGCCAGTGCCGCGCAGCCCGATGTCCTGCTCGTTCATGCCGCCGGCGATCCGGTGTCCGAGCTCGACGCCCGCGGCATCCGCGAGGCCCTGCAGGAGCAGCGCGCGCCCTTCGACGAACTCGCGCTGGCGCCGGGCCAGCGCCTGCCGTCGGATGCCCTGGACGGGCGCACCGCCTTGGCATTGGCACATGTCGAGCTCGATCCCGCCGATGCGGCCGCGGTGGAGGCCTGGGTGCAGGCCGGCGGCGGCCTGTTCGCGACCGGGCGCTCGGCCTTCGGGCTGCAGGCCGCGCTCGGCCTCGCCAGCGTGCAGGCACTGGCGCGCGAGCGCCCGGGTCAGTCCACCCTCGACGAGATCCGCTTCGGCGTGGCCCATCCTGCCGCCACCGGCAGCTACTGGAACGGTGCCTCGATGCAGGTGCCGCCGATGCCCGGCTCCGAGCTGCCGACGGTGCCGCAGCTGCTGAATCGCGCGGTCTGGCCGGCCTATACCGCCGCCAGCGCGGGCGCCGAGACCCTGGCGCGCTGGCGCGGCAGCAGCGACGCCTGGAGCGTGGCCGACGCTGCTCCCGCCGTGTTCACGCACGCGCACGGCGAAGGTCGGACCCTGTGGTTCGGCGCGCTTCCCGGGGTCTATGCCGACTGGGCCTATCCCTTGGGCTGGCGCGAGCCGATCCAGGAAGGCCTGGCCTGGGTCAACCGGCGCGGCGCCCTGGTCCAGCTCGGTCACTGGCCGCAGGCCAAGCGCGCGGCCTACGCCTTCACTGCCGACACCGAAAGCGCCGCCATGCGCACCGCCGTGCCGGTGCTGCTCGACATGTTCGAGCGCCTGCAGCTCGGCGATTTCGGCACCTTCTTCCTGGTCGGCACGACGGGTGGCGACCCCGGCAGCGAGGGCGCGGTCGAGAATCCGCAGATCGTGCAGGCCCTGCTGGAGGCCGGCGCCGAAATCGCCGGCCATGGCGACGTGCATTTGCGCTTCGTCGGCCAGTCCGAGGCCTTGCAGACCCAGCGTCTGCAGTCGATGCGTCAACTGATCGAGAGCAGCGCGCCGGGCGTGCCGCCGCTGCTCGGATTCCGCGCGCCGGGGCTGGCGATCGACCGCGCGACCTGGCGGGCGGCCGCGACTGCAGGGCTCGCTTACGACAGCAGCGACCAGGACGTCTGGTGCGAATGCAGCCTGCCCTGGTGGACCGGCGAGGTCTGGAGCCTGCCGCCGACCGCGCCGATGGACTACATCCTGATCGACCAGTACCAGCTGAGCGGCGCCCAGCTGGAGGCGGTGATGATCGACAAGGCCGCCTATGTCGCCAGCCGGCGCGGCCTGTTCAACTGGGTCACCCATCCCTGGGTGCTGGAGGGCCGCACCGCCGGCGACGTTTCGGGCCCACCGGTGCGTCCGGGGGTGATGGCCAACGTCGAGGCCATCCTCAGCGCCGCCCGCGACGACGGCGGATTTTGGATGCAGCGCCTCGACACCGTCCTGGCCTGGTGGCTGCAGCGCGAGGACCTCCGCATCGAGCTGGTCGAACGCCGCGTCGACCTGCTGCGTCTGCGCCTGCACAACGACGGCGACATCGCGGTGGCGGGCGCCTCGCTATGGCTGCGCCCGCCGCCGGCGGAGTTCCCGTGGCAGGTGAGGCTCGACGGCGTTGTCGCCAATACCGAGGCGCGTCCGCACGGTCTGGGCGCGCCGATCGACTACCGCGTGCTGGTGGTGCCCCAGCTCGGCACCGGCGCCAGCGCCGAGATCACCCTGGAGCTGCAGCGTCCGACGGAAGTGTTTGCTGACGGGTTCGAGGGCTGAGGGGCGCGACCGTCTCCGCCGCGGGTGGGTGCCGCCTCAAGCGGACCTTCGAGCGGCGCGCGGCATCCCAATGCTTGGGTATCGCAACGTCCGTGCGTGACGTGAGGCTGCGGCGGATGCGCTGCGCTTATCCGCCCTACGACCACGAGCGACGCGATCTCTCCAACGAAGCCCACCACCGTTGTGCGCGTAGAGTGGATAAGCGAAGCGCATCCACCAGCTTTTTCGCCGACTCGCCGACACCGCAATGCTGCGCCCGCTGTCCACTCCGCCCGAACGCAGACCGGGCCACACGGGCCCGGTCTGCCGCAACACCTGCTGTGGCGGGCGCCTACTGCGCGCTGCCGGTACCCGCCGCCGTGGCATCCGCCTGGCGACCGGCTTCCAGCGAGGCTTCGCGGGTCGCCTTGAAGGCGCTGCTGGCGTACCAGTTCGGCCAGACTTCGCTGGTGACGATGCGCTCGCCGACCTGGTAGAGGGCGTCGAGGTCTTCCTTCACGCCGGCCAGGTCCCAGTTCGGGTCGAACTCATCGCCGGGCTTGTGGTAGCGGTTGGCGGTGTAGTCGGCGGCCAGCTGCTTGCCGTGCTCCTCGCCCTTCTCGAAGTGGTCGACGCCGCCCTTGGCGTACAGCGAGGGCACGCCGGCCTTGGCGAAGTTGAAGTGGTCCGAGCGGAAGTAGAAGCCGCCCTGCGGCGCCGACTCCGGCTGCAGCATGCGGCCCTGGCCTTCGGCGATCGGCCGCAGGATGTCCTCCAGCTCGGAGCTGCCGTAGCCGACCACGGTGAAGTCACGGACGCGGCCGATCACGCTCATGGCGTCGAGGTTGATGGTGGCCACGGTCTTGTGCAGCGGCACCACCGGATTGGCGACGTAGTACTTCGAGCCGAGCAGGCCGGATTCCTCCAGGGTGACCGCGGTGAACAGCAGCGAGCGCGCCGGGCGCGGGCCGCCGGCGAACTTGCCGGCGATCTCGAGGATGCCGGCCACACCCGAGGCGTTGTCGATGGCGCCGTTGTAGATCTGGTCGCCGCCGGGCTGGAAGCTGCGGCCCAGGTGGTCCCAGTGGCCCATGTAGACCACGACCTCGTCGGCGCGGCTGGTGCCCGGCAGCATCGCCAGCACGTTGTCGGACTGGCCTTCGCGAACGCTGCTCTTGATCGCGGCGCTGGCGGTGGCGTTCAGCGGCACCGCGGTGAAGCCGCGCTGGTTGGCGGCGGCGCGCAGGGCGTCGAGGTCCTGACCGGCGGCCGCCATCAGCTGGGTCGCGGTGGGGGTGTCGATCCAGCCCTGCAGCGGCAGGCGCGGCTCGGGGTCGACGCTGGTGGGCAGGTCGAACTGCGGGCCGGTCCAGCCGTTCTCCACCACCGCCCAGGGATAGGCCGCGCCGGCGTCGTCGTGGATGATCAGGGCAAGTGCCGCGCCCTGGCGGGCGGCCTCCTCGAACTTGTAGGTCCAGCGCCCGTAGTAGGTCATGCGCTTGCCTTCGAACAGGCTCTCGTCGTTGGCGTGGAAGCCGGGGTCGTTGATCAGCATGACCACGGTCTTGCCCTTGACGTCGAGGCCCGCGTAGTCGTTCCAGCCCTGCTCGGGGGCGTTGACGCCGTAGCCGACGAAGATCACTTCGCTGGCATCGAGCGTCGACTCCGGCGCGCCGGTGCGCGTGCCGATCACCATCTGGCTGCCGTAGGTCGGCGCCAGCTCGCTGTCGCCGACCTTGAAGCTCAGCTTGGCGCCCTTGTCGGTGGTGGTGGCCACCATCGGCACGGTCTGCACCCAGCTGCCCTTGTTGCCGGGCTCCAGGCCCATCTGCTGGAAGGCCTTGATCAGGTATTCGACGGTCTTCTTCTCGCCGGCGCTGCCGGGCGCGCGGCCCTCGAACTCGTCGGAGGCCAGCACGCGCACGTGCTCGGCCCAGTCGGCGGTGCTGATGTCGGGCGAGAACGCGTGGCCTTCCCCAGCGGGTGCCGCCGCGGCGGGCGCTTCGGCCTGCGTGGCCGGCGCAGGTGCCGGCGATTCGGATGAACAGGCCGCCAGGCCGAGGCCCAGCGTCAGTGCGGCGGCGAGCGGTAGCAGTCGCATGCGCGGCATTCCTTGGAGTGCGAAGGGGCGCCGATGGTAGCAAGGCGTTCACGCGGCGGCCTGCGCCATCGGTCCTGCCGGCGGCATACGATGCGCGAGGCAGGGCGGGGGACGAGCGATGTTCGGGGACTACGGCGACTGGGGCGTCAATGCGCTGGTGGTGGCGGCGACCGTGGTGATCGTCTCGCTGTGCGTGCTGCTGCACTACGAGGCCCTGCAGTGGCTGTCGGAGCGCCTGCGCCGCATGGCCGGCCGGCGCCGCCGGCGGGTGCTGGTGGGCGTCTACGCACTCGTGCTGATCCACGTCGTCGAGATCTGGCTGTTCGGGGTCTCGCTGTACGTGCTGATGTGGGTGCCGGGCGCGGGCGGCATCGCCGGCATGGCGCATCCGCTGCTGCTGGACGCGGTCTACCTGTCTGCAGCCAGCTACACGACGGTGGGCTTCGGCGACGTCGCGCCGCTGGGGCCGCTGCGCTTCCTGATCGGCACCGAGTCCCTGGTCGGGCTGCTGCTGATCGGCTGGTCGGCGAGCTTCACCTACATCGAGATGGAGGCGTTCTGGCGGCAGCGCTGATGTGCTGCCTGCAGCGGGGCGCAGGATCGTCGTTGCTACACTTCGGCGGCTTTCAGCCATCGGCCTCGCAATGGGCATCGACCTCACCCACGTCCTGATCCTGCTCGCCATCACCGTGGCGATCATCCTCGGCTTCCAGCGCATGCATGTGCCGACCAGCCTCGCCTACCTGCTGGTCGGCCTGGTGCTGGGCCCGCACACGCCGGGCGTGGTGATGGAGCCAGGGCCGATCCAGGCCGTCGCCGAGTTCGGCATCGTCTTCCTGCTGTTCACCATCGGTCTCAACTTCTCGCTGCCGCAGATCCACGCCCTGCGCCACCAGGTGCTGGGTTTGGGCACCGGCCAGGTCGCGCTGACCACGGCGGTGGTCGGCCTGATGGCCTGGCTGATCGGTTTGCCGGCCGCCGCGGCCTTCGTCGTCGGCGCGGTGTTCGCGCAGTCCTCCACCACCATCATCAGCAAGCAGCTCGCCGACCAGGGCGAGGACGCCTCGCGCCACGGCCGCCTCGGCACCGCGATGTCGGTGTTCCAGGACGTCACCGCCGTGCCCTTCGTGGTGATCATTCCGGTGCTGGGCACGGCGGCCGGCGCCGCCCAGCTCGGCGGCGCTCTGGGCTGGGCCCTGCTCAAGGCCGCGCTGGCCCTGCTGCTGGTGTTCTTCGCCGGGCGCTGGCTGCTGCGGCCGCTGTTCCATCTGGTCAGCCGCAACCGCTCCGCCGAGGTGTTCACCCTGGCCGTGCTGCTGGTCGCGCTGGCCGCGGGTGCGATCACCCACGGCCTTGGCCTGTCGATGGCGTTCGGCGCTTTTCTCGCCGGCATGGTGCTCGGCGAGACCGAGTTCCGGCACCAGGTCGAAAGCACGATCAGACCCTTTCGCGACGTGCTGCTGGGCCTGTTCTTCATCGGCATCGGCATGCTGTTCGACCCCGCCGCGCTGCCGCAGATCTGGCATCTGGCCCTGCTCGGTGCGCTCGCCCTGCTGCTGCTGAAGGTGCTGGTGGTGGTCGCGATCGTGCGCGCCAGCGGCATCGAGACCGCGACCGCCTGGCGCACCGCGCTGATCCTCGCGGTCGGCGGCGAGTTCGGCTTCGCCCTGCTGGCCCTGGCCCTGCAGGGCGGGGTCATCGGGCAGGAGGCCGGCCAGGTGGTGCTGAGCTCGGTGCTGTTCTCGATGGTGCTGGCGCCCTTCCTGATCCGTTACAACGGGCCGCTGGCTCGCTGGCTCTCGGGGCGCCAGATCGCGCCCGACCTGAAGGATCTGCCGCGTCCGGATTCGTCCGCCTGTGCCGGCCTCGATGGCCACGTCATCGTCTGCGGCTACGGTCGTATCGGCCAGAGCGTGGGCAATTTCCTCGAAGCCGAGCGGATCGCCTACGTCGCCCTCGACCTCGACCCCTCGCGGGTCCGCGAGGCGCACCGGGCCGGTGAGCCGGTGTTCTACGGCGACGCCAGCGAGAACGGCGTGCTGGAACTGGTCGGCCTGGCGCGGGCGCGCCTGCTGGTGATCAGCAGCGAGGACACGGGCGCCGCCCTGCGCATCCTGGAGTACGTGCGTCGCCACCAGCCCGGCCTGCGGGTGATGGTGCGCACCCGCGACGAGAGCCAGGTCGATGCCCTGCGTGCGGCGGGCGCCTCCGAGGTCGTGCCAGAGACCCTGGAGGCCGGCCTGATGATCGCCACCCAGGTGCTGCGCGTGCTCGGCGTGCCGGCACCGCGCGTCGCCCAGCTGATGGACGAGCAGCGCAGCGCCAAGTACCGCCTGCTGCGCGAGCTGTTTCCGGGCGATGCCCTGGCGACCGGCCGCGAACTGGACGACGCGGCGCGCCTGCGCAGCGTGCGCGTCGAGGCCGGCAGCGCCGTCGTTGGCCGCAGCCTTGCCGAGCTGGCCGCCGAGGGCGGACAGCTGGCCGGAGAAATCGCGGTGATCGTGCGCGAGGGCCGGCGCCTGCTGAACCCGCCCCAGGACCTGCGCCTCGCCGCCGGCGACACCGTCGTGGTGTTCGGCAGCCCCGAGCAGTGCGCGCGAGCGCGCGAAGCGCTGGGGGCCTAGGACAGGCGCCGGGCCTGACGAGTCTGGGATTGTGCCCGCGCGGCACGGATGGCGCGCCCGCGGCTGGGCCGCAGGCCGAGCCGGCGTAGCCCTGTGCGGATTCACTCCGCGCAGGGCGCCGGGCGGTGCGGCCAGGAAGGCCGCACAGGAGTCTTGCGACAGCGTGGAGCGAGTTCGCGCGCCATGGAAGGCGCGCCCGCAGACCGGCCGTAGGCCGGTATGGCGTAGCCCTGTGCGGATTCACTCCGCGCAGGGCGCCGGGCGGTGCGGCCAGGAAGGCCGCATCCGCCCGTATCCAGAAATTTCAAACGCCCGCGATCTCCCGCAAACAGCCGCGCATCTGCTGGACAGCTTCGGGCTTCACGCGCACACTACGCGCCCCGCGCAGGATGCGCGGCGATTGAACCGGGGGGCGTGTGTCGGCACTGCTGCTGCTCAATGGACCAAACCTCAACCTGCTCGGCACGCGCGAGCCGGAGGTCTACGGCCGCACCACGCTCGCCGACATCGAGGCCGATCTGAGCCAACGCGCCGAAGCCGCAGGCTACCCCCTGCATTGCTTCCAGTCGAATGCCGAGCACGCCCTGATCGAGCGCATCCACGCCGCCCGCAGCGACGGCACCGCCTTCATCCTGATCAATCCGGGCGCTTTCACCCACACCAGCATCGCTCTGCGCGATGCCCTGGCCGGGGTGGCGATCCCCTTCATCGAGCTGCACCTGTCGAACGTGCATGCCCGCGAGCCCTTCCGCCAGCACTCCTACCTGTCGGACCTCGCGGTGGGCGTGATCTGCGGCTTCGGTGCCGACAGCTACCGCCTCGCGCTCACCGCCGCGCTCTCGCGGCTGGGCGCGGGCTGACCTTTCTCGCCCGCCCGCGCGGGCAACACGCAACGAGGACTGCATGGATCTGCGCAAGATCAAGAAGCTGATCGATCTGCTGGAAGAGTCGAACCTGACCGAGATCGAGATCCGCGAGGGCGAGGAGTCGGTGCGCCTGTCGCGCGCCAGCACCGCCGCGCCGGCGCCCGCCCCGGTCTATGCCGCCCCCGCGCCGGTGCAGGTCGCCGCACCGGTCGCGGTGCCGATGGCCTCGCCGACCGAAGCCGCCACCGGTTCGGTGAAGAACACCGCCAGCGCCGCCCTGCCCGAGGGCCACGTGGTGCGCTCGCCCATGGTCGGCACCTTCTACGCCTCGCCGAATCCCGACTCGCCGCCCTTCGTGAAGCTCGGCCAGAGCGTCAAGGCCGGCGACACGCTGGGCATCATCGAGGCGATGAAGATGTTCAACCCGATCGAAGCCGATGTGTCCGGCACCGTGGTCGCGGTACTGGTCTCGAACGGCAAGCCGCTGGAGTTCGATGAGCCGATGTTTGTGATCGGCTGACGCCGACGGGAATCGGGAATGGGGAATCGGGAATCGTCGAAGCGGCCGCACGAGCGGTTGGAGGTCTGGCGCGACGCCATGGACCTCGTCGAGGCGGTCTATCGGTTCTCCTCCCGCTTTCCGGATTCGGAGCGCTTCGGTCTCGTCTCGCAGATCCGGCGCGCGGCCGTGAGCATTCCCTCCAACGTGGCCGAAGGTGCGGCGCGCAGGTCCAAACAGGAGTACCTGCGTTTTCTGTCCATCGCGCGAGGCTCGCTGTCTGAAGTCGACACGCACGTCCAGATCGCGCGACGACTCAAATTCGCGGAAACGGACGTCAACCTGGATGCGCTGGTGGACCGCTGCTTCGCCAAGCTGACCGCCCTTATGAACTCCCTCAGTCGTACGGACCGCGGCGCGCCCGCTTCTGACGATTCCCCATTCCCGATTCCCGATTCCCGGCCCTCCAATGCTCGATAAAGTCGTCATCGCCAACCGAGGTGAAATCGCGCTGCGCATCCTGCGCGCCTGCCACTCGCTCGGTATCAAGACCGTCGCCGTGCACTCCACGGTGGACCGCAACCTGAAGCATGTCGCCATGGCCGACGAGTCGGTCTGCATCGGCCCGGCGCCGGCCTCGGAGAGCTATCTCAACGTGCCGGCGCTGATCGCGGCGGCCGAGGTCACCGACGCCCAGGCCATCCATCCGGGCTACGGCTTCCTGTCCGAGAACGCCGACTTTGCCGAACGCGTCGAGCAGTCGGGCTTTGTCTTCATCGGGCCCAAGGCCGACACCATCCGCCTGATGGGCGACAAGGTCGAAGCCATCAAGGCGATGAAAGCCGCGGGCGTGCCCTGCGTGCCGGGTTCGGGAGGGCCGCTCGGCGATGACGGCGCGGAGAACATCCGCATCGCGCGCGAAATTGGTTTTCCGGTGATCATCAAGGCGGCCGGCGGCGGCGGTGGTCGCGGCATGCGCGTGGTGCATTCCGAGGCCGCGCTCAACAACGCCATCCAGACCACTCGCGCCGAAGCCAAGGCGGCCTTCGGCAACGACATGGTCTACATGGAAAAATTCCTGGAGAACCCGCGCCACGTGGAGATCCAGGTGCTGGCCGACGGCCAGGGCAGCGCGATCCACCTGGGCGAGCGCGACTGCTCGATGCAGCGCCGCCACCAGAAGGTGGTCGAAGAAGCGCCCGCGCCCGGCATCACGCCGGAGCAGCGCGCCGAGATCGGCGCGACCTGCGTCGAGGCCTGCATCCGCATCGGCTACCGCGGCGCCGGCACCTTCGAGTTCCTGTACGAGAACGGCCGCTTCTACTTCATCGAAATGAACACCCGCATCCAGGTCGAGCATCCGGTGACCGAGCTCGTGACCGGCATCGACCTGGTGCGCGAGCAGCTGCTGATCGCCGCCGGGCACAAACTCTCGATCAAGCAGGAAGACGTGGTCCTGCGCGGCCACGCGATCGAGTGCCGCATCAATGCCGAAGACCCCGAGACCTTCATGCCCTCGCCGGGCCTGATCAAGCACTTCCACGCGCCGGGCGGCCCCGGCGTGCGCGTCGATACCCACATCTACGAGGGTTATCGCGTGCCGCCGAACTACGACTCGATGATCGGCAAGCTGATCGTGCACGGCGCCGATCGCGCCCAGGCCATCGCCCGCATGCGTGTGGCGCTCAGCGAGATGGTCGTCGACGGCATCAAGACCAATGTGCCCCTGCAGCAGCGGATCATGGCCGACGGCGGCTTCCAGGCCGGTGGCGCCAACATCCACTACCTTGAGAAGAAGCTGGCGGAGGCGCGGGAGAAGGGGATTGGGCTGGGCTGAACACCGATGTCAACCCAGCTTGACCTAGGCGCCTAGGCTCACGTACTGTTGCATCCGCTGCAACACGAAAGTTGCCCTGAATCGTGCCCCCGGTAGTACGCTCTCGACCCGCGCAAGCGGTTATCCGTCGATTGCCGAGCCCGGGGGCTCTGTTTTTATGGGGTGGGGTGTTGTATGCGTACTGCGGTTCTGGTCGATGGCGCGTTCTTTCTCAAGCGATTTCGGCGAGTGTTTCCTGATGGAAGCCTCCGGAGTCCAGCTGTCATAGCTCACACCGTTCATGTCCTCGCGCAGGAGCACCTGAAGCGCTTGGGGCGCGATCAGCAAGCGCTGTATCGGATCTTCTTCTACGACGCTCCGCCTCTCCTCAAGCGCATGCATAGGCCGATCAGCAATCGAAGCGTTGATCTGGCAACGAGTGACGAGGCCAAGTTTCGAATCGCGATGCATCAGGCTCTCCGCCGTCAGCGAAAGGTCGCGCTTCGTCTGGGACAGCTGTCCGACCACGTAGGCTGGGCGCTGAAGGATGCTGTCCTAAAGAGTTTGCTCAAGCGCGAACGGTCCTGGTCAGAGCTTTCCGACGACGATTTCCAGCTGACGGTTCAGCAGAAGGCCGTCGACATGCGCATCGGGCTCGATATTGCTTCGCTTGCTTATCGGCGATTGGTTGATCAAGTGATCTTGGTCACCAGTGATGCGGACTTCCTCCCTGCGGCCAAGCTTGCGCGGCGTGAGGGCATCGATTTCATGCTTGATCCGATGGGGCGAGCCATTGGCGATCATCTCCACGAACACATCGATGGAGTTCAATCCACCCGCTTGGTGAACCTCGCCATTCAGATCCAGGAGTTTGTCGAGAGTCAGACTGCGCGCTCCAACGATCACATGAACGAAGACGACGATTGATATGCCCCACCTCAAACTCCGCCTCACCTGCACCCTGCCGCAGCAGCCCGCCGTCGAAGAAGCGCTGGAAGAGCTGGGCGCACTCGCGGTGACCCTGGCCGATGCGCACGCCGATGCGCCGGACGAGCAGGCGATCTTCGAGCCCGGCGTGGGCGAGATGCCGCTGTGGGGCGAGATCGTGCTGGAGGCGCTGTTCGAGCATGACGTCGATACCGCGCTGCTGCAGAACGAACTCGCCGCGCGCATGCCGGCCGAGGTCGCCGCCAGCGCCAGTACCGAGGAAGTGCCCGACCAGGATTGGGAACGGGCCTGGATGGACCAGTTCAAGCCGATGGCCTTCGGCCGCCGCACCTGGGTCTATCCCTGGAACATCGAGCCGCCGGCCGATCCCGAGCTGGCAGTGATCCGGCTTGATCCGGGTCTGGCCTTCGGCTCGGGCACGCATCCGACCACGGCCCTGTGTCTGGAGTGGCTGGATGGCCTCGACCTGCGCGGCAAGACCGTGCTGGATTTCGGCTGCGGCTCGGGCGTGCTGGCGCTGGCCGCGCTGGTGCTGGGAGCCGAGGCTGCGGTCGGTGTCGACAACGATCCGCAGGCGCTGACTGCCACCGCCGACAACGCCGAGCGCAATGGCGTCGGCGCTCGTCTGCGCGTCTACGCGCCGGAAGACGAGCCGACCGCGCAGTATCCGGTCGTGGTCGCCAACATCCTCGCCACCGCGCTGGATGAGCTCGAACCCCTGCTGGCAGCGCGCACCGCGCCCGGCGGCTTGATCGCCATGTCCGGCATCCTCGATGGGCAGGAGGACGAGCTGCTGCTGCGCTATGCGCCGCACTTCACCGAACTGCGCGTGGATCGCCGCGAGGACTGGGTGCGGATCTCGGGCCGCCGCAAGCCGTAGGGTTGTCCCTCGCCCACGGTGGATTCGCACCTGCCTTGACCATGCCCTTCGACAAGGCACATCGAATGCGGGCCAGGGCGCATGCCTGGCGCGATGTTCAGCGGATGAACGTCGATGGTGTGAGCGCGAACGCCTGGTACGCACTCGCCGACCCGAGGCGGGCCTGCAGCTCCGGTGGGCCAGGGCCCACCCTATGAATACGCGAGCCTAGGCTAGACCTTGCATCTCGCTCCGCCTGCGGCAACGCTCGCTCCCGAATCCCGAATCCCGAATCCCGAATCCCGAATCCCGAATCCCGAATCCCGA
>NZ_CALART010000066.1 GCF_937888285.1 uncultured Aquimonas sp.
CTCCTCGATGGCTGTCTAACATTCCATCGGGTCCAAGAACCTGGGGGCAAGACACTGCGCGACAACATCTACCGGGAGCTGTTGAAGAGGGCCTCGTATGCCGCATCACCCATGTCTAGAGGCTGCAGCCTGCCCCCGTTCAGTCCATTGCCACACTCTGCTGCCGGCCAGCTCTTCGCCCAGTACATGATCCGACTGGGCGAGGCCTTCTGGACCAAGCCGCCCACCGTCTCCACCATCTCGAAGGTGGGCGGCTGACGCCCTAAGCGGCGCCGCAAGCGAGCACGCACCCAGCAGTGCAGGCCGCGCTTCGCACGACCCTTGACCTCCACAGACACTGCGTGGTCGGAGTGCACTACTCTCCGAGCGCCAGCGGCGCCGCCGGCTTTCGGGGGTTGGCCTGTAGAGCCTAGCCCGACACACTCTCACTCCCTGCGACTCACGCTCTGCAGCATCATCGGCCGCTGCGGTCTGCAGCCTGTCTGCCGCGTACGCGTTTCGCCTATTGAATTCCGTGGAGCCCATGAATCATCAAGCCCTGTCGTCTTTCATCTGGTCCGTCGCCGATCTGCTGCGCGGCGACTACAGGCAGTCCGAGTACGGGCGCGTCATCCCGCCCTTCACCGTGCTGCGGCGCCTCGACTGCGTGCTGGAGCCCACCAAGGCCGCGGTGCTGGAAGAGTTCGAGTCGAAATCCAAGGCGAGCCTGAACCCCGAGCCCTTCCTGCTGCGCAAGGCAGGTACGAGCTTCTACAACACCTCGAAGCTGGACCTGGCGCGCCTGCTGGGCGACCAGGCACTGCGGTTTGCGACGCAGGATCTGCCCGAGCTGGCCAGCATGCCGGCTCCGGTGCGATTGCTTCGCGAGTACCTGCCGGCCTCGATGCGCGCCCAGAGGCCGCCCAAGGGATCGGCTTCGAGGCGATCGCGTAGTTCATCCTGAGCCAGGTGCGTTGGCAGGGAAAATCCAAGACACCCTCCGCGGTGCTTGAGACCGAGCGCACGCGCCTGAGCAACTGCGTCGAGCGCTTCCGCACCGTTAAGTCCGACGACCTGCGCGGGTTTATCCGCAGGCTCGAAACTGCCGAGGAAAAGCAGACCAGGACCGGGCCGCGCGTGATGACCCTGCATGGCAGCAAGAGCCTTGAGTTCGATCGCGTCTGGCTCATGCCCTGCGAGCCCCGCGTGCTGCCGCCCAGCTCGGCGATCGGCAAGGTGCTCGATGAGGAGCGCCGGCTCATGTACGTCAGCATGACCCGTGCGCGCTTCGAGCTCACGGTTTCCCACTGCACGGCGGACAACGCCGCGGCCAGCGAGTTCATCGAGCAGGCGGGGCTGTTCTCAGCCAGTCGGGCGTAGCGTGTCGCACCCGGTGGGTCTTGGAGCTCTCGTCTGGAGCCGTTCGACAACGCTGGTTCACGTGTTTCCCCGCTCAATCGCACTTGAATCGACGGGCCAAATCGCGGATCGCCCTTTAAGAGTCACACCCCTCAGGGGAATGGCGAGGTCCCAACCAAAATACATCCCTTCTGCCGCAGCAGATTCTTCGATTAGTGGTCGTCCACTCCGATAATGACCCAACCAGATTCGGTTTAATGGCGCAGACTATCGGCAGGATGCTCAAAAAAAATAGTTGACAGGTTGCCGCGCTCTGCCGCTGAATCAGGCCCCGGTGCCCGGATGATGGCGGCGCCTGAATTTGGCAGCTGTGTGGGAGGTCAGGGGGAGCCTACGGTTTTCGGGGGGGGGGGCTCAGCGCAATGGTACGTCAGGCGAAAAAACGAATATCCATGAAACTGAAGCGCGCCAGACAGCGGAGTGCCACGGCAGAAAAAATAAGGCATCTCCGGTTGTCTGCGCTTGCTGGGTGTCGCAGGAAGCACAAGCCCGATCTATATGAGTCCTCTAATCGAACTGACTGGAGCTGCTCGAAAAGCACGCCCGACTCTCGTGCACCTCCGAACCGCACCTCTAGCATTGACATGCTGGTGGAGCGAGCGCTCGGGCAGGGAGCATTTGACGCTGCTGGGTTCAGACGCCGAAACGATTTCAGGCAGCGATGGCAAGCGTGCCGAGCGTCATGTCGAGCGACTGCTCGCTGCCGCTAGCGATGGGAGCATCAAGCTTGTCTAGACGACCGAGGGTACGGTAAGGAGATCGTCTCGGCGAGCCAACTCTTCGTGGATGCGTGTCGCTACCGCGCGTCCGATTCCCTCACCGCTGACCCCGCGCAACGCGTGGATTGGAGACCTCACCAGACATCTCGCTGCGGCACGAACTCGTAAGCCCCACCCTTGAAAATGAAAGCCCCCTTCTGGCGCTACACCAGAAAGGGGCCGTTCCGCTGAGGTGCAGCTCGTGCCCCCACGGTACCCCATTTTCACGGACTGTGTCGATACCCCACAGGGGGGTGTCGCGGGCGCTTGTGGCCTGGAGAACGTGAAATGAACCGTTTTGCTCGATCGGGTACGCGCTTGAGTGCGCGAAAGGTCGCGTCGTGGGCGCGGTCGAAAATGCTCCTCTTCTTGGAAGCGGCGGTGTGCGCATGAGCGCCGTCGCAAGGGGCGCCCTGCCCTACCAACCCCGCACGCTCGGCCTGCATGAGTTGCAGGCGGAGGACGTGTACAGCTTCTACTCCCCCAAATGCGGGCGCCTCGTGCGCGTCATCGGCCTTCCCAGGTTGCTGGTCGCCCTGGAACTCGAATTCGACCCCTCCGTCGAGGTCTTCATCGAGCGTCCGCGCACGCTGGTAGTGGACCAACAGGAAGTGGAGTTCTCCTGGTGGCATCGCCACCGCGGTGGACGGGAACACCTGACGCTCGTCGTGCGAGCGCCTGAAACCGTGATGGGCAGCGGTGGGCGCGCGCGCCATCGTCAGGCCGAGGCACTCCTCGCCGCGGCGGAAGCGGCACGGTTGCCTTTGCGCTTCGTCTGCGAAGCGGAGATGCCACTGCGAGGAGCGCGCGCGACCAATCAGTTCCGCTTGTTACCGAGTGTGCAGGGGGCGCACAGGCTCAGCAGCCGCCAAGCGCTACGGCAGCGTGTGCTGGAGGTCGTGAGCACGCGCGAGCGGCTGCGCGTAGATCAGATCGAACAGCAGCTCGGCGGCTTCTCCACGGCTGACCTGAGCTGCGGCCTAGCGGATCTGATCCACAGCGGCGAGGTGGGGATCGACTGGGACAAGCCGTTGGGCGCCTCCTCCCTGACGTGGAGGATCGAGTCGTGACGGACATCGAAACTGACTCAGAGCTATTGTCGTGGGCGCGACCGGACGAATCGTTGTTCGACGACCGGCGGCGCGGCGCCTACCGACGCAATGTCGCCGCAGTCACGAGCGTGAAGAAGGGCATGACGGTACGCGATGCTGCGCGCTTGCATGGCACCAACCGCGGCACGTTGAGCTCGATCATGCAGATGGTAGACGAACTCGCGCCGGATGGGCGTGCGTGGGGCTTCAGAGCCTGCGTGCCCTGGCGCCGCCGGAGTCGAGGCGTAAACGTCAAGTGCGTCGAGGTACCCGCGGGCCCGGGACCGCATGCTTTGGTTCGGCTGCTGCACGCTCTGCAAGCCGTCTCGACGCTGGTCGAAAAGTACAAAGGCCCGCTGCCGAGGCGCAATCGACCGGCGGATGCGTTCGAGAAGTTCTTCGACAAGTTCAAGGAACTCTTGGTGCAGGCCGGCGCGAGCGGCAAGTTCCCGCTGAACACACCCGATCAGGGCCGCCGTGCCCTGATGCGTCACCTGCTGGTCCAGCGCCGCCGGACGCTCAACGGAAATCTGCTGCAGCCTGAGGCAGATGCGCCTCAAGCACACCGACTCGCCGACCTGATCGCATTGGCACCGCTGGATCAGGTCGAGGTCGATGGCCACAAGACCGACGTCAATTGGCGCTTGCAGGCACCGGGACCCGACGGGACGACCGTCATGGTGGATGTGCCCTGCATCTGGTTGCTCGTGATGGTCGATTCCGTTTCATTCGCCGTCTACGCCTGGCATCTGGTCGTCGGCCGGAAGTACAGCCAACACGATCTGCTCGAGCTGCATGCCCGCGCGCTCACGCCATGGGCACCGCGTGCGCTGGTCTCGCCTGACATGAATTACGACGTGCAGGCATGGATGCCGAGTTCGGGACTAGCTTCGAACGAGATCCTGCGGCCGGCGTGCGACTCGATGGACAACGATTCGGCTCACACCTCCAAGCTGAGCACCGAGAGCCTCTCGTCGTTCCAGCTGGGCATCGTCAACCTGGGTCCCGCAGGCATTCCGGAACGGCGTCCTCACGTCGAGGCGTTCTTCAAGATGATAGAAGAGCGTGTCTATCGGCGACTTGCCGGCGGGTTTCGGCCGGCCGGCGCAATGACTGATGACGCCACTCGCGCGAATGCGTTGAATCCAAACGATTACCCGCTCGATCTCATTGCCCTCGAAGACCTAACGGACGTCGTCATCTCCCGCTACAACGTGACCGCCCACGGCGGCCTACAGGGGCGTTCCCCGCGCGATGTCCACGAGGGCTACCTGCGCTCACGCCCTTGGCTAACGCGTCTCAGCCAGACACCGGAGGACGTGCGCGCACTCCGCACGCTCCGCAAGAAGGTGTTCATACGCGGTAGCCAGAAGGATCGTGTCTTACCCCACGTACATTGGGAGAACGCGATCTATCGGTCGCCACGCCTGAAAGGACGCTGGGATCTGATCGGCAAGTCCTACATGGCCCGGCTGCTGAGCACCGACCTTCGCGAGATGGCGCTTTACGACCTCGACACCGGGGAATTAGTGGTGGTGCTGCGGGCGCTGTCTCCGTGGCATAGATCGCCACACGACATCTACGTGCGGCGCCGTGCAAAGGCCTGGCGGGATCGTGGCCTGCTCAAGTACGAGAACGCGGACGATGCGGTCGAGGCCTACCACGCCTACGTCCGTGATCACGCCTGGCGCAATCCAGGGGCAGCCGAGGGCTTGGCGCGCCCTCGCCCGTCAACGCCGGCGAGCTCGAACAAGCCGGCGACCCTGCCGACGGCGGGCAATCCGCTTGCCGGGCTGGTGCCGCGGACGGGACCCGTCTCGTTCGTACGTCCCAAACGCAATCCCTGACGCTCCGCGCCGCAGCGATCGAGCATTGCGGCGTCCAACAGACCCAATTCCTTCACAGCAGGGCGTTCGGCAGCGCCGGGCGCTAGGAGTTCCCATGGATGACACGAAGCTTCCCCGGCCTAACCTCGAAACCAACAACAGCATCCCGCGCGAGCCCCCGTCTCCTCTCGAATCCGGCCCTACTTGTTGGGGTGCTCTAGGTGACCATCCCATGTTTCAGATCATCGAGCGTGTCTTGCCCCCAGGTTCTTGGACCCGATGGAATGTTAGACAGCCATCGAGGA
>NZ_CALART010000067.1 GCF_937888285.1 uncultured Aquimonas sp.
GCCACTTCACGGACGGTGCCGCAAGTGTAGCCAATTATGTAGACACCCTCTGAGGCATGGGCTTATCGGCGACATCGGTAACGAAGGCGCCGGATTTCAGCACGAGATGCAATTGCGAGCAAGTCGCATTTGCGTTCGTATGCGCGTGCGGATGGGTGCTATCCGCGCTGCGGGCCGCTCCGGATGCGGCCGATCAGGGGCGAAACTCCCTCGCCAGCAGCCCCAGCAGCACGCTGTCCTGGGTGCTTCCTCCCAGCCGATAGCGCTCGCGCGCGTGGCCTTCGCGTTTGAAGCCGAGGGATTCCAGCAGGCGCAGGCTGGCGGCGTTGTCGGGGTCTGCATCGGCTTCGATGCGCTGCATTCCCAGCCCTCGGATCGCATGAGTCAGCGCAGTGGCCACCGCTTCGCGAGCGAGCCCTTGGCCCCAATGCGCAGGATGCAGGGCGAAGCCGATCTCGCAGCGGGCGTGTTCGCGGGCGAAGGCGTAGAGGGTGACCGTGCCGATCAGGCGGTGGTCGCCGCGCAAGGTGATGGCCCACTGCAGCAGTTGGCCGCTGGCAGCCCCCGCGTGGATGTCGCGCAGATAGGTCTCGGCCTGATGCAGGGCCTGCCAGGGGCCGTGGCTCCAGTAGCGGGTGACGTCGGCGCTGGCGAACAGCGCGTAGAGATCGTCGAGATCGGCACCGCGAGGGTGGCGAAGCACGATGCGCTCGCTGTCGAGCGTGGGCAGGGTCGCCATGCGCGAGCTCCGTCTCAGCTCGCGCCGGCACCACCGCAGCTGCGTCGCACCACCAGGCGGGTGTCGAGCTCGCGGCTCTGCGCGGGGCGGCGCTCGATCAGGTCGATCAGGGTCGACACCAGCACCGCGCCGGCGCCGCGGGTGTCCTGCTGCACCGTGGTCAGTGCCGGCTGCGCCAAACGCGCCATCGGAATGTCGTCGAAGCCGGCGACCGCGACGTCCTCGGGTACGCGCAGGCCGCGTTCGGCCAGGGCCTGCATGGCGCCCAGCGCGATCAGGTCGGAGGCCGCGAAGATCGCGTCGAAGGGCTCGCCGCGGCGCAGCAGCTCCTGGGCGGCCGCGATGCCGTCGGCCTCGCTGGACAGCGCATCCACGCGCAGGCGCTTGGAGCAGGCCAGCTTGGCTGCCTTGAGTGCGCGCTGATAGCCGCGATGACGGGCCTCGAACTCGGGGTAATGGGGCGAAGCGTCACCGAGGAAAGCGATCCGCTGCCGGCCCTGGGCGATCAGATGGCGGGTCGCCTGCTCGCCGCCGCTGGCGTTGTCGCTGCCGATCGACACGCCGGGCTGGTCGGCCTGCACGGCGCCCCAGCGCACGAAATGCGTGCCCTGGGCGACCAGCTGGTCGAGCTTCTGCCGATAGGCCTCGTAGTCGCCGTAGCCGAGCAGGATCAGCCCGTCGGCTTTCTTGGCGTCTTCGTAGTCGGCGTGCCAGTCGCGCGTCATCTGCTGGAAGCTGACCAGCAGGTCGAAACCGCGCGCACCGCAGGCGCGGGTGATCGAGGCCAGCATGGCGTGGAAGAAGGGGTTGATCTGCGACTCGTCGCAGTCGGCATCCTCGAACAGCAGCAGGGCCAGGGTGCCGGCGTGCTGGGTGCGCAGGTTGGAGGCGTTCTTGTCGACCTGGTAGTTCAGCTGCTGCGCGATCGCCTTGATGCGCTTGCGCGTCTCGGCATTGACCAGCGGGCTGTCGCGCAGCGCGCGCGACACCGTGGGCTGGCTGACGCCCGCCATGTGGGCGATGTCGAACGAGGTGACCTTGCCTTTCACGTCAACCGGAACTGCTGCAGCGCGGGGTTGCTGAGTGTGGCGGCGTGGGCCTGGGATGGCATTGTGCTCTGCAGCATCGCCGGCTTCTGCCGGCGATGCGGGAATCGGGAATGGAGAATCGGGAATCGTTGAGAGCGGACTGCTTCAGGCTGGCAGCTTGAGGGTGATCGCTCACAGCGCAAGCTTGTCCCGATTCCCGATTCCCGATTCCCTGCCTCTCAGCCCCTCGGCTTGAAGCCCTTCTTGAAGCCACCCTCGCCGCGCGGGCCGCCGGGCTTGCGCTCGAAGCCGGCGCCGGCCGGGCGCGGTTTGCGCGGGCCGTCGAAGCTGCCGCGTTCGCGCGGGGCGCCGCGCTCGAACTTGGGCTTGACGAAGGCCTTGTCCTGCTCCGACGCGGGGCGGATGCGCAGGCGCTGGCCGGAGACCCAGACCTGCTGCAGGTGCTGCATCAGATCCTCGGGCATGCCCTCGGGCAGGTCGATCAGGGCGTGGTCGCCGCGGATGTCGATGCGGCCGATGTGCTTGGCGTCGATGCCGGCCTCGTTGGCGATCGCGCCGACCAGGTTGCCCGGCTTGACGCCGTGGACGAAGCCGACCTCGACGCGGAAGGTCTCAAAGGCGTAATCGCTGGCCATCTCGCGCTGCGGCCGGGCCTCGCGCTCGACGCGCTCGCGCGGCGGCCGGGCTTCGCGATCGAACTGCTCGCGCGGCGCGCGTTCGGGCCGGTCGCTGCGCTCGCGGAACTCGCGTGCGGCCGGAATCACCTTGTCCGGCGGCAGCAGCAGCGGGGTGTCGCCGCGATGCAGGCGGGCCAGCGCGGCGGCGATCTCGATGGCCGGGATGTTCTGCTCGCTCTCGATGCGCTCGATTACGCTGCGGTACTGGTCCAGCTGCGGGTCGGCCAGGGCTTCCTGGATCTGCTGGCGGAAG
This sequence comes from uncultured Aquimonas sp., assembly GCF_937888285.1. Classification (GTDB taxonomy): domain Bacteria; phylum Pseudomonadota; class Gammaproteobacteria; order Xanthomonadales; family Xanthomonadaceae; genus Aquimonas. Next base: position 2,719 of record NZ_CALART010000067.1, read on the forward strand.
CGGTTGAGGCGCTGCTCGTTGACGGTGTCGACGGAGGGCAGGTTCATCGCTTCGATCGGCTGGCGCGTGGCCTTCTCGATGGTGCGCAGCAGGTGGCGTTCGCGCGGGGCGACGAACAGGATCGCCTCGCCGCTGCGGCCGGCGCGGCCGGTGCGGCCGATGCGGTGGACGTAGCTTTCGGTGTCGTAGGGGATGTCGTAGTTCAGCACGTGGCTGATGCGTTCGACGTCCAGGCCGCGGGCGGCGACGTCGGTGGCGACGATGATGTCGAGCTCGCCGTCCTTGAGCTTCTGTACGGTGCGCTCGCGTACCGCCTGCGGTACGTCACCGTTCAGCGCGGCGGCGGAGAAGCCGCGCGCGGCCAGCTTCTCGGCCAGCTCTTCGGTGGCCTGCTTGGTGCGGGCGAACACGATCATCGCCTCGAAGGTCTCGGCTTCGAGGATGCGGGTCAGCGCATCCAGCTTGTGCATGCCCGAGACCAACCAGAACCGCTGGCGGATGTTCTTCGCGGTGGTGGTCTTGGCCGCGATGGTGACTTCGCGCGGATTGCGCAGATGGGTCTGGGCGATGGCGCGGATGCGCGGCGGCATGGTCGCCGAGAACAGCGCGACCTGGCGGCTGGCCGGGGTCTTCTGCAGGATGGATTCAACGTCGTCGATGAAGCCCATGCGCAGCATCTCGTCGGCCTCGTCCAGCACCACGAAGCGCAGCTTGGACAGATCCAGCGAGCCGCGTTCGAGGTGGTCGATGATGCGGCCGGGCGTGCCGACCACGACGTGGGCGCCGCGCTTCAGTCCGGTGAGCTGCGGGGCATAGCCCTGGCCGCCGTAGATCGGCAGCACATGGAAGCCGGGCATATGCGAGGCGTAGCGCTGGAAGGCTTCGGCCACCTGGATGGCCAGCTCGCGGGTCGGCGCCAGCACGATGGCCTGCGGCGCCTTCTGCGTCATGTCGAGGCGCGACAGGATCGGCAATGCGAACGCGGCGGTCTTGCCGGTGCCGGTCTGGGCCTGGCCCAGCACGTCCTGGCCGGACAGCAGGGTGGGAATGGTCGCCGCCTGGATCGGCGACGGCGTCTCGTAGCCCACCGAGGTGATGGCTTCGAGCAGGGCGGGCGACAGGCCAAGATCGGCAAAACGCACGGAGGCCGCCGCAGGGGCGGCAGTGTTTTCAGAGGACATGTTTTCTTTGCTCCACAAGGGGCTTGGAATCACGCACCTTGCAGGCCGGAGAACAGCGCTCGGGACGAGCCGCGCAGGTCAGTGCGGGGCAGCTCCCGTCCGCCTGTCGCATCATGCGATCAGGCCTGCGCGCGGCAGGAAGGGGACGGGGCGAGAGCGGAAACGACGGGGCCGAAAGGCGCACACGGGGTGCAGCGGCGCGCAGTCTAGCAGCACGGGTGGGTGCGGTGCCTTCGGGAGTCGGGAATCTGCTGGTCCCCCGTTCAGCTGCTAGGCTTGCGCTCGCCCCTCACCGAGCCGGAGAGCGCCATGCGCTGGGAACGCCTGCGACGCAGCAGCAACGTCACCGACAGTCGCGGCCGCGGCGGTGGCGGAGGTCGCCTTCCGGGTGGCGGCAAGGGCCTGGGCCTGACCGGCATCCTGATCGTGGTGGTGATCGCGATGGTGATGGGGAAGAACCCGCTGGAGCTGCTGTCACTGCTCGATGCGGGCCAGCAGCAGACGGCGCCTTCCGCCTCCAGTCGGACCCCGCTGCCGGATCCGCAGGATCCAGCCGTGGAGTTCGTGCGCGCTGTACTGGGCGATACCGAGGATGCGTGGGGCGAGATCTTCGCCGCCTCCGGCTCGCGCTACGAGCCGGCAGGCCTTGAAGTCTTCGAGGGCGGCGTCACCACCGCCTGCGGCTTCGCCTCGTCAGCGGTCGGCCCGTTCTACTGCCCGGGCGATCGCAAGGTCTACATCGACCTGCAGTTCTTCCGCGAGCTGGAGACCCGTTTCCGCGCCGCCGGCGATTTCGCCCAGGCCTACGTGATCGCGCACGAAGTCGGTCACCACATCCAGACCCTGACCGGCGTGTCTGCACGGGTGAATGCGGCGCGCCAGCGCGGCGAAGAGGTCAAAGGTGACGGCGGATTGCTGGTGCGCCAGGAACTGCAGGCCGATTGCTACGCCGGTGTCTGGGCGCACTCGGCGCAGCGTCGCTTCGACATTCTTGAACCCGGCGATCTCGAGGAAGCCCTGAACGCGGCCAGCGCGATCGGCGATGACCGCCTGCAGAAGCAGGCGCAGGGCAGGGTGGTGCCGGACTCCTTCAGCCACGGCACCTCGGAGCAGCGCATGCGCTGGTTCCGGCTCGGCTTCGAGCGCGGCAGCGTCGGCGCCTGCGACACCTTCGCGGCGAGCCGGCTTTAGGCGCAGGGCCGGCCCATGCCGCGCTGGCGCAGCCGTCTGCGCAGCTACCTGACCCACGGCGGACGGGTGGGGCCGCAGCATCCCGATTTTCGCCGCGTGCTGCTGCTCAACATGAGCCTGCTGGTGTTGGTGGCGATGTGCGGCGTGTTCGCCGTGCTCAATCTGCTGGTGCTGGGCCTGCCGCGGGTCGCGGTGCTGGATGTCGTGGCGGGCGGGCTGGCGCTGGGTGTGATGGCCTGGTACCGGCGCTCAAGACAGCTCGATGCAGCGGCATGGTCGACCCTGGTCATCGTGGGTCTGTTCCTGCTCGCCTATGTGCTGATGGTGGGCGCAGGTCTGTACAGCCTGGCCTGGCTGGGCGTGTTCCCCGGCCTGGCCCTGTTCCTGCTCGGCGAGCGCCGCGGCCTGTGGGCCACGTCGGCCCTGGTCGTGGCCAGCCTGCTTGCCCTTGCCGGCCCGTGGATGCACTGGCAGCCGCAGCGCTTCGATGCCGTCGCGGCCTTCAATCTGCTGGGCACCTTCGTCTGTCTGGTCCTGCAGGCGCGCTACAACGAGATGGCGCGACAGGAAGTGCTGCGCGGCCTGGTGCACAGCAATCGCGAGCTGCAGCGACTGTCCAATCACGATCGGCTGACCGGCCTCTACAACCGGCTCAAGCTCGAACATCGGCTGGCCGAGGAGCTGGCCCGTGCGCGCAGGCATGGCTCGCCTTTCTGCGTCGTGCTGATCGACATCGACCACTTCAAGCGCGTCAATGACACCCACGGGCACGCGATCGGCGATCTCGTGCTGCAGTGCCTTGGGCATGTGCTGCTGCGCGATCGTCGAGCCACCGACATGGTCGGTCGCTGGGGCGGTGAGGAGTTCCTGATCCTCTGCCCCGAAACCCGCATCGACGGGGGGCTGCTGGTGGCGGAGCGCCTGCGCGCCGCGACCCAGGACTGCCCGATGCCGGAGGCGGGGCGAGTCACGCTGAGCGCGGGCGTGGCGGAGTACCGATCCGGCGACTGCGAGGAGTCGCTGCTGGCCCGCGCCGACGCCGCGCTGTATCGCGCCAAGTCGGCCGGGCGCAACCGGGTCGAATCGGATGCACAGGACGCGGTTCAAGGCCAATCCCACACCGAGGAGCAAGACAAGTGAGCAGATCCCGGCTTTCGCCGCTGTCCGCAATCGTCGGTGCGCTCGCGCTTGGCGTGGCCGCAGAACACTCGCGTGCGTCCTGCCCACCTGCGGGCTGGGACGAAGCCTCGCTGCTCACTCTCAAGAGCGAGGGCTTTGCGCTGGAGGAATCGCTGCGCCCGGCGCTGGCGCTGGGCCTGCTCGACTGCCTCGCCGACCCGCGCCCCGCCCTGCGCGATGGCATCGCCTTCGAGGCCCTGAGCGCGTGGATGCGCGCCGGCCAACTCGACGCCGCCAACCTGCGCGCCTTGAAGCCGCGCCTGCTGGCGCAGCTGCAGGCCGAGGATCCGCAGGGCGTGGCGCGGCCCTTCGCCGCGCTGGTGCTGGCCGAGTTGAGCCGCACCGATCGCATCGCGCCCTGGATGGAGGCTTCCGAGCGCGAAGCGCTGGTCTCCGCAGCGGCCGACTATCTGGCCGCGGTGAGTGACTACCGCGGCTTTGAAGTCGATACCGGCTGGCGCCACGGCGTGGCGCACGGCGCCGACTGGGTGCTGCAGCTGGCACTGAACCCCACGCTCGATGCCGCGCAGCTGGCCCGGCTGCGCGACGCGGTCGGCGCCCAGGTGCTCGCTGCGGATGGTCATGCCTATGTGTTCAACGAGCCGGCGCGGCTGGCCGCGCCGCTGCTGTTCATCGCCAGGCGCGGCGTGTTCGACGAAGCCGACTGGCGGCGCTGGCTGCTGCAGTTCCCACCGCGCCTGGGCGAGCCCAGGGCGCTGTGGTCGGACACTGCCGCGCTGGCGGCGCGGCACAACCTGCAGGCCCTGCTGCTGACCCTGCACTTCGAGGCCAGCCGCAGCGAGGATGCGGGTATCCGCAGCCTGCTGCCGGGCGTGGTCGAGGCCCTGCAGGCGATGCCCTGAGCGCGTCTCGGCCCCGTGCTGCGGGCCAGGCGCTTTTGAAGGATCCCTGATTCGTCATTCCCGCGAATGCGGGGATCCAGTGTTCTTGCGACCGCGGCGGTCCCAACCGGGCTCCCGTCCCCGCCTTCGCAAGGGCAGGCCCATCGGGGGGCGATGGCACTGGCTGATGCGCCGGGCGTTCTGTTTCTCGAGAGCGTCTGAGCCCCGCGTCGCGGGCCGGGTGCTCTCGAAGAAACATGTGGTCGTCATCCCCGCGGAGGCGGGGATCCAGTGCTCTTGTGTTCTTGCCGCCGCTGCAAGTTGGGTCTGGGCCCCCGCCTTCGCGGGGGCGACGAACCAGGGCCCCCTAGACGCTGCTTCGACCGGTTTCCATGCCGCGCCGCCGCGAAGGCGCTCCAATACAATCAATCACGTACGTTTCAGGTTCTTTAGAGGAGGGCGCCTTCGCTGGCAGGCTGGGACAGGCGGGACGCACTCGCGCCCGACGCTCCTGGGCAGCAAGCGACGAAGTCCACCACGGCATCGTGGAGTGACTCCGTCGCCTGGCTCCAGTGATGCGTGGCGTCCGCCGCGTCATGTTCGCTGTCAGCGAAGTCCTTAAGACGTTCGTGGTATCGGAGCGCTGGTTCGTTCCTAGCCGGTTTGACACATCGCTGAAGCGCTGGAGCGCACGCAGCGCACGCGTGTACAGACTGTTGCGGCTAGCCAAGTCCTGCCGCGGACTTGCGGTGGCGGAGTACCACTTTCTGGCGTCGCGTCCTCACACCCGAGAGACCGCTGCGCCGTCTGTGCGTCGGAGGCGGGGCGACCGTGGAAGGACGTAGTGGCAGGTTCCATCCATCGCCACTGTCGCGGCCGCCATGGCCCGCGCACCCCCCCACACCGGGGAGTCACCGGGGGTACGTCGTCGGCGGTGCTCTGGCACACGGCTTGCAGTTTCGCAGTGAGATGACACCGGGGGCATCAAGGCTCTTGCTGCCGGGTCGGTGTCGCCGGTCATTGACGTGTGAGCAAGCGCCAGAGCGCTGGGAGATCCCCATGTTGAACTTGAGTCTGCTGAGCTTCATCGGTGGTGGCGTCGCTCGGGTACGTGAGCGTGCTGACGCGCTCGAGTCACGCGTGGCTGCGCTTTCAAAGTCGCAGGCGATGATCGAGTTCGATCCCACGGGGCACGCAAGGAATGCGAACGACAACTTCCTCGTGGCAATGGGATACGACCGCAGCGAGGTCATCGGACAGCACCACCGGATCTTCATGCCGCCGGGTGAGGCCGCCGCGCCCGAGTACGCGGACTTCTGGGCGCGACTCGGCCGCGGAGAGTTCCTCTCGGGGCGGTTCCGGCGCATCGGCAAGGGCGGGCGCGAGGTCTGGCTGCAGGCCAGCTACAACCCGATCCTGGGGTCTGGCGGCAAGGTCGTCGGGGTGATGAAGTTCGCCTCCGATGTCACCGCAGAAATTGTCGCCGAGCGCGAAAGCGCCGGGCAGCTCAGTGCGCTGGATCGCGTCATGGCCGTCATCGAGTTCGATCTCGAGGGCCGCATCCTGCGGGCCAATCCGAACTTCTGCAGCACCGTGGGCTACAGCGAGGCTGAGATCGTCGGCAAGCATCATTCGATGTTTGCCGAACCCGACTATGCGCGCAGCGAGGCCTACCAGCAGTTCTGGGCGCGGCTGCGTCGCGGCGAATTCGACCGTGGCCAGTACCGGCGGCTGGGCAAGGGCGGTCGCGAGATCTGGATCGAGGCCAGCTACAACCCGATCCTCGATGCTGCAGGCAAGCCCTGCAAGGTGGTCAAGTACGCCATCGACATCACCGCCCAGCGTCAGCGAGATGCCGATATCGATTGCCAGCTACAGGCCATCAGTCGCGCGCAGGCGACCATCGAGTTCGAGCTGGATGGCCACATCCGCGATGCCAACGACAACTTCTGCAAGGCGACCGGCTACAGCCTCGATGAGATCCGCGGCCGCCATCACCGCATGTTCCTGCGGCCTGAGGATGTCGCCGCGCCTTCCTATCGCGAGCTCTGGGCTGCCCTTGCGCGCGGAGAGGCGCAGACCGGCCGCTTCCGCCGCGTGCGCAAGGACGGCAGCGCCCTGTGGATCCAAGCCAGCTACACGCCGATCCTGGACGCCAGCGGCCGGCCTTACAAGGTGGTCAAGTTCGCATCCGACATCACCCGCACGGTGAAAGCGCAGGAAGACCTGCAGGTGCTGGCCGCCGAGATCGCGCAGGCCTCGCAGGAGATCTCGGCCGGTAACGAGGATCTGGCAACGCGCACCGAGCAACAGGCGGCTGCCCTAGAGGAAACCGCTGCCTCGATGGAAGAGCTGACTGCGACAGTCAAGCAGAACTCCGAGACCGCGCAGAAGGCCGCGGAACTCGCGACGCAGGCGAGCGAGATCGCGGAGGGAGGCGGTGCCGCCGTCACCCGCGTCGTGGAGACGATGGGGTCCATCAGCGCGCAATCCACGAAGGTGGCAGACATCATCGGGGTGATCGATGGCATCGCCTTCCAGACCAATATCCTGGCTCTGAATGCAGCGGTTGAAGCGGCGCGTGCCGGCGAGCAGGGGCGCGGCTTTGCGGTGGTGGCCGGGGAGGTGCGCGCCCTCGCGCAACGCTCGGCGCAGGCAGCCAAAGAGATCAAGTTGCTCATCTCTGAGACCGTGGGTGAGGTCGGGCGCGGCAGTCAGCTTGTCGATGGCGCTGGGCGCACCATGCGAGACATCGTTGATTCCGTGAGGAGGGTGTCGGCGCTCATCTCTGAGATCAACGCAGCCTCGCGCGAGCAGTCTGCCGGGATCCAGCAGGCCGCTGCGGTATTGACCCAGCTCGACCAGGGCACCCAACAGAACGCGGCCCTGGTGGAGGAACTCAGTGCCAATGCACGCAGCCTCGACGACCAGTCGCGCGGACTGGTCGCGGTGATGTCGGGGCTTCTGGACTGACGCGCATGTGAGCCCCTGCCTGCTGCGGTCGCCTCCGGGCGCCCGCGGCGGCAGCGGGCTGCGCGAGTTCCGCGGTCACTGTCTCTTCTGACTTCATGCAATTCAGGCGCCGCGCTTTGCCACCAACGCACAGAGACGCTCTCGCTACGGCGTCTGGACGCTTGCGCACGCTCTGAACTGCAGCGTGCTGCGGCCGGCAGGGCAGTGGCTGCAAGGCTGCAACCCGCAGTGAACGGAAATGAGGCTCATCGCGGCTTCGTGTGGGGCCGAACCTGCGCTCTCGGCCCGTGCGGGCAGTGGGCTGGCGAAGGAGCTCGCGGCAGGCCCGGTTGCGGTTGCCGCAGGCGCTGCGTTGAAACGCACGGATCGTGCTTTTGGTATCGGCCTTGACGCGACAGCGACTTCCGGTCCAGATCGACCGACGCCGCTCTAGCTCGCTGACCACCACACTCCGCGCCGAGCCACGTAGCTTGGGGTACCTGCGGCGAGCGAACACGCGCGCTCACCCGTCGCCCGAGAAATCCGCGCCGTTCGCAGGGGCTTTGGGCCTTCCAAGGCGACTCTCGCGGTCGCCGGTGCGCGACACGCGCACCCTATGAAGGCGCGTGAGGCCCTGCCCCAGATTGAGCCGAATTGATCGGCTGAGTAGGGTGCGCCTGTGGCGCACCAAGACAGGCGACGACGGCGGCTGGTCCACGCGAGTGCGCAGGAATCACCCACAAGAATCCGCGATGAGCCGGAAATGAAGAGGGCGCCGGCAGGTGACTGCCCGCGCCCTCTTTGCTCTCGGAGCCTGTCGGGCTTTGGTGGTCGAGGCGAAAGTTCGGCTGCGTGAGGACAGGCTTTCGGCGATTTGCAGGCCCGTAGCAGCGCTATGGGTCAAGAATCGGCGGGTAGTGGACCGCGCAGACGGATCTGCAGCCCGGCCATCCAACGTCCGACAGGCTCCTAGCGCTCTTCAAGCGACCCGGCGCAGCTCGGGTCCAGCCTTCAGCCGGAAGCTGCCCACCGCATCCTGCAGCGCGCGAGCGTGGTCCTGCAGGCTGTTGGCGGCGGCGCTGGCTTCCTCGACCAGGGCGGCGTTCTGCTGGGTGGTCTGATCCAGCGCCTGCATGGTTTCACCCATGCCCTCGATGCCGCTGGTCTGTTCGGCCGAGGCGGCGCTGATCTCGCCCATGATGTCGGTGACCCGCTGCACGGCGCCCATGATGTCCTGCATGGTGCTGCCGGCGCGCGCCACCAGTTGGGCGCCGAGGCCGACGCGTTGGCTGGAATCGTCGATCAGGCCCTTGATCTGCTTGGCGGCCTCCGCCGAGCGCTGGGCCAGCGAGCGGACTTCCGAGGCCACCACCGCGAAGCCGCGGCCCTGTTCGCCGGCACGCGCGGCTTCAACCGCGGCGTTCAGCGCGAGGATATTGGTCTGGAAGGCGATGCCATCGATCACGCTGATGATGTCGGCGATCCGACGCGAGGATTCGCTGATCGAGTCCATGGTGGCGACCACTTCGCCGACCACCTGACCGCCGGAGCGGGCGACATTGCCGGCGCCGTGGGCGAGCTGGTTGGCTTCGCGGGCGCGGGCGGCGTTGCGGCGCACGGTCTGGGTCAGGTCGGTCAGGGCATGGGTCGTGACTTCGAGATTGCCGGCCTGGGCCTCGGTGCGCGAGGAGAGATCGTCGACGCCAGCGGTGATCTCGCCGGTGGCGACGCGGATCGAATCGGCGCGTACGGCGATGCCTTCGACGATGCCGCGGATCTGTCTGACGCTGCGGTTGGCGTCATCGCGGATGCGCGCGAACACGCCGGCGTACTCGCCCTGCATCGAGGCGGTCAGGTCGCCGGCGGCGAGCGCTTCGAGCAGATGCGAGGCCGAAGCCGAGCGCGAGGCGCTGCCAGATGCGGAGGGTGGTTTTGGGCATGACGGGGGCTCTCCGGGAGGGGGGGCGGAAGTAGGTGCGGGGGCTGTGCCCATAGCGCTTGCGGATTCGCGCCATTGGTTATACCTATCCAAGATGCTTTTGCGATCATCCGACCCGCCTGCCTAGGCAAGTGCTGTGCGGCGATGCGCCTGGGGCGATTTCTGTGTGGAATGTGATTCAGCGCACGCGGTTTCTGCAGCCTTACCCGGCGAGTCGCGGGGGAACCCAGGCCCTCGCGCCATCGATTTGGCAGGCTCGGTGCGGGCGCGCGCAGAGCGCGTCGAGGCCCCCGCCAACGAGTCGGATCAGCACCTTCGGCATAATGCGGGGCTGACCCCTCGCAGGCCCGGGAGCCGCCATGTCCATCCTCCGACTCGCTGACATCGACCTCACCGGCAAGCGCGTGCTGATCCGCGAAGACCTGAACGTGCCGATCAAGGACGGCCGGATCACCGCCGAGCAGCGCATCCTGGCCGCGCTGCCGACGCTCCGGCTGGCCCTGGAGAAGGGCGCCGCGGTGATGGTCACCTCACACCTGGGGCGTCCGGTCGAAGGCGAGTGGAGCGAGGCGGATTCGCTCGCGCCGGTGGCCGCGCGTCTGGCAGAGCACCTCGGCCGGCCGGTGCCGCTGATCCGCGACTGGGTCGACGGCGGTTTCAGCGTGGCGCCGGGCGAGATCGTGCTGCTGGAGAATTGCCGCATGAACCGCGGCGAGGGCAAGGACGACGAGGCTCTCTCGAAGAAGTACGCGGCGCTCTGCGACATCTACTGCATGGACGCCTTCGGCACCGCGCACCGTGCCCAGGCCTCGACCCACGGCGCGATCCGCTTCGCCAAGGTCGCCTGCGGCGGCCCGCTGCTGATGGCCGAGCTGGATGCGCTGGCCAAGGCGCTGGAGCATCCGGCGCGGCCCCTGCTGGCCATCGTCGCCGGCTCCAAGGTCAGTACCAAGCTTGAGCTGCTCGGCAGCCTGGTCGGCAAGGTCGACCAGCTGATCGTCGGCGGCGGCATCGCCAACACCTTCCTGGCCGCGCAGGGCCTGCCGGTGGGCAAGAGCCTGTGCGAGACCGAGCTGCTGGACACCGCGCGGCAGATCATGGCCGATGCCAAGGCCCGCGGCGCGCAGATCCCGCTGCCGGTGGACGTGGTGGTGGCGCCGACCTTCGCTGCCGACGCGCCGGCCAGCATCAAGGACGTGGATCGCGTGGGCCCGGAGGACATGATCCTCGACATCGGCCCGGCCACCGCGAAGCAGTACGCCGACATCATCGCCAAGGCCGGCAGCGTGATCTGGAACGGCCCGGTCGGGGTGTTCGAGTTCGACGCCTTCGGCGAGGGCACGCGGGCGGTGGCCGAGGCCATCCGCGATTCGCAGGCCTTCTCAATTGCCGGCGGCGGCGACACCCTGGCGGCGGTGGACAAGTACGGTGTCGAGTCCGGCATCAGCTACATTTCGACCGGCGGCGGCGCCTTCCTGGAGTTCTGCGAGGGCAAGGAGCTGCCGGCCGTGGCCGCGCTCCGTGCCCGCGCTTCGGCCTGAGTCAAGCGATGACCCGCGAGGTGCTCAACATCGCCGCCTACCACTTCGCGGACATCGCGGAGCCGGCCGCGCTGCGAGAACTGCTGCGCGCGCGCTGCGAGGCGGCGGGGCTGAAGGGCAGCGTGCTGGTGGCGCCGGAAGGGCTGAACCTGTTCCTGGCCGGGGCCGAGAGCGCCGTGGAGCGTGTGCTCGATTTCGTGCGCGCCCAGCCGGGTTTCGAGGGCCTGCGGGTCAAGCGCAGCTGGAGCGCGCACGTGCCCTTCGCGCGACTCAAGGTGAAGCTGAAGAAGGAAATCATCGCCTTCGGTCACGACGCATGCGTGCCGCGCTCGCGGCGCGCGCCGGTCGTGTCGCCGGCGCAGCTGCGCGCGTGGATCGCGCGCGGCAGCGATGATTCGGGACGTCCGCTGGTGCTGGTCGATACCCGCAACCGTGAGGAGCTGGCCTACGGCCATTTCGAGAATGCGGTGCAGCTGCCGATCGACAACTTCACCGAGCTCACCGCCGCGCTGGCGCCTTTGAGGCCCGAGATGGCCGGGGCCACCGTGGTCAGCTACTGCACCGGCGGCATCCGCTGCGAGAAGGCCGCGCTGTGGATGCAGGACGCCGGCTTCGCGAACGTGTTCCAGCTCGACGGCGGCATCCTCGACTACTTCGAGCAGGTCGGCGGCGAAGGCTGGCAGGGCGAGTGCTTCGTCTTCGATGCACGTGTGGCCCTGAAGCCCGACCTCTCGCCACGCGTCGATGCACCGGTGCCCGAGCCGGTCGACCCGCTGGCCGCACGGAAGCGCGCGGCGTGAGCCTCGCCGCGGACACCGGCGCATGAGGTCGACCGCGACGGTCGGCATCGTCGGCAGCGCCGGCGCCTATGGCCGCTGGCTGGCCCAGTTCTTCGTCGAACGCATGGGCTGCCGCGTGCTGGGCTGCGACCCCGCGGATCCGGCCGCCTGCTCGCTGGGCGAACTGTTGGCGCACAGCGAAGTGATCGTGTTCTCCGCGCCGATCTCCGAAACCCCTCGCCTCATTGGCGAAGCGGTGATGCTGGCCGGTGAGCGCGCGGCGGTGCAGCTGTGGATCGACGTCACCTCGATCAAGGCCGCGCCGGTGGCGGCCATGCTGGCTTCCAGCGCGGAAGTGCTGGGCCTGCACCCGATGACCGCGCCGCCGAAGGCGCCCAGCCTGCGCGGCCGCGTGCTGATCAGCTGCGAGGCGCGTATCGGCCGGTGGCGCGGCTTCGTCGATGCCCTGTATGCGGCGCTCCAGGCCGAGCGGGTCGAATGCGATCCGCAGCAGCATGATCGAGTGATGGCCCTGGTGCAGGCGCTGGTGCACGCCGGTCATCTGGCCCAGGCCGGCGTGCTGGCGAAGCTGGCGGCAGAACCGGGCGGACCGGCCGCGCTGATTCCTTTCCGCTCGGTCTCGTTCGAGCTGGATCTCGCCATGGCCGACCGCATCCTGGCCGGCAACCCGGCGATCTACGCCGGCATCCAGTTCGACAACCCGGCGGTGCTGCCTGTGCTCGACAGTCTGGCCGCGCGCGTCACTCGCCTGCGCGAGCTGGTGCGTGCCGGCGATCGCGAGGCCTTCGAGCGCGAGTTCATTGCGGCGCCGCGCGCAGCCTTCGGCGCCGACGAGATCGCTCGCGGCAACCACGGCTTCGAGCAAGTTGGCTACCTGCTGGCGGACCTCGCGCATGCCGGAGCGCTCAGCGTGCATCTGCCCGAGGATCGCCCCGGCTCGCTGCGCGCCCTGCTTGAAGTGTTCGAGCGCGCCGACGTGAATCTCGCCTCCATCCACTCTTCGCGCACGCCTTCGGGCGCGGTGCACTTCCGCTTTTCCTTCACCTCAGCACCTGAGGGTGATCAGCGTCTGGCCCTGATCGCAGCGATCGAAGCCGACGGAATCGGCCGGGTGCTGGCATGAGGGGCGCTGACCCGGGGGCGTGTGCGCGGCCGGGGCACTTGCCCTGCTTCACGAATACTGGAGGTGTCATGCATAGATCGACAGGGGACCGGCGGTGGTCACTCGCGCGACTCCTGTGGCCGGCCAGCAGCATCCCTGAGCGTGGAGACTGAGCCATGGCGACGCGTCTAATGGGCCTGCGGGACGTTCCGGACGACGAGCTCGAAGGCATCGAGTCGGTGCTTGCCGAGGCCGGCATCGAGCACTACCAGAGCCCGCCCGGGCTGTTCGGGCTGTCACCTGCGTCCCTGTGGCTGAAGCACGAGGTCGACCTCGACCGCGCGCGCGCGCTGGTTGCGGCCTTCCAGACGGAACGTGCCCGCGTGGCGCGGGAGACGTGGGAGCGGGCGCAGGCGGCCGGCGAGGTGCCGGGGTTCTGGCAGGCACTGCGGCAGCGACCCTGGCACGCCCTGGGACTGCTGGTCCTCGTGCTCGGAGTGCTGTTCGCGCTCAGCCTGCCCTGGCTCGGCTTGGGGCGATAGGGCATCCGACCGGGATGAAGTGGGAAGCTTTCGCCTGTTGTTGAACAAATCTGTTCGCAGCGCCGTTGCCTAAAACATTGATTTGTATAAAAAAGCGAGTTTTGCCCGCTGGCGCCTCGGTGGGGCCAAAAGACACCGTAGCTTCCTTGGCCTTTGCTATGGTCGGCCCCGATTCGTGAGCTGCCTCGCAGTGATCGAGTCGCTCCCGATTCTTCGAGTAACGGGTCATGGCCATCTCGCTTCGCTCCCTCCGCACGATCACAAATGTCGTCACGCCCGAGCAGCTCAGTCATGAGCTGTGCCGCGTCCTCGACAAGCTGGGCGTTGAACATTGGGTCTACGCGATCAACCTGCCCCTCGTGAATGAGCGGCAGAACCAGTACACCCTCGGCGACTATCCCTTGCCCTGGGTCGAGCGCTACCTGGAGTGCGATTACCTGAAGATCGACCCGGTCGTCGCCCACTGCCACGACAACAGCACGCCCTTCCTCTGGAGCGAAGCCCAGCTCAGGGCCCGCTGCGCTGTCGATCCGCACCACCAGCTGGTGAACCGCATGTTCGAGGAGGCCCACGAGTTCGGGTTGGGCGCCGGGGTCAGCGTGCCGCTGCACGGTCCCGGTGCCTGCTGGGGCCTGATGTCGTTTGCCGGCCCGCGCAGTCGCGCCGCCGAGATCGAGCGCCGCCTGCCCGAGCTGCTGACCATCGCCCACTACGCGCATGAGGCCGCCCGGCCGTTTGCGCGCAGCCGCGCCTGCATCACCACGCCCGAGCTCACTCGCCGTGAACGCGAGTGCCTGCACTGGGCCGCCGAAGGCAAGACCAGCTGGGAAGTGGGACGTCTGCTTGGCGTCAGCGAGCGCACCGCGATCTACCACCTGCAGAACGCGGCCAAGAAACTGGAGGTGAGTGGCCGGCAGGCCGCGGTGGCGAGGGCGATCTCGTTGGGTTTGATCAGCCCGGCCTGACGCCCGCAGCGGAGCGCGGCGGGCGCTCCACAGTCACGGCTCCGGACGCCGGGGGAGGGTTGTCCGGAGGGGCCCCCGGTCGCTGTGCACGGCGACCGGGGGCTTTTTTCTGCCCTCCCGTCGCAATGCCTCATGCGCTCGTTGCGGTAGATGGCCATGCCGCTCGCATCGGGCGGAAGGTGGCGAATCATCCATTCCAAGGCGCCCGCAGGGCTCCGAGAGTCGGCGTCCCCGTGGAGGCAGGGTGGCGCGCCGAGCCTTGACGCGCCACGTTCCACGCGGTCTCTGTGAGCTTCATCATCCTGTCAGGGCTTACAGCTGTCGGATGCAACAGGGTGACGTTCTGCTGGTCCTCCGCACTGTCGCGGAGGAGAACGTCAATGATCGAAATCAGTATCGCCCGCGCTGGGGAAGGCGCGCTGTCGGCCGGCTTGATGGACAGCATGTTCCGCTTGCGGGCCGAGGTATTCCGTGAGCGGCTGGGGTGGGACGTGCGGGTGGAGCAGGGGCGGGAACACGACTGGTTCGATCTGATCGGGCCGCGCTACCTGGTCGCGCATGGCGGTGGCGCGGGGCCGCATGCGGTTGGCTGCTGTCGCCTGCTTCCCACCCTGGGGCCCAACATGCTGCGCGACATCTTTCCCGAACTGCTTGATGGCGCACCGGCTCCCGCAGCAGCGGATCTTGTTGAAGTCAGTCGTTTTGCGGTGTCGGATCTGTGTACCCGGGGCGGGGTGGGCTTCAGTGAGCTGCCGGCACGGATGGTTTCGGCGGTGCTGCAGGATTCCGCCTCGCGGGGCGCACGCGCCGTAGTCGGCGTGACCAGTGCGGCCTTCGAGCGCCTGCTGCTGGGTCTCGGCCTCGAAGTGCATCGGCTTGGCCGCGCCAGGAGGATCGGGCGGGTGATGAGCCTTGCCTTCGAACTGCCCCTGCATGCCGCCAACCTGCGCGCGGTTGCGGATGCGGGTTTGCCGTTCGAGCCGGCCCGGGCCGCCTGAACCCGGTCGCTCGACATCGGGCCCCGGGGATTCCCGAGGCCCGATGCGGACGACCTCAGACCGCAGCGACGACGCGCGCCATTGCTGTCTCGCCGGTCGCTGCGCCCTGCGCACGCAGGACCTCCCAGGTGCCGTCCCAGAGCTGATGGCGCGCGTGCAGGGCTTCGCTCGCCGCCATCCGCGCGGCCTCCAGACCGAACGGATTGCGCTCAAGCTCCGCGCCGATCAGGCGCGCCGCGGCGGGGCCGTGGCTGTCGGCGTCCAGCTCGATGTGGCGTTCCAGGTAGTAGACGAACTGCGGCGCCTCGGCGGGCGGGATCGACCAGCTGTCGAGCAGGCCCTGGAACATGCTGGGGATGACGTTCTCGCGCCCGTACAGGAAGCTCGCCATCACCTGCAGGCGATTGCCGTTCAGTGCGGTGTCGAGGGTGCGCCCGACGAACTCGCGGACGAACCAGGGGATCTCCTCGTCGGCCAGCGCCACGCTGAGCATCTCGCCTTCGCGGAGGGCGTCGAGAAAGCGGTCGAAGACGCGGGTGTCGGCGCCGACTTCGCGCATCGCGCCGAGGTAGAGGTCGAGATGGCTGGCCGGACGTCCGTCCGCGCCGATGTCGCTCTCTTCGCCGAGCACGATGTCGTTGATCAGACGCGCGGCTTCCGGGTTGGCGGGCGGCATCCAGGGGATGCGCGTGCAGGTCAGTTCGTTCTGCAGGCGCTTCACCAGGGACATGAAGTCCCAGACGGCGAATACGTGGATCTGCATGAAGGCGCGCAGCTGTTCCGGGCCCTTCAACGCGGAAAACACCGGGTGGGATTCGAGCCCGGCGCGCAGCTGGCGAATCTCGGGGGTCAGGACCGGATCAGGCGTGGCGTGGCAGTGGGCGGCGCTCATCGGGGACTCCTTTCACGGTGCACGGCAGTGGTGAGCCTCCGCGGCGCGGAGGATTCTGGAAACCTTTGGCGTGACGGGCGCGGCACCACCACGGGCATCGCCCGTGCCCCTGTGGCGCGCGCTGGAACAATCGATAACTGGCGGGAGCGATCTGCTTGCGCGTGTTCGCAGCGGGTCTCCGGAGACCCGGGGCCACGCAGGCGAGCTCAGGCGGGCAGCGAGCGCCTCCCGCGGCATGCACAGCACAGCACCACAGCCGCGAAGCGGAGGTGGCAGATCAGGCCGGCTGGTAGAGCGGATACAGGTTGGCTTCCTCGCGCTGGATGCGCTGGGTCAGCAGGCCACCGACCACGGCGTAGTCACGCAGGAAGGCATCGCGGGTGGCTTCGTTGAAGGCAGCGCGCTGATACTTCTTGACGAAGTCCACCACGCCGCGCGCGATGGCGTTCATCTCGCGGCGGAAGCTGCGGATCAGCAGCAGGTTCTCCTCGTCGCCGGCCAGCGAGTTCTCGACGTAGTTGTAGAAGCGCACGTTCTCGGCGATGACGTGGCTCTCAAGCCCGGTCTTGAACGCCACCAGCAGGGCCGGCAGCTCGTGGAAGCGGCCGCGTTCCGCGGTCTGGCCGATCTGCTGGAACAGCTCGACCAAGCTGTGGTGGTCGTGCTTCAGCGATTCGATCAGACGCGAGTCATAGCTGGGCGCCCGGCCGATCGCGCCGGCGGGTGCTGCGGGTGCGTTACGGCCGCTGCCGGCGGGCGGCGCTGCGGTCGCCGTGTCCTGGCCCATCCAGCGCTTGACGAAGTCGAACATGGCGGTCTTCCCCCTGGGATTCCGGACAACGGATACGGGAAAGAACAGTAGTCCTGTGCTGCGGGCTTGCGTACCTGCCAGATCTTGCAGGTTGGTGGGCTTCACGTTTTCGCCCGCCCGATACGCCACCGGCGCATCGGGCGGGCGAACAACATCGGCCTCAGTGCGCGTGCGGCACTCCGGATTTCGGGCAATGGCAGGGCATGGTCGGGCCGTATTCCAGGCCGAAGTTGCGACCTTCGCGGTGGCGCTGCCAGTAGAACTCGGGCGCAGGGGCGCCGAGGCCGCCGACTTCGGCCATGTCGGCGCCGAGATCGAACAGCCGACCGCCGACCATCACCATCGCGGTGTCGGCACTGCGGCGGATGTCCTCCAGCGGGTTCGAGTTCAGCACCACCAGGTCCGCCTTCTTGCCGGCCTCCAGCGAGCCGAAGTAGCGGCCCATGCCGATCGACTCGGCGCCATCGATCGTCGCCGCACGCAGGGCCTCGAAGTTGCTGAAGCCGCCCTGGGTCAGCATCCAGATCTCCCAGTGGTTGGCGAGCCCCTGCAGCTGGCCGTGGCTGCTGGTCTGGATGCGCACGCCGGCGTCGCGCAGCTGCTTCAGGGCCTTGGCCACTTCGATGTGGTAGTAGTCCCAGTCGGGCGCGGTCTCGCGGCGGATCGCGCGCGCGTCCAGCGTCTCCCGCGGGAAGTAGCGGTTGAGCCGCGGCTCTTCCCAGACGTTGTCGCGCGCATACCACCAGTACTCGCCGGACAGGCCGCCATAGCTGACGATCAGGGTCGGCGTGTTGCGCACCCGGGTGCCGGCCCACAGCTGCACGACGTCGCGGTACAGCGGGGCCACCGGCAGGTTGTGCTCCACCGTGCTGGCGCCGTCGAGAATCATGGTCAGGTTGTGGAAGAAGGTGGAGCCGCCTTCCTCGACCACGCGCATGCCGAGCTCGCGCGCCGCCTGGTTGACCTGCTGGCGCTGGTCGCGGCGTGGCTGGTTGTAGCTCTTCACGCTGAAGGCCCCGCGCGCCTGCATGCGGCGCAGGTGCGAGCGGGCGTCATCGAGGCTGTTGACCACCGCCTTGAAGTCGCCGTCGGCGCCGTAGAGGATCGTGCCGGTCGAGAACACGCGCGGGCCGACCATCTCGCCGGCCTGCACCAGCTCCTTCTGGCTGAACACGAACTCGGTGGTGGCGGACGGATCGTGCAGGGCCGTGACGCCGAAAGCGAGGTTGGCGTAGTAGGCCCAGTTCTGCTGCGGCACCACACCCTGGCCGAAATGCGCGGCGTGGGCATGCGCGTCGACGATGCCCGGCAGGATCGTCTTGCCCTTCGCATCGATCACGTTGGCGCCGGCCGGCACCTGCACGCGGGCGCTGGGGCCGACGGCCAGAATCTCGTCACCGCGCACCACCAGCGTGCCGTCTTCGATCACTTCCTCGGTGTTCTCCGCATCGCGCATGGTGATGATGCGCGCGCCGGTGAACGCGATGACCTGCTCGGGCGCGTAGACCGGCAGCTCCAGGCCGACTTCGATGCCGCGCGCGTCCTCGGGCTTGGGCAGTTCCTTGGGTGCGCCGGGCAGGAAGGCGAAGGCATCCTTCAGCTCGCGGGTGAAGTAGCGCTTGCCGACCATCCAGTGCAGGGCCTGGTCGCTGCCGCTGCCGGACCAGTGGAAATAGCTGCCGACGTCCTGGCTGACCTTGGCCACCGGGATCGCCTTGGTGTCCTTGCTGAGTTCGATGCTGCCGCCGGTCTGCGGCATCGGCGCCACGTAGGCGTTGAACAGTTCGGTAAACGCGACGAAGCGGCCATCCGGCGAGAGCGCGATTTCGTTGACGTACTTGAGGTTGAACACCTCGCGCGGCTCTTCGCCGTTCAAGCCCACCGACATCAGCTTCTTCGAGATGCCGCCGCCGGTCATGTAGTAGATGCGGCTGCCGTCGGCCGAGAACTGCGGGTTGTAGCCCTCGCGCGCGACGCGCACCGGCTCGCCGCCTGCCGCCGGCACCCAGAAGATGCCGCGCTCCTGCGCCCACAGGCTGCCGGTCAGGCCCGAGCCTGCGCTGCGCGCATAGACGACCTTGCTGGCATCCGGCGAGAAGCGCGGGTGGTAGTAGAAGCCCGGGCGCATCGTCAGGCTGCGGCGCTCGCCGCTCTCGAGATCCAGTACCAGCAGCTCGCCGAGGTTGGCGTCGGTCCAGGTGGTGTAGAGCAGCTGACGGCCGTCGGCGCTGTAGCTCGGCTCGTACTCGTAGATCGCATCCTCGCGGCCGAGACGCTGCGGCGCGCCGTTCGGCAGCGCCTTGCGGTAGAGCTTGCCGACCGCGTGGAAGACCATCTCGCCGCGGTCCGGGCGGGTCGCCACGTCGCGGATCATGTCCGGCGCGAAGCGGCCTTCGGGCAGGGTGATCTGCGGGTCAAGCGCCTCGATCACGGTCTGCCGCACCTCGGCGCGGAAGGGAATGCGCTCGGCCGAACCGTCGGCGGCGCTGACCTTCCACAGCCCGCCCTGGGCCCAGATCACGATCGCACTGCCGTCCGGCGTCCAGTCGAAGCCGGGGTAGGGGCCGAAGATCGACCAGGCTTCCTGCTGGTCGCGCGACAGGCCGTCCCACAGCGGGCGCTCCTCGCCGCTCAGCGAGTCGAACACGTGCAGCACGGTCTTGTCGCGGATGCGCTTGACGTAGGCGATGCCGCGGCCATCCGGTGCGGGCTCCGGCCGCACCGCGCCGCCGGGGCCGCGAATGAGGTCGCGGATCTCGCCGGTCTCGCGATCCAGGCGACGGATCGCATAGATACCGGCGTGCGGGTTCTTGTTGTACTGGAAGAACGGCCCCTGGGTGACGTCCTCGCTGAAGTACACGTAGCGGCCGTCGGGGCTGATTGCCGGCTCACCCTGGTCCTGCTGGTCGTTCTTCTGCTTGGTCAGCTGCAGGCCGCTGCCGCCGGTTTTGTGCCACATCCACAGCTCGCCCGCGCCCAGCGAGCGCTGGCCGGTGAAGTGCTTGCGCGCGATCAGGTAGTCGCCGTCCGGCGTCCACACCGCGTTGTTGGTCAGACGAAAGTCTTCCTTGGTGACCTGGGTGGGCTCACCGCCGGCCACCGGCATGCGCCAGATGTTGTTGCCGCCGCCGCGGTCCGAGGTGAAGCTCAGCTCGCGGCCGTCCGGCGAGAAGCGCGGCTGCACGTCAAACGCCGGGCCCGAAGTCAGACGCTTGGCCTCGCCGCCCTCGATCGGCAGCAGGTAGAGATCGCCGAGCAGATCGAACACCAGCTGGCGGCCGTCGGGGCTGACGTCCACGCTCATCCAGGTGCCTTCCTCGGTGGTGAAGCGAATCTCCTTGGTCGGCCCGCGCAGCTGGCTGATGTCCCACTTGGACTCATCCGGCTTGGCTTTGGCGTACAGGCTGGGGCTTGCGGAGGCGGCGGCCAGGCTCAGGGCCAGGCTGCCGATCAGGGTCAGGCTGCGCATCGGGTCATCCTTTGCTGCTTCGGGTGCGGGAGCGCTGCGGCCGTGCCGCGGCGGCAGCGCGCGCTCGGACACGCGGAGGCGATCGAACGTGCGTGAAGGGTGCGCTTCACGCTGCGTTCGGGCATGGGCCGGAAGTCGCCGCGGAAGGCGGCCGGTAGAATCCGCGCCATGACTACGCACAGCCCTGGCAACTTCCACAGCGCTGCCCAGGCTTCGACCCTGGGCAAGACGGTCGACTACGCCGACCACTACGACGCCTCGCGTCTGTTCCCGATTGCGCGCGCCGCCAAGCGCAGCGAGCTCGGCATTGAAGCACCGCTGCCGTTCGCGGGCGTCGACATCTGGAACGCCTGGGAGCTGTCCTGGCTGGATCCGCGCGGCAAGCCCAACGTCGCGATCGCCGAAATCCGGGTGCCGGCGGACTCGCCCTGCATCATCGAATCCAAGAGCTTCAAGCTGTACTTGAACGGCTTCAACCAGGAGCGCATCCACAGCCGCGAGGCCCTGCGCGAGCGCATCGCAGCCGACCTGTCACAGGCCGCGGGTGCGGCCGTGTCGGTGCGCTTGAAGTCGCTGGAGGAGGCCGCGGCCGAGCCCATGACCGAGCCGCCGGGTTTCTGTATTGATGATCTGGAACTCGATGCCGACATCGACTGCTACGGACCGCCGCGGCCCGGATTTCTGAGCGCGGGCAACGAGGTGGTCGAGGAGCTGCTGGTCTCGCGTCTGCTGAAATCCAACTGCCCGGTCACCGGCCAACCCGACTGGGCCAGCGTGCAGATCCGCTACCGCGGCCCGCGCATCGACCGCGAGGGCCTGCTGCGCTACCTCGTCTCCTTCCGCCGTCACGACGACTTCCACGAGCAGTGCGTCGAGCGCATCTTCGTCGACCTGATGCGCCGCTGTGCGCCGGAGCATCTGACGGTGCAGGCCCGCTACACGCGCCGCGGCGGGCTCGACATCAACCCCTGGCGGAGCACCCAGACGGGCGAGCCGGGGAATGTGCGGGGGGCGCGGCAGTAGGCAGTGGCTGCAGTCCGGGATCCGGCCGGGCACCCGCGAGGAGCGGGCGCGCTTGAACGAAACGAGCAGCGCTTTGCGAATGACAGAGCAGGCTGTTGAAAGATCAGGCTGCTAGCTCTGCCAGGCATGGCCGGGACGACGACGCAAGGGCGTAAGCGATTGATTCGTCGTGAGGCGGTAGGGACCTGCGCCGGACCGCCGACTTGAAAAACTCCCCGGAAGGGAGTTTCTCAACACGCTGATGGAGCAGTGCGCCACAGATCGACGCAGGCGCCGCCGCTGTGGTTCAGTGCGGGGCTCAGGGAGACACGACGATGCGGAAGCTGATTCCTTTGCTGTTTGCATTGATGGCCGGCGCTGGCCTCGGGCTGTCGACATCGCGGGCCGTCGAGAACGGCGACTGCCAGATCGAGCTCAAGACCTGTCCGGTGTCGACCTACCATCACGTCGCCAAGTCCGATCTCTGCTCCGACGAGACGAACGGCAAGGCCGGCACCTGCCGACCTGACTGGATGCCGCCGGATGCCCCCGAACTGGTCTGCTTTCCCTCCCTTCCGCGCGGCATGGACTGCGAGGTCTGGCCGCAGGGCAGTGCTCTGGTCTACCACTTCGTGACCCAGGGCAGCGTGCAGCCAAGCGTCAGCGGGACCACGTCTTCGCCCTACTACGCCTTCAGGTGCCCCGGCGTGGGATCGAGTGGTGTCGTCCAGATCACCGTGTCCGCGCCCTCTGGCACCTACACCTACGCTTCGATCCCGCTGGCCTGCACCGACAGCGGCTGGATCCAGTAGCTGGCCCGGTGCGCTGACTGCGCGTCAGCCACTCTCCCGATCGCGCAGGTCGCTGGTGCGACTGGTCCGCGACGGTTCTCGCTGCACTGCGCTCACCGCGCACGCGCGGCCGCCGCCCACCCGCTGCGATCAATCAGCTGCCCAGGCTCGCCTCGAGCGCGTCCAGCCGCCGGCGCAGACTGGCGCAGCGGGGCGTCATCGCCGAAGGCTCGAATTGGCAAGCCAGTGCTGGCTCGCCCAGCAGCAGGCGCAGCAGGGCTGCGCGTTCGCGGCGGTTGTACTCGCTGGCGATGCTGGCCTCGCGACTGGCCTCCTGCTCGCCGTCGATCACGGCGACGGCATCCTCGACGCGGTCGCCCACGACCAGTGCCCGCGCCAGCATGGTGCGCAAATGGACGGCGAGGGCCGATCGGCCATCGGAGCGCGCGGTCGCTGTCCGCTCCGCGCGCCGCAGAACCTGCTGGGCCTCGAGGATGGACTCGGGGCGGCCCGTGCGGACCAGGGCATTGCCCAGGTTGACCTGCAGCCGCAGATACAGCGAATCCTCCGCCCCCCGCAGGGCCAGCAGCAGGCGCGAGGCCTCGGCCAGGGCCTGCGCATTGCCGGCGTGGTCGTCCAGCGCCCCCAAGGCTTGGCCCGATCGGACGTGGACCATGGCGACCTGCAGGCTGTCGTCGCCGTAGAGTTCGGACATGCCCGACAGCAGGCGATCGCGCTCTTCGATCAGCGCCTTCCGGGTGGCCTCACTGGCCAGCAGAGGCAGGCGCTCCATGCGGGTTTCCAGCACCCACGCGTGTGAGTCGGGCAGGGCGCCGCGCTGCCATTCCAGCAGTGCGTCCATGGCCTGCAGTGCATCCTCGCTGCGTCCCGCGCGCAGCAGCGCGTTCGCGCGCAGACGACGCAGCTCGGTAGCGAGCGAGTCCTCGGGACCGCGCTGGGCCAGCGCATCCAGCCCGGTCTCAACCGTGGCCAAGGCGTCCGTTGGGCGCCCGCGGCCGGTCAGCAGCCGGCCCTCCGCAAGCCGGTAGCCGGCATTGCGCGCGCCTCCTTCCTCGCGGTAAGCGGCGAGCAGGGCCTCCGCCTGGTCGAGCTGGTTGTCGCGGGCGGCGGCTGTGGCTGCCAGCAGGCGCAGCTCGTTGCGAAGTTCCGTGGCCGGCGCCGCTTCGAGGGCCTGCAGTCCTCGCTGAGCCAGCGCCAGGGCTTCGTCGTTGCGCAGGTACTCCAGTTCGATCCGCCCGATCAGGAACGCGAGCTCGGCGAAGGTGTCTGGCTCGCTGTGTTCCAGCACATCGATGCGCTGGGCGGCGGCCGCCATGATTTCGCGCGCGCCCACGAACTCCATGGAGCGGCGCGCCGGATCGGCCTGCAGGATCGATTCCTGCAGCAGGCCCGACACCAGGCTGGCCCGATTGCGCTCGGCCAGCGCCGCGGCGCGCTGGCGCTCCGCCTCGATCAGGCTGGCGCGGAGCGAGAGCGCCCACCCCGAAAGCATTGCCACCGCCAGCGCCGCCGCCGCGAGTGCAGCACGGTGGCGGCGTGCGAACAGGCGGGCACGGTAAACGCGACCGGAAGGGCGCGCCAGTACCGGGTAGCCATCGAGCAAGCGACGCAGGTCGGCGGCCAGTGCATCCGCGCTGCCGTAGCGCTCTACCGGCGACTTGCGCAGGCACTTTTGGACGACGGCCTCCAGATCGCGACTGATCCCTGGTCGATACGCCGCGACGGCGACGGTCGACAGTGGTGGCGGCTCCACGAACAGCAGCTGGCGCTCGATCTCGGTCGGCTTCAAACCGTCGAACGCCAGCGGATCACGGCCGCTGAGCAGTCGGTAGAGCAGGGCCCCCAGCGCATACACGTCAGTGGCAACGGTCACCTCGCCATGGCTCCAGTACTCGGGCGCGGTAATGCCGGGCGTGAGGAAGCGCTCCGCCGTGACGGTGGCCTGTACGCCGCCGATCGCGTCCATCCGCTTGGCGATGCCGAAGTCCAGCAGCTTCACCTGGCCGGCGTCAGTGACCAGCACGTTGGAGCACTTGATATCGCGATGCACGATCAGCCGCTCGTGGGCGTGTCCGACCGCACCGAGCAGCTGCAGGACGCGCTGCAGCAGGGCCTCGATCGATGGCCGCTGTCTCGCGACCCAGACGTCGATGCGGCATCCTCGCACCGCCTCCATCACCACCATCGGCCGACCGTCCGGCAGGGTGTCGGCATCGATGAAGCGGCAGATCGCGGGATGGTCGAGGCGCGCCAGGCTGCGCTGCTCGTCGAGGAAGCGTGACCGCGCCGCCGGGGAGTGCAGACGTTCCGACACCAGCTTGAGCGCTACCGGCGGCGCATCGACCGGGCCCTCGCGGCGGGCGAGGTAGACCACGCCCATGCCGCCTTCACCGAGCTTGGCCTCAACGCGGTAGCCACCGATGCGCGCGGGCAGCTCCTCGCCGGCCGCGACCCGGGCTGCGCCGGCAATGGCGGCATGCAGGTCTGCGGTGAAGTCGTCCTGGTCTTCGCCCTGCGCATCGGCCTCGAGCATCCGCCTCAGGCGACCAATCAGTTCAGGTGCGTCCTGCGCGCGCGCCGCCAGCCACTGCGATCGCACCTGCGGGTCAAGATCCAGTGCCTCGTTGAACAGCGCGTACAGGCGCCGGTCCGCTGCGGTGTCGACGCGCATGGGGGCGCACCGAACTCAGAGGTGATCGGCCAGCCACGCGCGCGAAAAGCGCCAGTGGCGGCCGACGGTGGCGGTGGAGACGCCCAGCGCCTCGGCGATTTCCTCGCCCTGGTAGCCCGCGAACACCTTCAGTACGACGACCTGGGCACAGGCCGGATCGATCGCTGCCAGCCGGCTGAGCGCGGCGTCGAGCGCGGCTGCCGACTCGGGTCCTTGGGCAGGGTCCTGAGGTTCGACCTCGCCGAGTTCGATCGGGCTGCGCGCGACATCGCCGCCGCGCTTCTGGCTGGAGCGTCCGCGCAGATGGTCGATCAGGGTGTTGCGGATCAGCACGCTGGCGATCGCCATGAACTGCGAGCGGTCCTGCCATTGCGTGCCAGCATCGATCTGCAGGCGCTCGTAGGCGGAGTGCAGGAGGTCGGTCGGCTGCAGCGTGAGCGCATTGCCGCCGCGGTGGAGCTGACGCCGCGCCATATCCTTCAGAACCGGATACAGCGCCCCCATCAGAGCCTCGCGCGCATCGGGCTCGCCTGCGCTCCATCGTCTCAGTAGCTGGGTGATCTCATGCATGCCCGGCAGTGCTCGCAGAATGGAATGGGCAATCGACGTCGCCATGGGCGGCGCGCCACTCTACTGCCGGCGCAGCGGGGCTCCAAGCCGGCGGCTGATGCGCGGCGCGCGCGAAGCCTCGCGTAGACTTGCCAACGCGATCGCATCGAGCAGTCTGTTGCCGGCGTGGCGTCGCCGGAACCCGCAGCACCCGGAACCCTCCAATGAAGAACAAGAACGAAATCGTTTCCAACTGGCTGCCGCGCTACACCGGCGTGGCGCTGGAAGACTTCGGCCAGCACGTGCTGCTGACCAACTTCGGCGGCTATCTGGATGTCTTCGCCAGGCTCACTGGCGCCGAGATCGTCGGCCGCGACCGGCCCATGCCCAGCGCCACGCACGACGGCATCACCATGATCAATTTCGGCATGGGCAGCGCCAATGCGGCGACGGTGATGGACCTGCTGTCCGCGTACTCGCCGAAGGCCGTGCTGTTCCTCGGCAAGTGCGGCGGCCTCAAGAAGAAGAACCAGCTCGGAGATCTGGTGCTGCCGATCGCAGCGATCCGCGGTGAGGGTACGTCCAACGACTACCTGCCGCCCGAGGTGCCGGCGCTGCCGGCCTTCGCCCTGCAGCGTGCGGTGTCGACCATGATCCGCGACCTCGAGCACGACTACTGGACCGGCACGGTCTACACCACCAACCGGCGCGTCTGGGAGCACGACGACGAGTTCAAGGCCTACCTGCGCAAGCTGCGCTGCATGGCCATCGACATGGAGACCGCCACGGTGTTCGCGGCTGGCTTCGCCAACTCGATTCCTTCGGGCGCGCTGCTGCTGGTGTCGGACCAGCCGATGATCCCGGAAGGCGTGAAGACCGAGGCCTCGGACAAGGTGGTCAGCGCCAACTTCGTCGAGCGCCACATCCAGATCGGCATCGAAGCGCTGATGCTGGTGCGCCGCCACGGCAAGTCTGTCAAACACCTGCGCTTCGACTGAGGCAGGGCCGGACACAGAGCGAAAAGGCCGCCCTCGGGCGGCCTTTGTGCATCAGGCGAGCCCGCGGTTCACTGGCCTTCGAGCAGGAAACTGAAGGCGATGACGTCGGGCTGCTCCTGGCCTTCCGAGAAGCGCGTGCGGCACAGGAAATCCTGACGGGTCGGGGTGCCCTGTTCGCTGTCGATGCTGGCGACCAGGCGGAGTTCGAACACGCCGTCTTCCAGCGACTTCAACGACTCGCGGCTGGCCGCCGTGTCGATCTTGAAGCTGCCCTTCTGCGTGTCGCTATAGGTTCGACTGCGATCGGTGGCTTCGCGCGCCGAGCTGGAGCAGGCGTCGAGGCTGAGATTTTCGCGGCTGGCCCCGCAGCCGGCCAGCAGAAGGGCGAGGGTGGGTGCAACGAACAGCAGTGGGCGCATGGGCAATCCGGGGGCTGGGTTGACTGCTCTAAAGCGGTCGGGGGCCGGCACACAGTAGCGTGCTGTCCCCTTGATGGCTCTGGATTCTGTGAGCGGACACACAGATTTTCAAGCGTGAAGCCAATGCCCTGCATTCGCGATGCGCGCCTGCCGGCAGCTCGGCCCGCCCAGCGCGGCCCGTCTGCCGCAGTGAACGCGGTGGCCGAGAGCGCCGGCGACCTCGCGCGGGCGACGTCGGCCAGGGCGGTCCGGAGAAACGCCGGGCACGGACACGTGCCCCCGTGCACTCAGTAGCGCGGCACGCTCGGGTCGATCTGCTGCGACCAGGCCTCGATGCCGCCTTCGACATTGAACAGCTTGCGGAAGCCTTGGCCGCGGAAGTGCTCGGCCGCGCGTGCGCTGGACACGCCGTGGTGGCAGAGGAAGGCCAGCTCGGTGTCCTTGGGCAGGGCTTCAAGCTCGGCCACGGTGCTTTCGTCCAGCACCTTGTGCGGGTGCGGGAACCGGGCGAACTCGCGATCGGCGGCCGGTCGCACGTCGATCACCATGATGTCGCCGGCCGCCACGCGTGCGGCCAGTTCCTGCACGCTCAGCGGCTGCACCGGCGCAGGTGCGTTCGGGTTGCGGATGGCGAGGCCGGCACCGCGCACATCCTCGACCCAGTCGATCTCCAGGCCCTTGGCGCGCTGTGCGGAGGCCAGGTCGAAGTGCACGCGGATGCCTTCGGACTCCGACACGATCTCGCCGCCGGCGGCAGGCTTCAGCTGGAACTGCGCGTTGAAGCGCGGATCGATGGCCATGTGCAGCTCAAGCCCGGCGCCGCTGTCGGCCATGGCCGAGCGGATCGCCTCAGCGGCCTTGGGCGTGATCGTGATGGCCGGCGGCGTGCGGTCGGGCGGGGCCACGCCGAACAGACCGTGCAGCTCGCCGGAATTCAGCATGCCCTCGATGATGTCGCTGCCGCCGACCAGCTCGCCGTCGACATAGAGCTGCGGGATCGTCGGCCAGCTGCCGAAGATCTTGATGCCTTCGCGGATCTCCCCGTCTTCGAGCACGTCGACGGTGTGGAAGGTCTCGATGACACCCTGCAGGGCGCCTACCGCCTTGGCCGAAAAGCCGCAGCGCGGCGCCTGGGCATTGCCCTTCATGAACAGCACCACGCGGTGCTCGGACAGCAGGCTTTCGATGCGGGTGCGCAGGGCGGGATCGAGCGACATGGCGGTGGTCCTGGAGGGGCGACAGACCGCGCAGTTTAGCCGCTCCCGGATGAGCACGGCCTGCAGGCGCCGTGGGATTTCCTTTCCGGCTGATCCGGATCAAGCCCGCGCGGCGGCCTCAGGCGGCCTGCTTCAGCGCACGCAGGACCACGTCCGAGGCCTCGCTCGACAGCGAGGCGAAGGCGAGGCCGGCAGCCGGCGACGCCAGCACTGAGGACGCGTCGACCCGACCGATGCGGCTGCGGTGCTCGCTCCAATGCAGCAGCTCCATCCGCCCTTCCTCGTCCTCGGTCAGCGCCGTGCAGTGCTCGACCCAGTCGCCGTCGTTGAGGTAGACCACGCCATCAATCTCGCGCACGCCGCCAAAGTGGATGTGGCCGCAGATGTGTCCGTCGACGCCGTGCTCGCGCGCCGCCGCCGCCACCCGCGCCTCGTACTGGCGGATGTAGAGCAGGGCCTGGGCGATCCGCGACTTGGTGATGATCGACAGCGGCAGATAGGCGAGACGCAGCTGCCGGCGCAGGCGATTGAAGTTGCGGTTGGCCCACAGCATCAGGCGGTGCGCGGAGTCGCCGACCCGGGTCAGCCAGCTGCGTCCGATGTGCTCGGGATCGAACTCGTCGCCGTGCGCGACCCGGTAGCGTCGGCCGTCGGCGGCGACGTGGATCGCGTTCCACTCGACCTCGATGCCGCCGATGCGCTGCCCGCACAGGGCGCGCAGCGGCGCATCGTGGTTACCCGGCAGGTAGACGACCCGGGTGCCGCGGCGCGCGATCTCGACAAGCTCGACCAGGATCGCGCTGTGGCTGGGCGGCCAGTACAGGCGCTGCACCAGCGCCTCCAGGTCGACGATGTCGCCGACGAGGTAGAGCGTCTCGCAGCGCACGCTGCGCAGGAAATCCAGCAGATACGCAGCCTGACAATCCGGTGTTCCCAAGTGCACATCGGAAACGAAGATGCTGCGGAAGCGAAGCGTCGACATGCGCGAGCCCGTGCGGCGGCGTTGCGCCAGTCTGCGCGGGCGATCGGGTCAGTAGCGTTGCGGGGGTGTGACGCTGGGGTTGCTTGAGAGCCGGGAATCGGGATTGGGGAATCGGGAATCGTTCGAAGCATGTGCCGCGAGGCTCCGGCCCGCTGGGTCGCTCGATAGCCCTGTGCGTCTTTGTTGTGTGGGGGCGCCAGAGGGGAGCTGGCGCCACTCCAGAATTAACGATTCCCGATTCCCGATTCCCGATTCCCGGCCCTTCAAACCCACGCCGCAACCATCACCCGCTTGCGATGCACCAGCTGCTCGTAGCCGTCGGCGGGCACCGGCAGCACTTCGACGCGCGAGAAGCCGATCCGCTGCAGGATCCACACCAGGGCTTCGGTGCTGGGTACCAGACAGATGCCGGTCGTGCTGGCCTCGGGGCCGTGGGTCTCTTCGGTCTCGTCGATGATGCCGAAGCTGCCCTTCAGCGGCCGCACGAAGCGGTAGCTGCCGTAGTCGACCCAGCCGGTCAGGCCGGGCACGACCTGGGTCTCGATGACGCAGACCTTCTTCGTCAGCGCGCGCGCCACGCGCAGCGCGCCCACGGGGTTCTCCAAGTGGTAGATCAGGCCGAAGCAGAGCACCAGGTCGTGCACGCCGAGGGCCGTCGTGTCGAGCGCATGCACGTCGCTCTGGACCACGTTGATCTGCGGCAGGCCCAGCGCATCGCGGATCAGGCGTGAATCGGCGACGTGCTCGTCGCGGGCATCCACGCTCAGCACCTTGCCGAATCCGGCCTGCGCCAGCTGCACCGAGAACCAGCCCTGGTGGCAGGCCAGGTCCACCGACGTCAGCTGCGAGCGGTCGCCGGCAAACTCCTGCGCGATCAGCGCGTCCAGCATCTGCGAGCGGGTGTGGTGGATCGCGTCCAGCACGCCGCCGTCATAGGTCGGCGTCATCGCCCCCGAAGGCAGCTTGAAGGGATAGAACCAGGTCTTGGCCAGCGCGCGCGATTCGAGTTCGGACATGGACGGGACATCCGCGAAAGGGCACGTAGTTTAGTGGACTGCAGCCGCGAGCGAGAGCAGCGCATCGGTTGAGCCCTGGCCCTCCACGGGGCCGACGCTCGCCGCTTTGTCATAGGATGGGCCCTGGCCCACCATAAGCTCGATACTCGCCTCGGTATCGGGGCGGGTGCCGAGGTCGCTCCAACGCGCGCGTTTGCCGCAGCGAAGCGCCGGTTCGCGGGCCAGGACCCGTCCTACCGCCCCCACCACGCCCCGGGGAAATACACCCCTGGCGCCGGACGCTCGCGGAACACCTCGTGGCGGAAGCGGAACAGCTCGGCGGGGCGTCCGCCGGTGCCATGGTCAAGCCGACCCGTGCCCTCGACCAGGCCGGCCGCTTCAATCAGCCGGCGAAAGTTCTGCTTGTGCACGCGCGCGCCGGCCAGTGCCTCGACCACACGCTGCAGCTGGCCCAGGGTGAACTCCGGCGGCAGCAGCTCGAACACGACGGGGCGGTACTTCAGCTTGCCGCGCAGGCGGCCCAGCGCGGTGGCGAGAATTCGCCGATGGTCGGCCGCCATCACGCGACCCGAGCCGGGCGCGGGTTCGCCTTCGCCGCGGTCGCGCAGGGCCTCGCCGACGGCGCCGGCCTCCCACAGCAGCTCGTAGCGTTCCAGCGTGCGCTCCGGGTCCCAGGGCGCGTCATCGAAGCCGAACACCAGGTCAGCGCGTTCGCGCCTGCGTTTCTCGCGGCCGGCCCAGGCGTAGAGATGCGGCTTCAGGTCGCGGTCGATCAGCGCGGGGCGGCCGCCGCGCCAGTCTTCCCAAGGGAGGTAGGCATACCAGTTGGACCATTGAGCAGTGAGCTCGCGCGGCAGCGGCTGCTCGCGCACGAGCGCCAGATACGCGGTCGACACCACGCGCGCGCCGAGCTCGCGTTCGCGCGGGTCACGCTCGCGGTCGCCGTAGGTGTAGAGCTGCTCGACATAGCCCAGAGGGAAGCCGGTCTGCTGCTCGACCCAGTCGCGCAGGCCGCGCTCGATGGTCAGGTGCCTGGCCACGTCCAGCGGGCCTGAGGGCAGGGCCTCCTCGCCGCCCGCCTCGCGCACGGTCAGCACGCGCGGCGTCTCCTCGGTGACCGCGATGATCACGGCCTCAAGGCTGAGCAGCAGCAGGGTCGGAGCGGAGGCCGGCATGGGCGCGGAGTATAGCGGCGGGCCGTTTGCACCCCCTTCGACGACTGCAGTTCCTCTCGATCGAAGGGATTGAGAACTCATCCTGATGTCCTACGCAGTCGCCTTCCTACGTAGCCGACAGTCGTGGCTCCCAGCCGCTCACCCTGCCAAGCACAGAGGTATCCGATGCATCGCACGACCGCCCGTAGCCTCGCCGGCCTGCTGATCAGCCTGGCTTCTGCCGCCAGCGCCAATGAAGCCACCCTGGTGGTGCTCGATGCCTCGGGCTCGATGTGGGGCCAGATCGAGGGCAGGGCCAAGCTCGAGATCGCCCGCGAGACGCTTGCCGACGCGCTGGCCGCGCTGCCGGCCACGACCGAGATCGGCCTCATGGCCTACGGCCACCGGCGCCGCGGCGACTGTGGCGATATCGAGCTGGTGGTTCCGCCCTCCGCTGGCAGCACCGACGCCATCAACGCCGCCGTGAGGGACATGAAGTTCCAGGGCATGACCCCGCTGACCGAATCGGTGCGCCGTGCGGCGGTGGCGCTTCGTCACACGGAGCGTGCGGCGCGCGTGGTGCTGATTACCGATGGCGTAGAGACCTGCGATGCCGACCCCTGCGCCTTGGGCGAGGAACTGGCGGCCAGCGGCGTCGACTTCACCGCGCATGTGGTCGGTTTCGGCCTCAGTGAGCAGGAAGGTCGCCAGGTGGCCTGCCTCGCCGAGCGCACGGGCGGCCGCTACCTGCAGGCCAATGACGTGGCCGCGCTGCAGGCAGCCCTGCAGCAGGCGATGGTGGAAGCCCCGCTGCCACCGCCCATGCCGATTCCGGAAGCCTCGCTGCAGGCGCCCGCGCAGGTGGCCATCGCCAGCACGATCGAGGTCGGCTGGCAGGGGCCGGGCGATGCACGTGATGACCTCCAGCTGTTCGATCCGCGCGCCGCCGAGGGCACCGGTCGCGTGCTGCGCAGCCAGCGCCTCAATCAGGACCGCGGCTTCGATGGGCGCAGTGCGCGGCTGGTGATGGCGGCCGAGCCCGGCCACTACGAACTGCGCTACTGGCACGGTGAGCTGCAGCGCGTGCTGGCGCGGCAGCCGATCGAACTGGTCGCCGCCGAGGTCAGCCTGGACGCACCCGCGCAGGTGTCGATCGGCGCGACCTTTGTGGTCCGCTGGCAGGGGCCGGGCGCCGTGCGTGACGACGTGCAGCTGGTGGCTGCTGGTGCGGCTGCCGGCGGCGAGGTCATCCGCCGCCAGCGCCTGAACCAGGACCGCGGCTTCGAGCGCCGCGAGGCCAGCCTGCAGGCACCGACCGAGCCCGGTGCCTATCTGCTGCGCTACTTCAACGGCGAGAACGGCGAGGTGCTGGCCGAGCGTGCGATCGCGGTGGTGGCGGCCGAGGTCAGTCTGGAGGCGCCCGATGAAGTCGACATGGGGCGGCCCTTCACCGTTCGCTGGCAGGGGCCGGGTGCCGTGCGCGACGACCTGCAGATCATCGCCGCCGGCGACGCCCGGGTGATCCGCCGCCAGCGTCTCAACCAGGACCGCGGCTTTGATCGCCGGGAGGTCAGCATCACCGCCCCGATCACGCCCGGCAGCTACAGCCTGCGCTACTTCAGCGGCACCGACGATCGCGTGCTGGTCGAGCGCGTATTCACCGTGCGAGCCATTCCGGTGAGTCTGGACGCCCCGGCCAGCGTGCCGGCCGGACAGCGCTTCACCCTGCGCTGGCAGGGGCCGGGGGCGGTGCGTGACGACGTGCAGATCCTCGAAGCCGGTGGCGACACCGTTGTGCGTCGCCAGCGTCTGAATCAGGACCGCGGCTTCGCCAGCAACGAGGTCAGTCTGGTGGCGCCGGAGCAGCCCGGGAACTACCGCCTGCGCTACTGGAACGGCGAGTCCGACACTGGCCTGGTGGAACGACCGCTGCGGGTGGAGTAGGGCGCGGCGCCTGCCGGCCTTCAGTCTCCGCGCGCTACCCTATGCGGCCGTTCGCCTGAGCGCTGCCCGCGTGCCCGCCGACTTCGCCGCCAGCTTCCGCCTGTCCGTCGCCCCGATGATGGACTGGACCGACCGCCACTGCCGCGTGTTCCACCGCGCGCTGGCGCCGCATGCGCGCCTGTACACCGAGATGGTGCACGCGCAGGCGGTCATCCACGGCGATCGCGAGCGCCTGCTGGGATTCGATGCGGTCGAGCACCCGCTGGCGCTGCAGCTGGGCGGCAGTGAGCCGGAACTGCTGGCGCAGGCCGCGCGCATCGGTGCCGACTGGGGCTATGACGAGATCAACCTGAATGTCGGCTGCCCCTCGGACCGCGTGCAGGCCGGCCGTTTCGGCGCCTGTCTGATGCTGGAGCCGC
Organism: uncultured Aquimonas sp.; assembly: GCF_937888285.1. Lineage (GTDB taxonomy): Bacteria > Pseudomonadota > Gammaproteobacteria > Xanthomonadales > Xanthomonadaceae > Aquimonas. The sequence goes on from NZ_CALART010000067.1 coordinate 36,306, forward strand.
AGCGTGTGGCCGACTGCTTCGCCGCCATGCGGGCCGCGGTGGCGGTGCCGGTGACGATCAAGTGCCGCATCGGCGTCGACGACCAGGACGAGGCCGACAGCCTGTTCGGCTTCGTCGAAACGCTGGCCGCCGCCGGCTGCCGCAGTTTCATCGTGCATGCCCGCAAGGCCTGGCTGCAGGGCCTGTCGCCGAAGCAGAACCGCGAGGTTCCGCCGCTGAACTACCCGCTGGTGCATCGGCTCAAGCGCGAGCGGCCGGAACTGCAGGTTGCGATCAATGGCGGCATCGCCAGCGAGGTCGCGGTGCAGGAGCAGCTCGCCCACGTCGATGGCGTGATGATCGGTCGCGCCGCCTATCACGACCCCTACCTGCTGCATCGCCTCGATCGGGCACTGTTCGCGCACGAGGCGCCGCTGCAGACGCGCGAGGAACTGCTGCGTTCGCTGCAGCCGCACGTGCGCGAGCTTCGGGCGCGCGGCGTGATGCTCAAGCACTTCAGCCGCCACATCCTCGGCCTGTTCGCGGGCCAGCCTGGCGGCCGCCAGTTCCGCCAGATCCTGAGCACCGAGGCGCATCGCCCCGAGGCCGGCTGGGAGCTGATCGAGCGCGCGCTCGCGGCGGTCGAGCGGCAGCAGGTGCGCGCGGCATGAGCGTCTCCGAGGGTTTCGACGCCATGGCCGCGCGCGCGCTTGCCGCGGATCGCCCGCCCTGCGCGCGGGCGGCCTTTCTGGTGTCTCCGGCGGGCGCCGAACTGGCGGCGCAGTCGGCCAGCGACAACGCCTACATGGACCTCAAGCAGGTCTTCCGCACCGACCGTGCGCGCGCCCAGCACCAGGCCCTGCAGCGGGCGCTCGCAAGCGAGCTGCCGGTGCTCAGCTTCGCCGGTGATCCGGAGGCGCCGGACGGCATGTTTCCAAACAATGTGTTCGCCACCGCGCCGGGCCGCCTGATCCTGGGCCGCATGCGCCACCCGGTGCGCCAGCGCGAGGCCGAGCGGCCGGACATCCGTGCCTTCTTCACCGGGTTGCTGGGCTATGCCGAGCTTGACCTGCGCGATGGCGAGGTCGGCGAGCTGACCGGCTCGCTGGTGATCGACCGCGCCCGCGGTATCGGCTACGCCGGCCTGGGCGAGCGCTGCACGCCCGCGGCTGCGCAGTCGATGGTCCAAGCATTCGGGCTGCGCGCGCTGCTGTGCGCGGATCTGGCCGCAGGCGAGTACCACACCAATGTCGTGCTGTCGGTGCTGGCTGGGCGCATGGTGGTGATCTGTGCGGACGGCTTCGCGGATCCCTCCGCTGCGGAAGCCATCGCGGCGGTGTATGCGCCGCATGTGCTGTGGCTCGAACCCGCGCAGAAGAATGCCTTCGCGGCCAACTGCATCAGTCTCGCCAGCGACTCGGTGTGGATGAGCGCGCGCGCCGCCTGCAGCCTGCGGCCGGACCAGCGCCTGCAGCTGGAGCGCGCCGGCTTCGCATTGCGAAGCGTCGAACTGGACGAGATCGAGAAGGCCGGCGGCAGCCTGCGCTGCTGCGTGGCGGAAATCTTCTGAATGCAAGCCCTGGATGCTTGGCCGACTTCAGTACGGATTCACCCCCTGCTGGCGAGACTGCCAGCCACTTCCCCGCCCGCCGTCGCAGTGGTCTAAGATCGCGCTCCCATGTCATTCCCCCGTCTGCCCACGCTGCTGATCTGCCTGCTGCTGCCGGTGCCGAAAGCACTGGCGTCGGATACGGCAGACCGCGCGCCGGAACCGCCGCCCTCCGAGCTGCGTGATTCCGTGCGTCGCGTCGAGCGAGAGACCGGTGGACGTGTGCTGCGCGTCGAGCCGGTTCGGCGCGGTGGGCAGGACACCTATCGCATGAAGGTGCTGACCCCCGAGGGGCGTGTCCGCGTGATGCAGGACAGCTACCGCGATGATCGCCGGCGCGGCAGCCGCTCGGAGCCGCCGGGTGGCTACCGCGACGAGTGAGTACGATTGTCGACACGTGGACAATCCCCGGCCGGGCGCCGCCGGCCCAGACCTTGGCCATACCTGATCCCTGCATGAGGAGTCGATCCGATGCGCATCCTGCTGGTTGAAGACGAAGCGCCGCTGCGTGAAACCCTCGGTGCCCGCCTGAAGCGCGAGGGCTACGCCGTTGACCTCGCCCAGGACGGCGAGGAGGGGCTCTACCTCGGCCGCGAAGTGCCTTTCGATGTTGCGGTCATCGATCTCGGCCTGCCCAAGATGTCCGGCATGGACCTGGTCCGCGCCCTGCGCTCGGAGGGCAAGAAGTTCCCGATCCTGATCCTCACCGCGCGATCCAGCTGGCAGGACAAGGTCGAAGGCCTGAAGTCGGGCGCAGACGACTACCTGGTCAAGCCCTTCCACGTCGAAGAGCTGCTGGCGCGCCTGAACGCGCTGCTGCGACGGGCCGCCGGCTGGAGCAAGCCCTCGCTCGATTGCGGCCCGGTCAAACTCGATCTCGCCGCGCAGACCGTCAGCGTGAATGGCCAGGGCGTCGAGCTCACCAGCTACGAGTACAAGGTCCTCGAGTACCTGATGCTGCATGCAGGCGAGCTGGTGTCCAAGGCCGACCTCACCGAGCACATCTACCAGCAGGATTTTGACCGCGACTCCAATGTACTGGAGGTCTTCATCGGTCGACTGCGCAAGAAACTCGACCCGGACGGCGAGCTGAAGCCCATCGAGACCGTGCGCGGACGCGGCTATCGCTTCGCGATTCCGCGCGACGAATAGTCGCGATGTCGGGTTCACTCCGCCAAGCCCGGCGCACTGCGCCGGGTTTCGCGTTTGCGCAGGGTCGGCGGTGAGCGCCGCTGTGGATCCCCCCGCGGGGCGTGGGGTGCTGTCCCTGCAGGGGCGCCAGCTGCTGGCCGCCGCACTTGGCCTCGTGGCCTTCCTGAGCCTTACCGGGTTCGCCCTGGACCGCGCCTTCTCGGAGGCCGCAGTCTCGAACCTGCGCGAGCGCCTGCAGACCTATGCACATGCCTACCTGGCTGGCGCGGACCTTGCCCGCGGCGGCGAGCTGATCATCCCCGAGGTGCCTCCGGAACCGCGCTTTCTCACCGGTGGCTCGGGCCTGTATGCGGCCGTGCGCTCCGACAGCTTCACCTGGGAGTCGCCTTCGGCGATCTCGCGAAAGGTGCCTTCAGAGATGGATCTCGCGATGGGCGAGGTGCGCTTCGAGGGGCCCATCGACAGCGACGAGGGGCCGGTGTACCGACTGGGTCTGGGCGTGGCCTGGACCAGCGAAGCGGACGAAGACGTGGATTTCTCCATCGTCATCGTCGAGACGGCCGAGGCCGTGGATGCACAGGTGGCAGTGTTCCGCCGCACGCTGTGGGCCTACCTCGGTGCTGCGGCCGCCCTGCTGCTGGCGGTACAGATCCTGATCTCGCGCTGGAGTCTGCAGCCGCTGCGTGCGGTGGTCGTAGAACTCGCCGAGGTCGAGCGCGGCAAGCGCGAGCGCCTGCGCGGCGGCTATCCGCGCGAGCTGGCCTTGCTCACCAACAACATCAACGAGCTGATCGACAGCGAGCGCGAGCACCTGATGCGCTACCGCAATACGCTCGGCGATCTCGCCCACAGCCTGAAGACGCCGCTCGCCGTCCTGCGAACGCGGATCGAGGACGGCAGCGCCGACGACATCGACGGCCTGCGCGAGGACGTGCGCTCGCAGGTGGCGCGGATGGACGGCATCGTCGCCTATCAGCTCGCGCGCGCTGCGACCACGGGGCACCAGGTCTTCGCCGCGCCGATCGCCATTGATCCGCACGTCGAATCGCTGGTGCAGAGCCTGGAGAAGGTCTACGCCCGCAAGAACGTCCTCTGCGAGTTCGATCTGGATCCGACCGCGCGCTTCTACGGCGAGCTCGGCGATCTGCTGGAGCTGCTCGGAAACCTGCTGGAGAACGCCTTCAAATGGGCCAACCACCGGGTGCTGCTGAGCACGCAGACCTTGACGGTTGCGCCACAGCGGCGCGCGGGCCTGCTGATCTCGGTCGAGGACGATGGCCCCGGTATCCCGCCCGAAAAGGTCGAGCACCTGCTGCAGCGCGGCGTGCGCGGCGACGAGCGCGTGCAGGGGCACGGCATCGGGCTGTCGATCGTGCAAGACATCGTCCGCGCCTATCGCGGCGAGCTGTCGGTCGAGCGCTCCGAGGAGTTGGGGGGCGCGCGCTTCGTGCTGCGGTTCTCGCCGGCGGGCTGATCAGCTCGACGCGTCAGCCGCGCCCTGCTCGAATGGCGAGGGGCCGTAGAACTCGCGGAGATGCGCGGCGATCACCGGCATCGCGTCGACCAGCAGACCCGGCGAGGCGAAGTGGTACTCGCTGACGACCGCGAAGAACTCCTCCGGAGCGGTCGCCGCGTAGGGATCGATCACGGTCTCGCGATCCGCCTCCACATCCGCGCACAGCGCGTCGAAGGCGCTTTGGAAATCCCTCGCCCAGGCCCGGTGACGTGCGGCCGGCAGCGGCGGGGTGCCATCCAGAACGCCATCGCGCAGATCGAGCTTGTGGGCGATCTCGTGGGCGACGACATTGCAGCCTTCGTGCGGGTCCTGCTGGTCGAGCAGCAGATCCTCCCAGGACAGGATCAGCGGGCCCTCGCTCCAGGCTTCGCCGGCGAGGTCCTCTTCCCATTCGTGCAGCACGCCGGTGGGTTCGTCCAGCTCGCTGCGGCGCACGCGGAAAGCCCCAGGGTAGACCACCACCTCACGCCAGCCTCCCAGCCAGTGGCCGCCAAGGTTCAGCACGGGCAGGCAGCACAGGCAGGCGATCAGGGCACGATCGCCCTCACTCAGGGCGAGCCCCTGCACGGGCGTGATCGTCTTGCGTTCCAGGAATCGACCGGCCAGGGCGCGCAGCCGCTGTGCGGCCTCGGGCACGAGCGCGGCAAGGGCCGGGCTTCGCAGGCGCGCCTGCCGCCAGCTGCGTTCTTCAAGGGGTTCGATGCGGCGCCTGCGCCACCAGCGACTCAGCATGGGGCGCGAGCGTCGTGAGCTTGATCCGCCGGGCGCTGCCCGCGCTGGACTCAGCGCACCATGCCGGGGAGAAAGGCATTCCAGCGCGAGCTGGGCTTGGCGACCGGCGGCGTCGAGCTGTCACCGCCGCCGACACCGTTGGCACGCTGCACGGGGGCCGCGCCGCCAACGGACTGCAGCCCTGCCGGGGCTTCGGCCGCTTCGACAATCACTTCGACAGGTTCGACGCGCGCCCCTGCGCTCGCTTCGTCCGCCGTTGCCTCCGCACGGGTGTTCTCGCAGGCAGACTCGACGCTGTCCATCGGCAGTACCTCGACTGCCGCGGCGGAGGAGCAAGCCAGCAGCCACAACAAAGCGACGCTCAGGATCGTGCGGATCTGGGACATGACCATTCCTTGGGGCAGGTGCTGCCGAGGCGGCTTCCGTCAGGGATGCAGGCTGGGGTGTTCCGGCTGTCGGAACCCATGGCGCTGGCAGCGAAGCACGGACGTATCAGCCCCGGAGTGTAGCGCGAGCGCGTCCAGAGAAAGTGAGGAAATGTCAACCGGTGTCCGGGGGCTGTCTGTCTGTCGCAACGCAGCGTGACCGCCTCGGAGGCTCTGGCATTCTCCGCCGCATGGTTGCCGTACTCAGTCCCCGCGCCCTGCAGGCGCCCGTCACCGCGGCGCAGATGCGTCGCGCCCTGATCGCCGGCATGCGGCGCGTCATCGAGCGCCGCGAGCTGCTGGATCGCATCAATGTGTTCCCGGTGCCGGACGGCGATACCGGCAGCAATCTGGCTTTCACTCTCAACAGCGTGCTCTGCGGCAGCCTGAGCCGCCGCACCCCGTCGCTCGGGCGCCTGCTGCGCTCGGTCGCCGACGACGCGGTCGACGGTGCGCGCGGCAACTCCGGTGCCATCCTTGCGCAGTTCCTGTCCGGGGTGTCGGAGCGCGTCGCGGACGCCGAAGTGCTGCAGCCTGCGGAACTGGCCGAGGCGGCGTCTGCCGGTGCGGACGCCGCACGCAAGGCGCTGTCCGAACCGCGCGAGGGCACCATCCTGAGCGTGATCCGCGCCTTCGCCGACGGCCTGCGCAAAGCCAGCCGCGAGGGCGCGCGCGACGCTCGCGAGGGCTTTGAGGCTGCGCTCGCGGCTGCCCGCGCGGCCCTGGCCGATACGCCGCGCCAGCTGGCGGTGCTGCGCCAGGCCGGGGTCGTGGACGCCGGCGCGCAGGGGTTCGTCGATCTGCTGGAAGGGATTGCCGACTACCTGCGCAGCGGGCGCCTGCGGGTCGCATCGCGTGTCGAGCATCTGGAGGACATTCCCTTCGTCGGTGCCGACCTGCACGCCGAGGTCGATCCCGCGCACCGCTGGTGCACCGAGTGCTTGCTTAGCGGCGTGGGTCTGGATGCCGACGCGCTGCGTGCCAGCCTGGCTGCGTTCGGCGCCGATTCCGTGGTGATCGCCGGCAGCAGCCAGCGGGTTCGCATCCACGCCCACGTGGCGGCCCCGGCCCAGCTGTTCGAGCTGGCGGGTCGCTTTGGTCGGGTCTCGGCGCACAAGGCCGAGGACATGCTGGCCCAGCAGCGCGAAGCCAGCCTTGACCAGCCCGTCGCCGTGGTCACCGATTCCGGCGCCGACTACCCCGCGGATCTGGCCCTGCAGCTCGGCCTGTCGGCCGTGCCGGTGCGGGTGTCGTTCGGCAGCGAGGAGTTCCTCGACAAGGTGTCGATGAGCGCGGCCGAGTTCCATCGCCGCCTGCACAGCAGCGCCGTGCTGCCGAAGACCTCGCAACCACCTCCCGGGGATTTCCGTCGCCAGTTCGAAACGCGGCTTTCGCACCACCGTGAGCTGGTCTACGTGGGAATTTCCCGCGCGCTGTCGGGCACCCTTCAAGCCGGCGAGTCGGCAGCCTCAAGGGTCGCTCCCGAGCGGATCCGCGTGGTCGATTCGGGCCATGCGAGCTGCGGCCAGGCCCTGCTGGCGATTGCCGCCGCCGAGGCGGCCTCGCGCGGCGCCTCGGCGGCGGACGTCGTGGCCGAGGTCGAGGCCCTGCGTCCGCGGGTGCAGACCTGGGCCGTGACCCGAGATGTCAGCTTCGCGGTGCGCGGCGGGCGCATTCCCGCCTGGGCTGGCCGCCTGGTGGCAGCGCTCGGCTTGACCCCGATCGCCCGCGCCAAGCCGAACGGTCGTCTGGCTGTTGCCGGCGCGCTGGCGGGCGGTCCACGCGCAGCCCCCGAGCGCTTTGCCCGCCATCTGCTGAAGCGCCTGGATCCGGCGCGCCGCTGGCGGCTGCTGGTCGGCCATGTCGATTGCGCCGCCGATGCCGCGGCGCTGGAGCTCCGGCTGCGCGAGGCGCTGCAGGCCGACAGTCTCGGCGTGGTCGAGGTCGGGCCCGCAGTCGGCGCGCATGCCGGCACCGGCGCGCTGGTGGTCGGCCTGCTCGATCTGGGGCCGCGCGCCTCGCAAGACGCCGCACACGATTGAACGCCACGGCGTTCGCCAGCTGATCCCCTGTCGCGTTGCGCAGCTTTCGTGCGCTGGCCGGGCGCTGCCACACTAGGGCCATGACCCACATCCTGCTTGCCCTCGTCCTCGCCTATCTGCTCGGCTCGGTGTCCGGCAGCCTCGTGCTGGGCCGCTTCCTTGGGGTCGATATCCGCGCCAGCGGCAGCGGCAATGCCGGGGGCACGAACGCCTTCCGCACGCGCGGCTGGCGCTTCGCTCTGGCGGTCGTGCTGATCGACATCGGCAAGGGGGCGCTGGCGGCCTGGCTCGGCCTGCAGCTTTGGACGGAGGGATTCGGCCTCACGCGCCTCGACCTCGCGGCCGCCTGCACCCTGCTCGCCGCCGTCGGCCACACCTGGCCGCTGTACTTCGGCTTCCGCGGCGGCAAGGGCGCGGGCACCCTGGTCGGCGGGCTGTGCGTGACCTGGCCGCTCAGCATCGGGCCAGTATTCCTGGTCTGGCTCTGCTGCCTCGTGCTGACCGGCTACGTCGGGCTGTCGACGATCCTGGCAGCGGCCGTTCTGGTGCCGCTGGCGATCTGGCTTGCGCCTGCGCAGCTGGTGTTCGCGCTGGCCGCGGCGGGCTTCATCCTGTTCACCCATCGCAGCAATGTGATGCGACTGTGGAACGGTAGCGAACACCGCTTCGAGCGGGTTCGCCTGCTGCGGCGGCGAGGCGGTCAGGGTTGATGTCCCGGACGTCCGACACGGGCGCGGCCCGGCTGCAGGAGGCCGCGCGTGCTCGCCTGCACGCGCTTGATGGGATGCCTCCGCGCCTGCGCTGGGTGGATGCGACCGTCTCCACCAACACCGACCTGCTAGCGGCCGGGTTGCCGCCCGTGGAGTGCGAGGTGCTGGTGGCCGAAAGCCAGAGTGGCGGCCGCGGCCGCCTCGGTCGCCGCTGGCAGTCGCAGCCGGGCGGCAGCCTCTGTCTGTCCTTCGCCCTGACTTGGCCGGGCGGCCCGGCCGCGGCCGAGGGCGCCAGTCTGGTGGCCGGGCTGGCGGTGGCGGAAGCGCTGCAGTCCCTGGGGGTGGCAGAGCTCGGCCTGAAGTGGCCGAACGATCTGTGGGCGCGGGATCGCAAGCTGGGTGGCCTGCTGGTGGAGTTCGGCGGGCCCGCGGCCGCGCCCTTCCTGGTGGTCGGATTGGGTCTGAACCTCGCGCTGCCCGCGGACTTCGATGCTGGCCAGGACTGGATCGACCTCGCTGCGCTGGGCGCAGAGCCGGATCGCGTCGAACTCGTCGCCCGCGTCGTCCTGGCGCTGCGGGCGCGGCTGTGGCAGCTGCAGCGCAAGGGTTTCGACACGCTGCGTCCTGCCTGGCAGCGTCTGGATCTGCTGCAGGGCAGGGCGGTGCGGATGCACGCGGGGGATGCCAGTTGGGACGGTATTGCACTCGGGCTGGCGGCGGACGGTGGCCTGCGCGTGCGGCATGCCGCCGGGGAGCGCGTCTGGCGCAGCGGTGAAGCCAGCCTGAGGCCCGCATGAGGCCGCGCCTGCTGCTTGACCTCGGCAATACCCGCCTCAAATGGGCGCTGGCTAGCCCGACCCCGGCGGATTCGGCCTTCGGCCTGTCCCCTTGGCGGCTCGGCGAATCGCAGGCGCTGGTCCACGCCGGCCCTGACTTCCTGCCTGCACTCGCGCGCGCGCTTCGCGAGTTGCCCGAGGTGGACAGCATGCACTGGGTCGCAGTGGCTGCCGAAGCGACCGTCGAGGCGGTGCGCCGCTGCGTCGAGGACAGCGTACGCAGCCGTCGCCCCGGGCTGCAGCGCGCCACCTCCGCAGCAAGCGCCGTCCTGCACGACGGTCGCCGCCTGATCTGCGCCTATCCGCAGCCGGATCACCTGGGCGTCGATCGTTGGCTGGGCCTGCGTGGTGCCTTGGCCGAGCTCGCGCCGCCCCTCTTGGTGGTCAGCGCCGGCACCGCGCTGACGCTCGATGCGGTCGATGCCGACTGCCGCCACCTCGGCGGGCTGATCCTGGCGGGCATGGCCGAGATGCAGACGGGCCTGCTGGCGCGTGCGCCGCATCTTGTCCAAGGTTCGCGCTGCCCCGATCCGGATGAGTTCTGGGCGCGCGATACCGCTCCCGCGGTCGGCATGGCGCCCTGGCAGGCCGCAGCCGGCCTGGTCGAGCGCTCTGCGCGGCGCCTGCAGCGTGAGCTCGGCTGCGCGCCTGCCGTGGTGCTCTCCGGCGGCGACGCCGAAGCGCTGCTGCCGCTGTTGGATCTGCCGGCGCGCGTCGAGCCGCAGCTGGTGCTGAAGGGACTGCTGCAGGCCACGCTCGACGACTGAGGGCGCCGCCGCCGAGGCGGCGGTCTCTGCCTGCTATCCTGCGCGCCCGCTCCGCCCTTCGCCCGAACGCCCACCGCAATGTTGCCCCGCGTACTGGTCCTGCTGCTGCTGGTGATGAACGTCGGCGTCGGCGTCTGGTGGGCGCTGCGCCCGGCCCACGAGCCGCGTCGGCATGCGCCGACCGAGCCCGCCGTCGCCGGGCTTGAGCTGCTCAGCGAGGTCGAGGCGCGCGCCGCCGTCGGCGAACTGGCGGAGGCCCCGCAGCCGATCGCGCCCAGCGCGGATGCCGTCTGCCAGCGCATCGGGCCCTTCCTGACCCAGGCTGACCTGCGCCGCGCCGTGGGCGTGCTGACGCCCGTCGTGCAGCGGATCCAGTTCCGCGAGACGCGGGCGCTTGCGCGCCGCGGCTACTGGGTCTACATGCCGGCGCAGGCCAGCCGCGATGCCGCGCTGGCGACCGCCCGCGAGCTCGCCGCGCGCGGTCTGCGCGACTATTACGTGGTCACTGCCGGCGATCGCCAGAACACCATCTCGCTGGGGCTGTTCCGCGAACTGGCCAATGCCCGCCAGCGGCAGGCCGACGTGCGCGCCATGGGCTTTGGCGCCGAACTGGGCGAGCGGACGGAGGAAATTCCCCAGTACTGGATCGACATCGCGGCCGATCCGCGTTTCGACTGGCGCGCCCAGGTGGGCGGCTATGCGGGGGTCGACGGCAGTCGGATTGGCTGCGAGGGCTGAGAGCCTGTGAGAACCATCCGCCTGCTGCGGCCACCGCTGGCATCAGCGTGAGGGAAGGGACGGTGGTGCTTGGCGCAGGCATGCCTGGCGAAGCCTCCCGCGGATCCGGCACGGGCAGACGGAGCCGCGCAGCATTCGGACATCGGGTCCGGTGAGGTCTGGACGCCAAAGGCGCGTCGATCGACGGTGTCCGCCGCCGAATCCCGGTCCCGAGACGCTACAATCCGCCTTCCTGTGCCGGCATAGCTCAGCAGGTAGAGCAACCGCCTTGTAAGCGGTAGGTCGTCCGTTCGATTCGGACTGTCGGCACCACCTTCGCAGCGCCACGCTGCGCCCCTGCGAACTCGCCCGGGACCCAACGCGTGAGCATCGACGGCTTCGATTCCCTGCTGGCCCTGTATCGACTTGCCCTGAAGGACAAGCGGCAGAAGCTGCGCCGCTACATGGCCTCGATCCGTGAGGCTCCCAACAACGAGGCCGCCGAGGCCGATGTCACCGAACTGCGCGGCATGCTGCACAAGATGGCCGGCTCCGCCGGCGCCTATGGCTTTCCCGAGGTCAGCGACCAGGCGCGGGCGCTTGAGCGGCAGTGGATCGCCTGGCTGAAGTCGCCGCCCGATGCGCGCCGTCCGGCACAGGCCCTGTGCGCCGAGCTGCTGACGCCGACCCTTGAACTGCTGGTGCTGATGGACAAGGCGATCGCCGCCGCCACCCGTGCCGCGGAGGAGCAGGAATGAGTATCTCGCTGAACCGATTTCCACCCGTCAGCCTGATCGGCGTCCCCACCGATGTCGGCGCCGGCCACCGCGGCGCCTCGATGGGGCCTGAAGCCCTGCGCGTGGCCGGACTGGGCGAGGCGCTTGTCGCGCGCGGCCTCGAAGTGCACGACCGCGGCAACCTGCGCGGCCCCTTCAACCCCTGGCAGCCGCCGCACGAGGGCTATCGCCATCTGGAGCAGGTGGTCGAATGGAACACGGCGGTGATGCATGCCGTCGCGGCCGAGCTCAAGGCCGGGCGCATGCCGATCATGCTGGGTGGCGACCACTGCCTCGCGGTGGGTTCGATCACCGCCGTGGCCAAGCATGTTCGCGCCCAAGGCAAGAAGCTGCGCATCCTGTGGCTGGATGCGCACGCGGACTTCAACACCTCCGAGCTCACGCCCAGCGGCAATGTGCACGGCATGCCGGTGGCCTGCCTGTGCGGCATGGGGCCGCGGGCGCTGACCCATCTCGGCGGCAGCATCCCGGCGATCACCGCAGACCAGGTCAAGCAGATCGGCATCCGCTCGGTGGACGAGGGCGAGCGTCGTCTCGTGCATGAGGCCGGCCTCGACATCTACGATATGCGCTACATCGACGAGGTCGGCATGAAGCGGGCGATGGAGGAGGCGCTGGAAGGGGTCGATGCCGACACCCACCTGCACGTCAGCTTCGACGTCGACTTCCTGGATCCCGGCATCGCGCCCGGCGTCGGTACCACCGTCGAAGGCGGGCCGAACTACCGCGAGGCGCAGCTGGTGATGGAGATGATCGCCGACACCGGCCGCATGGCCTCGCTGGACATCGTCGAGCTGAACCCGGCCTTTGACGAGCGCAACCGCACGGCGCGGCTGGCGGTGGACCTGGTCGAGAGCCTGTTCGGCAAGTCGACATTGATGCGCGATCCGCAGCGCGAGGCGCGTTGACGCAGGATTGACGGCGCTGAATTGTCGCAAGCCGCCGCGCTGACGAGCGGGCGATGGCGCTGCTAGGCTGCGCTCCCCGCCGCCCTGCGGCCTTGATCGTCACCGGAGATCCCATGCGCACTTCCAAGACTGCCTGGCGCCTCGCGGCGCTCGCGCTCGGCCTGTTCGTGCTGGCCGGCTGCAACACCATCCAGGGCGCCGGCAAGGACATCAAACGCGCCGGCGAGAAGATCGAAGAGGCGGCGCGCCGCTGAGCGCGCCCTGGCCCCACACCCACGAGGCTCCATGTCCCGCACCCGCGTCCTCACCGGAATCACCACCACCGGCACTCCGCACCTCGGCAACTACGTCGGCGCGATCCGCCCGGCGATCGCCGCCAGCGCCGATCCCAACGTCGATGCCTTTTTCTTCCTGGCTGACTACCACGCCCTGATCAAGTGCGACGAGCCGGCGCGCATCCAGAGCTCGCGCATGCAGATCGCCGCGACCTGGCTGGCGGCTGGGCTGGACCCGGAGCGCGTGCACTTCTACCGGCAGTCGGACATCCCCGAGATTCCCGAGCTGACCTGGCTGCTGACCTGCGTCACCGGCAAGGGGATGATGAACCGTGCGCATGCCTACAAGGCCGCGACCGACGCCAACGAGGCGGCCGGCGAGGATGCCGATGCCGGCGTCACCATGGGACTGTACAGCTACCCGGTGCTGATGGCGGCGGACATCCTGATGTTCAACGCGCACAAGGTGCCGGTGGGTCGCGACCAGGTGCAGCACATCGAGATGGCCCGCGACATCGGCGCCCGCTTCAACCACCTGTTCGGCCAGGGACGCAGCTTCTTCACCCTGCCGGAGGCGGTGATCGAGGAGTCGGTGGCGACCCTGCCCGGGCTCGACGGCCGCAAGATGTCGAAGAGCTACGACAACACCATCCCGCTGTTCGAGGGCGGCGCCAGGGCGCTGAAGGAGGCCGTGGCCCGCGTGGTCACCGATTCGCGCCTGCCCGGCGAGCCCAAGGACCCCGAGTGCAACGCCCTGGCCCTCATCTTTGATGCCTTCGCCCGTGCCGACGAGGCTGCGGCCTACCGTGCGGACCTGCGTGCCGGCCTGGGCTGGGGCGAGGCCAAGCAGCGTCTGGTCGCGCGCATCGAGCACGACGTGGCGCCCATGCGCGAGCGCTACCAGGCCTACATGGCCGACCCGCAGCGGCTGGAGGACATCCTGCAGGCGGGCGCCGCCCGTGCCCGCGCCATTGCTGCGCCGCTGCTGGCGGAGCTGCGCGAGGCGGTTGGCCTGCGCCGGTTCGCGGATGTCGCGACCCGGGCCGCCGGCGTGAAAGTCGAACGCGAGGCGCTGCCCCAGGTGAAGCAGTACCGCGAGGCCGATGGCCAGTTCTACTTCAAGCTGCTTTCGGCCGAGGGCCAGCTGCTGCTGCAAAGTGAGGGTTACCCTTCACCGAAAGAGGCCGGGCAGGCCCTGCTGCGCCTGCGCCAGTGCTCCGGGTCCGAGCTCGTCGAGGCCCTGGCTGGACGGGTCAGTGAGGCCGAGCGGGAGAGGATTGCAGTCGCATTCGGCCAGCTGCAGGCCGCTGAAGCGGAGCGCAAGGCGCGCGCCAGCGCGGGCTGAGTGCGTCTGTCCGCCGGCCCGCCATGCGGGCGGGTTCCACCAGGGTCGAAGGTGTTGCCGCGGATTGGCAGCTTTGTGACGTGGTGTGTCACAAGCGGTTTGCTACCGTTTATCGGCCCTGCGGCGCAAGGCGCGTTTTCAATTGTTTTCCCCGGGTAGAGTGAACAAGAGTCACAGCGCCTGTCCCATCCGGGGGAACTCTCATGTCATCCACTCGCCTCACCAGCCTCGTCCTGAGCCTGGCCTCGCTGGCGTTTTTCGCCCTTCCTGCGAGCGTCCGCGCCGACACGCCGGTCTTTGCCGACTCGTTCGAAGTGCCGTTCAACATCCCCGCCAACGATGGCGAGGCCGCGCGTTTCCTGAACCAGGCGACGTTCGGCGCCACCGCCGCCGATATCGGCGCGGTGCGCAACCAGGGCGTCAGCACCTGGCTGAACGCCCAGCTGGCGCTGGCGACCACCACGCTGTCGCGGCCGTGGATGGAGGCCTACGCCGCCTCGCTGCCCAGCGGCAGCTCGGTCAACCAGGACGTGCGCGTGCATCGCTGGTTCAATGTCGCGGTCACCGCGCCCGACCAGGTGCGCCAGCGCATGGCCTGGGCCCTGTCGCAGATCGTGGTCGCTTCGGATCGCGATGACTTCCTGATCAACGAGCCGATCCAGATGGCGGAGTGGAACGACATCCTCGTCCGCAACGCGCTCGGCAACTACCGCCAGCTCCTGCAGGAGGTCAGCTACAGCCCGATGATGGGTCGCTACCTGACGACCCTGCGCAATCGCAAGTTCGAGCTGAACCGCCCCGGTGCCAATGGCTGCCCGGCGGGCAGCAACTTCTGCGCCGGCAACAACGGCGTGCAGCCCGACGAGAACTACGCGCGCGAAGTGATGCAGCTGTTCTCGATCGGACTTGTCGTGCGCGGCGAGGATTTCTACACCACCTACCCGGACGCGCAGAACCCCGGCACCCTGCGCTCGACCTACACCGAGACCGACATCAGCGAGCTCGCGCGCGTGTTCACCGGCCTCGCGCACCAGTGCACGCAGGGCGATGTGAGCGTCGGCGGCGTCGTCATGAGTCGCAATTGTGGCGCCAACAACACGGCCTGTAGCGGCATTGGCTGCCGTTTCACCAACGCTGGCGGTCTGTTCGGCGCCAGCCCGCCGCGCGACCCGCTGAACCGTGGCCTGGTGCATCCGGACTGGTACAAGCCGATGGTGTGCTACCCGCGCTACAACGACAACGGCCGCGATACCTCGGGCGGCGTCCTTGAAACCGACAGCGGCAGCTTCGGCCTGCCGCCCGGAACGCCGACGCCGGACAAGGTCCTGACGCTGGGCACGGCGACCGGCGGCGACGCCACTCTGACGATTCCGCCGAGTTTCTTTGACGGTTCGCCCCTGAACTGCCACGCCACCGGTAACAACCTAACGGCTGCCCAGCAGCAGGCGTGCGTCGACTACTGCGAGGGCGGCATCAATGCGGCGCTCGACCTGCTGTTCAACCACCCGAACACGCCGGTGATGGTGGCTCGCCAGCTGATCCAGCGCCTGGTGACCTCGAACCCGACCCCTGGCTATGTCAGTCGCGTGGCGGCGGCCTTCATCAACAATGGAGCCGGTGTCCGAGGCGACATGAAGGCGGTGGTGCGCGCAATCTTCCTCGACACCGAGGCGCGTCGTCCGGCCAGCGATCCGCAGCAGGCGCAGGACTTCGGCAAGGTCCGCGAGCCGATGCTGAAGCTGGTCGCGATCTGGCGCCACTTCGGCGCGGTTTCGGGCGACACCGCGACCATCCCGAATGCCAATCCGCAGGGGGGTGCCGGCAATCCGCTGGCCGGCCAGCCCAGCCTGCGCCGTTGGGGACCGACCAATCCGCAGAACGAATACCAGATGCGCCCCTACGGTGCGCCCTCGGTGTTCAATTTCTTCGAGCCCGACTATCGCCAGCCAGGGCAGGTCAGCGACCTGGGCCTGTTCTCGCCCGAACTGCAGATCATCCACGAGGTGACGGCGGTGGCCGCGGCCAATGACCTCTACAGCCGGATCTGCGCGGGCTATGGCGGTACCAACTCGACCTGTCAGTCGGGCGCCCTGACCGGCGGTCCGACCAGCCCGGCGCCGCCGGATGCCAACAACAATCCGCCGCGCGATCGCGCCTACTTCCCCATCGCCCAGATCGATCTGATCCCGTCGCGGGTGGCAGTCAACTCCACCCAGGCCGATCCGACGGTGGCAGAGGACCTCGCCCTGATCGAGTTCCTCAACACGCGGATGATGGGCGGCACCATGAGCGGTGCGGTGCCCCCCAACGTGGTGTGCCCCAACACAGGCACCGGCATGAAGGGCCTGCTGATGAACGCGCTGCGCTGCACCGGCGGGCTCAACCAGACCCTGAACGGTGGCACCAACGGAACCACGGGCGGCGACCGTGTGCAGCGCCAGCGCCGCAAGGCGCTGCTGCTGATGCACCTGATCGCGATCTCGCCCGAATACAGCACCCAGCGTTGAGGAGCCACGCCATGTCCCGCATCCATTTCGACAAGCGCCGCGATTTCCTCAAGGGCGCCGCCTGCATGGCCGCCTCCGGCGCGGCCTCCACCTTCGTGCCGCAGCTGTCCATGATGGGCACCGCGCTGGCCCAGGGCGCGCCTTCGGGCTACAAGGCCCTGGTCTGCATCTACCTGTCCGGCGGCAATGACTCCTGGAACCTGCTGATTCCCGGCGACAACACCACGAACATCCCGGTCAGCGGGCGAACCCCTCTCAGCGGGTTCAGTCCCACACCTTACGGCTGGTATGCCACCTCGCGCGGTGGCCTGTTCCAGGGCACCGCCGACCGGCTTGGCATCACCCGGCCGGGGGGGACCGATCCGGGCAATACCTTCCTGCCGCCGGCGCTGGGCATCCTGGGCAACCAATACGGCCTGAACCCCGCGGTGCCCGAGCTGCAGACCCTGTTCAACCAGGGGAAGCTGACCTTCATCGCGAATGTCGGCCCGCTCGTGGAGCCACTGCGGCGCCAGGGCTTCAACAGTTTCCGGCGCCCGCCGCAGCTGTACTCGCACAATGACCAGACCAGCCTGTGGATGATCGGCGGCGGCAACAACGCCAGCAATCCCAGCGGCTGGGGCGGCCGCATGGCGGGGCAGCTGCTGAACACGCCGCCCGCCAATGGCCTTGCGCCCTGCATTTCCATCTCGGGACAGACCCGCTTCCTCGTCGGCGAGTACCCCAGCGGGCAGAATCTGTTCCCCTACCGCATGTCGACCAGTGCAACCTCGCCTTCGGTGACCTTGAACAACTATTCGGGCGCCACCAATGCCGGCGACAAGCGTCGCGAGGTGCTGCAGGGGCTGCTCAACGAAACCTATCCGCAGGCCTTCACTGGCGCCTACAAGGACGTGCTCAACCGTTCGCTGAGCCTGGCCACGACCGTCAACCAGGCGATCACCGGGCTGTCGACGGGGGGCGCCAGCAGCCCCTATGCGGCATTCAACACCGCGGTCGCAGCGATTCCGAACACCGGTCTCGGGCAGCAGCTGCGTCAGGTGGCGCGAATGATCGCAGTCAGTCGTCTGTCGGGCGGCGCGATTGCTGCCAACCGGCAGGTGTTCTACGTCAGCACCGGCGGCTATGACACCCACGGCGGGCAGATTCCGAACGCGCGGCCCAACAACGGCGTATGGAACGGCCATCAGGGTCTGCTACAGCAGGTCGCCCAGGCCATGCTGCAATTCAACCTGGCCCTGGAGGCCCTGAACAATGTGTCGGGCTACAGCGGGGTGAAGAACGAGGTCGTCACCTTCACCATGAGCGAGTTCTCGCGCACCATCAACTCGAACGGCAACGGTACCGACCATGCCTGGGGCGCAGTGCAGATGGTGATGGCGGCGCCTTCTTCGCAGGGTGGCCCCTTGATCGGCAACCAGATCTACGGGCGCTATCCGCTGCAGCTGTTGAACCGCAGCTACACCGGAGCGCCGGACCTGCTGGGCGAGTGCTTCAACCGCGGCGAGTTCCTGCCGACCACGGCAGTCGACCAGATGTCGGCCACGCTGGCGCGCTGGATGGGCGTTAGCTCTGCGGACCTGCCGCTGCTGTTCCCGAATCTCGGCAGTTTCACCAACGGCGCGCATCCCAATGCCGCCGTCATGGCCTACAACACCCAGACCCTGCCTTTCCTCGCGGTCTGAACCCGTCCGGTCGGGGCGAATGAAAACGGCGCCGGGGCAACCCGGCGCCGTTTGCGTTCAGGACGGGAGGGTTTGCGCGCTCAGGGGCGCACGATGTCCTCGAAGCGGCCGATAAAGAGGCGCTCGCCGCCGAACGCGTCGGGCATCAGCGCGCCGCTGGCGATCCAGTCGTGCACCAGCGCCTGGAATTCGGCGCTGGCGCCGCCCCCGGGCGGCATGCGGCCACCAAAGGGCGGGAGATCGCAGTTCAGCTTGAGGAAGAGCGCGCTCGCCTGCGGTTCGAACGGACGGACGCGCAGGATCGCTGCGTTGCCCGTCGATGGGGTTCCGCGCTCGTCTGCGCCGATCAGGTTGAGTCGGGCGCTGGCCGTGCTCAGGCTCAGGCCAGCCTGGCTGCCGTGGCAGGTGGTGCACTGGTTCTTGACGAGGAAGGGGCGGATATCGCCCTCGAAGCTCACGTCGTAGCGGATCGGATGCTGCTCGGCGCTGAGCGGATCACAGTTGCCCAGCGTCTGCAGAGAGTCGCCAGCGGGCGCGCTGGGCCAGGCTTGCACCTGGGTGCCGACCAGACACAGGGACAGCAGAACGAGGCGTGGGATCTGCATGTAGAGCTCCGGAATGGCGCGCCCCGACGGGGCTGGGGGTCGAGGGGGGCTGGGTTCGAAGAGGGCTGGCGGGAAATACGCAAACCGCTCAGGGGTAGCTTGGGCTGGGCGCGCCGGGACGCGCCAGGTTGAACTGGCCCCGCGTCGATTCCATGGAGTCCCGGAAGACGGTGAGGCTGTAGGGATTACCGTCGACGTCGAAACCGCGTGCGCCCTGCTGGATCCAGTCGTAGACCAAGGCTCGCAGTCGGCGCGGCACGCGCGTCACCACGCCATCGTCCGGTGGCGGCATCAGCGGGTAGGTGTCCGGTGGCGTGCAGTTGAGCTGGGCATACAGCAGGCTGTTCTCCGGCTTTCCCGGATCGACCCGCAGCAGCTCCGGGTTGCGGAAGCTCACCGCGGAGACCAGCTGGTAGCCGGCGAACTGGGGATCGTCAAGGCGCAATTCGCCCATTGCGGTCTGGTTGTGGCAACCCACGCAGCCGCCGGCCAGCCAGACGTCATGGATGTCGATTGGCGCATCGGGTAGCCCGGTGCCGGGCAGGTCGTACTGCATGCCGTAGGTGATCGGCTCGTCCGAGAGATCCTCGCAGTTGCGGGAGACCGGTCCGACGTGCCCGCTGGCAGAGGCCCCGACATCGGAGGCGGGCCACCCCTGTGCCGCGGCCAACGGCAACAGAAGGGCAGTGGTGGCGATGAGGGAGGAGAAGAGGCGCATGGTGTTACGGAGTGTAACGCGGTCCGTGCATGCTGCCTGCGCGAGATTCGGGATTCTGTGATGCGCTGCGGTGTCCGGCAGCGGTAGCGCGATCGCCCCGGGGCGGGTGAGGAGTTCGGTCGCATCGGCGCCGTGGTCCGACAGTGGGCCTTGGATGGGATGGCGTTCCAGTACTCGCTTTTGCAATCCGAAGCTTGGCGAGCTCAGAACTTGCCCGGCCTCAGCACTTCCACGTCGGTCAGGAACAGGGTCAGCCCGAAATTCGCGCCGTACTCGGCCAGCACGTGGGCGGCGATGCGGTCCGCGACCTCGGCTTCGCAGATGACCTTCATTTCGATGCTGCGATCGGCTTCCCAGCTGCCCTCGCGGATGCCGCTGTGGCCGGCGCCGCGGACGTCGTAGACGGTATAGCCCTGTGCACCCAGGCGGCGCACATCGCGCGCCAGGGACTTCTCGAGGGCGGCTTCGGCAATGATCACCAGCAGCCGGCGCGGGTGTTTGGGCAGGGTCATGTCGGCGGGCCTCCGAGCCATTGCGCCAGCTTCAGGTACAGGGGAATTCCCACGATCACGTTGAACGGGAAGCTGATCCCCAGCGAGGCGGTGATCGAGAGCGCGGCGTTGGCTTCGGGCACGGCCATTCGCATTGCCGTGGGTGCGGCGATGTAGCTCGCGCTGGCAGCCAGGGTCGCGAACACTGCGATACCGCCGATCGAAAGCCCCAGCGCCTGGCCAGTCATGGCACCCAGCAGAGCCAGCAGGGGCGGAAAGCCGAGCCCGATCAGCAGCAGGCGCGGGCCGAAGGGGCCGATCTCGCGCAGGCGTCCGCCGGCGACCAGTCCGAGTTCAAGCAGGAACAGGGCGAGCACGCCGCGGAAGGGCTCGATGAAGACCGGCGCGATCGCGGCGCTGCCCTCGACGCCGGCGATCGCACCGATGCACAGGCCACCGGCCAGCAGCAGCACCGACTTGCCGAACAGCACCTCGTGGCCCAGCGCCGCCCAGCGCACGTCCTTGAGGCGCGCCATGCGCGCCAGCAGGATGCCGGCGACCAGCGCCGGCGCCTCCATCACTGCGACCCACAGCGCGGCGTGCGATTCGTAGGCCACCCCGGCGCGCTCCAGCGCGGCGGTGGCCACCGCGAAGGTGACGACGCTGACCGAGCCGTAGTGCGCAGCCAGTGAGGCGCTGTCGGCCTGGGCAAAGCGCAGCAGGCGCAGAGCGGGGAACAGCAGCAGCGGGATCGCGAAGCCGAGCGCCATCGTGGCGGCGACCTGCGGCAGCAGGGCGCCGAGCGAGTGCTTCGACAGCTCGATCCCGCCCTTCAGACCGATCGCCAGCAGCAGATAGATCGACAGCACCTCGTACACCGCTTCCGGCAGGCGCAGGTCGGACTTGGCCAGACGCGCGATCAGGCCGAGCAGGAAGAACAGGACGACGACATCGAACATGGGCGCGGATGCTGTCACGCGATGCCCTCCGCACGCCAGCGTCCGGCCGCCAGCGCCTACACTGCGCGGCTCCCGAACCGGAGACATCCATGCTGGAATCCATCGAGATCGAAACCGCTGCGCGGCCAACCCACAGCGTGATCTGGCTGCATGGCCTGGGCGCCGACGGGCACGACTTCGAGCCGATCGTGCCGGAGCTGCTGCGACCGGGCTGGCCACCGCTGCGCTTCGTGTTTCCGCATGCGCCGGTGCGGCCGATCACCTTGAACGGTGGCATGCGCATGCGCGGCTGGTACGACATCTACGGCTTGGAGCTGATGTCGGTCGAGGACGAAGCGGGAATCCTTGCCTCGGTGATGGAGGTGGAGCGGCTCATCGCCCGCGAGCGCCAGCGCGGTATCGACAGCCAGCGCATCCTGCTGGCCGGCTTCTCGCAGGGCGGTGCGGTCGCGCTGACGGCCGGGCTGACCCATCCCGAACGCCTGGCCGGCATCGTTGCGCTCTCGACCTATCTGCCGATCGCCGCGCGTACCGAAGCACGGCGTGCGCCGATCCAGGCGGGCCTGCCGGTGTTCATCGGCCACGGTGCCGTCGATCCGATCGTGCCGCAGGCGCTTGGCATGGCGGCCAGCCAGCGCCTGCAGGCCTGGGGCCATGCGGTCGAGTGGCACAGCTATGGCATGCCGCACAGCGTCTGCGCCGACGAGATCCGCGACCTGTCCGGGTGGATGGAGCGGCATCTGCTGGGCGAGCAGCGGTAGCAGCCGCAACCGCTGCCGCAGGCATACTTCCGCCGATGAACAGCACCCCGCCCCAGGACTGGCTGCCCGACTTCTGCCGTGTGCCCACCCTGTTCGTGGTGATGGTCGCGGCGCAGATCATCGTGTTGGCGGCAGTGCTGATGCCGGGCGCGGCCGGCGACCCTGCCGACGCGGGTGGGCGCGTGTTCGTGGCCAGTCTGTTCGCGCAGTGGCTGGCCCTGCTGGCCAGCGTGCTGCTGTGCAAGGCGCGGCCGCTGGTGCTGCGGCTGCGGCCGCTGTCGCTGTCGATCCTCGCCGGCTGGGCGCTGCCGACGCTGGCCACCTTCGCTGGCGCCGGAGCGGTCCACCAGCTCGACGTCACGCTCAAGCTCGGCCTGACCGTGCCGGTGGGACACGGTCTGCAGTTCGCCCTGTCCTGCGCGGCGGTCGCCGGCCTGCTGAACGCTGCCCTGCTGCGCTACTTCTACGTGCAGCAGCTGTGGCAGGCGCAGGTACAGGCCAGTGCGCAGGCCGAGGTGCGGGCGCTGCAGGCGCGCATTCGCCCGCATTTCCTGTTCAACAGCCTGAACAGCATCATCAGCCTGGTCCGACGCGATCCGGCCACGGCCGAGCGCGCGATCGAGGACCTCTCGGAAGTCTTCCGCGCGGCGCTTGGCGCCGGGCAGGGCGACTGGACGCTGGCCGAGGAGCTCGACCTGATCGAACGCTACCTCGGCATCGAGCGCCTGCGCCTGGGTGATCGACTGCAGCTGCGGATGGAAATCGACCCTGACCTGCCGCGCGAGCAGCGCCTGCCGCGGCTGCTGCTGCAGCCGCTGGTCGAGAACGCGATCCTGCACGGCATCGCTCGCCTGCCTGCCGGCGGCGAGGTCCGCATGGAGCTGCGCCGTGCGGATGGCGGCGTCTGCGTCGAGATCGGCAACCCCTGTCCCGCGCAGGCCTCCGAGCCTGGCAACCGGCACGCGCTCGCCAGCATCGAGCAGCGCCTCCAGCACTATTTCGGCGCGACCGCCTGGATGACCGTGGTCCCGTCCCCCGACTACTATGCGGTGACCCTATGGATGCCTCGCACCCCCGTGCCGCCGTCCTCGACGTCCTGATCGTCGACGACGAACCCCTCGCCCGACAGCGCCTGCAGGACCTGCTGGCCGACATCGGTGGCGTGCGCGTGGTCGGCGAGGCCGCGGACGGCCGCGAGGCGATTGAGGCCTGCGAGCGACTGTCGCCCGACGTACTCCTGCTCGATATCGCCATGCCGACCATGGACGGGCTGGAGGCCGCACGGCATCTCGCCGCCTCGGCGTCCGCGCCGGCGGTGATTTTCTGCACCGCCTACGATGAGCATGCGCTGGCTGCCTTCGAGGCCCGCGCCATCGATTACCTGCTGAAACCGGTGCGCGCGGAGCGCCTGGCTGCCGCGCTGGAGCGCGCCCGCGCGCTGGGCCGCGCGCGCTCCCATGAGCGCCTGCAGGCGCTGCCGAAGTCGCAGGCGCGCACGCATCTGTGCGCGCGCCTGCGCGGCAGCCTGCGCCTGATCCCGGTCGTGGATGTGCTCTACCTGCAGGCCGAGGAGAAGTACGTGGTGGTCCACCACACCGGCGGCGCCGATCTGATCGAGGATTCCCTGAAGGCGCTGGAGCTGGAATTCCCGGAGCGTTTCCTGCGTATCCACCGCAACTGCCTGGTCGCCCGCAGCGAGCTCCGGGAGCTGCGCCGCGGCAACGACGGCCAGGTGCACGCCCTGCTCAAGCGCAGTGCCGATGCGCTGGAGATCAGCCGACGCTGCCTGCCCCAGATCCGTCAACTGTTGAAGCATCTATGACCCGAACCCTGCGGATCGCCACCCGCAAGAGCGCGCTGGCGCTGTGGCAGACCGAACACGTCGCCGATCGCCTGCGCGCGCTGCATCCCGGCATCAGCGTGCAGCTCGTGCCGCTGTCGACGCGCGGCGATGAAGTGCTCGACCGCTCGCTCGCCGCCATCGGCGGCAAGGGCCTGTTCCTGAAGGAGCTTGAAGAGGCCATGCTGCGCGGCGAGGCCGATCTCGCGGTGCACTCGCTGAAGGACGTGCCGATGGCGCTGGAAGGGCCCTTCGTGCTGCCGGCGGTGCTGGAACGCGCCAATCCGTTCGACGCCTTCGTGAGCAATACCCATGACGATGTCGCGGCACTGCCGGAGGGCGCTCGCGTCGGCACCTCTTCGCTGCGCCGGCGCGCCCAGCTGAAAGCGCTGCGGCCGGACCTCGACATCGTCGACCTGCGAGGCAATGTCAACACCCGCCTGGCCAAGCTCGACGCCGGCGACTACGCCGCCATCGTGCTGGCCTGCGCGGGGCTGGAACGACTGGGCTTTCACGCGCGCATCCGCGCCACGCTTGCCCCGCCGGCCGTGCTGCCGGCGGCCTCTCAGGGCGCGATCGCGATCGAGTGTCGCGCGGATGCGACCGACGTGCAGGCGCTGCTGGCACCGCTGGACCATGCGCCTACGCGTCGTTGTGTCGACGCCGAGCGGGCGATGAACCTCGCGCTGGGTGGAAGCTGCCATGCGGCGATTGCGGCGTACTGCATCGAGCAGGGCGGTGCGCTGCGCCTGCGCGGCTGGGTCGGCGATGCCCGTAGCGGCGAGGGCATCGCCGTGGATCTCGCAGGACCGACCGAGGCCCCGCAAACGCTGGGCACGCAGGCTGCGGATGCGCTGCGCGCGCGCGGCGCCGTGCGTCTGCTGGCGTCGGCATGAGTCTGCCGACGCCGCTTCTGGCGAACATCGGGCGCGCGCAAACAGGGCGGCCCGCGAAGCGCGAGGCTTGGCGGGCCGCAGGGTGTCGCGTGGCCTGTGGCGCAAGGATCAGCGGAAGGCGTACACGAGATTGATCGTGGTCAGCAGGTCGGTGCTCTTGGTGCCGGGCGAGGTCTCGCTGTTGTAGCGGGCCTGCAGTCCGGCCTTCAGCGCCAGGGTTTCGGTCATCGACACGGCCACGCCGAAGTCGTTCTGGGCGAAGGTGTTGTCCTCGCCGCTCTCGACCAGCAGCAGGTTGGTCAGCGTGGTGGTTTCGGTCAGCACCTGGCGGTAGTCCAGCACGCCGCGCAGGATGCCGCTGCTCTCGGTCTCGCCGGTGGCAGCCAGCTTGGCGCGACGGTAGCCGGGGCCGATTTCCGCATGCAGATGGCCGTTGTCATTGCTGTAGAGGTTGTAGCCGAAGCCGATCGAGACGGTGCTCTGGCTCTCGTAGGTGCCGAAGTCGTCGCGCTCATGGCGCAGCGCGCTGATCCACGAGGCGCGCTCATTCATCTTGAAGGCGCTGGAGGCGTTCGCGGCCCAGCGGTTGGCGGTGGTCTCCAGCAGGGTTTCCGGGACGCCGTCACCGTCGAAGTCGCCGCGGATCTCGCCCTTGGCGCGCAGCATGCTGGCGCCGAACACATGCTTCCAGCGATCGTCCTCGTTGACGAAGTCGAGCTTGGCGTTGAGGTTTTCCGAGCGCGCGTTGCCGCGCGCGGCGGCGAGGCCGAATTCGCCGGTGCCGGTCCAGCCCTGCGCGGTGGACAGTTGGGGCAGGGCGCTGGCGAGCACGGTGGTCAGGATCAGGAGCTTGCGCATGGGGAGCCTCGTTGGGCGAAAGGTGAAGACGGGATGGGCGGCGCGCAGACTGTTGGCGCGCGCTTGAATTGCAGGTGAACCCGGCGCCTCACAGGGGCCAGAACACCGGGATGAACACGACGGCGATGATCCAGAACAGCAGGTTCAGCGGCACGCCGATCTTGACGAAGTCGATGAAGCGGTAGCCGCCCGCGCTGTAGACCATCGTATTGGTCTGGTAGCCGACCGGGGTGGCGAATGCGGTGGACGCAGCGAAGGCCACGGCGACCACGAAGGGGGTCGGGCTTGCGTCGATACTGTGCGCCGCGGCAATCGCCACCGGCGTCAGCAGCACCGCCGACGCGTTGTTGCTCATGAATTCGGTGAGCACGGCGGTGAGGAGATAGATGACCGCCAGCAGCGCAATCGGCCCCCAACCGCCCACGACGTCCAGGGTGCGATCCGCCAGGAAAGCGGCGGCACCGCTGCTCTGCAGCGCGATCCCGAGCGGCAGTACACCCGCCAGCAGCATGATCACCCGCCAGTCGATCGACTCGTACAGCTCCTTCGATTCAAGGCAGCGGAACACCACCAGCGCGATGCAACCAAGGATGGAAGAGGCCACGATCGGCAGCCATTCCAGCGTCGCCGCGGCGACCACCGCGGCCATGATCGCCAGCGCGATCCAGGCGCGTCGGCTGGACGCGGGGCCCTCTTCGCGCTCGGTGAGGACAACGACATTGGGATTCGCCCGCAGGTGCTGCATCTCGCTGGGGCTGGTGATCATCAGCAGGATGTCGCCGACGGTCAGCTCGACATCGCGGAGCTTTTCGCGCAGCACTTCGCCGCGACGATGGATGGCGAGCACGGTGGCGTTGTAGTGCCAGTTGAATTCCAGCGTGCGCAGGGTCTGGCCGATGAAACGCGAGCCGGGTGCGACCATCACTTCGGTCAGCACCTGGTTGTCATCGCGGAACTGCTCGTCGCGCAGCTTGAACTCGGGCTCCAGCTCGAGTCGGGCGCTGTCCTTCAGGCTGGAGAGACGGCTCCAGTCGCCGCGGGCCAGCAGAATGTCGCCTTCCTGCAGCTTCTGCGCGCGGGGCGACCAGATCTTCTCCTCGCCGCGCAGCAGCTCCAGCACGAACACGCTGTGGCGCTCGCCGAGCTTCGCATCGGCCACGCTCTTGCCAATCAGCGGCGAGCCGGGCATCACCCGCAGCTCGGCGATGTATTTACCGAGCTCGTAGTTCTCGGTCAGCTGCGGGGTGCGACGGTCGGGAAGCAGCAGCTGGCTGGCAATGGTGGTGTAGACCAGTCCGACGGCCATGGTGATCAGGCCCAGCGGGGCGAACTCGAACAGGGTGAAGCCGGGCAGGCCGGCATCTTTGGCCAGCGAGTTCACCAGCAGGTTGGTGGAGGTGCCGATCAGGGTGCAGACGCCGCCCATCTGGGCAGCGTAGGACATGGGAATCAGCACCTTCGAGGCCGAGAAGCGGTTGGCGGCTGCCACGCCGAGCACGATCGGCAGGAACACCGCCAGCGCCGCCGTGTTGTTGACGAAGGCCGACATGGCGCCCAGCGAAGTCATGACCGCGAGCGTGAACAGCCAGGTCTGCCGGATGCGGGCGAACGCGGCGCCGACCGCGCGCAGGGCGCCGGTGCGTGTAAGGCCGGTGCTCAGCACGAACATGGCGGCCACGGTGATCGTGGCCTCGCTGCTGAAGCCGCTGAGTGCCTGCGCCGGGCTCACCAGGCCGAGGATCAACAGGCTGGCCAGCACGATCATCGCCACCACGTCGACCGGCAGGCGCTCGGTGATGAACAGGATCACCGCTCCGGCCAGCACCAGCAGCGTCAGTAGTCCCTCAATGCCCATGCAGGCCCTCTGATGCGAATAGTTGCGGCTGTGGACGCGAGCGCGCAGGAATGGAGGGGGCGCCAGCGGCCCCGGAGGGCGACAGGATTCGACTTTGGTCTGGGGTGGCCCTCGCGGCACCCGGCCGGCCGCGATTGTAGTGGCGGCGCGTCCCGCGCCGCAGCGTTGTCGTGCAGACCGTCGCCATGAGGCGGCAGGCGACTATCCGTCGTCCGATGGCAGAGCGTGACGAAGCTCGCGCTGGGCGCGCCATGCGCCTGCGTATCCCAGCCTTTGGCCCCTTTGCCCTTGCGTCCAAACGGTTTACCCTGCGGGGCTGGCCATCGGTGGCATTGCTCGGTTCGAGACGATCGTGCTGCCGCTGCATCACCTCCCCGCTGTCGGGGCCGACGTTCCCGTCGCCCCGTGTTTTCCAGGAGCCGTACATGCATCGCAAGCTGATTCCCCTGGCAGTCGCCGCCCTCATGCTGACCGCCTGCGGCTCGCAGGACGCCCCGCCCGCGCAGACCGCCGCCAGCGCTTCGTCCGCGGCGCAGTCGCAGTCCTCGGCACCGGCGCCGGCACCGGCCCCGCAGTTCGATACCGCGATCAGCGGCGAACTGGTCGTCGATGGCCTCACCGAGCTGCCCCCAGGTTTCCAGCTTTCGATCCGCCTGCTCGACCTCAGCGATCCCTCGCAGGTGCCGCCGGTCGTCGCCGAGCTTGCACAGCCTGCGCCGTCGCTGTTGCCGCACCGCTTCTCGCTCCCCTATGACGCCTCGAAGATCGTCGCGACTGGCCGCTATGGCGTGCTGGCAGCGCTGACTGTCGAGGGTCTGCCGCTGTACTCCAGCGCCGCCCCGCAGCCGGTGCTGACGGAAGGCAATGGCGACCGCGTATCGCTGAGCCTGGTGCGCGGTGGCGCACAGGCCGACACGCAGATCGCCCCCACCGAGAAGATGAAGCAGGACTTCGGCGCGATCGAACGCGCCATCGGCGGCCTCACCCGCATTGCCGGCGAGCGCATCACCGACGATGTGACCGTGGGTTGGGACGCCTTCACCGCCGAGGGTCGAGTGCGTTTCGCGCGCGAGCAGGTCGACTTCGGCGATGCCGGTACCGCGTCGCTGAAGTACGCGTTCCAGGGCGACCGGCCATGGGTGATCGTCCGCGAGCAGCGCGGTCGCACCACCTGGCTGGGCTGGAACGAGGCCGGCGAGTTGATCCTCAACGAAGGGCCGAACGGCCCGATCGAGGCCGCCGAGGCTGAGCGCCTGCGTGAAGGTGCTGCCGAAGTGATGGCCCTGGCGAAGCAGCGCGCCGGCTGACCTGCCCGGGCAACCCCCGCAGAACCCCGCGCCTGGCGCGGGGTTCTGCGTTTGCGGCACCGGATTTCACTCAGGATTGGCGCCGTCTGCGCGCGCCGACGGGCAGTCTCGCCGCATGCGCAAGCGAGCCCTCGATGTTGCTGGAACAGGCGCCGAGGCCTATCATCCGCGGGCTCTGGGCGACAGCTTGGGCCTGCCAGCGGTTGCTGGGGGGCGACGATGATCGAGACCGTGCACGTCGAGGGCGATGGCGCCATCCAGCGCTGGGTACTGAAGCCCAACCGCTCGCTCGATCATCGCCAAGCCAAGCGCTTCTTCGCGCTCGTCATCGCGACCGCCGTGGCCGTCACCGGCTACAGCTGGTCGCAGGGCAACGTGTTCGCGCCGGCATTCGCAGTGCTCGAGCTGAGCGTGCTGGCGACGGTGTTCTGGATAGTCTGGCGGCGCGCGGAGCGCGCCGAGGTGATTTCGATCAACGCCGATCGCGTCTCGGTGAGCCGCGTGCCGGAGCTCATCGAAGCGCTGTCCGAGCCGCCCCAGTGGGTGCGGCTCGAAGCCCTGGAAGGGCAGTTGTACCTCTCCTGTCGCGGACGCCGCGTGGGCGTGGGGCGGTTCCTCGGCGAAGCCGAGCGGGAGCGCCTCGCGAAGGATCTGGAGCACGGCCTGCGATCGGCGCGTGCGCAAGCGGTTTACAGGTTTACCGAAGACTCAAGGTGATGCTGATGAAGCGTGTCCACTGGAGCCAACTGGGAATGGGCGTCTGCGCCCTGCTGTTCTCGGCCCTGGCCTTCGCCAATCCCGAGCGCTGGCAGCTCAACATGACCACCGGCGTGACCGACACCGCAGGCGAGGTCTACCGGCTGCACATGATCA
This sequence comes from uncultured Aquimonas sp., assembly GCF_937888285.1. GTDB lineage: Bacteria > Pseudomonadota > Gammaproteobacteria > Xanthomonadales > Xanthomonadaceae > Aquimonas. The sequence goes on from NZ_CALART010000067.1 coordinate 65,471, forward strand.
CGCTGTGGATCTGCGTGGTGATCGGCATCATCGTGTTCGGCGCCATGACCGTGGCGATGATCAAGTTCCGCAAGTCCAAGGGCGCCAAGGCCGAGGGCTGGAGCCACAACACCACCGCCGAGATCATCTGGACGGTGATCCCGGTGCTGATCCTGGTTGCGGTCGCCTGGCCGGCGACCAAGACCATGTTCCGCATGGAGGACACCACCGGTTCCGAGATGACGGTGAAGATCACCGGCTACCAGTGGATGTGGCGCTACGAAATCGTCAACTACAAGGGCCAGCCGGGCAACGTGAACTTCGTCAGCCGCATCGACCGCGGCAGCGATACCGTTCGCCAGCTGGGCTCGGGCAAGACGCCGGACACCGTCACCGATGCCGAAGGCAACAACATCTACCTGCTCGATGTCGACAAGCCGCTGGTGCTGCCGACCGACACCAAGATCCGCTTCGTGATCACTGCCGACGACGTCATCCACAGCTGGTGGGTGCCGGTGTTCGGCTGGAAGCAGGACGCCATCCCGGGCGTCGTCAACGAGAACTGGACCCGCATCAACGCGCCGGGCATCTACCGCGGCCAGTGCGCCGAGCTCTGCGGCAAGGACCATGGCTTCATGCCGATCGTGGTCAAGGCGGTGACTCCGGCCGAGTTCGAGAGCTGGCTGGCGGCCGAGCAGGCCGGTAACGACGCCGCCCGCGTGGCTGGCGCCAACCCCGCAGCGGCTCCGGCCGTCGCGGCGCAGTTTTGAGTTGGAGGCAGGACACCATGGCAACTTCGACCGCAGCCCACCACGACGAGCACCACGACCATAAGCCGACCGGCTTCATGCAGCGCTGGGTGCTGACCACCAACCACAAGGACATCGGCACCCTCTACCTGGTGTTCTCGCTGGTGATGTTCCTGATCGGCGGCGCGATGGCGCTGGTGATCCGTGCCGAGCTGTTCCAGCCCGGCCTGCAGCTGGTGCATCCGGAATTCTTCAACCAGATGACCACCATGCACGCGCTGGTGATGATCTTCGGCGCGGTCATGCCGGCCTTCGTGGGCCTGGCCAACTGGATGATCCCGCTGCAGATCGGCGCGCCGGACATGGCGCTGCCGCGCATGAACAACTGGTCCTTCTGGATCATGCCGTTCGCCTTCACCCTGCTGCTGATGCCGCTGATCCTGCAGCTGTTCTTCGGCATCGGCGGCGGCGGCCCGGCCGGCGGCTGGACCCTGTACCCGCCGCTGTCGCTGCAGGGCGGCAACAGCACGGCCTTCACCATCTTCGCCATCCACCTGATGGGCATCAGCTCGATCATGGGCGCGATCAACATCATCGCCACCGTGCTCAACATGCGCGCCCCGGGCGTGGACCTGCTCAAGATGCCGGTGTTCGTGTGGACCTGGCTGATCACCGCCTTCCTGCTGATCGCGGTGATGCCGGTGCTGGCCGGCGCGGTCACCATGCTGCTGACCGACAAGTTCTTCGAAACCAGCTTCTTCAACGCCGCCGGCGGCGGTGACCCGGTGATGTACCAGCACATCTTCTGGTTCTTCGGGCACCCCGAGGTCTACATCATGATCCTGCCGGCCTTCGGCATCGTGTCGGAGATCATCCCGACCTTCGCCCGCAAGCCGCTGTTCGGCTACCAGGCCATGGTGTACGCCACCGCGTCGATCGCCTTCCTGTCGTTCATCGTCTGGGCCCACCACATGTTCACCGTGGGCATGCCGCTCGGCGGCGAGCTGTACTTCATGTACGCCACGATGCTGATCGCCATCCCCACCGGCGTGAAGGTCTTCAACTGGGTCACCACCATGTGGCGCGGCTCGCTGACCTTCGAGACCCCGATGCTGTTCGCCCTGGGCTTCGTGGTGATGTTCACCATCGGCGGCTTCTCGGGCCTGATGCTGGCCATCGTCCCGGCCGACTTCCAGTACCACGACACCTACTTCGTGGTGGCGCACTTCCACTACGTGCTGGTGACGGGCGCGGTCTACTCGATCATGGCCGCGGCCTATTACTGGCTGCCCAAGTGGACCGGCCACATGTACAACGAGACGCTGGGCAAGTGGCACTTCTGGCTGTCGACGATCTTCGTCAACCTGCTGTTCTTCCCGCAGCACTTCCTGGGTCTGGCCGGCATGCCGCGCCGCATCCCGGATTACAACGTGGCGTTCGCCGACTTCAACATGATCAGTTCGATCGGCGGCTTCGGCTTCGGCCTGTCGCAGCTGATCTTCGTCTACATCGTGTGGAGCTGTGCACGCGGTGGCGCCAAGGCCACGGCCGGCGTGTGGGAAGGCGCGAAGGGCCTGGAATGGACCGTGCCGAGCCCGGCCCCGCACCACACCTTCACCACCCCGCCGGTGATCGACGACAGCAAGCTGGCTCACGGCAACGTCGCCCACTGATGCCGGACAGGCGCGCGTGGGTCGAGGGCGTGCGCCCTCGACCCACGCCGTAGCGGCCATCGAGAAGCACACCATGAAGCGTCCCAACGCCCCCACCGAAGCCAGCCCGCAGCAGCGCGTCGCGGCGCGCCGTACGGCCCTGGCCATGGGCCTGATCGCGCTGGCCGTCTACGTCACCTTCGTCCTGTCGGGCGTGATCGGGCGATGAGCGCCGAGGTTTCAAGCCGCAGCGAGAGCCGCAAGGTGCTGGGCCGGGCTTTGCTCGCCTGTGCCTGCACTTTTCTGTTCGCCTTCTCGCTGGTGCCGTTGTACCGCATTGCCTGCGAGAAGGTGTTCGGCATAACCCTGGAGCGCACGCCGACCGGCGAGACCGTGGTGGCGAGCTACGAGGTCGACACCAGCCGCACCATCACCGTCGAGTTCGATGCCGGGGTGAACTCGCGCCTCAACTGGGCCTTCCGCTCGGACCAGTTCCAGATGCAGGTGCACCCGGGTCAGATGTACGAGGCCATGTTTCATGCCCGCAACATGGACAGTACGCCCATCGTCGGCCAGGCGGTGCCCAGCGTCGCGCCCTCGCGCGCCTCGATCTTCTTCAACAAGACCGAGTGCTTCTGCTTCACCGAGCAGCTGCTGCACCCCGGTGAGGAGCGTCCGATGCCGGTGCGCTTCGTGATCGACCCCGCGCTGCCGCGCGAAATCACCACGCTCACCCTGTCCTACACCTTCTTCAACAACGAGCACGCCACCGCCCGCATGGCGGCCAGCGGCATGCACTGAACCGCCTCGGTCCGCCGCATCCGGCGGGCTGCTTGCTAGACTTTCAACTTTCGTTCACCGGGGAAGCTCCATGGCACACGCCCACGACGACGCCAACGTCTATTACGTTCCACACAGCAGCCCCTGGCCGATCGTCGGCGCCATCGGCCTGTTCACCACCATGCTCGGCGTGGCCAGCTGGATGGACGGCGCTGCCTGGGGCATGTGGGTGTTCTACGCGGGCCTCGCGGTCACCCTGTTCATGCTGAGCGGCTGGTTCGCCGACCAGATCAACGAGTCGGTGGGCGGCAAGTACAACTCGCAGGTCGACCGCAGCTTCCGCATGGGCATGCTGTGGTTCATCTTCTCGGAAGTGATGTTCTTCGCGGCCTTCTTCGGCGCGCTGTTCTACGCGCGCATGTTCTCGGTGCCGTGGCTGGGCGGCGAGGGCGCCGGAGCGGCCACGCACGAGTTCCTCTGGAGCGGCTTCGACGCCGCTTGGCCGACCAATGGCCCCAACGAGCTCAATGGCGCCTTCCAGACCATTCCAGCCTGGGGCATTCCGCTGCTGAACACCCTGCTGCTGCTGGCTTCGGGCATCACCCTGACCATCGCCCACCACGCGCTGAAGGCCGGTGAGCGCGGCAAGATCCTGTTCTGGCTGGCGGCCACCGTCGTGCTGGGCGCGATTTTCATGTACTTCCAGATCTACGAGTACGCGCACGCCTACGGCGACCTGAACCTGAAGCTGAGCTCCGGCATCTACGGTTCCACCTTCTTCATGCTCACCGGCTTCCACGGCATGCATGTGACGCTGGGCGCGATCATGCTGGCGGTGATGTGGTTCCGCGTGGCCAAGGGCCATTTCACCAAGGACAACCACTTCGCCTTCGAGGCGGTGGCCTGGTACTGGCACTTCGTCGACGTGGTCTGGCTGATCCTGTTCCTGTTCGTCTACGTGCTGTAAGGCGCGGGGCGCAGGTCGCAAACGCAGCGGGGCCGGCAAGCTGCCGGCCCCGCTGCGTTTCGGACGCTGCAGGCCGTACTGGCCTGCGGCAGCGACCGACTCAGCCGCCGATGCCGTGCGGCTTGATGATGCCGGTGCCGATGCCGATCAGCACCAGCACGATCAGCAGCACCGACAGGCCGATCCGTCGGGTCAGCGCGTTCACCGTGCGGTGCGTGCTGCCCTTGTCGGAAATCATGTAGTACAGCCCCGCGCCGAGGTTGTAGAGGATGAGCGCGAGGAACCCGATGATCAGCAGCTTTTCCATGGCCAGCACCTGAGCAATGACAGTGCCAAGTATCTCACCCGTCGCATGCAGGTCGGCGTGAGCACCTCCTCGATCAAACGCTATCTGCTGGCCTCGGCAGGCCTGCTGCTTGCGCTCGGCTTCGCGAGCCTGTCGAGCTGGCAATTCGGTCGCGCCGGACAGAAGCAGGCCTGGCTCGACCAGGTCGAAGCCGCGCGCCAAGCCGCGCCGCAAGCGCTGGCCGCCGCGCTGGCGGCCCCGGAAAGCGCCGGAGTACCGATGGCGGTGCGCGGCGAAATCGAGCTGCGCGCAAACCCACGCCTGCTGCTCGACAACCAGCAGCGCGAGGGCAGGGTGGGTCTGCGCGAGTACGCCCTGGTCCGCGCGGTCGGAGGCGATGAGCGCTGGTTTCTCGCCGATCTCGGCTGGCTGCCGATCGCGGCGGACCGCCGCCTGCCGGCGCTTGAAGAACTGCCGGCGCGCCTCGACGCGCAGGGCCTGCTGGCCGCGCTGCCGGGACAGGGCCTGAGGCTCGCCCCCAATCCGGTCGCAACCGGCCCGGTGGCGCTGCTCAACTACCTCGATGTCGACGAGCTTTCGCAGCAGACCGGCCTGCGCCTGCTGCCCAGGCTGCTGCGTCTCGATCCCGCGCTGCCGATCGGCCATGCGCGCGATCTGGACGTTCTGCCCAATACACTGCCGCCCGAAAAGCATCGCGGCTACGCCTTGCAGTGGGCTGGCCTCGCCCTGGCGGCGCTGGTGACCACACTTCTTCTTTTCTTCCGGAGTCGCGCATGACACCGCAGCAACGCTCGCGGCTGGTCCTGATCATTATCGTGTTGCTGTTCGGCGCGCCCTTCGTCACGGCTGTGGTGCTGCGCTTCGGTGGCTGGCAGCCCGGCCAGACCCGCAACTACGGCAGCCTCGTGCAGCCGCCGCAGGACTGGTCGGCGATGCCGCTTAAGAGCATCGACGGCGCCGCCTACCCCTGGGATCCGGAAGCCCGCCGCTGGCACCTGCTGCTGCTGCCGCCCGCGCCCTGCGACAGCCAATGCCTTGCGCAGGCCGAGGTGATCCACAAGGTCTGGATCTCGGAAGGTCGCCGCGCCGACAAGCTCGACGTGCTGTGGCCGGGCCGCTGGCCGGACGGTCTCGAGCGCTTCGGCGGTCTGCGCGAGATCGAACTGCCGCCGGCCCTGCGCAGCCAGGTGCCGGTGGATGCCGTCGCCGGCACCGGCATGGCGGCGGCGCTGATCGACCACAACGGTTTCCTCGTCGTGACCTATGCCGCCGGCTTCGAGCCCAACCGCATGCGTCGCGACCTCGATCGACTGGTGAAGTGATGATCCATCCCAAGTTCAACAAGCTCGCCTGGATCACCCTGGCGCTGGCGATCTGCGTGATCGGTTTTGGTGCCTACGTACGGCTTTCGCATGCCGGCCTGGGCTGCCCCGACTGGCCGGTCTGCTACGGCAAGCTGACCTGGCCCAAGCACGACGTCCACATCGCTGCGGCCAACGAGGCCTTCCCCGAGCGCCCGGTCGAAGTGCCCAAAGCCTGGAAGGAGCAGGTCCACCGCCACATCGCGGCCATCCTCGGCCTGCTGGTGCTGGGCCTCGCCCTGCTCGCCACGCGCTCGCGCCCGCACGCCTGGAAGATCCTGCTGTCCTCGTGTGCGCTGATCCTCGGCGCGATCTTCCTCTACGTGCGCGAGCACTACGTGGCCTCGTCGGTCGTCGTGATCGTCGCCGAGGCCGCGCTCATGGCCAGCGCCTGGCGCTGGTCGAACTCCGACATGGCGCGGGTGGCCACCTTCACCCTGGGCTTCATCATCTTCCAGGCCATGCTCGGCCTGTGGACGGTGACCTGGCTGCTGAAACCCATCGTGGTGATGGCGCATCTGCTGGGCGGCATGACGATGTTCTGTCTGCTGACCTGGATGGCGCTGCGCTCCTCGACCAACGCCGCGATCCCGCAGCCGCCGACCCTGCGCATCCGCCCGCTGCTGTGGATCGGTGTGGCGGTGGTGGGCGTGCAGATCGCGCTGGGCGGCTGGGTCTCGGCCAACTATGCCGCGCTGGCCTGCGGCACCGACTTCCCGACCTGCCTGGGCCAGTGGTGGCCGCAGATGGACTTCGCGGAAGCCGCCGTGCTCTGGCGCGGAATCGGCGTCGACTACGAAGGGGGTTTGCTTGACCCCGAAGCGCGCACGGCGATCCAGATGATGCATCGCCTGTTCGCGCTGGTCGTCGTCGGCTATCTGGTCTGGCTGGCCCGCAGGCTGAACGCGGAAGGCTTGCCGACCTACGGCTGGGGCCTGCTGATGGTGCTGGGCCTGCAGGTGCTGCTGGGCATCACCAATGTCGTTGCCGGCCTGCCGCTGCCGGTGGCCACCGCCCACAACGTCGTGGCCGCCCTGCTGCTGTTCCTGCTGGTGGGCCTGCTCGCCCGCCTGCGGCCGCAGACCGCCTGAGCCAGCCGCCCGAGCGCCGCGATGCGGCCTCGGGCCGCCCCTTCGACGACCTCCACGAACCGCTGATCCCACCCGGCCCGGAACCGCCTCGGCTTGCAGCCAGGGCGCCCGGGCCTCAGGCTTTGCATCGCATGACTTCCGCTTTCCGCCAGTACTGGCCGCTGACCAAGCCCAAGGTCGTGGCCCTGATCGTGTTCACCGCCTTCGTCGGCATGCTGCTGGCCGTGCCCGGCCTGCCGCCCTGGAACGCGCTGATCTTCGGCAACCTCGGCATCTGGCTGGCGGCGGCCTCGGCGGCGGCGATCAACCATCTGATCGACCAGCGCATCGATGCGGTGATGGCTCGCACCCAGCACCGCCCGCTGCCCTCGGGCGAACTGGTGGGCTGGCAGGTGCTGGCCTTCGCGCTGGCCCTCGGCGCGGCTTCGATGCTGGTGCTGGTGCTGTTCGTCAACGTGCTGACCGCCCTGCTGACCTTCGCTTCGCTGATCGGCTATGCGGTGGTCTATACGGCCTATCTCAAGCGCGCGACGCCGCAGAACATCGTGATCGGTGGAGCCGCCGGCGCGGCGCCGCCGGTGCTGGGCTGGGCCGCGGCCACGGGTGAGGTGCACCCCTATGCCCTGCTGCTGTTCCTGATCATCTTCATCTGGACGCCGCCGCACTTCTGGGCGCTGGCGATCTTCCGCCGCGACGACTATGCCCGCGCCGGCGTGCCCATGCTGCCGGTCACCCACGGCGTCGAGTACACGCGGGTGCAGGTGCTGCTCTACACCCTGCTGCTGATCGCCGCCACGCTCCTGCCCTGGGTCACCGGCATGAGCGGCAGCTTCTACCTGGGCGGCGCCCTGGTGCTGAACGCGGTCTTCCTCTACTACGCCCTGCGCCTGCTGAACCCGCCGTCGGAGCGCTTCGCGATGGAGGTGTTCAACTACTCCATCCTCTACCTGATGGCGCTGTTCGCCTTCCTGCTGGTGGACCACTACCTCGACACCGGCCCCACGATCGCCAACGCGCTGTACTTCGAGCCGGTGGCTTAGAGGCCGGGATTGGTGATTCGGAATTCGGGAGCAAAGAGGCGCGCTTACGGACCACCGGTCCGTGCGCCGATGGGCGCCCGAGCGCTGCGTGCGAGGGCCGGGATTCGCCGGACAGCCTGAGGGGCAATCACTTCGCTTCGCGGCACACTCCGTAGTCTTGCCCGTCAATGAAAGGCGAACAGGAGTCGATCCATGTCCGATGCCGGTACAACACCCACCTGGAATCAGGTCCTGATCTGGGCCCGTCGCGGCAATCCGCCGCCGCCGCGGCGGCTGGAGCTGAGTGAGGGGGACTGGCGCGTGCGGCTCACGCCCGAGCAGTTCCGGGTGCTGCGTCTGCACGGCACCGAGCGCGCCTTCTCTTCCGGTATGTGCAGCCTGTTCGAGCCCGGCCGCTACGCCTGCGCCGGCTGCGGCACCCTGCTGTTCGACGCCACGACAAAGTTCGAGAGCCATTCCGGATGGCCCAGTTTCACTGCGCCGGTGGTCGAGGGCGTGGTCGCCTATGTCGAAGACCTGAGCCACGGTATGCATCGGATCGAGACCCTGTGCGCCGTCTGCGATGGCCATCTGGGCCACGTCTTTCCCGATGGCCCGCCACCCACCGGCCTGCGCTACTGCATCAACGCCGTCGCCCTGCAGAAGGAGCACGCATGAGCACCACCATGACCGAAACCGCGATCCTCGCGGGCGGCTGCTTCTGGGGCATGCAGGAGCTGATCCGCGCGTTGCCCGGGGTGATCCGCACCCGCGTCGGCTACACCGGCGGCGATGTGGCGAACGCGACCTACCGCAATCACGGCACCCACGCCGAGGGCATCGAGATCGTGTTCGATCCGACGGTCTTCAGCTATCGCCAGCTGCTGGAGTTCTTCTTCCAGATCCACGACCCGACCACGCTCAATCGCCAGGGCAATGACCGCGGCCTGTCCTACCGCTCGGGCATCTATCCGCTGGATGCGCGCCAGCAGCAGATCGCGCTGGAGACCATCGCCGCCGTCGACGCCTCCGGCCGCTGGCCGGGCAAGGTGGTCACCGAAGTCAAACCCGCCGGCCCCTTCTGGGAGGCCGAGCCCGAGCACCAGGACTACCTGCAGAAGTATCCGAGCGGCTACACCTGCCACTGGGTGCGGCCGCAGTGGGTGCTGCCCTGATCCGCGACCCCGGGCGGACGAGATCGTGAGGGCGTTCGCAGCTCGGGGCTTGTGGTGGGTGCGGATCAGGATCAGACTGGCGAACAAGTCCAAATCGAGACTCACGCCATGGCGCCTGCCGATGCAACACGCCCAAGCCGAATCGTCGAGGCGCGCCCTGCGCCCGCACCGGCGCACTCGACAGACGATCTCGCTGGACCCGGCCTGCGCACCTTCTTCAACATCGCCCAGCGCTGGGGTCTGGACACACGGCAGGAGCAGGTGCTGCTCGGCTCGCCGGCGCGCTCGACCTTCTTCCGCTGGAAGCGCGGCGACATCGGCATCGTCCCGCATGATCTGATCGAGCGCCTGAGCTATCTGCTGGGCATCTACAAGGCGCTGCAGGTGCTGCTGCCGGTGCCCGAGCGTGCCGACGCCTGGGTCAAGCGGCCAAACAGCACCTCGCCCTTCGGCGGGCAGACCCCACTGGAGCACATGCTGGGCGGGCAGGTGGTCGACCTCTACCGCGTGCGCCAGTACCTCGACGCCGAGCGCGGCGGATGAGGCGCAGCGATCCTGCGACTCCGCCCTTGGCAGCAGTGGTCTGGCGACCCAGCCATCGCATCGTGCCTTCGATTTTTCCGCCGCGCGGGCTGTTCGATGCCGTGGCCGATCCCGCCGACCTCGACGCTGTGTTCGCGCTCGAAGCCCTGACCAACGATCGTCTGCGCGAGCAGCTCGGCCATCTGCGCCGCATCCCGCCCGAGCGACGGGTCAGCGGGCCGGGCACCACGCCGGTGATGAGTGCTTTCACCCATGTCCACCCCGACGGCGGGCGCTTCTCCACGGCGAAGTTCGGCGCCTACTACGCGGCGCGCGAGCTGCCCACCGCCATCGCCGAAACGGTCTACCACCGCGAGCGCTTCCTGCGCGCCTCGAAGGAGCCGCCGATCGACCTGCAGATGCGCAGCTACCAGGGCAATGTCCGAGCCGACCTGCACGACGTGCGCGGCGGCGACTGGCCGCGCCTGCACGACCCGCACAGCTATGCCATCAGCCAGGCCTTCGCCACCCGCCTGCGCGACAAGGGCAGCGAGGGCATCGTCTTCGACAGCGTGCGCAAGCCCGGCGGCCAATGCGTGGCCCTGTTCTACCCCGACCTGATCGGCCCGGTGAAGCAGGGGCCGCATCTGCTCTACCGCTGGGATGGCGCGCGGATCGAGGCCTTCGTCGCGGCCGCCTGAGCAGCGGACCCCGGCGCGCCTGGATTCGCTGACGATCTGGAGCCGGTAGGGTGATGGCATAGCCGGCGCGGCCCGGTCACCGAGGTCTCGCCCACGCCGTTCACGCTTGCCGACGATGACCCACCCATCCGCATCCGTGCGTTCGACGGGTTTGTGGCAGGCGACAGCGGCGGGCTGATCATGCTCGCAGGCCTTCGGGTGAGAGACGCCCCGCGCCACCTGCTTGCGCGGTGATTCTGGTGGGTAGAGTCAAGCACCTGAGCGCGCGAGGCCGTTTCTGCGGCTCAGGCTCCATCCCTTCGAGTCTGGCGAGTGCCTGCAGCGCGGTTCCTCGGGGGCTGTCCCGAGTCGCTGGCGCAGCGTGCAGTTCGGCGCGCTCAGGCCCCGGGCAGGCTGTACTCGAAGTCGTAGAAGTGCACGCCGTCCTCGATGCGAATGCCCATGCGTCCGCGCAGGCCGGCGAGTTCGCCATCCGCCGAGTCGGGAATCACCTCGATCGAGAGCTGGCGCGTCGCGCCCCACATCAGTCCGTTGTGCTGCAGCACGAAGCTGCCGCTGCGGCCGTCCAAGGTGCCGCGCACGCGCTCGATCGCCACATAGCCCGCCGAGCCGGCGATCGTGGCCTGGTGCGCCGTCATCAGACCCTTGGCTTCGGCCGTCAGCGCGCCTTCGTAGCGCTTGTCCAATCGGAAACGTGCGATGCCCTCGGCATCGAACTCGCCGGGTTCGGGCGTCATCTTCACTTCGAAACGGCCGCTGATCGTTTGCATCTCGGAATCCTTGAGGGAGAGGTCGGCAGCGCGTGCCGGCATCGCTGCGCCGGCGCACAGCATCACGGCCAGGGCGGAGGCGCGCATGGCGAAGCGGAAGGCATCGTTGCCGATGGAAGTGCGCAGGCATTCGAGCTGTCGCATGATGATCGTCCGGGGCAGGGCGCGCAGCGCGCGGGGCAGGGCAGGGGTGCAGCGGGGCCATTCCAACAGAGCCGTGCGTGACGCGCTTGAACAAACGCGACAGCCCGCGGAGGGCTCGGGCCTGCGGCCCGTGCGCGGCGTTGCCACACCGCTTCCGTCGGGCGAGTTCGCCCATCTGCGGCGTGCGCCTTCTGCTGCCCTGCAGCCCTTTGTCGAGCATCTCTGGTGCGTGCAGTGGCGACTGCCTGCAGGCGCCGCGCAGCGCGTTGCCACCGTGCCGCACCCCTGTGTGCACTGGACCTTCGAAGCCGGTGCCTGCACGCTCACCGGGCCGCATACGCGCCTGTGGCAGCGCGAGCTGGCCCCGCAGGGCCAGGTGCTGGGCATCAAGTTCCGTCCCGAAGGCTTCCGCGCCTATTGGGGTGCACCAGTCTCCGGCCTGCGCGATCTCATACAGCCCGCCAAGGAACTGCCGGCACTGGCCTTCGCGCATGACCTTGGCCAGCGCCTGTTCGGCGAACTCGCGGGCGAGAGCCTGGACACGCGCTTCGACGCGATCGAAGAGACCCTTGAACAGGCGCTACCCCTGCGAGCGCAGGAGCCACTGCAGCTCGCCGCCCTCATCGACACCGCACGCGACGATCGCGACCTGCTGCGCGCCGATGCCTGGGCGGAACGCGCCGGGCTCAGCCTGCGCCAGCTGCAGCGCCTGCTGGCGGACTGGGTTGGCGTGAGCCCCAAGTGGATCCTCGCCCGCTATCGCCTGCACGAAGCCCTGCATCGACTCCAGCAGCAGCCCGCGCCGCGGCTGGCCGACCTGGCTGCCGACACCGGCTACGCCGACGCCGCCCACTTCAGCCGCAGCTTCCGCGGCGTGCTGGGCGTAAGCCCGCAGCAGTACGCGCGGCTGTGGCTGAGCTGAGCATCGCGCTGCCTTCGCGTCGAGCGCGGCCGCTCGACGCTGCGAATGCAGCCCCGCTTGAAGCCCCTCTCCATCGCGGGAGAGGAATTGGGCAGCGGGTGCAGCATCCCTCAAGGTTCCGCGCGAGCCTCAGCCTCAAGCCCCTCTCCCCTCGCGGGAAGCGTAGGAGAGCGCTTGTCGGCTGCCGGCGGCAGCCGACGCTCTCCGAAGCCCGAGCGAAGCGAAGGCAGGTTGGGGAGAGGGGGGAACCCGACGCTGACTGCGCCAGTCGCGAGTCGATGTCTCACTTCGGCGCCAGACGAATCGCCCCATCGACCCGGATCACCGAACCGTTCATGTAGCTGTTCTGCAGGACAAAGGCGACTGAATCCGCGAACTCGTCCGGCCGACCCAGTCTTGAGGGGAAGGGGACCTGCGCACACAGCGACGCATACACCTGCTCCGGCATGCCATCGACCATCGGCGTGTGGAACACGCCCGGCGCCACTGTCATCACGCGGATGCCGACGCGGGCGAACTCGCGCGCCATCGGCAGGGTCATGCCCACCACACCGCCCTTGCTGGCCGAGTAGGCGGCCTGGCCGATCTGGCCCTCGTAGGCGGCGATCGAGGCGGTGTTGATGATCACCCCGCGCTCGCCTTCGGCATTCGGCTCATTGCCCTGCATCAGCGCCGCCGCGGCCTTGGCCACATTGAAGCTGCCGATCAGATTCACCCGCACCGTTGTCTCGAACTGCGACAGCGGCATCGGACCGTCCTTGCCCAGCACGCGGCCGGCGCCAAGGATGCCGGCGCAGTTGATCGCCGCATTCAGCCCGCCCAAGGCCTCGCGCGCCGCCGCCACTTGGGTGCTGATGTCGGCCTCGTTGCTGACATCGGCGCGGAAGAAGTGCGCACCCAGTTCGGCGGCCGCGGTTTGCCCGCGCTCTTCGCTCAAATCGAACAGCGCCAGCTTGGCGCCCTTGGCCGCGAGATGGCGCGCCGCGGCAAGGCCGAGACCACTGGCGCCACCGGTGACGATGGCGCGGACTTCATTGAGCTGCATGGGGTTTCCTCGTGGGTGGAAAGGGCGCAGATTGTAGGCGGGGTAGTCTACGAGTGTCTGATTGCTGCCAACGGTTTGCTCTGCCACTTGCTTTCAGTTGTCTTGCCACCCAGTTCCCTTGGACCCGCTCATCCCGGATTTGTGTAAGTCCG
>NZ_CALART010000068.1 GCF_937888285.1 uncultured Aquimonas sp.
CGCGGATGCTGCTTCGACGCCTGACCACCTAATTTGTCAACACCCTCTCAGCGCGTGTGAAAAAAACCGGACGCCGTAGCGAGGGCGTCTCTGGGCGTTCGTGGCAAAGCGCGGTGCGCGAATTCAAGGGAGTTTGGCGGGTCAAATGACTGCGGAATTCGCGTAGCGCGCTGCCGCCACGGGCGTCCAGAGGCGGCCGCAGTAGGCGGATGGCTTTTTCACATGCTCTCAAGAAACAGAATCGTAAGTGGTTGATCGTATCGGATCGCCTTCGCGGCAGCACGGCGTGAAAATCCGGCCCAAACAGCGTCTAGCGACCCCTGGCTCGTCGCCCCCGCGGAGGCGGGGGCCCAGACCGGACCTGCAGCAGCGGCCAGATCACTGGATCCCCGCATGCGCGGGGATGACGCCCCCATGTTTCTTCGAGAACACCCGCCCCGCGACGCGGGGCTGAGAAGCTCTCAAGAAACAGAACGTTCGCGACCCAATGCATCGTCGCCCCCGCGAAGGCGGGGGCCCAGTCCCAGCCTGACCCGGTCGCACGATCATTGAATCCCCGTCCCCGCCTTCGCGAGGACAGGATCTGCGCGGGGATGACGAATCCAGGTTTCTTCGAGAACACCTGCGTCGCTGCGCCGCGCTGGGAAGCTCTCAGGCCGCCTGGTGCGAGCCGTAGCGGCGCAGGCGCGCGTAGCGCTGCTCCAGCAGGGTGTTGAGATCCAGCCGCTCCAGCGCCTCGACTTCGCCCAGCACCGCGGCCTTGATGCGCTTGGCCGCCTCGGCCGGATCGCGGTGGGCGCCGCCCAGCGGCTCCTTGATGATCTTGTCGATCAGGCCGTGCTCCAGCAGGCGCGGTGCGGTCATGCCCATCTGTTCGGCGGCATCGCGGGCCTTGTCGGCCGACTTCCACAGGATCGAGGCGCAGCCCTCGGGCGAGATCACCGAGTAGGTGCTGTATTCGAGCATCAGGGTGCGGTCGCCCACGCCGATCGCCAGCGCGCCGCCCGAGCCGCCTTCGCCAACCACGGTGCAGACCACCGGGATCTTGAGCTCGGCCATCTCGATCAGGTTGCGCGCGATCGCTTCGCTCTGGCCGCGTTCCTCCGCACCCACGCCCGGGTAGGCGCCCGGGGTATCGATGAAGGTCAGCAGCGGCAGGCGAAAGCGCTCGGCCAGCTTCATGATGCGCAGCGCCTTGCGGTAGCCCTCGGGGCGCGGCATGCCGAAGTTACGCTTGATCTTGCTCTTGGTGTCGCGGCCTTTCTGGTGGCCGATGATCGTCACTGGCTTGCCGTCGATGCGGCCGATGCCGCAGACCAGGGCCGCGTCGTCCGCGTAGGCGCGATCGCCGGCGAGCTCCTCGAACTCCTCGCAGATATGGCCGATGTAGTCGAGCGTGTAGGGCCGCAGCGGATGCCGCGCCAGCTGCGCCACCTGCCAGGGCGTGAGCTCGCGGAAGATCTCTTCCGTACGCACCTTCAGCTTGTCGCGCAGCTTGCCGATCTCCTCCTCGATGTTGAAGGCCGAGCCCTGGCTGGCGTGCCGCAGTTCGGCGATCTTCGCCTCCAGCTCGGCGATCGGCTGCTCGAAATCGAGGAAGTTCTGGTTCATGGGGCGCGGTCTTGGGCGAGCGTGAAGGGCGGGAGTATAGCCGGCGGCCCTCGGCACGCTCGAACGCAGGGGTACGGACAGTGCGAGCGCGCCGGTTCGCGCTACAGGCCTTCGACCGCGGCGCCCAGCGCCGAGCGCGTGACTTCGGCGAGCAGGTCCAGACCTTCCTCGTCGATGCAGTAGGGCGGCATCCAGTACAGCACGTCGCCCAGCGGCCGCAGCAGCACGCCGCGTTCGATGGCGTGGCGGTAGGCGCGCAGTCCGGCGCGCTGCGTCGAGGGCAGCGGCGCCCGCGTGTTCGTGTCGGCGACCAGTTCCAGCGCAAGGATCATCCCGGTCTGGCGTACCTCGGCGACGTTCGGATGCTCGGCGAAGGGCGCGGCCAGTGCGGCCATGCGCGCCGCGGTGGTGCGGTTGCGCTCGAGCACCGGTTCGCCTTCGAAGATGCCGAGCGTGGCGCGCGCCGCGGCGCAGGCCAGCGGGTTGCCGGTGTAGCTGTGCGAATGCAGGAAGGCGCGCTCGCGGCTGTCGTCGAGGAAGGCCTCGTAGATGTGCTGCGGCGCCAGCACCGCGGCCAGCGGCAGGAAGCCTCCGGTGAGTCCTTTCGACACGCACATCAGATCCGCCGCGATGCCGGCCTGCTCGCAGGCGAACAGGGTGCCCGTGCGTCCGAAGCCCACCGCGATCTCGTCGGCGATCAAGTGCACGCCGTGGCGCGTGCACAGTTCGCGGGCGCGCCGCAGGTAATGCGGGTCATGCATGCGCATGCCGCCGGCGCACTGCACCAGCGGCTCGACGATCAGCGCGCTGATGGTGTCTCCTTCGCGCTCGAACAGGGCTTCGAGCGCTTGCGCGGCGCGCTCGGCGCAGTCGCGCGGGCTCTCTCCCGGCAGCGCGTCCCAAGCGTCGGGTGAGGGCGTGAAGACCGGGCTGATCAGCAGCGGCGCGTAGACCCGCCGGTACAGCGGGATGTCCGACACCGCCAGCGCGCCCAGGGTCTCGCCGTGATAGCTGTTCGACAGCGCGACAAAGCGCGTGCGCTTTTCGTCGCCGCGGTTGCGATGGCTGTGGAAGCTCATCTTCAGCGCGACCTCGATGCCGGCCGAGCCATTGTCGGCATAGAACACCTTGGCGAAGGGCGGCGTACCTTCAATGCGCGGCGCGAGCCGCAGCAGGGCCTCGGCCAGCTCGATCGCCGACGCGTGACTGAAGCCGGCCAGGATCACCTGCTCCAGCTGCTGCGCCTGCTGCGCGATCGCCGCACCGATGCGGGGCTCCGCATGGCCGAACAGGTTGGTCCACCAGGAGCTGACCGCATCGAGGTAGCGGCGGCCCTCGAAGTCGATCAGCCAGGCGCCTTCGCCGCGCGCGATCGGCACCAGCGGCAGCAGATCGGTGTGGTGCTCGCGCATCTGCGTGCAGGGGTGCCAGAGCACCGCCAGGTCACGCTGGCGCCAGTGGGATTGCAGGGCGGGGGAGGTCGACATCGCTTTGCTACACTCGCGCGGATTCGATAGACAGGCGACCCGCAGGGGTCGAAACGCCAGCCCGACATGATCTTCCGCTCGTCTCCCCGCGTCCATGCCACCTGCCCTGCGCGCCTGTCCGCTCCGCGTCGCGGGCGCGGTTTCACCCTGATCGAGATCCTGGTGGTGGTGACCATTCTGGGCATCCTCGCCGCGCTGGTCGTGCCGCAGCTGATGAGCTACCCGGACGACGCGCGCCTGACCCGTGCCGAGCAGGACATCCAAGCCCTGCGCACCGCGCTGGATCTCTACCGCATGGACAACTTCACCTACCCCAGCACCGAGCAGGGCTTGCGCGCGCTCGTGACCAAGCCAAGCGGGCGCCCCGAGGCGCCGAACTGGCGCAGCGGTGGCTACATCAAGGAGCTGTCGAAGGATCCCTGGGGCGCTGACTACGTCTATCTGAGCCCCGGCCAGAGCGGCGCCTTCGACCTCTATTCGCTGGGCGCCGACCGCGCGCCGGGCGGCGAGGGTGCGGCCGCCGACATCGGCCGCTGAGCGCTGCCATGCCGCGCCCGGATCGGGCCCAGGGCTACAGCCTGATCGAGGTGCTGCTGGTGGTGGTGATCCTCGGTGTGGTGGTCGCCGCCGTCGCGCTGTCGATCGGCGGCAACGCCTCGCGCCAGCTCGAAGCCCAGGCCGCGCGGCTGCAGGCCCTGATCCGGCTGGGCTGCGAGCAGTCCGAGCTGACCGGGCGCGACCTTGGCATCTTCCTGAGCCGCCAGCGCATCGACTTCGCCTGGCGCGGCCCCGACCGCTGGTATCCGCTGGAGGACGCGAGTCGCGAGCCGCTGCGTCCGCGAATGTTGGAGGAGGCGACGGAGTGGAGCCTGCAGCGCGATGGCGAGCGCCTGGCCCTGACCGAGGACGCGCCCGTCGACCCGCAGCTGCTCTGCCTCGCCAGCGGTGAGCTGAGCCCGTTCGTCATCGAAATCTCGCGCGTGGATATGCCCGAGCGCTGGCGGCTCGAAGGTCGCCCGGACGGACAGGTGCTGCGGGAGCGCGGGGATGGGTGAAAAGCCGGGATTCGGGAGTCGGGATTCGGGATTCGGGGAAGCCGCGCTCCGTTCTTCTCGGCTGCACGCCCCTTGCCTTCTGGACTGTGAGGGGACTGAACCCAAGGCTGTAAGCGCCGACGGACATGCCGCCGGGGTGGCGCATGCTTCGCCACACGATGCCCGGCCTACGAATCCCGAATCCCGACTCCCGAATCCCGGCGCGCGCAGACGCGCGCGAGGCTTCACCCTGCTCGAAGTGCTGATCGCCCTGCTGATCCTGTCGCTGTCGCTGGTCGCCCTGATCCGCGCCGCCGGGCTGCAGGCGCAGGCGCTGAACCACCATCGCGACAGCACGCTGGCGCAGTGGGTGGCGGCGAACGTGGCGGCCGAGCTGCGCGCGCAGGGCGCGCCGCCGGTGGGCCGCCAGCAGGGCGAAATGCGGATGGGGCCGCAGCGTTGGCGCTGGCAGGCCGAAACCAGCGACACCGACGTCGAGCGCGTGCGTCGCATGGAGATCACGGTGTTCGCGGCGGACTCCGGCAGCCTTGCCGGCAGCGACGCCGATCCCGTCGCCCGCCTCACCGCGTTCGCGACGCCATGAGCTGCGAGATCGCTCTGGAACGCAGCTCGAAGGCGCAGCCTGCGAGCATTGTGGCCAGCTCGTCAGGCAGGGACTGTGCGCTGGTAACCGTCCGCAGGCTTGGCGCGGCCTGCTCTCCCAATCCCGAATACTTGCCCTCGCGCGCAGCGCTCGGGCGCTCACAGGCGCGCGGACCGGTGGTCCGCAGGCGCGCCTCTTCGCTCCCGAATCCCGGCGCGCGCGCGCGCCAACAAGGCTTCACCCTGCTCGAAGTCATCGTCGCCGTCGCCCTGTTCGCCCTGGTGGCGGCGCTCGCCTACGGCGGGCTCGACAGCGTGCTGCGCGCACGTGCGCAGCTGCAGGAGCAGGCCACGCAGCTGGCGCGGCTGCAGTTCGCGGTCGGGCAGATCGAGCGTGACCTGCGCGCTGTTGCCCGACGGCCGATACGCGACGGCTTCGGCCAGCGCCAGCCGATGCTGGTCGGCAGCAGCACCGGCCTGGAGCTCGCTCGCCACGGCTATGGCAATGCCCTGCAGGCCGCCCGCGCCGAGATCGAGCGCGCGGCCTATCGCCGCGTCGACGATCGTCTGCTGCGCCTGCGCTGGCCCGTGCTGGACCGCGCGCCCGGGACCCTGCCCGAGCAGGTCGAGCTGCTGCAGGGGCTCAGCGATTTCCGCGTCCGCTATTTCGCGCGGAGCGGTCGGGAGTTCGACCGCTGGCCAGCGCCGGGCAGCAGCGATGCGCTGCCGCTGCGGATCGAGGTGGAGATCGAGGTCGAAGGCCTGGGGCGGATTCACCGACTGCTGGAGCTGCCCGATGCCGAGGCCGCGCTGTGAGGCCGCGTCCGCACCCGCCCCTGCGAAGCCCACGGCAGCAGCGCGGTGTCGCCCTGATCGTCGCCGTGCTGGTGCTGGCGCTCGCGGCGGTGGTCATCGTCGGCCTGCTGGATGCCGGTGAGATCGCCCAGGCGCGCACCCGCAACAGCCTGCGCGCCGAGCAGACCTGGCAGCTGCAGCGCGGCCTGGAGGCCTGGGCGGCGCAGGCCCTGCGCGAGGACCAGCGCACCGAGCCCGGCGTCGATGCCTTCGACGACCTCTGGGCGCAGCCGCTGCCGCCGCTCGACATTCCCGGGGGTCGCATCATCGGACGTCTGCGCGAGCAGGGCGGCTGCTTCAACCTCAACAGCCTGCTGCGCGAGGACCAGCCCGACCCGCGCGCCTTCGAGCGCTTCGAGCGCCTGCTGCGGGCGCTGAACCTGGACCCGCGCATCGCCGCACAGACGCTCGACTACATCGATGCCGACATCGACCCCGCGGCAGGCGGCGCCGAGGACGGCGCCCATCTCGCCCAGCAGCCGGCGCGGCGCGCCGCCAACCGGCCGATGGTGCATGCCTCCGAGCTGCGCCTGCTGCCGGCGGTCGATGCCGAGGCCTGGCGCCAGCTGCGTCCGCAGGTCTGCGCTTTGCCGGATGCCTCGCCGCTGAACCTCAACACCGCTTCGGTCGAGCTGTGGATGAGTCTGGATCAGGCGATGACGCGCCGGCAGGCCGAGATCCTGGCCCGCGAGGGGCGCGCGCGCTACCGCAGCCTCGATGAAGTGAACACCGAGCTCGAACGCCTCGGGCTCGCACCGCAGCCGGCCGATGGCGCACTCGGTGTCTACACCAGCCACTTCGTGCTGGAGGCCGACATCCTGTTCGACGATCTGCCCTTCCGCTACAGCAGCCACCTGTATCGCGACCGCGAGCGGGTCAGCGTGCTGGCGCGGACGCGGGGCGGCCTGTAGGGCGGCGTGCTGCGTGCTCTTCCCACGACCACCCGCTGATGCGGGGCTTTCAGGATCCAGGGCCATGAGCGGCTGCGCGGCTGCGTCACCCGCGCGATGCTGCCGACACCATCTCCCGCCATGCGCATCGCCG
Source organism: uncultured Aquimonas sp. (assembly GCF_937888285.1). Classification (GTDB taxonomy): domain Bacteria; phylum Pseudomonadota; class Gammaproteobacteria; order Xanthomonadales; family Xanthomonadaceae; genus Aquimonas. The sequence continues at coordinate 6,635 of NZ_CALART010000068.1, forward strand.
GAGCGGATTTCGATCCGCGCGCGCGTCCACCCCAGATGAGTGCCTCTTTGCTCAAGCAGAAGGCCCCGATCCCCGGGGCCTTGCCTTTCCTCTGTCCGGCTCGCCATCTGTTCTGCGAGCTCACTGGTTCCAGGCCTCTGCCGCAGGGGGCGCAAGCCGCCCGCTTCCTCTGCCGCAGGGGGCGCAAGCCGCCCCCTGGCAGGTCTGCGAAGCCGCGACGATGGGCCCGTGCGGCAGGCGCGGCGGTCGCGCGGCGCCATCGCGATCAGTGCTCGGCCCAGGCGGACGTCACCGCATAGCGGGAGTCATTGATGCCCGCAGGCTGAAGGCTGTTGGGCCCGCGCAGCTGCACCCAGGGAATCAGGGCACCGAAGTCCTGCGCCTCGAGCGTGACCGCGAAGGATGCCGACGCGATGCGCAGCTGCACCACGTCTGCACGACGATCCACCTGGAGTGTCAGCGCTTCCAGCACTGCGGCAGGAAGAGCGGACGAACGCACCTCGCGGACCAGGACGACGTCGGCCCCCGCGTAGGCGTAGTGCCGCAGCACGATCTGCTGGCTGCCGTCGGGGCGGCGCTCGAGCACGACCAGCATCCAGGTCGCGCTGTTTTCCACCGCACGCGGTTCCGTCGCGCCCGCGGCCTGGGTGGAAACGATGCGCGCAAGTACCGTGGCGTCGGCCGTGGGCGTGCCCTCGATCTTCATTTCGACCGCGAGGCCGCCCTCGGCGAACAGACCGAAGCGATCCTGCTTCAGCCCCACCGTGTTCCATTCGGTAGCTGGCGCATTCGCCGCGCCCTTGCCCGCAGCCTGGGCCGACTTCTCGTCGCAGATGCTGGAGGCGCCTGAGCTTCCGGTGGGCAGCGGATCCTCGAAGATCTCGCACAGGCCAAGAGGAGTGGCGATCGCCTGGCTGGACAGAATCAGGCTGAGCAGGGTGGCGCGAGCGATCTGCAACATCGGGGCATCCTCGTGGTGGGTGGATGCTTCCGGGAACGGAGACTCCGAAAAAACCGTATCAGGCAGTTCCCGGACGACCGGGAGGGACCTCCCATCCAGCGGGTGGCCTGGCGACACCGTGTGGTGCAGGTGCGGGCATCGTGCGCTGGGCGTAGATCCGGGCATGTGCCGTGCTCACGCGGCGACGCCCTGGCTGCGCCCGGTCACGCTGGATCCGGCAGTGCGTGCAGGCACCATGGATGGGCCATGGCCTGCACTCGCGATGTTGGGTTCAATCAGGGCGTTGCTGGGGGGCGCAGGCGCGCGTCCAGATAACCCAGCAGCCGCGGATCCTGCTGCCTGAGCCGCTCGCTGTCCGCGCGTAGCCGGGCGAGCTCGGATGCATGCTCCGCCTCCAGGGCGCGCATCCATAGCGAGGCGAGTTCCACCAGCTCTGCGGACGGCTCCCTGTCACTCAGTGCGTTCTTGATCGTTGCGATCGCTGCCTCCGACGCATTGCGCTCGGCGCCGTCACGCAGCTGCACGAGCAGTGCCAGCAGATGCAGGTTCTCGTTGGCAGGAAAGCGCGCGAGTGCCTGGACGGCGTGCGCCGCCAGCGAATCGCCGCGTTCTCCCAGCGAGGTGCCAATCAGAAAGCGGTTGGCAAGCAGACGCTGGCGCGTGCTGTCGGCGATATCTTCCCAGCCCAGCATCTCGTCCAGCAGCGCTGCAGCCTCGACCAGTTTGCGGTTGGCGGCCAGCGCCATCACCTGCGAGTTCGCATAGGGCACCAGCCTGGCGTTGCCTTCGCCCAGCACCGCGCGGGCTTCGTCCAGCATGCCTGCACCGGTGCGTTCAGCGAGCTCGGCGCGATCGGTCGAGAGATACAGGTGCAACAGCGCCTGGGCGATGGCGAGACGTTCCGTGGTTGGCTGCTCGGTGCCGCTGCGTGCGGACTGCAGCAGGCGTTCGGCCTCCGCGTGGCGATTGAGCGCGATCAGCGCGCGGGCGCGCAGACGAACCCAGGCAGGCGGCACCGGGCTGCGGTCGGTGAGGGCCAGGACCTGGGCCGGATCGTCGGCGATCAGCAGCTGCGCCACATGGCCGATGTACTGCACCTGTTGAGGATCGGACGCGCCCTGCATGATCAATGCGAGCGCATTGATGGTGGCGCGCACATCCTCGCTGCGGCCCTCGATCGACTGCAGCCGCGCGGTCTGCAGCAGTAGTTCACGCTGGATATCGACGGGCCAGTCCGCGTGTCCGCTCAAGGCATCGATCATCTGCTGTGCGGCCGCGCGCTCGCCGAGCCCGATTGCCGCCTCGATCAGCGCAAGGGAGACGCGGGGATCGGTGAACCCACCGCTGGTGAGCTGTTGCTCCCACGCCTGGCGGACGATGCTGCGCAGGTCCGGTCCCTGGCCGGCAAAAGGATCCGCGGCACGGAACATGTCCAGCAGGAACCGATTGACGCGGTCGGAATTGTCGCGCTCCTCCACCGCCATCGCGTGGGCCCTCGCCAGCTCGGCATCGCGCAGCAGCAGCTGCACCACCAGGCCGAGGATCAGAAGTGCGGCCACGCCCACCGCACTGAGCGGCAGCGAGTGACGAGCGACGAACTTGCGCATCCGATAGGCGCGGCCCTGTCCCACCGCGCGCACGGGGCGCCCTTCGAGGAACGCCTCGATGTCCTGCGCGAAGTCCAGGGTCGATTGGTAGCGTTCGTCGCCGCGCTTGCGCAGGGCGTGCAGGACGATCCGGTCCAGGTCGCCACGCAGACGCCGCGCGAGCTGGCCTGCATGCAGCAGGCCGCAGCCCCTTGCTGCGTCATCCGTGCAGCGCAGGCTGGGCGGAGGTGGCGACTCGTCGCGCACCTGACGCTCGATGTCAGCTGGACTCAGCCGATCGAACCGGTAGGGCGAGCAGCCGCACAGCAGCTCGTACAGCAGCAGCCCCAGCTGGTAGACGTCGGTGGCGACGTTGCACGGCTCGCCACTGAAGTGCTCGGGCGCGGCCGAAGCCAGTGAGAAGTAGCGGTCAGCCGTAGCCGTTGCCTTCAGATTCGGCTGCAGCGCCTTGGCGATCCCGAAGTCGAGCAGGCGCGGCTGTCCGCTGCTGTCCACGAACACGTTGCTGGGCTTGATGTCGCGATGAACCACGAGGTTGCCGTGCGCGTGGCCTACGGCGCGCAGCACGGCCAGGAACAGCCGCAGCCGCGACTCCACGCCGAGCGCCTCGCGGGCACAGTACTCCGTGATCGGCGCACCCTCGACGTATTCCATGGCCAGCCAGGGCAGTCCTTCGGGCAGCATGCCGGCGTCGATCAGACGCGCCACGTGCGGGTGGCTCAGGCTGGCGAGGATGCGCTGCTCCTCGATGAAATGCCGCCGCGCGGCGTCGTCCACGCCGACCCGCAGCAGCTTGAGTGCGACCCGCTGGCGCCCCGAGCCCGCAGCGCGTTCTGCCAGCCAGACCTCGCCCATGCCGCCGTGACCGAGTGCCCGCAGCAGCTGGAAGCCGCCGACCTGGCCCAGGCCGCCCAGCTCGCCCGCGATGCGCCCGATCGCTGGTGGCACCTGTGGGTCCGGCTGTGCGCACAGGCCTGCGTCGGCTTCGAGCAGACGCCGCAGCTGTGCGGCGCGCTCGGGCTGTTCGATGGCGAGTTCAGCCAGCAGCCGGGTGCGTTCGGCGTCGGATAGCTCGATACAGCGTTCGAACAGTTGGCTGAGGGACTCCGGCTTCGTCGCGGTGCTCACCGGCTCAGCTCAGCACGGGGTTGCAGCGCTCCGCGAGAAAGGCTCGCGCGAACCGCCACAGACGGTTGGCGGTAGGGACCGAAACGCCGAGCTGCACGGCGGCCTGCTCGATGCTCATGCCGAGGAAGTAGCGCAGCTCGACGAGGCGTGCATGACGTGGCTCCTCGCGTTCGAGCTCCTGCAAGGCGGCATCCAGCGCAAGCCAGTCGATCTGCGAGTTGCGGTCGAGCTGGCCGGGCAGCTGGTGCAGCTCTTCGATGTCGACCCGCTCGTACTCGCCGCCGCGCTTGTGGGCCTGGCTTTCGCGAATGCGGTCGATGATCAGATTGCGCACCACCCGAGCCGCCAGGCCGGTGAACTGGTCGCGGCTCTCGACCTCGATCGCGTTCGCCTGCCGCAGCTTGATGAAGGCTTCGTTGGCGAGTTCGGTCGCCTGCAGGGTCATGGGCCCGGACTGGTTGAGCTGGCGCTGTGCCACTCGACGAAGCACCGGATACACATGGGCCATCAGCTCGGCTTCCACGCTGCGGTCTCCAGCCGTCCAGCGCGAGAGTGACTCGGTGATGGAAACGTTCATGAAGATCCTCAGTCTCCCCCCGGAGCGGTCGCGCAGAATATCGACCGGGTAGCCGCCGGCGCAAGGCGCGGCAGGGGAAGACCAGGGCATGTTCCGGGAACACCAGCGCATCGCGCTTGCATCCGCCGCGCATGGGCGGAGCTGGGGATGGTCGAGCGCGCATCGGACCGCGATTCGCCGAGCCTGCGCGGTTCCGCCGGCGGCAGCGAGGGCGCATCGGCTTGCGCCTCGCGTCGATACCGGGCCTGCTATCCGCGCACTTCGCGCAGCGCCTCGATGGGGTCCATGCCGGCGCCCCGCGCCGCGGGCACGACTGCCGCTGCCAGCGCTATCAACAGCGCGCCCGCGCACACGCCGATGACCAGCAGCGGCGACAGCGCGAGTGAGGGCAGGAAGGGCAGGGCGTGGCTGAGCAGTCCGCAGAGCAGCAGGGCGGCCAGACCGCCGGCGGCGATTCCCGACCCGGAGACCACGCTTGCTTCCGTCAACATCTGCTGCAGCAGCGCGCCGCGACTCGCGCCCAGCGCCTTGTGCACGCCGATCTCGCGAATGCGTTCGGCGATCGCGGCAAGCGTCAGTGCAGTCACGCCGAAGCCGGCGACGCAGAACAGGATCAGTCCAAAGCTCAGCAGCAGCAGCCGCAGCGCCTTGCTGACACCATCCAGGCTGTCGCGCAGCGCGGCCGCCGAGTCGATCCGCAGGCGTTCTTCGTCTTCCAGTGCAGGGCCGTGCCGCGCCACCAGTGCGGCACGCACGGAATCCAGGCGTGTGGCGAGCGCCTGGCTGTCGTGCATGCCGAGTAGAAGCATCAGCGCGGGATCACCCTCGCGGTGCTCCAGCGCGAGCGACAACGGCAGCCATACCAGGGTGTCCTGCGACACTCCGAACAGTTCGCCGCGGGGTTCGGCGATGCCGACCACGCGGCACCAGTGGTCGCCAATTCTCAGGTGCTCGCCAAGCGCCGACGACGCGTCAAGGCGCAGGGCCAGCTCGGAGCCCACCACACAGGTCTGGCGGCGATGGTGCTCGTCAGTCCAGTCAAGCGCACGCCCCGCAGCGAGCTTGAGCCCGGTGATGGCCGCATAGTCGGGCTCAGCCGCCAGCGCGCGCACCTCCAGCAGTTCGCCGCGCGCGTCGCGGGCATGCTGAGTGGAAAGCGGCAGGGCCGCGGCGCTCTGTGCCACGCCCGGCAGTGCCGCCAGCGCGCGCGCATCGCCGGCCCGCAGACGTTCTTCACCGGCCTGCTGCTGGCCACGCGGAACCGCCAGGCGAACGCTGGCCGAGCGCGCACCCAGCGCATCGAACTGCTGTTCGGTGTGGCTGCGCAGGCTGGAGGCGAGGCTGATCAGCAGCAGCAGGCTGGCCACGGCCAGCCCCCAGGCGGCGGCAATCGCGCCCGCGCGCGCACCGCGTCCCCGCAGCGCATAGCGCACCGCCCACAGCAGCGCCGCCGCGTTCATGCCGCCTCCGCCAGCGCGGCGGACCCCGAGCGAGATGCCCGGTTGACCAGGCCCCCGGTGAGCAGATCCTCACTGACCCGGCCGCGCTCGATCCGCAGCCGCCTGGGCGCACTGAGAGCGATCTCGGGGTCATGGGTCACCAGCACCAGGGTGGCGCCGCCTGCGTGCAGGTCGCGCAGCACACCCATGACTTCGGTCGAGGCCTCGGGGTCGAGACTCCCGGTCGGCTCATCAGCGAGGATCAGTTCAGGCTGGGTGACCAGCGCGCGCGCGATCGCGACCCGCTGGCGCTGTCCGCCAGACAGGCTGTCGGGGCGGTGCTGCAGGCGCTCAGCCAAGCCCAGGCGCTCGAGCAGCCGCCGCGCACGCTCGAGACGGGCGCGCTGCGGCAGCGGCTGGTACAGCAGCGGCAGCGCGACGTTTTCCAGCGCGCTCAGCTGGGGCAGCAGCTGGAACCCCTGGAAGACGAAGCCGATCCGGCGGTTCCGCACGTCTGCGCGCGCGCGATCATCGAGGGCGCCGACGCAGTGTCCGCCCAGCAGGTAGCGCCCCGCGCTCAGCGGAGCCAGGCAGCCGAGCAGATTCAGCAGAGTCGACTTGCCGCCACCGCTGGGGCCGGTGATCGCGACGAACTCACCGCGCGCGATATGCAGGTCGGTGGGGGCCAAGGCATCCACGGGCTGCCCCTGCTGTGCGCCCGGATAGCGCTTGCAGGCCTGCTGGAGTTCGATCAGCGGAGCGGTACTCATCGACGCACCCCGGAGAGGCTCGCGAGCGCATCCTTGCTCGCAGGCGGCTGCGGAGCCGTCGATTCAATGCGGGTGCCGTTTTCCAGCCTGCGCAGCAAGGCAGGCGGGCCCGCCACGAAGGAGACGTCCAGGGCGTCGTCGGCGCGGACTTCGACGTAGTCGGCGTCGCTGTTGCCGAGCTGCAGCCTGCGGCGCTGGGCGCGTCCCTCTTCGACTGCCCAGGCGTGGCCCAGGCGAGGATCGTTGGCGTCGGTCTGCACCGCGGCCAGCGGCAGGCTGAGCGCAGGCGCGGTGTCCTCGCGCCAGCTGCCGCGCAGACTCATGCCGGGGCGCAGGCCCGGCAGCAGGGAACTGAGAGCGACCCGCACCGGGTAACGCACACCCTGCCGCGCCGGCGCGCCCATCAAGCCGGCCTGCAGCGGTTCGGCGCCGAGCTCACGGATGCGTCCGTGCAGCGGCGTGTCGGGCAGGGCCGGCAGATGCAGTTGGATGGAGTCACCGCGCTGCAGCCGTGCGATCTGGGCTTCAGGTACGTCGATCTCCGCCTCCAGCGTCGACAGATCGGCCAGACGCACGAGGTCGCCCTGTTCATAGCCGCCAACCGGCGCGACGAATTCGCCGGGCTTGATGCTGACCCGCAGCACGCGGCCGTCGATCGGCGCATGTCCGCGAGTCTGTGCGAGCGCCGCTTCCAGTTTGCCGATCGATTGCCGCAGCTGCTCGGCCCGCTCGGTCGCCAGCTGCAGTTCGGCTGCGGCCTCGGTGCGCTGGACCTGCAGGCGGGTGAAGTCGGCGGCACCCAGCCAGCCGTCCGCGCGCAGACGCTCGCCGCGCTGCAGATGCGCTTCGGCCTGCGTCTGCTGGGCGCGGGCGCGTTCCAGCAGGGCAGCGCTTCCGCGCAGTTCGGAGCGTGCAGCGGCGAGGTCGGCCTGCAGCTGGCTGTCGTCGAGTTCGAACAGCAGCTGGCCACGCGCCACGTCATCGCCCTCACGCACATGCACCGCCAGGACCCGTCCAAATGCGCCGGCCCCGAGGCCCGCGGTTTCGCGTGCCAGCAGGCGACCTTCAAACTCGCGACCGGGCGTCAGCACGCGCGCTTCCACCTGCACCAGTTCGGCGACCTCGACGCGTTCGCCGCTGAGCCAGGGCCTGAGGGCGGGAAGACAGACCAGGCCGAGCAGAACGGCGCTGGCGATCACTGCGCGGCGCGGGCTCATGAGAGGCTCGCCAGGCCGAGCAGCAGGGCCGTGGGCACCAGCGCCAGGGCGATGGCGGCAGGCCAGCCAAGGCCGAGCCACTGGCGCAGGCCGCTGCTGCAGACCGCCAGCTTCAGCAGCAGCGGCGCGGAGAACAGGCCTGCAAGCGCCGCTATGCTGTCAGGGAGATTCTTGATGCCCAGCAGCGACAGCAGCGACAGCGCATTGAAGACATCCTCGAAGCGCTGGCGGTCGCTGCCGCCCAGCACGAGCAGCAGGCCGGCCAGCATGCCGAGCACGCCGGGCAGGGCGCACCAGGCGGCAAAGCTGAACCAGTGGCCGAAGCTGCGCAGGTCGTCGCGCAGGCGTGCCACCAGGAAGAAGCACAGCGCTTCCAGGCCGATCATCAGCGGAAAGCTCAGCAATAGGCTGACCAGCGAAGCGGTGATCAGGCTGCGTCGACTCATCCAGTCGAAACTCTCGGCAGGCGCGCCGGGGTAGCGCTCGACCATGTCGGCGCGCAGCCAGTCGAGGTCCACCGTCAGGTAGTACAGGGCCGACAGCAGCATGGCCGAGCCGAGCAGGATCAGCAGCGGCGCCAGCACGCGAGGCCGGCGGTCGAGCGCACGCCAGCCTTCGGCGTTGTCAAAGGCGAAGCGGCCCAGCTGCTGCGGCAGCGACAGGGTGATCTGCGCGTTCATGGCCTCACCACTCCTCGGTGCGCGGCGCCGGTTCCGGACGCAGCAGCTTGAACAGGACCACGGCCGCGCCGAGCAGGAACGCCGCGCTCAGCAGCAGCAACCCGGGCGGCAGGTCGAGCAGACTCTCGCCGCGATCGAGCGCGGGCTTGAGCAGGCCCACATAGAAGCCGGCGGCCGTGCCGATCAGGGAGAACACGGCACCCAGCAGGAAGCCGAGTCGTGCCTGTCGATTCAATTTCATGGGACACCTCCGAACGTGGTCGGCCAGCAGTAGCGGGCCAGGGCTAGGCTGGCGCTGCCCAGGGCGAGCAGAGCCAGCAGGGTGAGCGTGGGTGGGAGCAGGACTCGAGCTGCGCCGGCTGCTGCCGGGCGCAGACGGAGCAGACGGCCGGCGTCGGTTTGGCCGACAGGGCGTGCGTTGCTCGCGAACATCAGGCTCGCGCTGAGCGCTGCGCCGAGGGCGATGTCGGTCGCCCAGCCCGGCGGCGTGGACACCAGCGCGGCCCCGGCCAGCAGGAGCGCGGTCGCGTCGGCGGTGGGACCCGCCAGCAGCACGCGGCGCTGTACGTGTGCGTCCAGCCGCGGCTGCGCCGGGGCGTGATAGTGCGGCTGCAGTCGACCCCGAAGCGTCCACTCGATGCGCCCCTGCAGCCCGTGCAGTCTGCCGACGGCCCAGTGCGCGGACTCATGGCCCAGCACCAGCAGGGGCAGCCACATCAGCGCCGCCAACAGCAGCCAGGGTGATGCCTGCACGGCCGCTGCCGACAGCAGCAGCGCCGCGCAGCACAGCAGGGCCAGGGCCAGCAGCAGCTTCACGACGCGCCTTCCGTCGTCAGCGAAGCAGCGGGGGTGGAAGACCCCATTGCAAGCGGCGCCGCGGCACGTCCGAATACGAAGGCGAACAGCACGTGGCGCGGCACTGCGTCCTCTTCCCGGATGCCGGCTGCGAGCTCGCGCTCGCTGACCGCGCCGCAGGGGCAGCCGCCCAGCCCATGGGCCGACAGCGACAGCCACAGCGCGCCCATCCACTCGCCGGCGTCGCGTACCCGCTGGTGGTAATCCTGCAGCCGTTCGCCGGCCACTTCGCCCGGCGCCGGCCCGAGCAGGTAGACGCGCTGGCCGGCCTGGTCGAGGGTGTGCTGCGAGAGGTAGAGCCCCTCATCGGGCAGTTCGGATTCGACTGCAGAGTCGAGCAGTCTCCAGTCACTCGAATCGGCAGTGCGCAGCCAGCGCTGCACCTGCCTGCCGTGGCGCTGGACCAGCAGCAGGCGAAGGCTGGCATCGACCACGCGCGGACGTGCCGCATCGATCAGCCGCTGCGCTTCGGCGACAGGCAGCAGATCCGGCGCGTAATGGCGCACGGCCCAGCGCGCAGCGATGCGCGTCCGCAGTTCCGCGTCCGCCGCTGGCGGGACATCGCCCGCAAGCTCGATGCGCTGGCACCAACTCACCTCGTAGTAGTGACGGCGGCGCTCCAGCAGCGGTGCGGCCAGCGCGGGCGGTGCCGATTCAACACCCGCCAAGCCATGCGCCTGCAGCGCCTGCCGCCAGTAGGCGAGTGCGACGCCGCCGTCCAGCCAGACCAGCTTGCGGCCGAAGAAACCGTACTTGCGGGTGGTGCGCTCGTAATTGCCCAGACACAGCAACTGCACCCGCAGCTCGGCGCCGGGCTCGGGTGCGGCAGCCGCGATCTGCTCGAAATCGCCGCTTTCCGGAATGAATCGGAGCAGCACGGAGCGGCGTGCATCGTGCACCGCGAGCAGCAGCTCGGGCGAGCCCAGATTGCCCCCGCTGGGACAGTTGCGTACCACTCGCCCCTGCTCATGGCGGACACCAAAGGCCAGCTGCACAGCGGCCTCGATACGCGCCGCGAGCGCATCCGGCAGCAGAGTCTCCAGCGGCTGCGCGGGCAGCGCTGCGCTCACCGTCTCCAGGCTCGCTGCGAGGTTCGATGCCTGGTAGTGCACCTCGTGTGGCTTGCTGCCGACCAGCGCCTTCGAGGGCACAGCCACCAGTGCCGCCTGCTCGCTCCAGTCGCGCAGCGCGTCCTCACTGAGTCGCTGGGCGCGGCTGATCGCAGCAACGCGCTCGACTTGCAGTCGCCCCTGCTGCAGCGAGAAGCGCAGCAGACTCTGGCTGAATGCAGGCGCCGCGGCACGCGCAGACAGCAGCTGCATCTGGTGAACCAGCGCCGAGAGCAGCAGGGGCTCGGGTTCGCCCGCGCAGCTGCCGAAGCTGGCCAGCACGTCCTGCAGCGCGATTCCTCGCTGCATCAGCATTGGCCCGATCGCAACCGCGTCGCCGCCGAGCAGCACCGGGACCAGCTTGCCGCCGCCTGAGAGCAGGGTGGCGAGGTCCGGCAGCGGTCCGTCGAGGGTCAAGGGCAGGAAGGCGAACTCGCCGGCCTGCGGTGGCGCAACCTGCACTTCGACCCGACCACCGCCCTGGCGGACGGCCTGTTCCAGCAGGGGATGAGCGACTGCGAGCAGCAGCGGCTGGCGGAAGACCCTTGCCGCGGCGTTCCGGTCCGCATGCAGCCGCGTCTGATCCAGGCTGCGCGCGAGAAAGCTGTCGACTTCCGCCGGCAGCTTGCCGACGGCGGGCGCGGCTGCGCGCGTGGCATTTTCCAGCAGGCCGGCGCGGAACAGGTTGCGCAGGTAGTAGAGGCTGCCGGGACAATGGCCAAAGGCTTCGATCGGCGTGCGCCCGTTGATCTCGGCAAGCAGGCCGCGCAGCGACTTGCCGGCGTACTGGACCGGAAAGATCGAGCCATACAGACCACCGAAGGCGGCCATCTTGTCGGCATCAAGCTGGTGCCAGCGAATCTCCGGCAGCACCTGGGGATAGGCGGGAACGGCGGCGTCGATCTCGGGATCGCCGGTCAGTGCGAAGGCCATGGCAGGTCTCCAAGCAGGTGGCGGGTGAAGCGATCAGGTCCGGCGTGGCTGCGGCCGCTGACGCGGCGGCAGCGGCAGCCGTGCACGGCCAGCAGGGGTACGCCCTGGTGCTGGGCTCCGAACTGGTCGATGACGGTGGCGCCCACCAGTGGGGTGTCGAGTGACTTCAGCACCAGCTCGGCCACCAGCCGCGCCGTGCTCGGCAGAAAGCCCTCATACTCGAACTGCGGATCGCGCTCGCTGTTGGCGATCACCGACTCGCAGAACTCGACGCTGTAAGGAGGCGGCGGGGCGCTGACAAAGCGCCGGCGGAAGCAGCTGGCACAGGCACTGGCGTCTTCGAGCAGGGGCGTGATCACCGCATAGCGCTCGAACAGGAACGCTCCGACCACGCGCGCATGGCGCGCCTGCAGGTGTTCCAGCACGTGCAGATCGGGCGCGGCACTCAGGTGCAGGGCGAGCTCCGGGCCATGGCCTTGGATGCCCCCCTGCAGGAGCGCGGCCACGGCTTCGCCGAAGCGCCCCCGTGCGCTGATCGCGGGGCCTTGCAGGACAGGAGAAAGGACGGCGGACATGTCGACCTCAGGCGAAGGGTTGGGGGGCGGGGTTCAGCCAGTCCGACTGCGCGCCGCGCAGTCCCAGCCAGCGCGCGAATTCGGCCAGGCGACGCGAACCGAGGAAGCGCGAGCGATGCATGAAGCTCATCGGCATCAGGCCGGGGATGAAGGCGCGGACCGACACCAGCTCGCAGTCACGCAGCTCGTCTGGCGTCAGCTCGGCCAGATAGGCGTCCTTGCCGTGCGCGCCGAGCAGCGCGTGCAGGTACGCGAAGCCGGCTTCCGGCGACTCGGGTGCGCTCGCGTCCAGCTCGAACAGGCGCAGGGCATCGACGTCGCCGCCGCGGTCCAGGAAGCCGAAGGCGGGTGCTCGCGCCGGGTGCATCATGTGCACAGCGCCGTCCAGCAGGCTCTGGAATTCGGACAGCTCCTCGGGTGGCCGATGGCTGCTCATTTCCAGCGCTGCGCCGATCATCACCAGTTCGCTGACGGCCTTGTCGACCGCGCGGGCGTAGCGGAAGTCCGCGGCGCAGCCGACCACGTTGACCACGCGCGGATGGCGTGGGCGATGGCGGCGTGCATAGACCACCGGCACGCCGAGGTCAGTCGTCCCCTGGTACAGCGCGATATCGCCTGCAGACAGCACTTCGGCAACGGCTGGCGAGAGTTGATCGAGGGTCAGCGCGTCCAGGTGGATACGCGGCAGCGGGCGACAGGTCAGCCAGTTCAATGACAGCGCGTCGCGCTCGATCACTTCCAGCATTCCCGACACCGCGGCCCGGGTGCGATCGACGTGCACCGCAACGCCGGTGGAAATTGGATTCCAGAAGCGCTCGCTGCTCCAGGCCCGCGGGTAAAGATGAGTCACGACCGTTGGAATCAGACGGATCGCCTGGTCTGACAGTCGTACCGACTGCACCCAGCGGATCGCCTCGGCAGGCTCGAAGTTGTGCAGCAGCTGTCCCGGTGCAGCCAGCTCGGCGGCGGAGAGGCGCGGCAGCGTGCGCCAATCGAAGGCGGCCTCGCCCAGTTCGTCGGCGCTGGCCACGATGTACTCGCCCTCGTCGAGCACCGCGCTGCTGTAGCGCTCGGCGGCTTCTGCGATCGCCTTCAGATCGGCCAGCGCGGGTTCGGGCTCGGAGGCGGCGCCGTACAAGCCGAAGTTCCAGCTCTCCCGACCCGACCAGTCGCGGACGTAGGGGAACAGACGTGCCAGGTTGGATGTGCGGCACTGGACGACATGGAAGGCGCGGTCGAGAAAACTGTTGAGGTGCACGGGCTCGGTACGACCAATGGTGCCGAGGAAGCCCTGCGAGAGTGCATGTACGCTCATGCTGCGATCTCCTTGTGCGAGGCGCGCGCGGCGTGATCCGCGAGCAGCAGCAGGTACGCGGTCTCGCGTGCGGTGAAGCCGAGCCGATTCATGGCGGCGGTGAGGAAGTCCAGCGCAGGCGCATCGGTCCACAGGCTGTACATCGCGCTGGACTCGGGCAGATCCACCGCGGCGGCCACGCTTGCGGCGCGGCGTCCGAGCAGATCCAGTTCGGTCGAGCTGAATCGGCTGTGCAGCAAGGCATCCAGCGCGTCTCCCTGGGGCTGCACGCGGAGCACCCGGGTCGCCAGCGCCAGCGCCAGCTGTTTGGTGTCGGCGGCGCGCTCCAGAGCATCCAGCGCGATCGCGCTGAGCGGCTGGGCAAGCGGCTGCAGCAGGCACTCCATCCGCACGACCAGGCCGTTTCCTGAGCGCTTGCCGGAGTTGCCCTCGGAGATCAGCGGCACTGCGTCCCAGGGCAGGCTGAACATCGCCTCATCCAGCAGTTGCTCGGCGCACCCGTACAAGCGGTTGCGGGTGGACAGCAGCGGATCTGGCAGCTGCAGGTCCATGATCAGCACGGGCGCGCCGTTGCACCATTCGAAGTGATGATCGACCACTGCGCAGCCCTCACGCAGGGCGGCCGCGCGGAGGCGATGGGCGAGACGCAGCAGCGGCGTATGGCGCGTGCCTGCGGAGACGCTCAGGCGGTAGGCGACGCCGCTGGCGGGGCTGGCCTCGGTGGGTTCAGCGCCGGCCAGATCAAGCTCGGGAATCGGAGCACGCATGGCTCACTCCTTGGCGGTGTATTTGAAGGAGGTGATCGCGATGAGGAACATCACCGCGGCGAAGATCAACAGGAAGCCCACCGAGACCCAGGGGTCGATCCGGAACTCGGTATTGAGGATCAATCCCTTGAACAGATCGACGCTGTAGCTGGTCGGCATGACGCGGGCGATGGCCTCGGTCAGCGGAAACTTGCTCGCCGGGAAGAACAGATCGCCGAAGAACACGATCACCAGGTTGACCACGGTGAACACGTGCACGCCAGACGAGTAGTTCGGAAGCAGGCAGGCGATGGCCAGGCCGAACGAGACGAAGGCGGCTGCCACGGGAATCGAAGCGACAAGCGTCAGCAGCCAGCGATCGAGGCCCAGGCCAGTGTCCAGCAGGGCCACGGCGCACAGCAGGAACACCAGGGTGATGCCCACGGCCAGCAGCAGCTTGGTCAGAAACTCGGCCGCAAAGTAGGTCCAGAACGGCAGCGGCAGCATCCGGTAGAGACGCAGCGTGCTCGCCGAACGCTCCTGCAGCACCTTGGCGCCGGTCGTGAACAGGCCGAGGTTCAGCAGGCTCATGATGATGATGGCCGGAAGGAAGAACAGCGGGCTGGTTTCCGCATCGACCCACAGCGGCTGCACTTTGAGCTCGGGTTGCAGCATGCCGATGCGCTGGGCAAGGATCGCCACCAGGGGACGATCCATCCGATAGGCGGCGATCTGCACCGTTTCGGCATCGAGGCGGCTGATGCCGATGCGCGCCTTCTCGCGGCGCACGTCCTGGATCGCGTCTTCAGCGCCGTGTCGCAGGTTGAATGCCTCTTCGTCCAGCTTCAGTTCGCTTGCCAGAAGCGGCACGGTGGTGTCGAACACGACGCCAACACGGGTGGCTGGCGCGCTCAGGTAGTAGGCGTAGGAGTACAGCAGCAGGAAGACCACCGGGATCGCCAGGGTCATCACCAGTGAGATCATGTTGCGGCGGAAGTAGGCGACCGACATGCCGCTGAACAAGGTCACCGCTCGGAAGTCGGATCCGTTCGTGTGCATGTCAGTTGACCGAGGCGATGTTGTCGACATAGAGGGCCTCCAGTGAGCGGGCGCCGAGCATCACTTCGGCGTTGAACCCCAGCGCGCGTTCGGCCTCGAAGACCTCCTCCAGCACGCGCGGCAGCAGGGTCTTGTGGACGCGGAACTCGCGACGCCCGGCGTCGGGCTCGCCTAGCGGAGCAATCTCGGCGAGGCTGGGCCAGCTCGCGTAGAAGCTGGCAGGTGCGCGCAGCGACAGGAAGGTGAGCTCGCTGCCGCGACCGAGCAACTCGTCGCGACCTGCGCTGCCGCGGATCTGTCCGCGGTCGATGAAGTACACCCGGTCGCAGAGCTCCATCGCTTCGGTCATGTCGTGCGTGGCGATCAGCCCTCCAGTGCCTTCGCGTTCCTTCTTGCGCTTGATGCAGTCCCAGATCGCGCGCTTGGAGCGGATATCGAGAGCGGCGGTGGGCTCGTCCATCACCAGGGTGGAGCGCCGGCCGTAAAGCGCGACAAAGGCGGACAGGCGCTGCTGCTGGCCGACCGAGAGGTCGCCGATGGTCTGCCTGGTCAGCGCATCCAGGCCTAGCGCTTCGAGCAGCGTTGCCGCGTCGTCGGCGGCGTCCAGCGTCGACTGCACCAGGTGCACGAGTTGGCCGACGCGGACGTGGTTCGGCAGGGCAGAGCGCTGGAAGATGAAGCCGACGTCGCGCTTGTGGGCCGCGCCGAAGCGCCGAGGATCGCTGCCGCAGACGCTGACGCGCCCGGACTGCGGGATGTTCACGCCTTCGAGCATCTCCAGTAGCGTTGTCTTGCCGGCCCCGTTGGGCCCCAGCAGCCCGACCAGCTCGCCAGGTCGGCAGGACAGGCTGACCTTGTCGAGCGCCAGCTTTTCGCCATAGGCGAGGCTGACTTCCTGCACGTGGATCAGAGGAACTTGCATGGTGGCTCTCCTGGCCTGCCGGAGGTGGACCTGCGCGTGGCCTGCGCGCAGGTCCCTCCCGATCGGCTTACTGCTGTTCGACCGCGGTGGCCGAGCCGTAGGTGCCCAGCGAGCCCAGGGTGCCGGCGGTGCCGGTGGCCGAGCCGAAGGTGCCGGCGCAGCCGGCGGTGCCCAGGCAGCCCGAGGCGTTGGCGGTCACGCCTTCGGCGCTGATCTGGTTCTCGACGGCGCTGTCGCCCAGCACCACGTCCAGGGAAGCGTTCGGAGCGTTTTCGATGTTCTGCATGACGGAGTCCTCATTGGTTCTCGTGGGTTTGGATTGCGCCAGTCACTGCGTGCAGTGGCCTGACACATGCGAGAACGGAGGTTCCGGAAAAACCGTATCAGCCTGGTTTGCGCTGTCTGAAGGCTGCGACAGCGCGGCGGGCATGACGGACGCGGGCAGTGCTGGGCAGGTCCAACCTGGCCTCGATCAGTGATCGCGAGTCCAGCGCAGGTCCGCACGCGCGTGCGCTGGATCAAGCGCTCAAGCGCTCGATCCGCGGACGCGCCGCCATGGTGCGCATCAACGCTGAACTCTTCAGCGTTGCCTTGGACGACGTTGCCCGGCCGCATCCTGCCGCCGCTGCCATGAGGGTCATGCGGCGGGGCGCGCGTAAAGTCAGCGTGGAGCTCTGCGCCGCTGCGGACAGCGCGAGGCCTGTCGCAGGGCGATGGCGAGGCGCAGTGGCCAGGGATTTCGGGAGCGGCATCAGGGCACGCCTTCGGGCGCTCCACGACGGGCCCGTAGGCCCGTGAGGCCCTTCGGTCATCTGGTGGACGAGTTGCCCAACGCGTGCAGCACAGGCCTCGTCCAGGGCGTTCGCGGTGGCCGTTGGCGAAGGCCGTGCCCTGTCACCGTCGGCCAGGACATCGAGCCTGCATCAGCGTTGCGCGTGCCGCATGCTGGCGCATTGGACGTCAGGCTCACAGGCTGTGCGCCGCGCAGTGGTGGACGGAGGCTGCTTGAGGCAGCACCGATCAAGCCCATCCTGGCCTTGATCAATGATCGCGAGTCCGGCGCAGGTGCGGACTCGCTTGCGCTGGATCAAGCGCTGACGCGCTGGGCCCGCGGGCGCGCCCTCCTTGGCGCGCGACAACGCTGATTCTTCAGCCTTGTCCCAGGGTTTGCCATCGGCCTCTCGCGCAGCGGACCGCGTGGGCCGAGGAGTCTGGACCGCCTGTGGTGCAGGCCTCAGCGGCGACTGCCTCCGGCCTGCTTGACCAGGGCCGCAGGGTCGATGTTCTCGAACGCGCACAGCTCCTTCAGCGCGTACTCCATCACCGCGCGCGCATGACCGGTCACGCGGGCCAGCATGCGGTGGATTTGCGCGTCCTTCTCGTTGCGGTTCTGGCACTGCGCCGAGTAGCTCTCGAAAGCGCTGAGCGCCAGCACCAGGTCGGCGACCTGGTTGGGGCATTCGCAGTCCACCAGCGACTTGACGTCCTGCAGTGCGGCCAGCTGGAGGTCGTCGTAGCGCCGCATCGGCGGCTGCTGCTCCAGGCGCAGCATCGAGGTCTCGGCGCTGGCCGCGGCGGCAACCGTCGCCGCCGGCGCGGTGGCCAGGTGCTTGACGATCAGGCCGATCATGTTGGAGCGCAGCGAGCGCGCGCTGACCGGGGCGCGCAGCAGCTGACGGCGCGGCCCGCGCAGGCGCTCGATCAGGTCCCACTTGGCGAATGCGTAGACGATCAGGCTGAGCTCGGGCTGGAAGGCGCGCTCCAGCTCTTCGAGCACCGTTTCGGGTCGGTCTCCGAGCAGGCCGAGGTCGATCACCAGGGCGTCGACGTTGACGGTGCCTGCGGCAGCGAGAAGCTGCTCCTTGCGCTCGCCGGACAGCACGACCTGCAGGTTCTTCTGGTCGGCTTCGCCGGCGCTGGCGCGCAGATACTGGGGCAGGGTGGCGTGGAAGATCGCGAGATTGACCATGGCTGCGGTCCCTGGGGCTGGGGAGAGGGCGCGCAGTGTCGACCAGCCGGGGTGGACGGCAGGTGTGTGCCCGCAGCCGCGCCAGCCCGATCCGGAGCCTGGCACTCGCTGCCGGCTTCAGCCGAGCACGCTCTCCACCGGCATGACCGACATCAGCAGGCCGAACAGGATCAGGGCCCAGAGGGCGCCACCCAGCACCATCCACAGGATATTGGCCGCGGTCAGTTCCGCATTGGTCGCGCCGTCCGGGTCGTCCTGCGAGAGGTTGATGGCCAGCTGCGCCCGGTACAGAGGCCAGATCATCGGCACCAGGAACAGGAAGGACACCACCAGTACGCCGGGCGACGCATCGTCTGCGGTCACGCGATCGAAGACCCGGCTGGCGATCGTCGCCACCACGAAGATCGTGGCAAGCATGCCCGGCGTCCAGCGATGGTCGACCCCGCGCGTGCGCAGCTGCCCGTCGACTTCGCCGAACAGGGAATGGGTGAAGAAGATCGAGAAGATCGCACGCGGGATCGGCCAGTAGATCTTGTGCACCCGGTTCAGCAGCGACCAGTTTCGATAGAACCAGTACAGCGAGTAGGCGCCCAGGGTCAGGATCATCAGCAGCAGGAACTTGCGCCGCGCGACCACGTACAGCACCTGCCGTGCCTCGCTTTCCGTCTGCTGCGGCAGCGCTGTCGCAGGGGCTGCGTAGGGGTTGGCGGCATCCAGCGCCGCGGCTTCGGGCCGGGCTTCTGCAGGCAGCGTGGAAGAAGTCGTCATGGAAGGCGTCCAGAGGTGGTTGGCATAAGGCGCGCACCGGTGCGGCCCGGGCGTACGGCCCGGCACAGGCGCGGCCAGCAGTGTGAGATGGAAGCGGTCCGCGCGGAAGTGCAGATGCCGCCAGCGCCCCGCGCCATGACGTCGACAGATCTGCGGCAAGCGAACCCGCGCGAGCCGGTGGTGCCATGGATGGATTCGAGACAGTGGTCTGCCAGTGGACTCTCGGTTTCGCCGGAAATCGGCGGAATCTTCTGCGCTGCAACACATCGGTCTTGCAGTGGTCTGCAGATTATTCGTATGCAGGGCGCGTTGCTGGCTGTGTGGCTGGCTACACTGCGAGGCACCCAACCGACAGTCCAAACGCGCATGAGCACCCACGGTTTCCGCCGCACCAAGATCCTTGCCACCCTCGGTCCCGCAACCGACGCGCCGGGCGTGCTGGAGGCCGTGCTGCTGGCCGGGGTGAACGTGGTGCGCCTGAACTTTTCCCACGGCACTGCCGAGCACCACGCCGCCCGCGCCGACGCCGTGCGTGCGGCGGCGGCCAGGCTGGGCCGCGAGATCGGCATCCTCGCCGATCTCGGCGGCCCGAAGATCCGCGTCGAGCGCTTCGCGGCCGGCAAGGTGCAGCTGAAGGCGGGTGAGCCTTTCGTGTTGGACTGCCGCGCCGATGCCGCCCAGGGCGATGCCAGCCGCGTAGGCGTCAGCTATCTCGGCCTCGTCGATGACGTCCACGCCGGCGACACCCTGCTGCTGGACGACGGCCTGATCGCGCTGATGGTCGAGGCTGTCGAAGGCTGCGAGATCCGCACCCGCGTGCTGACCGACGGCCCGCTGTCCGACCGCAAGGGCCTGAACCGCCTCGGCGGCGGGCTCTCGCTGGGCGCGCTGACCAACAAGGACCGCGCCGACATCAAGCATGCCGCGGCGCTCGGCGTGGACTTCATCGCCGTCAGCTTCTGCCGCACCGCCGCCGACATCGAGGAAGCGCGCGCGCTCGCCCGCGAGGCCGGCAGCAGCGCGCAGATGGTCGCCAAGATCGAGCGCGCCGAGGCCATCGAGAACCTGCGCGAGATCGTCGATGCCAGCGATGTGGTGATGGTGGCGCGCGGCGACCTCGGTGTGGAGATCGGCGACGCCGAGCTGCCCGGCCTGCAGAAGAAGATCATCCGCGAAGCCCTGGACCGCGGCCGCGTGGTGATTACCGCCACCCAGATGCTGCAGTCGATGGTCGACAACCCGATCCCGACCCGCGCCGAAGTGCTGGACGTGGCCAACTCGGTCATCGACGGCACCGATGCGGTGATGCTCTCGGCCGAGAGCGCCAGCGGCGCGTATCCGGAGAAAGCCGTGCAGGCGATGGAGCGGATCTGCCTCGGCGCCGAGCGCCAGTTCCAGATGGACACCGACTTCGAGGCTGCACCGCGCAACCTGGTGCATGTCGACCAGGCGATCGCGATGAGCGCGATGTTCCTGGCCGAACACATCCAGCTGCGCGCGATCATCGCGCTGACCGAATCGGGCGGCACCGCGCGGCATCTCTCGCGCTTCCGCAGCTCGGTGCCGATCTACGCGCTGTCGCGCCACTCGGGCGCACGTCGGCGCATGGGCCTGATGCGCGACGTCTATCCGATCGACTTCGACAGCGCCGGCCTGTCGCCGCGCAAGGCTGCGCGCGCCGCGGTCGCGCATCTGCATGCGCTGGGCCTGCTCGCCACCGGCGACCGCGTGGTGATCACCAGCGGTGACCACATGGAGCAGCTGGGCGCCACCAACACCCTGCGCCTGCTGCGCGTCGGCGAGGGCGGCGAGGCCGAAGGCCTGGGCGAGCTGTAGTCGGTTCCCCTGCCTGCGACGCGGCCGTTCGGTCGCGATTCGCGGGCGTCGTGCTAGGGTCGGCGCCCCTTCATCGCGTGGTTCGCCAAGCATGCTTGCTCGCTTCCTGACCGCTCTGCTGCTGCTCGTTTCCGGCGCCGGGCTCGCTTTCGCCGAGGATCGCTACTTCGAGATCGAGTACCGCGTGGCCTTCCTGCCGGATGAGGGCGTGGCCGCGGTGACGCTCGAGTACAGGCCCGGCGAGGGCCGCATCCGCGGCCTCGATTTCACCATGCCCGACGAGCGCTACAGCGGCTTCGGCGGCGACGGTGAAATCGAGCGCAAGGAGGATCGCCTGATCTGGACGCCGCCGGCCAAGGGCGGCGAGTTGCGCTGGCGCTACCAGGTCGACAAGCGTCGGCGCAGCGGCGGCTATGACGCGCGTATGACCGAGGACTGGGCGATCGTGCGCGGCGACCATCTGGTGCCTTCCGCGCGTGCGCGCCTCACCCGCGATTCGCGGGCGCGTGCGACGATCCGCTTCGACCTGCCCGAGGGCTGGCCCGGCGTCGACACGCCCTTCAAGCGCCGCGGCGAAGAGCCGGTGTTCGACATCGCCGACGACGACCGTCGCTTCCAGCGCCCGGTAGGCTGGATGATCGCCGGCGACATCGGCATCCGCCGCGACTTCATCGGCGACATGGAAGCTGCGGTGGCCGCGCCCAAGGGCGACCCCATGCGCCGCAACGAGTACCTCGCCTACATCAATCTCGTGGCGGGTGAGATGGAGGAGGCTTTCGGCCGGCTGCCGGAGAAGATCCTCATCGTCGGCGCTGGCGATCCGATGTGGCGCGGCGGTCTGTCCGGGCCGCGCTCGCTGTACCTGCATTCCGACCGTCCGCTGATCAGCGAGAACGGCACCAGCACGCTGGTGCACGAACTGGTGCACGTGATCTCGCGGGTGCGTGGCGCCGCCGGCGACGACTGGATCGCCGAGGGCCTGGCCGAGTTCTACTCGATCGAGATGATGCGTCGCGCTGGCCTGCTCAATGAAGCGCGCGCGCGCAAGGCCTTCGACTGGATGCGCAACCACGGCCGCCGCATCAGCAGCCTCAAGTCAGACCGCAGCCACGGCCCGCGCACCGCTCGCGCCGTCGCCCTGTTCGTCGAACTCGACCGCGAGATCCAGAGGCTCACCGACGACCGCCGCGACATCGACGACGTCTCGCGCCTGCTGGTCGGCCGCGGCCGCGTCAGCCTCGACGACCTGCGCCAGGCCTTCGAGGAGGTGACGGGCGAGGCGTCCGAGGTGCTGGACACGCCGCTGGTGCGTTGAGCCTCACAAGGCGTTGATGCCTCAGCGCAAAGCGGCTGCATAGGGTGGGCCCTGGCCCACCATGAGCTGCACGCTTGCCGCGACCCCACCGCGCCGACGCGTCGACACACGCGGGTTGGGCCAAGCGAAGTGCGGCCCAAGGTCGGCACTCGCGCGGCCCGCGGCCAGACCAAGCGCAGCGCTCTCTCTCCCCTTGTGGGAGAGGGGCCGGGGGAGAGGGGTGAACGACCCCTCGGTCCCCGGCTGAAGGACGGCCCGCCCGCTTCATGGCGCCGCGGTGGCCCGTCAAGCGCCTGCGCTTCACGGCCGTGCTACCCCGTCGGAGAGGGACTGCGCCCCCTCTCCCCAACCCCTCTCCCACAAGGGGAGAGGGGCTTGTCGCCCGCAGGCCTGCGGGCGCGCCGCGAGTCAGAAGCTTAGGCACCCGGAACCCGGAACCCGGAACCCGGAACTAGGGACT
The DNA here is from genome assembly GCF_937888285.1 of uncultured Aquimonas sp. GTDB lineage: Bacteria > Pseudomonadota > Gammaproteobacteria > Xanthomonadales > Xanthomonadaceae > Aquimonas. The sequence goes on from NZ_CALART010000068.1 coordinate 28,876, forward strand.
AGGGACTAGGGACTAGGGACTAGGGACTAGGGACTAGGGACTAGCAACTGGGAACTAGGAACTCGATTCCCAATCCCCGCCCCTCAGCGCCCCGGCACCCGCCCGAACCCGCTCTCGGCTTCCGCCGCGAGATACGCGAACACTGCGTAGGCCCGCGCCTGCTGGTCCAGCGCCTCGCTGTCGATCTTGTCCAGGGTGTCGTTGGCGGTGTGGTGGTAGTCGAAGTAGTCCATGCCGTCCTGCGCCAGCTGAGCCCAGGGCACACCGCGCTGCACCAGCGGGCCGATGTCCGGGCCCGGGCCGCCGCCTTCGCGCTCGAACGGGATGCCCAGCGGCGCCAGCACTTCGGCGATCTGCTCCAGCAGCGGCCAGTACGCCGGCTCGACGCCGGCACGCAGCGCGTAGATGCGGCCCGCGCCGAAGTCGCTCTCGGCGCCGATCACATGCTTCGCCATCTGCTCCGCATGCGTGGCGGCGTAGGCGCGCGCGCCCAGCAGGCCCTGCTCCTCGTTGCCCCAGGCGATCACCCGCACGGTGCGGCGCGGGCGTTGATCCAGCTTCAGCAGGGCCGCACCCGCGGCCATGGTGATGCCCACCCCGGCGCCATCGTCGAGCGCGCCGGTGCCGAGGTCCCAGGAGTCGAGGTGGCCGCCGATCACCACGACTTCGTCCGGCCGCTCGCGTCCGCGGATGTCGCCGATCACGTTGAAGCTGGTCGCCTCGCCGCGGTTCTCGGCATCGATGTCGAGGCGGATGCGCACCGGCTGGCCGCGCTCGATCATGCGCGTCAGCAGGTCGGCATCGGGGTTCGAGACCGCCGCCGCGGGGATCTGCTTCACGTCGTCGGCATAGCGCATGATCCCGGTATGCGGGAAACGATCGGTATTGGTGCTGATCGAGCGGATGATCAGGCCGACCGCGCCCTTCTTCGCGGCCTCGACCGCGCCCGAGCTGCGCCCGATCACGCTGAGGCCGTAGCCGCGGCCGTCGCGGGCGCGCTGGGTGCGCTGGCTGATGAAGACGATCTTGCCTTGGGCCGCGTCCGTGGGAGCGGCCTGCAGCGCGGCGATGCTGTCGAAAGCCACGATCTCGGCTTCCAGCGGTTTGTTGCCGGTACCGATGCTGCCGCCGAGTGCGGTGATCGCCAGCGGCTGCGGAAACGGCGCAAGAATTTCGCCGCGCTCATGTCCGCGCCGCCAGTAGGGAAAGCTGAAGGGTTCGATGCGCACATTATCGAAGCCCAAGGCCCCGAACTTCGCCAGCGCCCATTCGATCGCGCGGGCATCCGCTGGGGTACCCGCCATGCGCGGGCCGACCTCGGTGGTCAGCGACTCGACGATGGCATAGGCCGCGCCGGCCTCGACGTGCTGGTCGCGCAGGGCGGCGGCGTTCTGCAGGCTGTCGGCCGACAGCGGCGTCACCGCTGGTGCGCTCGGTTCGGCAGCATGCGCATTCAGCGCGAAGGTGGCGGCGAGCAGACAGACGCGCAGACGCATGGCGGGATTCCCGGAAGCAGGAGAACAGCGGAACCATGCCAGCGGCCGAAGCCGACGGCATGTGCGGAAAGGCCGAGCACACAAGTCATGCGCCCGGCCCGCGCAATCACTTTTTCAGCAGATCGCGGATCTCGCGCAGCAGCAGCACGTCCTCGGGCGGCGCCGCCGGTGCGGCGGGGGCTTCTTCCTTCTTGCGCTGCAGGCGATTCATCAGCTTGATCACGATGAAGATGGCGAAGGCGATGATGGTGAAGTCGACCACGGTCTGCAGGAAGGCGCCGTACTTGAAAAGCACCGGGTCCACGCCGTCCGCACCTTCCTTGAGCGTGATCGCCAGATCCGAGAAGGTCTTGCCCCCGACAAGCAGACCGATCACCGGCATGATGATGCCGTCGACCAGCGAGCTGACGATCTTGCCGAAGGCCGCGCCGATCACGACGCCGACCGCGAGATCGACGACGTTGCCACGCATGGCAAAAGCCTTGAATTCACTGATGAAGCTCATGTCGCCCCCGAACAGTCCAGCGGCGCCGTTCGCCGCGCGTCGACTTTAGCGGAAGCGGGGAGCTGCGGGGTTGCTCGACCGTTGTCGTGCTGTGCGCCTTAAGGGTGAGAAGGCCGGCGCCGGCGCAAGTGGCTAAGTCGCGGGCCGGGCAAGCCGAGTGCTCGCCAGCGCGAGCATGAGCAGGATCGCGATTCCAATTCCTGTCCCTGAGAAGGTCGGCACCGTCCGCGTCAGGGAGGGCGCAGGCCCCACAACGACATTCACGGAGGAGAGGAATATCTCCGTTCGCTGAGGCAGGCGGATCATGTGGACTTCGATTCGATACTCGCCGGCCGGCAGCACTGGAGCCGGTCGTCTGAGCGTTGCCGGTGGGAGACCGCACCACCCGATGGCGATCACTCCGGGTTCGAAGAGCCTCACCGTGTTTCCGTCAATCTCCGTGCGTCGTTCCGGCTCTCCCGGAAAGGGGGCCGTGAATCCGTGGCAGCCGCCGACATCCATCAGAACATCGAAGGCTTGCCCAGCGACAGGCGAAGCGGGTTCGATTCTTGGTGCCGAGTAGGAGGCAGACGCGGAGGTGCTGCCCAGGAGCAGGAAGATTGCGATCAGGCGAGCTGGGCTCATCGTATGCGTCCTGAGCAAATGCGAAAGAAGGGGCAGGGCGGCTCAACAGAGCGCTTGCAGGCAGTGCATCCGAAGGTGCCAATAGTGGAGGGCTACGAGGATACGCGCACTCGCGCATCCAGCGCCGCCAGCCGTTCCGGCGTACCGACATCTTCCCAGGTGCCGGTGTGCTTGAGCCCGGCGATGCGATCGACACCCATCGCCGCGCGCAGCAGTGGGGCGAGACCGAAGCGCGGCGGGCTGCGGCGGCTGTCTTCGCTCTCGCCGATCACTGACCGCCAGCCGTCAAGAAGACGGGCGTCGAACAGGCCGATGCCGGCATAGGTCAGGCGCGGCTCTCCCTCGCTGCGCAGGCGCGCGCCGTCCAGATGGAAGTCGCCGCGCGGATGCTGCGGCGGGTTGTCGACCATCAGCAGCTGGGCGAGATCGTTCGGCGCGAGCGCAAAGCGAGCGTAGTCGACGTCGCAGAACACGTCGCCGTTGACCAGCAGGAAGCGCTGCGCCTCGAGCAGGGGCAGGGCGTTCAGCAGGCCGCCGCCGGTTTCCAGCCGCTCGGCCTCGCGGCTGTAGCGGATCGACAGCCCGTAGCGCGCGCCGTCGCCCAGCGCCGGCTCGAAGCACTCGGCGAGGTGCGCAGTGTTGATCACCACCCGCCCCACGCCGGCCTTGGCCAACGCGTCGAGGTGCCATTCGATCAGGCGCTTGCCGCCGACGGGCAGCAGCGGTTTCGGCGTCACGTCGGTGAGCGGGCGCATGCGTTCGCCGCGGCCGGCGGCGAGGAGGAAGGCGACTTCGACTGTGCTCATGCCGATGCGTCTTCGCGCGGCCGGGTCAGCTCGCGGCCCTCGGTGAAGCGCTGCATGAGGGCGCGGAAGTCGGCCAACTCGGGATGGCGCGCGGCGATGTCGAGCACGTAGCCGAGCACGCGCGGCAAGTCAGCGAGGTAGCCGGCCTTGCCGTCGCGGTAGTGCAGCCGGCAGAAGATGCCCAGTACCTTCAGATGGCGCTGCAGGCCCATCAGGTCGAAGGCGCGGAAGAAGCGCTGCGGCGCATCGGCAATGTGCCCGGCGCGCACCAGCTCACGGCGGAAGTCCTCGGCCCAGCCTTGCACGCGCGCCTCGTCCCAGCGCAGGTAGCAGTCGCGCAGCAGCGAGACCAGGTCATAGGTCAGCGGGCCGCCCAGCGCATCTTGGAAGTCGAGGATGCCGGGGCCGGGCGTGCAGTCGATCAGGTTGCGGCTGTGGTAGTCGCGGTGCACGAACACCCGCGGCTGCGCCATCGCGCTGTCCAGCAGCAGGCGGAAGGCGGACTCGATCGGGTCCCAGTCCTCGCATTCCAGCGCGATGCCGAGGTGCCGGCGCAGGAACCACTCCGGCATCAGCTCCAGCTCCATCTCGAAGCGGGCGTGCTCGTAGGGCGGTACCGCATCGGCGGGCAGGCTCTGCAGGCGCAGCAGGGCCTCCAGCGCGCGGCCGTACAGGGCGTCGGCGCTGTGCTCGTCGAGCCGATGCTGGTAGAGCGCGTCGCCGAGATGCTCGATCAGCGCGAGGCCAAGCCCGACGTCGGCGGCGATCACCTTCGGCACGCGCAGGCCGGCGCCGCCGATCAGCGCACCGACCGCCAGCCAGGGCTGCAGCGGCACTTGCGCCGGCGGCGAATCCATCAGCAAGAGCTCGGGCGCGCCATCGAGCCGCAGGTAGCGGCGGAAGCTGGCGTCGCTGGCCGCCGGAGCAAGGCTCAGGTCGCTGCGACCAAGATGCGCGCGTGCCCAGGCCAGCGCTTCGAGTGCGCGTGCGTCGTCAGGCGGCATGGCAGGTGCCGCGCTCACGCGCTGGCGGCGAGGTCGGCCTCGGCCAGGGCGCGCACATGCGCCACGCTGCAGTCGCGCAGCGCGGTGAGGCTGTAGCCGCCCTCCAGCGTCGAGACCAGGCGGCCCTTCGCATGCCGGTCGGCAAGGTCGATCAGCTCCCCAGTCAGCCAGGCGTAGTCGGCGGCTTCGAGGTTCAGGCCGGCCAGCGGGTCAAGGCGATGGCCGTCGAAACCGGCCGAGATCAGCACCAGTTCGGGCTTGAAGGCGTGCAGGGCGGGCAGGGCCTCGCTGCGGTAAAGCTCGCGCAGCTCCTGACCGCAGGCGCCTTCAGCAAGCGGCAAATTGAGAATGTTGCCGGCGCCGCGCTCATGGGCTTCGCCGCTGTACGGATACAGCGGCGACTGGTGGCTGGACAAGTACATCACCCGCGGGTCGTTCCAGAAGATGTCCTGGCTGCCGTTGCCGTGGTGGACGTCGAAATCGATGATCGCCACGCGCTTCAGTCCGTGCCTGGCCAGCGCATGCGCCGCACCCACCGCGACTGAGTTGAACAGGCAGAAGCCCATGGCCTGCGCACGGGTCGCATGGTGGCCGGGCGGGCGCACCGCGCAGAAGGCGCGCTTGGCCTCGCCGGCCATCACCGCATCGATGGCGGCGACCACGGCGCCGGCGGCGTGGCGCGCGGCCTCGGGCGAGTCCGCGTTCATCGCGGTGTCTTCGTCGATGCGGTGCTGATGCTCGATGGCGATGTCGAGAATGCTGGCCACCAGCTCCGGCGTATGCGCCAGCAGCAGCTGCTCGCGGGTCGCGCGCGGTGCTTCGCGCCAGTCGATGGGCAGATCTTCGATGCCGTGCAGGGCCTGCAGCACGGACGCGAGCCGCTGCGGCGATTCGGGATGGCCGGGGCCCGCGCTGTGGCGGATGCAGACGGGGTGGGTGAACAGCAGCATCCGCGCGGGTCCTCGTTGCGGTTCAGTAGAGACGCTCAGCCCTTGCGCCGCTCGTGGTTCCACAGCACCTCGCCGTGGCCCGAGGCGCGCGCCAGCACGCGGGCCATCACGAACAGCAGGTCCGACAGCCGATTGAGATAGCGGATCGCCTGTGGACGCACCGCATCGTGGTGGCCGAGGGTGACCACCTCGCGCTCGGCGCGGCGGCAGACGGTGCGCGCCACATGGCAGTGCGCCGCTGGCGCACCACCGCCGGGCAGGATGAAATCCTTGAGCGGCGGCAGGTCGGCATTGAGCCCGTCGAGGATGCTCTCGAGGCGTTCGATGTCGGCATCCTGCATGGCCGCATGGCCGGGGATGCACAGCTCGCCGCCGAGATCGAACAGCTGGTGCTGGATCGAGATCAGCGGCTCGCGGATCGCCTCGGGCAGCTCCTGCGCCAGCAGCACGCCGATGCAGGAGTTCAGCTCGTCGACCGTGCCGTAGGCGGTGACGCGGGCGGAGTCCTTGGAGACGCGGCTGCCGTCGCCGAGGCCGGTGCTGCCGTCATCGCCGGTGCGCGTGTAGATCTTGGAAAGACGATTGCCCATGGCTCAGGCTGCCGTGCGGGCGGTGCGCAGGGCCGGCAGGCGCTGCTGCAGCAGGGCGTAGCCACCGAACAGGATCAGGCTCCATACGGCGGTGCCCAGCAGTTGGGCGCGGAAGAAGGGCAGGGCGGCGACATAGCACTCGGTCAGCCCGATGCTGCAGGCCGGATGCGTGCCGAGAGTGTCGGCAGTGGCCCAGACCGCGAAGTTGGTGACCACGAAGAACAGCACCGCACCGGCGAGGCCGGCTGCAACGACGCGCAGCACGCTGACCCGGTCGCGCAGCCAGAAGCCCAGCAGTACGCAGGCGGCGACGCATCCGTAGACCACCGGCATCAGGCCGTAGACGCCGATGTACAGGTCGCTCAGCAGCAGCGCGCCCAGCGGCACTGCGAACGCGGCCCAGCGGCTGGCGAAGTAGGCGCCGCCGAACAGGGCGATGGCCTCGACCGGGGTGAAGTTCCAGGCGTGCGGCAGCAGGCGCGAGGCGGCGGCGGCGAGGATGAAGGCGGCCAGCAGCAGCGGGCGCAGCGGCAGCGACGAGGCGTTCGGGGACATCGGCAGGCTCCAGCGGGAATCGATCCGGCGCAGCGCCGGAGAACAGGGCACAAGGATAGCCGAGGCCGGCGCCAGGGTGGCCGAACCGCTTGGGCTTTCCTCCACGGCCGAGCAGCGCCGGTGCCCTCGGTTCGCCCTGCGGTCCTGGCGCGGTCGGGGGCGCGGCACCCACGGCCCCGGCACGCCGGCGGGTCTAAACTTGCGCGATGCCCACATCACCCGCCTTGAACGAGGCCGCGCACCGCCTCGCCCCCGAGCTGCTCGACGTGCTCATCGTCGGCGGCGGCCTGGTCGGCAGCAGCCTTGCCTGCGCGCTGGACCGCAGCGATCTGCGCGTGGCCCTGGTCGAAGCCAGCGCGCCGCAGCGCGAGCAGCCCCCGAGCTTCGACGAGCGCAACCTCGCGCTCAACCGGCTCAGCGTCGATGCGCTCGACGCGCTGGGCGTGCTGGCGCATCTGCACAGCCCGCCGGTGCCGATCCGCGGCGTGCATGTGAGCAGCGCCGGTGACTTCGGCCGCGTGCGGCTCGACGCCGCTGCGCATGGCGTCGATGCCTTCGGCGGCGTGGTGGTGGCGCGCGAGCTGGGCCAGGCCCTGCAGCGGCGTCTGGCCGAGTGCCGCGAGCTGCTGCACCGCGCGCCAGCGCGCGTGCTGCAGGTGCGATGGGTCGATGAGCACATGCAGGTCGAGCTGGACAGCGGCGAGGTAATGCGCACGCGCCTGCTGGTGATCGCCGAGGGCACCGACTCGATGCTGCGCGAGTCGCTGGGTCTCGGCTCGACCCACAGCGACTACGGCCAGACCCTGTTCGTCAGCGTGGTCGAGGCCGACCGCGCGCACGGCGGCATCGCCTTTGAGCGCTTCACCGCCGAGGGTCCGGTGGCGATGCTGCCGCTCGCCGGCAGGCGGCTCGGCAGTGTGCTGACCGTGGCCAATGCGCAGAGCGACAGCGTGCAGGCGCTGGATGAGGTCGGCTATCTCGCCCTGCTGCAGCAGCGCTTCGGCTGGAAACTGGGGCGCCTGCGTCGGGTCGGTCGGCGCAGCGCCTACGCCATGCGTCTGGTCACCGCCAATGCCCTGCACGGGCCGCGCTGCGTGGTGGTCGGCAATGCCGCACAGACCCTGCACCCGATCGGCGCGCAGGGCTTCAACCTGGGCCTGCGCGATGCGCTGACGCTCGCCGGCCTGCTCCTCGATGGCAGCGATGTGGACGCCGGCAGCCCGGCCCTGCTGGCCGAGTACGCGCGGCGTCGCGAGTCCGATCGCGCTCGCACGATCGACTTCAGCGATGGGCTCGCCCGCCTGTTCGCGCATACCGCTGCACCGGTGCGCTGGCTGCGCGGCCTGGGCCTGGCGGCCTGCGACCACTTCTCCGATCTCGCGCGTCCGCTGGTGCGTGGCGCGATGGGCGCCGAGCCCTCGGCGCTGGCGGCCCTGGAACAGCTGCGGAGGCGCGCATGAGCCGCGCGCGGGCAGGGCATGAGGCCATCGTCATCGGCGCCGGCATCGTCGGGGCAGCGATCGCGCTGGGGCTGGCGAATCAGGGCCGACGGGTGGCACTGGTCGAAGCGCGCGAGCCGCCCGACTGGCGGGTCGAGGACTCGCCCGATCTGCGCGTCTACGCCATCGCGCCCGGCTCGCAGGCGCTGCTGGACGCGCTGGGCGTGTGGCCGGGCATCGCTGGCGCGCGCGTGCAGCCCTACCGCGCCATGCACGTCTGGGATGCCGGCGGCGGCGTGCCCCTGCATCTCGATGCCGACGAGTCGGGCCTGCGCGAGCTCGGCCATATCGTCGAGGCCGGACTGATCCAGCGGCAGCTGTGGCAGGCGCTGGCGCCGGCCGGCGTCGATCTGCGCCTCGGCCGCGTGCAGGGCTATGCCGAGGAAGACGGCGGCGCCGTGCTGGACCTGGACGATGCCAGCCTGCGCGCGCCGCTGCTGATCGCCGCTGACGGCGCCCACTCGCCGCTGCGCGCCCTGGCCGGCATCGAAACGCGCGGCCATGACTATGCGCAGAGTGGTCTGGTCGCCTACCTGCGCACCGAGCGGCCGCATCAGCAGACCGCCTGGCAGCGCTTCCTGCCCACCGGCCCGCTGGCGGTGCTGCCGTGCGCCAACGAGCGCGTGTCGATTGTCTGGAGCCTGCCCACGGCCGAAGCCGAGCGACTACGCGACATGGATGCCGAGTCTTTCGAGCGTGAGCTGACCCGCGCCTTCGATGCAGAGCTTGGCGCGATGCGGCTGACATCCGAGCGCGTGCTGTTTCCGCTCAGGCTGCAGCTGGCCCAGCGCTATCGGAGTGGTCCGCTGCTGCTGGCCGGCGACGCCGCGCATGCGGTGCATCCGCTGGCCGGGCAGGGCGTGAACCTCGGGCTGCAGGATGCGCGCGAGCTGCTGGCCTTGTCGGAGGAAGCACGGCAGCGCGACCAGCCTCTGCATTCGCCGCGCCTGATCGAGCGCTACGCGCGTCGTCGTCGCAGCGAGAACGCGCTCGCCGCGCAGGGCTTCGATGCCCTGAACCGCCTGTTCTCGAACGACGCCCTGCTGCCGACCCTGCTGCGCGGCCATGTGCTGGGGCTCGCCGGGGCGATTGCGCCCCTGCGCAGGCTGTGGGTGCAGCGTGCTGCAGGGCTGTAAATCGGCGCTCAGCTGGGGTTGGGCCTGCGGGCTTGGCGGCGGTGGATGCCTCGCACTATTGTGGCCGCGCACTCCCACAAGGCCGAGGTGAAGCATGCGCGCGTCGATCCGATCCACCGCTGCGGGCCTGCCCCGTCTCCTGCTCGCGGCGATCAGCGCCTGCGCGCTACTGCTTCCCGTCGCCCATCTGCAGGCGCAGCCACAGGACGGCTATATCGGCCCCGAACTGAGCAGCGAGCCCGCCGGCCCGGGCCTGCAGAAGGGCGCGCGCCACGGCGGCGGCTACCGGGACGACTGGAGCTACTGCGCCGGCGAAAGGCAGCGTTGCGACGTGCGTGGCTGGGGCGTGGTGCGCTACGGCACCGACGGCCGCTACGTCTATCGCGAGGTGCGCAACGCGTCGCTGCGATGCGACAACTCGATGTTCGGCGACCCCTACCGCGGCAAGTCCAAGCAGTGCGAAGTGCGCTACTTCCATGACGGCGGTTGGGATGACGGCGGCTGGGACGGCGGCGGCGATGGCGGCTGGACGCGCTGCGCCAGCGAAGGCCGCATCTGTCGCTTCAGCGGCGGCGGTGCGATCGTCCGCTACGGTTCGGACGGGCGCTTCTACGAGCGCGAAGTGCGCGGCAACCAGGTGATGTGCAGCAACCAGAGCTTCGGCGACCCCGCACCTGGCCGCTCGAAGTACTGCGACGTACGCGCCGGCGGCAGCGGCGGCGGTTGGGGCGGGGGCGACGGTTGGGACGGCGGCGGCAGCGCCGACTGGCAGTACTGCGCTGGCGAGGACGGCCTCTGCAACCTGCCCGGTCGCGCCACGGTGCGCTTCGGTACCGATGGCCGTTTCACCGAACGCAGCTATCGCGGCGGCACGGTTTCGTGCTCGGTGCGTGAGTTCGGCGATCCCGTGCGCGGCAAGCGCAAGCACTGCGAGTACCGCCTTGAGCGCGGCCCGGGCGGCGGCATCGGCGGTGGCGTGGGCTCCGGCAGCTTCGAGTTCTGCGCCAACGAAGACGGCTACTGCGAGTTCCGTGGCCGCCGGCTGGTGCGCTTTGGCGACGGCGGCCGCTTCGTGACCCGCGAATTCCGCGGTGGCGTCGAGTGCAGCATCCGTGCCTTCGGCGAAGACCCAGCACCGCGCCGCAAGAAGCGCTGCGAGGTCGAATTGCGCTGACCCCACCGTGCCGCGCCAGGGCCCGAGCGGGCTGGCGCTGCGCAGGCCCCGACGGCCGCACGGCGGCAGGGCGCGGGGCGGCCATCTGCGACAAGGCGTGCAGCCTCCGCGCCGATCCGTGTGGATCGCCGTCGAGGCTGCCGCCGCGAGCGGCTACCATCTCCGGTTTGCAGGCCAGAGGCGTGCCCATGTCCGTGCTGCCGATTGATGCATCGCCTGCGGAGCCCCTGCTCTCCGGCGCTGAGCGCGCGCCGTCGCGCCTGTTCTGGTGGCTGCACATCGGCGGCTGGCTGGGTTACTTCGCGCTGTCCTTCTTGGGCGCGCTGGCCCACGGCAAGCCCTTGCACTACTGGAGCGTGCCGGCAGCGACCGCGCTGGCCGGCGCCATCGGCACGACCCTGCTGCGCCCCTGGCTGCAGCGCCTGCTCGGCCGGCCGATGCCGCAGCGCCTGCTGTGGGCGATGCCCCCGGTGCTGGTGGTGGCCCTGCTGATGGGTGGGGCCTATGCGCTGGTGCTGGTGGAGTACTGCAGCGACTGCCGTCCGGCCTCGCGCCTGAGCTATCTCGCCTACGGCATCAGCCATCTCTACGTGGTACTGACCTGGCTGGGCCTCTACCTCGGGCTCACCACCTACCGCCAGCTGCAGCAGGAGAGCCAGCGCCTGCTGGCGGCGAACGCGATGGCCCACCAGGCGCAGCTGAAGATGCTGCGCTACCAGCTCAATCCGCACTTCCTGTTCAACACGCTCAACGCCATCTCGACCCTGGTGCTGGACCGCGACACGCCGACCGCCAATGCGATGGTGCAGGGGCTGTCGGCCTTTCTTCGGCACTCGCTGGACAGCGATCCGATGCAACGGGTCAGCCTGCGCCAGGAGCTCGAAGCCCTGCAGCTCTATCTCGGCATCGAGCGCACCCGCTTCGGCGAGCGCCTGCGCGTCGACACCGAGATCGCGCCCGATTGCTTCGGCGCGCTGGTGCCCAGCCTGATCCTGCAGCCGCTGATCGAGAACGCGATCAAGTACGCGGTGGCGCCGCGCGTCGAGGGCGGGCACCTGCGCATCGAGGCGCGGCGCGAGGGTGCCTCGCTGGTGCTGCGGGTCAGCGATGACGGCCCCGGCTGCCCGGCGATTCTGGCCGACGGCCAGTTCCCGCCCGGCAAGGGCGTGGGCCTGCGCAATGTGTTCGAGCGCGTGCGCGTGCTGTACGGCGCGGCCGGCGACAGCCGCGCCCGCAACCGCGCCGAGGGCGGGCTGGAGATCGAGCTGCGCCTGCCCTTTGAGCTGCGCGTGGGCGCGCCCTAGTCCTGCCCCGCATGAGTGCCGCTGCGCTGCGCACCCTGCTGGTCGACGACGAGCCGCTGGCCCGACGCGGCCTGCGCCTGCGTCTCGACGGCGCGGCCGACATCGAGATCATCGGCGAGGCCGGAGACGGTCTCGCCGCGCTGGCGGCGATCGATGCGCAGCGTCCGGACCTGGTCTTTCTCGACGTGCAGATGCCCGGCCTCGATGGCTTCGGCGTGCTCGCCGCACTGGCCGAACGCGCGCTGGAGACGCTTCCGCAGGTGGTCTTCGTCACCGCCTTCGACCACTACGCCCTGCGCGCCTTCGAGACCCGCGCGCTCGACTACCTGCTGAAGCCGGTCGAGCCCGAGCGCCTCCAGCAGGCGCTGGTGCGCGTGCGCGAGCAGCGCCGGCGCGCCGACGAGGCCGCCCACTGTGCGCATCTGCTGTGCCTGCTGGGTGATCTGTCCGGCCGTCCCAGCCTCAGCCTCGACGAGGCCCTGCGCGCCGAGCGCGCGGAAGAGCTGCGGCGCAGCGACCGGCTGGCGATCCGCGACGGCGGCCGCACCGTGCTGGTCGCACTGGCCAGCATCCGCTGGATCGACGCCGCCGGCGACTACATGTGCATCCACACCGACGGCGGCACCCACGTGCTGCGCGCGACCCTGCGCCAGCTCGAAGCCGAGCTCGATGCGGCACGCTTCCCGCGCATCCACCGCTCGACCATCGTCAATGCTTCGCGCGTGGTCGAGATGCGTCCGCACCTGAACGGTGAGGCCTTCCTCAAGCTCGACTGCGGCCAGGAGCTGAAGCTCTCGCGCGGCTACCGCGAGCGCTTCCGCGGCTGAGCGCTTCGCAACCGTAAGCTGCAGCGCGGGTGTTCTCGAACACATCGCGGGTGTTCTCGAACACATCCGGATCCGTCATCCCCGCCCATGCGGGGATCCAGGAATCCCGCGACCAAGAAGGGGCTTTGCGGGCGCCTGCAAGCCAGAGCAGGCGGCCTTCGTGGCGGCGCGATTCCTGGTGACGCGAGCGTTCTGATCCCGGAACCTTACGCGCAGCCCTGCCGAAGGTCATGCAACCGCGCGCGCCCCACCGCAGCTCGTCGCAGCCGCCGCACGGCTCACCGCAGGCCACGCAACCTTCGTGACCTCTGGTGCATCCGAGGCAGCAGGAGGCGGGCGCAGAGTGCGCGCAGCCTCGCAAGGATGCTTGAGCCCCATGAAACTCACCGAAAGCGCACTGCGCAATCCGCCCGCCGTGGCCGCCGTACTGGCCCTGGTCCTGCTGTTCGGCGGCATCGCCCTGTTCCGCCTGCCGCTGCAGCTGTTCCCCGACATCGAGCGCCCGCAGCTGTCGGTGCAGACCAACTGGCGCGCGGCTTCGCCGCAGGAGCTGGAGTCGGAGATCGTCGAGCCGCTGGAGCGCGTGCTGCAGGGCCTGCCGGGCCTGGAGTCGATGGAGTCGAACATCGGCAACGGCTTCGGTGGGGTCAACCTGACCTTCGCGGTCGGCAGCGACATGAAGGCCGCTGCGGTCGAGGTGATTTCGCGCCTGAACCGTCTGCCGCCGCTGCCGCGCGACGCCAGCCCGCCGGTGCTGCAGACCGGCGCCGATGGCGCCAACAGCCTGCTGACCTTCTTCTTCATCCAGCAGCTGCCCGGGACGCCGGGCGACCTGAACCAGCAGCGCCGCTTCATCGAGGAGCGCATCGTGCCGCGCTTCGAGGCCATCGAAGGCGTGGCTGCGATCGAAGTGCAGGGCGGCACGCCCGAGGAACTGCGGATCAGCGTCGATCTCGATCGTGCCGCCGCGCTCGGCGTCGAGCTGCCGCTGATCGCCCGCCAGGCCGCGCGCGCCACCGATGTCTCGGCGGGGCTGGTCGAGGACGGCCGCCGTGAATACAGCCTGCGCTTCGCCGGCCGCTACGCGCCGGAGGAACTCGGCGAGCTGGTGCTGGCCTGGCGCGAGGGTCGGCCGGTGCGGCTCCGTGATGTCGCCGACATCCGCGTGCAGCCCGCCGAGGCGCGCTTCTTCAGCTACCAGAACGGCAACCCGGCGATCGGCCTGCGCTTCCTGCGCGAAAGCGGCGCCAACGTGCTGGCGACGCTCGACGCAGTGCGCGCTGAAGTCGACCGTGTACGCGAGAGCGAGCTGGCGCCGCGCGGGCTCGACATCCAGCAGAGCTTTGACGCTTCGCTGTTCATCCAGCGCGCGATCGCCCTGCTGTCCGGCAACCTGTTCGCCGGCATCCTGCTGGCGGTGGGCTGCCTGTGGTGGTTCCTGCGCGACCTGCGCGCCACCCTGCTGATCGCCACCGCGATCCCGATCTGCCTGCTGTCGACCTTCATCGTCCTGCAGCTCGGCGGCCGCAGCCTCAACGTGATCTCGCTCGCGGGACTGGCCTTCGCGGTCGGCATGGTGATGGATGCAGCGGTCGTCGTGGCGGAGAACATCCTGCGCCTGCGCGAGGCCGGCCTGTCGCGCAACGAAGCTGCGCTGCGGGGCACCCGTGAGGTCGGCGGCGCGCTGCTGGCCTCGACTCTGACCACGGTGGCGGTATTCCTGCCGGTGATGAGCCTGCAGGACGTCGAGGGCCAGCTGTTCGCCGACCTCGCCCTGACCGTGTCGATCGCGGTGTCGGTCTCGCTGCTGGTCGCACTGGTCGTGCTGCCGACCGCGGCCGGGCGCTTCCTGCGCACCGGCGCGCGCGGCAAGCTGGCCGGCGGCTGGCCGGCGCTGACCGAGCGCATCCTCGCCTGGACCTCGACGCGTCCGCGGCAAATGGCCGGCGCTGCCCTGCTGGTCTTGCTGCCCGCGACCCTGGCCTGGATGCTGATGCCCCAGCTCGACTATCTGCCGCCGGTCAAGCGCGCGGCGGTCGATGCCCAGTTCAGCTTTCCGCCCGGCATGAGCCCGGCACGGGTCAATGCCGAACTGGCGCCGACCCTGCTGCAGCGCATGCGTCCCTTCATGGACGGCGAGCGCGCGCCCCAGCTCAGCAACTGGTACCTGCTGCTGTGGCCCGGCGGCGGCACGATCGGCGCGCGCGTGGTCGATGCCGGCACCATCGGCGAGCTGGAGCGCCTGGTCCGCGACGAGGTGATCGTGGGCCTGCCCGACACCCGCGCCTTCGCCTTCGAGGGCGAGCTGTTCGGCGGCTTCGGCGGCTCGGCGCGGGCGATCAGCGTGCATCTGCAGCACGCCGATGGCGACGCCCTGCGCGAGGCCGCGGCGAGCGCGCGCGAGACGCTCAGCACACGCTTCCCGGGCGCCAATGTGCAGGTGTTCCCGAACGCCGATGCCGCCACGCCGGAGCTGCGCGTGCTGCCCGACGACCGTCGTCTGGCTGAAGTCGGCTGGAGCCGGCCTGATCTTGCCGACGCCGTGCGCGTGCTCGGCGATGGCCTGTGGCTGGGCGAGCACTTCAACGGCGACAGCCGCCTGCCCATCCTGCTGGGTGTCGGCAGTGACGCGAGCGGCGGCCTGCCCGCGCTGGGCGCGCTGCCGCTGGCCACGCCCCTGGGCGGGGTGCTGCCGCTGTCCGAGCTGGCGCGCATCGAAACCGTGCTGAGCCCGAACCAGCTGCGCCGCGTCGACGGCCGCCGCAGCCTGACCCTGGTCTTCGATCCGCCCGCCGAGCTGGCGCTGGAAGACGCGCTGGCGGTGATCGAGGCCGAGATCCTGCCCGGGCTGCGCCAGCAGCTGCCCGCCGATGCGGGCATCCGCATGGCCGGCAGCGCCGATCGGCTGGACTCGATCGTGTCCTCGATGGGCCTGAACTTCCTGCTCGCCCTGCTGGTGCTGTTCCTGCTGATGGCGGCGATGTTCCGCTCGCTGACCGACAGCGCCCTGGTAATGGCCAGCCTGCCGCTGGCCCTGCTCGGCGGCGTGCTCGGCCTGTGGGCGCTGAAGCTCACGGCCGGCCAGAACCTCGATCTGCTGTCGATGATCGGCTTCGTGATGCTGCTCGGCATGGTGGTCAATACCGCCATCCTGCTGCTGGCCCAGACCCGCGCCGCGCAGTCCCGCGGGCTCGGCGTCGAGGACGCCCTGCGCGAGGCCATGAACCAGCGCCTGCGGCCGGTGCTGATCGCGGCGCTGACCGGCGTGTTCGGCGCGCTGCCGATGGCGGTCAGCCCCGGGCCGGGGGCGGCGATCTATCGCGGGCTGGCCGCAGTCAGCGTCGGCGGCGTGGCGCTGTCCCTGGTGTTCACCTTCGTGCTGGTGCCGGTGCTGGTGCGCCTGACCCAGTCGCGACGTGAGCGCGCAGCCGCCTTGCAGCCGGTGGCCGCATGAGCGCGGGCGGCGAAAGACACAGAACACGGCGACGCAGGGATGCGCTGCCGCAGCGCGGCCAGGGACGGCCGCCGGCGCAGGGTGCGATGCCCTGCGCATCTGATCGGCGCGGCTGCGTCGATACAGCGGGCTGCGACCAGGATGGCCGCAGCCCTTCCATGGAAACCAAGGAGACACCCATGTCCAGCAAACGCCAGCGCAGCCCGCGCAAGCCCACCGTCGTGCGGGCGTCTTTGATTGATCCGGTGGCGAACGGAGTGCCCGCGGATTCGGCCCTTGAGTCTGTCGCTGCAATCTCCACTGCGACCCCGCAGTCAGAGTCTTTGCAGCACCCGGCCGTTCCGGTGCGGAAGCGCCGTCGACTCGCCTATGGCCTGGCCGCCGCCCTGCTGGTCGGCGCGCTGGGCGGCAGCGCCTTCCTGCTCGACCTCGGCGGCGGCGCCAGCGCCCAGGCCCAGGCCACGCCGGCTGCTGCCGCGCCCGCACCGCCGGCGGTGGTCAGCGTGGCCGCGGTCGAGCGCATGGCGCTGTCGCCGCAGCGCCGGGTCAGCGCCAGCGTGCACAGCCGCAGCGATGCGCGGCTCGCCGCCGATGTCGGCGGACGCGTGCTGCAGCTGGCCGAGGTCGGCAGCCGTCTGCGTCGCGGCGAGCCGCTGGCGCGACTCGACACCGCCGCGCTGGAGCTGTCGGTGCGCGAGCAGCAGGCGCGGATCGCTCGGCTGCAGGTCGAGGCCGAGCAGGCCGAGCGTCAGCGCGCCCGCCTTCGCCAGCTGGGCGGTGCGGGGCATGTCTCCGGCCTGCAGCTGGACGAGGCCGATTCGCGGCTGGCCTCGCTGCAGGCGCAGGCGCGCGAGGCCGACGCCGGGCTCTCCCGGCTGCGTCTGCAGATCGAGCGGGCCGCGCCGCGCGCGCCCTTCGATGGCGTGGTGGTCGAGCGCTATGCCGCCGCGGGCGAGCTGCTGGGCGCCGGCGCGCCTCTGCTGCGTCTGGTCGACACGGCGGACCTGGAAGTCCGCGCGCGCGCGCCGGTGGCGCTGGCCTCGCGCCTGCAGGTCGGCACCCAGGTCGCGCTGCAGGTGAACGGCCGCGAGCATGCGCTGCAGCTCGGCACCGTGGTGCCGGTGGGCGATGAGGTCTCGCGTCAGCTCGAACTGCGCCTGCCGCTTGCGGGGCTGGATCTGCCGGTGGGCAGTGCGGTCGAGCTGGCGCTGCCGACCGATGCCGCGCGCGAGGTGCTGGTGGTACCGCGCGACGCCGTGGTGCTGCGCCGCGAGGGCAGCCATGTGCTGCGCGTCGACGCCGAGAACCTGGCCCAGCGCGTGCTTGTCGAGGTCGGCGACAGCCAGGGCGATCGGATCGAGGTGCGCGGTGCGCTGAAGCCCGGCGATCGGGTCATCGTGCGCGGCGGCGAGCGCCTGCGCGAAGGCCAAAGCGTGGCCATCCTCGGCGAGCAGGTGGAGGGTCTGGCGACGCGCTGAGCGCAGCGCATCGCGGGGCTGGGAAGCGCTCGGCGAGCCGCGCCGTGGCCTTCAGAACTTCAGCGTCGCGATCAGTTCGCCGACTTCGGCCGCGGACTCCCGCAGCACCGCCTGCAGGGGTTCCTCGCCGACCAGCATGTCGATCGAGGCCGAGCGCGAAGCGCTGGCCTCCTGCGGGTCGTGCCAGCGCAGCGGCGAGGGCACGGGCGCCAGCACGTTGGCCAGCAGCAGGGTGTCGCCCAGGGTCTCCGGCGGGATCGACAGCATGCCGCGCCAGAACTCCTCGATGGCCTCGATGACCGCGGCCGGCACCGACAGGACCTTCAGCACCGCGCGGCCGATGGCGCGCTCGACCTGCACGTCGGTGTCCTCGTCCTCGCCCGCGGTGTCGTCGGCCAGCGCCGCCGCCAGCGGCGCTTCGATGCGCAGCAGGGCGGGGAACTGGGCGGCCCGCGAAATCAGGTAGAAGCCGCCGATCTCCTGCACCAGACCGGCGAACAGCGCGGTTTCGGGATTCTGGCCGGTGACCTTGTGCGCCAGCGTGCGCGCCAGCGCGGCGACGTGGGCGCTGCGCTCCCACAGCTGACGCGCAGCCGCCTGCTGCGCAGGGCTGCCCTCGCCGCCGGCCATCTGGCGGGTGACCAGGGCCATGGCCAGGGTCCGCAGCGTCGAGAAGCCGAGCCGGTTGACCGCGGTCTTCACGTCCGCGACTTCGCGCCCGCTGCGGTTGTAGACCACCGAGTTGGCCATGCCGACCACCCGCGCCGACAGCAGCGGATCGGCCTGGATCAGGCGCGCGGCCTGCTCGACCGAGCAGTCGGGGTCGTCCAGTGCGGCCTTGATCTTCAGCGCCAGCTGGGCGTGGGTCGGGAAGCTCAGTTCACCGCTCGCAACGTCGCGCGCAATGGTCCTGAGGGCTTCGAGTCGGTCCATCCTGGGTCCTCGGCGCCGGCGGTGGGCGACGCGCGGCAGATGCGGATGCAAGTTCCTCGCCGTGCCGGGCGTCGACGGGTCGTCGGCGTCGCTCAGCCCTCGTCCGGCAGCAGCTCCAGCGCCATCACGATGGCGTCCTCACGGCCGCCCGCGGCCGGGTAGTAGTTGGCGCGGCGGGCGATCTCGTTGAAGCCCAGCGAGTCGTAGAGCGCGATCGCGTGCGGGTTGGAGGGGCGGACCTCCAGGAAGATGCGCTCGGCGCGGTGCCAGCGCGCCAGGTCGATCAGTCGACGCATCAGGCGGCGGCCGTGGCCTTCGCCCTGGTGGTTCGGCGCCACGCAGACGTTCAGCACGTGGGCCTCGCCGGCGGCGGCGCTGAGCACGCCGTAGCCGACCAGGCCGGCGCCTGACTCCAGCACCCAGCAGGCATAGCCGGCGCGCAGGCAGTCGCGGAAGATCGTGTGCGTCCACGGGAACGGATAGGCCTGCAGCTCGATGCGCATCACCGCATCGACATCGGCCTCGGTCATCGGCCGCAGCTGTGCCACCTCGGGCGCCGGGCGCGCGTTCATGCGTCCAGCAGACGTCGGCGCAGGCGGCGCAGGGCGGGCCAGAGGGCGCGCTTGGCGGCCGCGTTGCCGCGCAGCGCACCGAGCGTGGGCAGCGTTGCCTCGGCACCCGCCGCTTCGGTGCCGACCCCCAGCATTGGGCCATCACCCGCGGCCGGCGGGCCGACCTCTTCGGTCGTCACGTTCAGCGCACGCAGCAGGGCCTGCAGCAGGGTGTCCTGGCGGAGGATTTCCAATGGCTCGGCGGCGGCGATGCGCAGTCGCGCGGGTGCGGCCGGGCGCGGGCGATCGCGCAGGCGCAGCGGCGTCAGCCCCAGCGCGCGGGCCAGATGCAGCTGTTCGTCCGCGCCTGCCAGAGGCGCCAGCCGGCTCACGGCGCGGCCTCCTGCAGGGCGCGCTCGAGATCGCCAAGGAAGCGGTCGAGCGCCTGGTCGGTGGCCACGCCCAGTGCGGCCACCGAGGCGGCAAGACTGTCGTCGCCCGCCGTCGAGCTGGCCGCGTACTCGCCGTCGACCAGCGGCAGGCGGCCGTCGCGGCTGCTGACCCGCAGCCGCAGGCTGACCTGCGCTTCGAAGCCACCGCCCGCATGCGGCACGCGCTCGAAGCGCTCGATGCGGCCGCTGACCCACAGCGCCGCCGGTCGGCCGGGCAGGTGGTCGGTGACGCGCTCGGCGGCACCGGCGGCGCGCAGGCGCTGCACCATGCGCCGCTGCAGCAGATAGCCCGGCGGGTCGACCCAGAGGTGGTAGTGATAGGCGCGCAGGCGATCGCCGCTCGGGTCCAGCGCATACAGCAGGGCCTGGTCGGCGTGCAGGCCGTCGGCCTCCATGCGCTGCACCACGATCGGCAGCGCGCTGGGGGTGTTCAGCTTTGCCGCGGCCGAGGCTGCCGGCAGGCGGTGCCAGGTGGTTTCGGGAATGCCGGGCGGGGTGGCGCAAGCGGTCAGCAGGGCCACGACACCGGCCAGCAGCAGAGCGCGCAGATGTCGATGCGGCGGGCGCGGGTTCATTCGACCGGGTCCTTGGGCGGGGTGTAGATCAGCCGGCTCGGATTGCGGCGGATCTCGCGGGTGAACTCGTCCATGTTGCGGCTGGAGCTTTCCAGATGATGGGTGATGGAGTCGATGCGGCGGGCGATGGTGCCCAGCGTGCGCTCCAGATCAGCGACCGCCTCGCGCAGGTCGGGGCGGTTCTCGTCGACGGTCGCATTCAGCGAATCCAGCAGCCTGTCGGCGCGCGCCTGGGTGGCGGCGAGCTCGGCCGAGAGCTGCTGCACATTGGCCAGGCTGGCGCGGATGGCCTCGCGGTTGGGCGCATCGAGGATCGCGTTGACACCGTCGGCGGCGGTGTTGAGTCGCCCCATCAGGGCCTGCGCCTCGCTGAGCAGGGCCGGTGCGCTGGCGTCGACGGCCGCACCGATCGACTCCAGCCGCACGGCCAAACTCTCCAGCATCGGGCGCAGGCGGTCCTTCGAGAGCGCATTCACCTCGCCGGCCAGATCGGCCATGGCGACGAACAGATCGGCGCCTTCGCGGCTGGCCAGCTCGCCGCCTTCGGTCAGCATGGCCGTGCTGCTGCCCTCACGGATGGCGATCGCGACGTCGGCCAGCAGGCCGGTCGACTGCAGTGCGGCGACGCTGTCGTCCGGGATCGGCCAGTCGGCGCGCAGGGCCAGTTCGACCCGGTAGCGGGTGCGGCCCTGGCTGCGGTCCGGCGTGATGGTCTCGACCTGGCCGATGCGGAAGCCCTCGTAGAACACCGGCGCGCCGGGGCCGAGGCCGGTCACGTTGGCGTAGTAGGCGTGGTAGCGCAGCGCGCTGCCGCTGCGCCCGGTGATCGAGAACAGGGCGAACAGCAGCAGGCCAAAGGCGACCAGCACCACCGCGCCCACCAGGCTGTAATTGATCCCGTCGCGCTTCATCCGGCTGTCCCGTGGGTGGTGGCGCAGTTTAGGCGCGCGCGCCTGCGCTCGCGAGGGCAGCTCGACGATTCCCGATTCCCTATTCCCGATTCCCGGCTTTTCATCCCTCTTCCTCGGTCAGCCGCTTGAGGTATTCGTCCACGTTGACCTCGATCTCGCGCGGCCGGCGGTTCAGCAGGTCCTGGATGCGCGGGTGATCCGAGGCGCGCACCTCGGCTACGGTGCCGGTCATGAGGACATTGCCGTGGTCGAGCACGGTGATGGTGTCGGCGATCTTGAAGGCCGACTCCAGCTCGTGGGTCACCACCACGATGCTCATGCGCATGGCATCGCGCAGCTGCAGGATCAGCTCGTCGAGCTCGGCCGAGACGACGGGATCGAGCCCTGCCGAAGGCTCGTCGAAGAACAGCAGCTTCGGGTCCATCACGATCGCCCGCGCCAGCGCCGCGCGCTTGACCATGCCGCCCGAAAGCTGGCCCGGCATCAGGTCCTGGAAGCCGCCGAGGTTGACGACCTCGAGCTTCAGCCGGCTCATGATGCGGACGGTGTTCTCGTCGAGCCGCGTGTGCTCGCGCAGCGGCAGCGCCACGTTCTCGCCGACCGTCATCGAAGTGAACAAGGCCCCGCCCTGGAAGCTCACCCCCAGCTGCCGACGGATCGCCAGCATCTGCGCGGGGCTGGCATGCGCGATGTCGGTGCCGAACAGCCGCACCGTGCCGGCCGCGGGCTTCTGCAGGCCGAGCAGGTGCCGCAGCAGGGTGCTCTTGCCCGAGCCCGAGCCGCCCATGATCACGCGGATCTCGCCCGGGAAAACCCGGAAGTCGATGCCGTGCAGGATGCGCCGGCGCCCGTAGTAAGCCTGCAGACCGTGAACGTCGATGAGCGGCTCGGCGGTCGCCGAGCCGCCGGGATTGGGGATTGGGGATTGGGGATTTGTCATGGGCGACTCCGTGCGGAGTCGCCGGGATTGGGGATTGGGGATTCGGGATTCGTCGAGCGAAGCTCGACGAGCCCTTGCGTCGACACTCCGCACGGCGCCTTCAGGCCGCACCTTGCGGCGCGCCCGCCCTGGCTCTTGCGAATCCCGAATCCCCAATCCCGAATCCCGGCTTCGAAGCGCGGCCGCTGGGCCCCCGCCTTCGCGGGGGCGACGAGCGAGCTGCCTGCTGGCATTTCGGCACGGATGGGCGCACGACAGCCTGCAGCCCACCGGCTGCGAATCCCCAATCCCGAATCCCGAATCCCGGCTCTCATCGATTGAGGAAGAACGAAAACAGCATGTCCGCTACCACGATCGCGCTGATCGACAGCACGACGGCGCGGGTGGTCGCACGGCCGACGCCTTCGGCGCCGCCGCTGACGGAGAACCCTGTGCTGGTGCCGATCAGGGTGATCAGCACGGCGAACACCACGGACTTCGACAGGCCCTCCCAGAGGTCGCGCGGCTCCAGCAGCTGCAGGGTGCGGTTCAAGTAGGCGCCGACTTCCATGTCGAGCGGGCCGGAGGCATACAGGCCGGCGCCGGTGAGCGCGACGAGGTTCGCGAACACCGTCAGCACCGGCACCATCACCAGCATCGCCAGCAGTGCGGGGGCGACGAGGTAGCGCACCGGGTCGATGCCGGTCACGGCCAGTGCGTCGACTTCCTGCGACACCACCATCGAGCCCAGCCGCGCGGCCAGCGCCGAACCGGTGCGGCCGGCGACCACGATGGCGGTGATCAGCGCGCCGAACTCGCGGGTGATCGACTTGGCGGTGGCGATGATGACCTGGCTTTCGGCGCCGAACTCGCTGAGCGCAGCGATGAACTGGATGCCCAGCATCACGCCGATGGTCAACGACAGCAGGCTGATGATGGGCAGCGCATCGACGCCGATCTGGCGCATCTGCTCGGCCACCATGCGCGGCCGCACCGGCTGCCCGCGGGCCCAGCCGGCGCCGATGAAATAGAGGCTCTCGACGAACAGCATGGCGGCGTAGCCGAGTTCGCCCAGCACCTGCACGCTGCGGCGGCCGACGCGATCGAGCAGGGCAGTCGCCGCCTTCATGCGGGCGCGCCGCCCTCCAGCGATTCGTGAATCTCGAACACGCGGTCCAGCCGCGCCAGCTTGAGCACCGCCTGCACCGGCGCGCTGACCGCCACCAGCACGAAGCGCTGGCCGCGGCCGCGGGCGTTCTGGAAGCCTTCGACGAGGGCTGCAATGCCCGAGCTGTCGATGTAGCGCACCGCGGCCAGATCCACGGCGACCGGGCCGCCGCCGTTGAGCGCGGCCAGAACGGCCTGGCGCACCTGCGCCGACCAGCTCAGGTCGACTTCGCCGGCGAGACGTACGACGGTGTGGCCGGCTTCGCTCAGGGTCTGGCAGTCGTTCATGCGATGGAGGCTCCGGCGTCGAGGGCAGTGGGGCTGTGTTCGATTACGTGGCTGTTGGCCGAATCCAGACGCCGGACCATCCACAGGCGGTTGCCACCGCCGGCCAGCGGGGTGAGCTTCCAGGCATCCATCAGGGTGTCGATGAAGCACAGGCCCAGCCCGCCGGGGCGGCATTCGTTCAAGTCGCGCGGCTTGATGCGCTCGGGGTCGACGCAGGCCGCGGTGTCGCTCAGCACGAAGTGCAGGGCCTCGGCCTCGCGGCGGATCAGCAGCTCGATGCGGCCGCTGCCGCAGCCGCCGCCAAAGGCGTGGCGGATGATGTTGGCGCAGGCTTCGTCCAGCGCCAGCACCAGGGCCGCGCGCAGTTCGGCATCGACGCCCTGCTGCTCCAGCACGGCATCGGCCGCGTGGCGCATCGGCATCAGCTGACGGGCCTCGGCCGGAAACTCGATGCGCAGCAGGGCAGGGGCCTCGCCCTCGACCACCATCAGGGTGGTGTCGTCGGTGACGGTCATCCGCCGCAGCCGCCGCACCAGTGCGCGCAGGCGCGCTTCCGGCGGCAGCAGACGCATCTCCCCGACCGCATGCTGCACGCCGTCGACGCCCAGCACTTCGCCGTCGTCGCCGCGCACGTCGGTCATGCCGTCGGAGAACAGGTACAGGGCGGCGCCGTCCAAGGTGGTCTGCTGCTCGGGGTAGCTCATGCCGCGCAGGATGCCCAGCGGCGGGCCTTCGGCCTCGAAGCGGGCGAAGCAGCCAACGCGATCCACCCGTAGCAGCGGCGGAAAGCCTGCATTCGCCCAGACCGCCTGCTGGCGGAACGGGTCGTAGTAGCCGGCGACCGCGCAGACGAACATGCCGGCGGCGATGGCCTCCATCAGTTCATCGTTGGCGCGCGCCAGCCACTGTCCCGGCGGCAGGCCCTCCTTGCCGGCCCAGCGCAGCAGGCTGGCGCAGCGGACCATCAGGAAGGAGGCGTCGAGCCCCTTGCCGGCGACGTCACCGACGGTGAAGGCGATCCGCCCGTCGGGCAGCTCGAAGAAATCGTAGAAGTCGCCCGAGATCTCGCGTGCGGGAAAATTCAGCGCCCGCAGCGGAAACGCCCCGCGCCGGCGCTTGGGCAGCAGCGAGCGCTGCAGGCGGCGGGCCATGGTCAGCTCGCGCCGCAGCCGGTTCTGCTGCACCACCACCTGGGTGAGGCGGGCGTGGTTCAGCGCCAGTGCGGTCGGTGCGGCGAGCAGGCGCAGCGAGTCGGCGTCGGCCGCGTCGAAGGGGCCGCCGCCGCGCTTGTTCAGCACCTGCAGGGCGCCGATCGCACCCTCGGTGGTCATGATCGGCGCGGTCAGCACGCTGCGCGTGTCGAAGCCGGTGCGCGCATCGAGGGTGCGGCCGGCGAAGTCCGGATCGGTGTGGGCATCGCCGACGATCTCGCAGCTGCCGCGCGCGATCGCACGGCCGACCAGGCCCTGGTCGAGGCGCAGGCTCAACCCGCTGATATCCACCGGCCCGTGACAGGCGCGGCAGACGATGCGCTGCTGGGCCTCGTCGATCAGGAACACGGCCGAGGCTTCGGCATCCATCGATTCCGCGATGATCTGCGCGACCTGGGCGAGGGTCTGCTCCAGATCGATCGACACCGCCAGCCGCTGCGAGAGATCCGCCAGCCGCGCCAGCAGGCGCTGCTCGGTGGCTTGGGCAGGGGCGGCGGCGAGATTCATCCGCTGCGCCGACGCAGGCGCCCGATCGCCCAGCCCAGCGGGCCGGACAGGGCGTAGATCCAGAACACCGCCAGCAGCACGCGATCCGGTGCCACCGCCAGCGCCACGAACAGGCCCAGCGCGCCGAGGATCACGACGAAGGGCACGCGCTCGCCGAAGGGCAGGGCCTTGCCGCTGTGGTAGCGGATGCGGCTGACCATCAGCAGCGCAGCGATGACGGTCACCGCCAGGGCCGCGTATTCGAGGTCGGCGCCGCCGTAGCCGAACTTGGTGGCGGCCCAGACGAAGGCCATCAGCGAGCCGGCCGCGGCCGGGCTGGCCAGGCCGATGAACCAGCGCTTGTCGACCACCCCGACCTGGGTGTTGAAGCGCGCCAGCCGCAATGCGGCGCAGGCGGCGTAGAGAAAGGCCACCGCCCAGCCGATCTTGCCCCAGACCGGGCCGTGGTAGACCAGGTTCGACAGCGACCAGTGGTACATCACCAGCGCCGGCGCCATGCCGAAGCTGACCAGATCGGCCAGCGAGTCGTACTGCACGCCGAACTCGCTCTGGGTGTTGGTCATGCGCGCGATGCGGCCATCGAGGCCATCGAGCAGGCCGGCCACGAACACCGCGATGGCGGCGCTGGTGAAGTCGCCGTTCGCCGCCGCGATGATCGCGTAGAAGCCGGCGAACAGCCCGCCCGTGGTGAACAGGTTGGGCAGCAGGTAGATGCTGCGGCGCGGGGGCGGACGGGGTGTCTCGCCGCTCGGTCCGGTTTCTGTGGCGGTCATGAGGCTCAATGCAGGGCACCCGGACGTGGGCGCGAACACTCCAGAGTGTACTTGCATACGGCGGGGCCGACAGGCGCCGCGATGGCGCCGCCGGGCGTCCTCCGCCTTGCCAGCGCGCAGGGGCGGTGCTAACAAGTGCGCACCGATCCTCACGGAATCCGCGCCATGCGCCTGTTCGCCCGTTTCACTGCCCCCCTGCTGCTTGTCTCGCTGGTCGGGCTTGCCGGTGTTGCCGATGCCACCGAGGTGTACCGCTGGAAAGACGCCAACGGCAATACCCAGTACGGCGAGCGGCCCCCCGAGGGCGTGACCGCTCAGCGCGTGGCGCTGCGCGCCGAGCCCAGCGTGGCGCCGGCACCGCCGGCTGCCAGCGCGTCGGTCGCGACGCCGCCGCCGATCGATGATCCCAACCTCTCTGCCGACGAGCGTGCCGAACTCGCGCGCCAGCGCGCCGCCGAAGCCGCCGCCGAAGCGCGCCGCCAGACCCGCGCCGCCGCCTGCGCCCGTGCCCAGCAGAACCTGCAGGTGCTGCGCGCCAACGAGTACGTCAGTCTGCGCGAGGGCGAAGAAACCCGCACCCTGACCAACACCGAGCGGCAGCAGCAGATCGCCGAGAACGAGCAGGCCGAAACCGAGCACTGCGCGCCGGAAGTCGATTCGCAGGGCTGATCGCTCCGGGCGCAACCCACGCGACTTTGGCGCGGGCGGAAACCGCGGCGCCTCGCGGGTCGCAGTCGTGACAATCCGGGCAGACCTGCAAGGCGCGTGGCGCGGCTTCTCACTCTGCCCACGCGCGTGAATGGATCCTGCAGGCCGGCGACGTCTCGCCGAGCCTGCCACGGATGCCGCCCATCACTCCCTTCCTGCACGACGACCGCGAAGCCGAAGGCCTGCGCCTCGTCGGCCTTGTGCTGCGCATGGCGCAGGGCGAGCAGGCGGCGCTGGCGGAGCTGTTCGACCGTTGTTCGGCGCGCGTGCATGCCGTCGCCCTGCGCGTGCTGCAGCGTGCCGAGGACGCCGAGGAAGTCACCCTGGACACCTTCGCCCAAGCCTGGGAGCGGGCGACGGATTACGATCCGCAGCGGGGAGAGGTGCTGCCCTGGCTGCTGCGCATGGCCTGGAGTCGGGCGATCGATCGGCTGCGGCGCGAGCGTCGCCATCGCCACGCTGAGCCGCTGCATCCAGAAGCCGGCGAAAAGGCGTATGAGGAAGCAATGGAAGACGCCCCCGACCTGCTGCTCGACCGCCTCGATGCCGACACCGCGCTGCAGGCTGCACGCGCCCGGCTGAGCCTGCCGCAGCAGCAGATGCTGGCGATGGCCTTCGTCGAGGATCTGAGTCACGGCGAGATCGCCGAGCGCACCGGCGTTCCGCTGGGCACGGTCAAGAGCCACCTGCGGCGTGCGCTGTCGCGGCTGGCGCAGTTCCTGGGCGGCCGGGGAGCAGGCGATGGCTGATCGCAAGAGCCCCCCCGCCGATCCTCCCCTGCCGGAGGCCATGCTCGACAGCGCCGCCCGGGAACGGCTGCGCGAGCGGCTGCTCGCCCGCGCGGATGTGGAGCCCTCCCCGCGTCGCGAGCCTGCGCCCTGGGTGCCCACCTTCGAGGGCGTGGAGGTGCAGACCCTGCGCTTCGACCCGCAGACCCGGCAGCAGATCACCCTGTGGCGGCTGCAGCCCGGCGCGCGCATTCCGCGCCACACCCACAGCGCGCGCGAGGAATGCCTCGTGCTGGAGGGCGCGATCCTGCACGCCGGCCAGCGTCACCCCGCCGGGGACTTCCTGGTCGCCGAAGCGGGCTCGCGCCACCAGCCCTTCGATTCCCCCGAAGGCGCCCTGCTGCTGATCCGCGGCGAACCTGTGCCGCGCCTCGGTCGTGTCGTACGCTGGCTGCTGCGCCGGCTGCGGCTGTAGCCGTCGATGTGTCTTCCTCCTCCAGTCAGGACATGCGCGCCATGAAGCCTCTGCTGATTGCTTTGCTTCTGCTGACCACCAGCGCCACCGTCTGGGCCCAGCAGCCTGCCGACAAGCCCGCCGCCAGCACCAGCATGTTCGAGTCGACCCGACCGCCGGCCAGCGACGAGGAGCACGCGGCCGTGCTGGCCGAGCTGCCCGATGACCCCGGCACTGCGCCCGCGGTGTTCGTGCGCGGCTATCTGGTCGACCGCCGTGGCATGACGCTCTACGTCTTCGATCGCGACCGCCCGGGCATCAGCACCTGCTACCGCGCCTGCGAACGCCTGTGGCCGCCGCTGCTGGCGGATCTCGACGCGGCCGACGAGGGCGACTTCAGCATCCTTGAACGCATGGACGGTGCGCGGCAGTGGGCCTGGCGCGGCCAGCCGCTGTACTACTGGCCGTATGACAAGCGCGCCGGCGACATCACCGGCGACAACGTCAGCGGGGTCTGGCACATCGTGCTGGAAACGGCCGCTGCACCGACGCCGGCACCTGCTCCGGCGCCCGAGTCCGAGTACTGAGAGCTTCTCAGTCCCGCCTTGCAGGCCGGGTGTTCCCGAAGACACGCGGATTCACCGGCTCGCGCTCTGTGTAGGAGCCTGCTTGCAGGCGACCGCAGCCTCCGCGGTGTGCCCACCCTGCGGGTCGCGAGCAAGCTCGCTACAAACGGCGGGCCTTGGCGGGGGCGACGCTCCCCAGTTTCCTGCCGGCTCTACGGCTTGAAGGCGTCGGCCTGCGCGTCAGGCGCAGCCAGGAAAGGCTGGCGCTCACATCAGGGAGCCCGAGGGCATCGCCAAGCGGATTCACGCGGTCCTGACATCTGCACGCCTATCCGCTGCATCCAGTCCCCGCGTCGCCTGCGTACACCTGCCGAGCCGGAGCGACCCGGCCGCCGACTCGACCCTGTCAGGAGCCCGCATGTCCTTTCTCTCCCTTCGCCGCACCGCGCTCGCCATCGGCTGCCTCGCCGTGCTGGGCAGCACCGCGCCCGCGTTCGCCCAGAGCGACCTCGCCAGCGCCTCGCGCTACGGCGGCAAGCTGCTGCTCACCGGCGGCGTCACCCAGGTCGAAGGCGCCGGTGGCGGTGGCCTGACGCCCTGGGCCCTGATCGGCGGCTACGGCACCCGCGACCAGATCGGCGCCAACGCCTACTACACGCGCGTCGGTCTCGATGACTACACGCTGGACAGCTATGGCGCCCTTGTCGGCCTGTACGACCGCGTCGAGCTCAGCGTGTCGCGTCAGCGCTTCGACACCGAGAACGTGGGCGCGGCGCTGGGCCTGGGCCGCGGCTTCACCTTCAGCCAGGACACGCTCGGCGTGAAGGTCAAGCTGGCCGGCGATGCCGTCTACGAGCAGGACCGCTGGCTGCCGCAGCTGGCGCTGGGCGCGCAGTACAAGCGCAACGATCAGCCCGACGTGCTCGCCTTCGTCGGCGCGCAGCGGCGCGATGATGTCGATCTCTATCTCGCCGCCACCAAGCTCTATCTCGACAGCAGCCTGCTGGTGAACGCCACGCTGCGCTACACGCGCGCCAACCAGTTCGGCATCCTCGGTTTCGGCGGCGACAAGCGCGACAGCCGCAGCCTTGAGCTCGAAAGCAGCGTGGCCCGCTTGCTCAGCCCGAACCTGGCGCTGGGCGCGGAGTTCCGCAGCAAGCCCGACAATCTCGGCATCGCCCGCGAAGACAATGCCTGGGACGTGTTCCTAGCTTGGGCGCCCAACAAGCACGCCTCGCTGACCCTGGCCTATGTCGACCTCGGCAACATCGTGATCGAGGACAACCAACGCGGCTGGTACCTCAGCCTGCAGTTCGGCTTCTGATCGCCGCGCAAGCGATCCCACACACGACTTCCGGAGACACCGCATGATCCGTTCCCTGCGTGGCGCCCTGCTGGCGACCGCCCTCGTCCTCGCTGGCCCTGCCGCCGCCGAGTCCATGAACCCCGCGCCCGCCCACCCCGAACTGCGCCCCGTGCTCGCCGAGTTCGGCGGGGTCGATGGCTTGAGCGTGCTGATGGACGACTTCATGCAGCGCCTGCTGGCCGATGACCGCACCCGCGAGTTCTTCGAGTTCTCCGACCAGGCGCGCGTCAAGCGCCAGCTGGTCGAGCAGTTCTGCGTGATCCTCGGCGGCGACTGCGTCTACAGCGGCCGCAGCATGGCCGAATCGCACGAGGGGCTCGACATCCGCCGCGACGAGTTCAATGCGCTGGTCGAGATCCTGCAGGACGCGATGCAGGCCAAGGGCGTGCCGTTTGCGGCGCAGAACAAGCTGCTGGCCAAGCTCGCGCCGATGCACCGCGAGGTCGTCACGCGCTGAAGTCTGTTCCGCCTGGAGGCTCCAGCCCCTTTCGCATGTTGGGAAGCGTAGGAGGGCAGTAGTCGGCTGCTGCTGACAGCCGACGCTCTACCGAGGCCGAGAGCAGCCAAGGCAGCTTGGGGAGGCAGGTGAATCCCGCAGCGAGCGTCCCCCCTCTCCCCCGGCCCCTCCCCCGCGAGGGGGGGGGAGTCTGGCCGCCGCGACATCATCCGAGGCGCAGCGCTTCGTGACGAACGCACGACAGGAGCGGCCTGCATTTCAAGCCCCTCTCCCCTGGTGGGAGAGGGGTTGGGGAGAGGGGGAATGCTCACGGAACGGCTGATTTCCCGACCGCGGTTCCTCAAGAGGACGAGGAATCCTCGGGTGCGATGCGCGCGCCAGCACGGCCGCTGCAACGAAGCCGGTACGCGCCTGAAGCCGCCTCGCCCCGAGAAACGGCAGACGAACGGCTGCCGCTGCCGCAAAACGTGCCCTCTGATTCGAACGAAGCTGAGGGGGGTAACGAGGCGGAAGTGGCCTCAGGAAGCCACCACGCCTCGGCCCTCCTGACGCTGTTGGCGTGCCAACGACTGCCTCCTGCGGGGCCAAGGCCACCGGAAGCGCGAGCTGCTGCTGGCGCCCCGGCCCATGCCCGCTACAATCGGCGGCCCTCGCCCCCCAGCCGGATTCCTCCATGCGTCTGTCGCACTTCCCCATCACCACCACCAAGGAAACCCCGGCCGACGCCGAGATCGTCAGCCATCAGCTGATGCTGCGCGCCGGCATGGTGCGCAAGCTGGGCGTGGGCCTCTACACCTGGACCCCGATCGGCCTGCGCGTGCTGCGCAAGGTCGAGAACGTGGTGCGCGAGGAGATGAACCGCGCCGGCGCGGTCGAGGTGCTGATGCCCTCGATCCAGCCGCGCGAGCTGTGGGAAGAGACCGGCCGCTGGCAGAAATTCGGCGGCCAGCTGCTGAAGATCAAGGACCGCAAGGAGGCCGAGTACTGCTACGGCCCCACCCACGAAGAAGTCATCACCGACTACGCGCGCAGCGAGCTGTCGAGCTACAAGCAGCTGCCGCGCAACTACTACCAGATCCAGACCAAGTTCCGCGACGAGATCCGCCCGCGCTTCGGCGTGATGCGCGCCCGCGAGTTCCTGATGAAGGACGCCTACTCCTTCCATCTGACGCCCGAGTGCCTGGAGCGCGAGTACTGGAACATGTTCGCCGCCTATGAGCGCATCTTCAGCCGCCTGGGCCTCAAGTTCCGTGCGGTGATGGCCGACTCCGGCGCGATCGGCGGCAACGCCTCGCAGGAGTTCCACGTGCTCGCCGAGTCCGGCGAGGACCTGCTGGCCTACTCCGAGAACAGCGACTACGCCGCCAACGTCGAGAAGGCCGAATCCCAGGCCCCGGCCGGCCCGCGTCCCGCGGCCACCGAGGCCTTCGAGAAGGTCAGCACGCCGACCCAGAAGACCTGCGAGGACGTCGCGGCGCTGCTGGGGCTGCCGCTGAACCGCACCGTCAAGTCCGTCGCCGTAGTCGGCGAGCGGGGCTTCGTGCTGGTGCTGGTGCGCGGCGACCACAGCGTCAACGAGATCAAGCTCAGCAAGGTGCCGGGCCTCGCCGACTATCGCCTCGCCACCGAAGCCGAGATCAAGGACACGCTGGGCGCGGAGCCCGGCTTCCTCGGCCCGATCGGCGCGCCCAAGCCCTTCCAGCTGGTGGTCGACCGCGAAGTCGCAGTGATGGCCGACTTCGTCTGCGGCGCCAACGAAAACGGCTACCACTTCCGCGGCGTCAACTTCGGCCGCGACCTGCCCGAGCCCGAAACCGTCGCCGACGTGCGCACCGTGCTCGAAGGCGACATCGCCCCCGACGGCAGCGGCCCGCTCAAGCTCGCCCGCGGTATCGAAGTGGGCCACGTGTTCCAGCTGGGTCAGAAGTACGCCGAAGCCATGCACGCCACCGTGCTGGATGAGCAGGGCAAGACCCGCGTGATGTACATGGGCTGCTACGGCATCGGCGTCAGCCGCATCGTCGCCGCCGCCATCGAACAGAACTTCGATGAGAGCGGCATCGTCTGGCCCGAGCCGATGGCCCCCTTCCAGGTCGCCGTCTGCGTCATCAACCCCAAGAACGACCCCAAGGTCGCCGAAGCCGCCGAAGCGCTGTACCTGAAGCTGCTGGCCGAAGACATCGAAGCCGTCCTCGACGACCGCGGCCTGCGCCCCGGCGTGATGTTCTCCGACATCGAGCTCATCGGCATCCCGCACCGCGTAGTCGTCTCCGAGCGCGGCCTAGCCGCCGGCACCTACGAGTACCGCGCGCGGCGGGCGAGCGAGAGTGAGAATCTGGATGAGGCGGGGTTGATGGAGAGCTTGGGGGTGGGGGAGTAGCATCCCGGCGGACGACACGCCCCTGCGAATTCCGAGACCGACGCGCGATGCTGGAATCTTGGGGTCGCCTGAACTCTGGAGCTAGGCACTGATGCTCACCCACCTTCGCGTCGAGAACTTCAAGGCGTGGGGCGACTCAGGTCCGCTGCGTCTAGCGCCGCTGACGGTCATCTTCGGGGCCAATAGCGCCGGCAAGAGCAGCCTGGGACACCTCTTGTTGGCGCTCAAACAAACAGCCCTGTCGGCTGACCGTCGGCGCGCCCTGCACCTGGGCGACGAGCACTCTCTGATCGAGCTGGGCACCTTTGCCGAGTGCATCCACGGGCACGACCTGTCCCGTCAGCTGCGCTTCGAGTTGGGCTGGAGCCTGCCCCACGGCATGGAGATCCGCGATCCGCTCTCCCAGGCCCGCTTCAGTGGCGACGAGCTGCACATCGAAGTGGCCTTGCAGGCAGACAAGCGCGAGCAACCCTCGGTGCGGCACCTCGGATACGAATTGAAGCGCGAAGGCCTGCGCGAACTTGCGATCGACTACAGCCGCGGCCCGGAAGGCAAGCTCGACATTGCTTCTGATCAGATCAAGCTGGTGCGCAACGTCGGCCGCGGTTGGCCCTTGGACGAGCCCGACAAGTTCTACCGCATCTCCGACCAAAGCCGGGCGCGCTTTCAGAATGCCGATTTCTTGAGCGATCTCGCGCTGCAGACGGAAGCTGCGCTGGCTGGCATCCACTACCTTGGCCCGCTGCGCGATCCTCCCAAGAGGATCTACTCCTGGTCGGGTGAGACGCCGGAGAGCGTCGGTCAGCGCGGCGAGCTCACGATTGCCGCGATCCTCGCTGCCAGCAGTCTCGGCCGCAAGCTGAGCCGAGGCCTCAGAAAGCACTCGTATCTCTTTGATGCTTTCATCGCGCAGTGGCTAAGGGAGCTGGGGGTCATCGACAGCTTCACAGTCAAGTCGGTCGCCGAGGGTCGCAAGGAGTACGAAGTACTGCTCAAGACGCACGCCAGCGGCAGCGAAGTGAAGTTGACCGACGTGGGCTTTGGCGTGTCGCAGGTTCTGCCGGCGCTTACTCAGCCCTTCTACTGTCAGCCGCACTCGACGGTGTGGATGGAGCAGCCCGAGATACACCTGCACCCGCAGGTGCAGGCCGCGCTTGCCGACGTCTTCATCGCCGCGATCAAGGCACGGGAGAACGGTAGACCACGTGGCGTCCAGCTCATCATCGAAAGCCACTCGGAGCACATGCTCAATCGGATCCAGCGACGCATCGCTGAGGGAAAGCTTTCCGAGCAGGACGTGGCGGTTTACTTCTGCCGTCGCGCAGGTGCCGGCGCCGAGTTGGAGCCGCTTCGTCTCAACATGTTTGGAGAGATTGAGAACTGGCCCGAGAACTTCTTCGGCGATGAGATGGCAGATATCGCCGCACGTACTCTGGCCGCCATGCAGCGCAAGAGGGCCCTAGTCTCGGAGTCGCGATGATGAAGGTCGTGGTTGACACCAATGTGCTGCTGGTTGCCAACGACCAGCACGGCGATGTAAGCCCGGACTGCGTCGAAACGTGTGTGCGGCGGTTGCTGGCGCTGCAGGCGGAGGGCGTCGTGGTGGTGGACGATGGCTTTCGAATCTTAGGCGAATATCAGCGAAAGGCTCGCGTTAGTCCGGCCAAGGGTGTGGGTGATCTTTTCCTCAAGTGGCTGTTGCGTAACGCTGGAAACCCGCGACACGTGCAGAGCGTCTCGATTTCCGAGCACGCGGCGGATCACTTTGACGAGTTTCCCGATCATGACCTGCAGCTTGAGTTCGATCCGCCAGACCGTAAGTTCGTAGCCGTGGCGAACTCGCACCCGGACAAGCCCCCAATCTGGCAGGCCGCTGACTGCAAGTGGTTGAACTGGAGTGCAGCGCTCGCGGTGACGGGAATCTCCGTGGACTTTCTCTGCCCGGAGGATGTTTGCAGGTTCTATGAGGCCAAGTTCCCAGGGAGTCCCGTCCCCGCGCTGCCGGGCGGTTGATCGATGTCGGAAGTTTTTTTCCGCTTCCCCCATACGCCGCACCTCGCATGGTTGGGCCAGGGAAGCCCCCGCGGTGACAAGGTTCTGACGCCGAAGCAGGTTTCAGCTCTGCTTGCCGACGCCGTGGTGGTGGAGGAGAAGCTCGACGGCGCCAATCTGGGTCTGTCGGTATCGCCGCAGGGTGCGCTGCGCGCACAGAACCGCGGCCAGTACCTCGTCGAGCCGTTCGTGGGACAGTTTTCCCGACTCGGACCCTGGCTGGCGCAACGTCGGCGAGCTTTGCTGGATCATCTGACCCCAGGCTTGATCCTGTTTGGCGAGTGGTGTGCCGCAAGGCATTCGTTGGACTACGCGGGTTTGCCAGATTGGTATCTGGTGTTCGATGTGTACGACCGTGAGGCCGGTCAGTTCTGGGATACCGTGCGCCGCGACGCGCTGGTCAAGACCCTAGGGCTTGAGTGCGTCCCCACTCTTCATCGCGGCATGGTCACGCAGGCCTCGCTACGCGCACTGCTCGAATCCACGCAAAGCTGCTACCGGAGTGGCCCGCCAGAGGGCATCGTGATCAAGCGAGAGGGCGGAGGCTGGACGCTGTCGCGCGCCAAGCTGGTCCGCGCTGAGTTCACCCAGGCCATAGGTGCGCATTGGCGCAATCGCAGTATCGAGTGGAACCGGGTGGCTATCTCTGGCCGGCGATAGCGGGTCGCTTGGTGGTGAACTCAGCATCGAGTCGCCAGCCCCGGTCCGGCGCCTTGCTGGGTTTTGTCTGAACCATCAGATCCATGCATCAACGCTCGTATCAAGGAGTCGCAGCAGGTGGGACAGGTCAGTTCAACTCAGCAGACGCCAGCAGAACCTGCACTTGCCTGGGTCGAGCTCAAAGACTGGAATGAGCGAAGCGCGTGGTACCGTGCAGTGGTCGCAGCCTACGGCGATCTTTGGGAGGGGCACGCTAAGCAGGCCCGCATATCCCCGGCAGCTGAGCAAGATCTTGCGACGCTCGAAACTCGACTTGGCTGTGCGCTTCCCGAAGGATTGCGTCGCTACAATCTTGAACTCGGTGCTCTGTCGCTGGCCGAGACGCTGTGCAGCGCGGGTGAATCGGCCACACCCATTGAACCGCTGCGGGATGCCTACCCGGGCATCGTCGAGATCGTTTCCGAGCCCGATGACCTCGCTTTGGTCGATGCGCTGGTGGCTTTTGGTGACTACCTCGGCAACGGCAATATGTTCTGTTTTCATCGCATCACGGGTGCTGTCTACTATTTCGACCATGACAGCGGCGCGCCCCTGGTGCGGTTCGCCGACTCTGTAGAGGAATACCTGGATGCGTTAATGATTCGCTGCCTTGGCGAAGTTCACGATCAAGAACGGGCTGCCGAGACTCTTCTTGTGAATCGTTTCGGCGACGCTCTGGTTCGAAAATGGCTTTACTGAAGTCCCCCCGTCTCCAGACAAGTCACTGCCGGTGTGCGTCCTAGAATATGTCCCGTAGCGGGCATGACTTTCGCTTTTTCGCTGCTCAAAGGCGTCGGGCTTGCCAACTGGGGCCAGGAGCAGTGGTCAGAGTGCACTTTACGTTGATGGGATCCGCGACCCAGCGTGCCGCCTCCGCAAGTCGCCGCCCCAACCCTCAACGCCCCTCAAACCCATCCTTGAAGATCGGCCCCAGATCACGCAGCTCGATCGCGCCGAGGTCGACGAAGTAGGTGCCGGGCTCCAGGTTCGGGAAGGGGAAGTTGATGACGCCCAGCAGATCAATGTTGCGGGCCTGATTGTAGAAGTCGAGGCCGCCGCCGCCGCGGCTGAGCGAGCAGCCGTCGAGCGCTCTTGATGCCGGGGTGGGGATGAAGCGGGGGCTCAGCGCCGGATCGTTCTGCGTCGTGCCTTCGCTGAAGACGCCCGGCGCGATTTCCTCCAGCAGGCTGGCGTCGCTCTGCAGCGGGTGGGTGAGCAGGCAGCCGCGATGGGTCAGGCTGCCGCCGTTTGCGGTGCGGAACACGCGCATGGTCGAGCCGTGGGTGATGCTGCCGGCGATGTTCAGGCTGGCGCCATCGAGCAGGGCCATCTGCAGCACCGGGTTGGCCACCACGGTGCTCTGGCGCATGAAGTGCGGACCGCCGCCGAACAGCTGCAGCAGCGAGGGCGTGAGGAAGCCGGTGCCAGTGCCCAGCGCGCGGTTGTCGTGCAGGATCGAGTGCGAGAGGTTGAGCGTGATGCCGCTGGCGTAGGCCACCGCGGCGCGCCCGGCGTCCTCGTTGTGGGCGAGCAGGGTGCGCTGGATGCCGACGCTGGCGCTGGCGCCGCTGCTGTTGAGGGCCTGCAGCACGCCGCCGCCGCTGTTGCTGGCGCTGCCGTTGGCCAGAGCGCGGTTGTGGGCCATCAGGCTGCAGGCTTCGAAGCGGTAGGCGGTGCCGCCGAGGCTGGCGTCGAACAGGCAGGGCTGGAGGCGGCCGTGGTCGAAGTCGACCTCGACCCGCGCCGAGGTGAACACCGCGCCGCCGCGGTCGCGGGCCGTATTCGCGATGAAGGCGCCGTTGCGCACATCCACGCGCGCCAGATTCACCGTATCGCCGGCTGCATACAGCGCACCGCCGCGGCGCGCTTCGTTGTCGAACATCAGCAGACTGTAGGCGTGGCGATCGCCATCGCCGAACAGAACCTGCGAGCGCTCGTTGTAGATGCCGCCGCCGAGGCCAGCGTCGCTGGTGCCAGCCAGGCCCGCGCTGTTCTCGTCGATACGCGCCTGGGCCAGGTTCTGCGGGCTCTGCGACGCGGGCGTGCCGGCGAGCAGGCCGGCGCAGGCGTCCAGATACACGCCGCCGCCGTTGCCCTCGCTGCGGTTGCCGCTGATGGCGCCCTCGTCGATGAACACCGCCGACTGCGGATCCGCGCAGTAGAGGCCGCCGCCGCGGGCCAGCGCACCGGGCGCTTCGTTCAGGCCGATGCTGCTGCCGTCCTGCAGGCGCAGCTCGGCGCCTCCGAGCACCGCCACGCCGCCGCCCCGCTGAGCGCGGTTCTGCGAGACGGTGCTGGCATCGAGCCGCACGCGCAGCGCGCCGTGCACCCGCAGGCCACCGCCATGGGGCGGATTGTTGCTGGGAAACGCGAGCGGCGCGGTGGTGTCGCCGAAGCTCAGGCGAAGATTGCGCAGGTTCAGCGTGCGCAGCGTGCTGCCGAGGTTGTCGATGCCGAGCACGCGCCCCTGCGAGCCCGCGCTGATGCGCAGCACAGTGGCGCCATTGTTCTGGATCGGCGCGTTGGCCGAGCAGCTGGCGAAGTTGCCCTCGATGCTGATGTTCGCCTGCGGGTTGATCAGCGAGAACGCGCTCTCGTAGTGGAAGGCCGGCGTGCGCGCGACTTCCGGCAGGGCTATCAGGATGCGATGCCCGCCCAGCTCGGGCGTCGAAGCCGCAGCGTCGAGGGCGGCCTGCAGGTCGGTGTGCGTGCAGGCGGCGTCGCCGACGGGGCCGACGCGGTAGGTGGCGGCTTGGGCGGGCAGGGCAAGGCTCGCGATCAGCACAAGGCCGGCAGGAGTCAGCAGCTGCATGGGGCAATCCGGAAGCGGGAACATGCCTTCAAGCGTACTTGCGCGCCGCCACAGGACAAGCTTAGCTGTGCTCTTCGACCGCGGCATCGCGTCGGGACAGCGCTGCGGCGGCCACCGCAATCGGCAATCTGGCTTGCGTGCGTGTCAGGCTGCGACCCTCAGACCCGAACGGGCGCGAGCCGCCCCGCGCTCGGCCGGTGATTGAATGGATCGGGGCTGCGCAGGACATGCAGAGCGTCGCCTGCGCGGGTGGATGCAGGCCCGGTCCTGATCGCTTCGCCTCTGGATAACGCGGCATGTCGCAAAGTCGGGCGTGGCTACGAATCCACTGGATGATCCAACGTCCGAGGTACTGCTCGCCATGAACCCCACTGCTCCTCGAATCTGCCGGCTTGCCGGCGCCGCGATGCTGCTGTCGATCGTGGCGCTCCCGTCTCTGGCCTCGGCGCAGGCGCGCGCGCCTGAACCTGGTGAAGCCGAGCCGAGTTCCTCCATCGCGGTGCCGCCCCTGAGCGCCGCGGAGATCGCTGCCATCCCGCGTTCGACGGCCGTACGTCGTGAGGACGGCAGCGCTTACGTTGGCGTTCCAGCCCGCGCTCCCGAGCCCACTGACGTCGAGGCGCGCCTCGCGCTGCACGCGCAGGCCGGGGTCCGCGCAGCGGTGTTCACCGTCAACTACCTGGGCGACACCGACGCCAACGACATCAACCCCGGTGACGGCGTCTGCGCCGATGCGCTGGGAGCCTGCGGCCTGCGCACGGCCATCCAGGAAGCGAATGCGCTGCCGGGGCTGGACACCATCGTGCTGCCGGCCGGCACGATCACCCTCGCTACTCCCGGCGCGAACGAGGAGGCTGCGCTGACGGGCGATCTCGACATCACCGACAGCCTGACCATCCGCGGCGCGGGTGCATCGGTCACCCTTGTCGACGGCAACGGGGCGGTCACCGAGGACCGCGTCTTTCATGTTCGGCAGAGCGGCAGCAGCTACATCAGCGTGGACTTCGTCGACCTGTCTGTGCGCGGCGGTAACCTGGTGTTTGGCACGGGAGCGGGCATTGCAGCGACCTGCCGTGCTGATGTGGTCGTTCGTCGCAGCGGCGTGTTCGAGAACTTTGGAGCGCAAGGCGGCGGTCTGAGCGTGTCGGGATCGGGCGGCTGCCCGCCCGAGCTGCTGCCGCGGATGGTGGTCTACGAGAGCGCGGTCTATCGCAACACCGCCAACAGCAACCTGGCGGGCGCGGGTATCGATCACTTTGGCGGCGGCACGCTCAGCGTCATCAACAGCACGGTGGCGCTCAACGTCAACAGTTCCCCGACGGCCTCGGCCGCGGGAGGCATCAGCGTGTCGTCCAACACGCCCAATGTCGCAACCATCCGCAGCAGCACCATCATCGACAACAGCGCTCCCAATGCGACGACTCATGACGGCGTCGGCCTGCGGCTTGGCACTTCGTCAACCACGACCCTGATCGACAATCTGGTCGGCTTCAACATCTTCAATAGCGGCACCCAGACATCGAACTGTGGCGGCACAGGTGCCGCCATCACCAGCGCTGGCGGCAACGTCTACAGCACGGGTGCGGTGACCTGTCCGGTCACGGTCAATGACAGCACAGGCAATACGTTCTCGCTGGTAGGAGCGCTCGCCCTGAATGCCCCGGGGCAGACCCCGACTGCAGCGATCTTCTCAGCGTCTGCCGCACGTGCGTTCGGCAAGTCCTGCATTCTTCCGAACGATCAGCGCGGTGTCGAACGTCCGCTGCGCGCCTGCTCCAGCGGCGCCTACCAGTTCGTGGTGGCGCCCCCTGTGCCGGAGATCTTCGACAACGGCTTCGAGTGAGGCGGGCCGGCGCCTCAGATGAGATCCTTGGCCATCCGCGCTTCATTCCAACGTCTCCCAGGGACATGCCCCTCATGCCTGGATGCGCCGCGCAGGGTCGGGCCGACAGGCGCCATGCCGGATGCGGATCGCCGCAGGTTCGCCCCGGGGATGACGGGCTACTCGGCCATCACCTGCTGGGCCGAGAGCCGCAGCTTCTGCAGGTGGCGCTCCATCTGGCGCAGACGCTCGACGGCGGTTTCCTGGCTGCCTTGGACGAAGCGCAGCGACTCGCCTGGCGCGAGCTGGGCAAGCCGCGGCAGGTCGGCGCGCGCGGCGTGGCCGATGCGCGGGTAGCCGCCGACGGTCTGGGCGTCGGCCATCAGCAGGATGGGGCCGCCTTCGGGCGGCAGCTGCAGGGTGCCGGGCACCACCGGTTCGGACAGCGTCGGCGCGGGCTCCAACAGCTCCAGCGTCGGGCCCTCCAGGCGCAGGCCCATGCGGTTCGAGCGGGCCGACACCCGCCATGCGCTGTCGAACAGCAGCTCGCTGTCGGCCACACTGTCGCGCGCCGGCAGCAGGCTGATTTCAGCGGGCTGGTCGAGCTCCAGGATCGGCGCCGGGTTGGCCCACCAGCGCGCCATGCGCACGCCGATGTCGGCGCGCGGCCAACTGCGGCCGACCAGGCTCATGCCGCGCAGGCGCAGCTGGTCGCCTTCCTGCAGCGCTCGGCCGGCGAGGCCAGGCCAGCCTGAGCCTGGCAGGCAGCCGCGGCCGTCCAGCACGGTCGGCACATCGATACCGCCGGCCACGGCCAGGTAGCCGCGCGCGCCGCGCTGCATGCGGCCGATCCGCAGGACCGTGCCCGCGCCCAGGCGCAGCGGTCGCCACATCGGCAGGGCGAGGTCTTCGACCTGCACTTCGAAGCGACCGCCACAGAGCGCGATCACCACATCGTTCTGAAAGCGCAGGGTCGGCCCGGTGAGGGTGAACTCGAGCGCTGCCGCGTCGTCGGCATTGCCGACCAGGGCGTTGGCCGCACGCAGGCTGAAGCGGTCCAGCGCGCCGCCCAGCGGCACGCCGATCGCGCGGTGACCGCGGCGACCGAGATCCTGCACGGTGGTCAGCAGGCCGGGCGAGAGCACCTCCATCATGCCTCGTGCTCCCGCTCAAGCCGCTTGAAGTCGGCCGGCGACACCGCCACGAAGCGCACGCGGTCGCCGGGCATCAGCAGGCTGGGGGCCGCGCGGCGCAGGTCGAACAGGACTTCGGGCGTGCGCCCGATCAGCCGCCAGCCGCCGGGACTGGCCTGCGGATAGATTCCGGTCTGTGCGCCGCCGATGCCGACCGCGCCGGCGCGCACCTCCGCACGCGGCGTGGCAAGACGCGGCATCGCCAGCCGCGGGTCCAGTCCCAGCAGATACGGAAAGCCCGGCAGGAAGCCGATCATCGCCACCGTGTATTCGGGCTTGCAGTGCAGGGCGATGGCGGCGTCCTCGTCGATGCCGGCGTTCGCGGCCACGGCGGCGAGGTCGGGGCCGTAGTCGCCGCCGTAGCAGACCGGGATCTCGATGCGGCGCGGCAGGGGGGCGCGGCGGGTGGCGTGTTCGTGCTCGCGCAGCCGCCCGCGCACCCAGGCGGCGACGCTGTCGAGGTCGGTCTTGAGCGGGTCGAAGTGGATTGCCAGCGCACTGTACGAGGGCACGAATTCCTGCACACCCTCGGCGGGCTGCTGGCGCAGCAGGCTGGAGAGCTGCTGCACGGCCAGCGTCAGGGCGGGGTCCAGGCTGTCGCCGAAGCGCAGCAGCAGCGCGGCTTCACCCAAGGGCTCGAACTGCGGCTTGAGCTTGCGCTCAGTCATCGGCGCAGGCCCGGGTGGCGTCGAGCGCGGTGATGAGGCGCGCGATGAGGGCGCGAGCGTCGGCAGGCGCATAGGGCTGGCGCGCACCGCTGCCCCAGACCGGGCCTGGCCAGGCAGCGTCGCCGGGCTGGCGGGCGATGAGGTGCAGGTGCAGCTGCTCGACGATGTTGCCGAGCGCGCCGAGGTTGAGCTTGTGCGGCTTGGCCACGGCGCTCAGCGCTCGGGCGGCGTGGTTGAGCTCGATCAGCAGCTCGGCCTGGTCGAAGGCGGACAGCTCGAACAGCTCGCGCAGGCCTGCGCGCCGCGGCACCAGCAGCAGCCAGGGAAAGCGCTGGTCGTCCATCAGGCGCAGGCTGCACAGGCTGAGTTCGGCCACCGGCAGGCTGTCGGCTTCGAGCCGGGGATCAAGCTGGAAAGGTGCGCTCATGCCAGGTGCAGTTCCAGGAATTCCCGGCTGACTTGCAGGGCGCGTGCCGCGGATGGCGCGTGAAAGTCGACGCGCTGCTCGCAGTTGAAGCCGTGGCCGGCGTCGAACAGCTCGATCCGCGCCTCGGGCAGGGCGTCTCGATGGGCCTGCACGGCCTCGGGCGGGATCAGCGGGTCGTGCTGGCCGAACAGCAGCAGCAGGGGCGTCTGCGGGCGCTCGTGCAGGAAGCCGACAGTGCGGCCGCCGTAGTAGCTCACCGCCGGCAGGCCCAGCCGCGTGCAGCACAGGAAGGCGATGCTTCCGCCGATGCAGAAGCCCAGCGCGCCGACCTTCAGCCCGCGTGCGCGCAGCGCGTCGGCGGCAGCAGCGCAGCCAGCGACGCAGCGATCGAAGCCGACCTCGGCCATCAGCGCCCGGCCGCGGGCGACGCCGGCTTCGGTGTACTCAAGCTCCACGTCGGGCTCGACGAAGTCGATCAGCTGCGGCGCCAGCACGGCGTAGCCGAGCTCGGCCCAGCGCTCGGCCACGCTGCGGATGTGGGCATTGACGCCGAAGATCTCCTGGATCAGCACCAGCCCGGCGCGCGGTGCTGCCGCGGGCTCGGCGGCGTAGGCGCGGATCGCGCCGTGGGCGGTTTGGAGATCGATCGAGTTCGGCATGTCGGGTGTCCGGCAGCAGTGGCGAGTGGCGCAAGCCTGAGGCCGGCGCATCAGCCGCCGAGGATAGGACCAGTGCGGGTATGGAAGGAATGCGTGCAGCCTCAGCCGAATCGTAGGGCGGATAAGCGCAGCGCATCCGCCATCAGCCCCTCAGCCTGAACACCGGGCGCTACGCGCGGCCGGGTCCCTCGGTCTGAACAACGTGTGCCGGCTGCTGCAGCGGTGTGGGCGAACCAGGTCGCCGCTTTGGCCTGCGCACGGCGTCACCCGCTGTTGCTGGCGCATGCGCTGCGCTTATGCGCCCTGCGCGAACCCTGTACGAGGGGTAGCGCGAGGTTCTGGTACACGCGCTGCGCTTATGTACCCTACGCGAACAAAGGTCCGCGGCTGCGCTGTCCGCGCGGCGTCCCTCGCGCCGTAGGGCGGATAAGCGCAGCGCATCCGCCATCAGCCCCTCGGCCTGGACACCGGGCGTTACGCGCGGCCGGGTTCCTCCGTCTGAACATCCTGTGCCGGCGCTGCATTGGTGTGGGCGAACCAGGTCGCTGCTTCGATCTGCGCACTGCGTCACCCGCGGCTGCTGGCGCATGCGCTGCGCTTATGCGCCCTACGCGAATCACGGCCTTCGGCTTTGTTCTCGGCATGGCGTCACCCGAGTCGAGGACCTTTGGTTTTGTTCGCCGCATGGCGTCCCTCGCGCCGTAGGGCGGATAAGCGCAGCGCATCCGCCGGAAATGCCCCGCACCCGCGAAAGATGCGCTGCCAAGGCCGGAACCA
Source organism: uncultured Aquimonas sp. (assembly GCF_937888285.1). Classification (GTDB taxonomy): domain Bacteria; phylum Pseudomonadota; class Gammaproteobacteria; order Xanthomonadales; family Xanthomonadaceae; genus Aquimonas. The sequence continues at coordinate 72,333 of NZ_CALART010000068.1, forward strand.
CCCACCGCTACCCGCGAGGCGGGCTTGCGTGCAGCGCATGCGGCCACTCCGGCCCGGCGCGCGTGCCTTACGGCGCTCTTTCGCCTGCGTTCTCGGGCTTGGCGCCTTCAAGCGCCAGCGGCGGCTCGGCGCCGCTGCGCCAGCGCCGCACCGTGCGCTGGAAGAACAGGTTGTTCGGCACCTGCAGCACCGCCTGGCTGCGCTCGCTTTCCAGCTCGCGCAGCGTCGTGTAGACGAGGTTGATGTCGATCACCTTGCCCTTCAGGCCCGGCTTGTCGCCGCTCTCCAGCAGCTCGACGTAGTCGCCCAGGCGAAACGGCCGCGTGGTCAGGATCAGCAGGGCGCAGAACAGGTTGGACAGCACACTCCAGGCCGCGAAGAAGGCCACCGCCGCCACCGCGGCGAAGCCGGTGAAGGCCGTCCACAGCACGGTGCCCGAGACCCCGAAGTGCTGCAGGATGGTCAGCAGCGCCGTCGACCAGATCACGAAGCCGAGGATCCGCCGCGCGCCGATCACCAGCTCCTCGGGCAGCGTGTAGCGCCGCGCGAAGCGCTGGATCACCCGCCGCACCAGCGTGCGCAGCAGCCAGGCCAGGGCCAGCACCAGCAGCACATAGCCCGCGGGCAGCAGCACGCCCAGCCAGTCGTGGATCCACAGGGGCAGGTACTGCTTCATCGCTGTCTCGGTTGCCGTGGAACGCGGAAGTCTAAGGCAGGCCGGATCGGTCCGGTGCCGGGAGACGCCGCCAGCGGCGTCCGCACAGGTTGGGGGCGCGGGCAAGCCCTTGCATCGGCAGGGAGTGCCGCATCGATACACGCGCACTCGCATGCGGGCCCGAGTAGGCCTCTCCCTGGGTGAGTGGGCGGAAGGGGCACCCCGGCGCGGACCACTTCAGGAGATGCGCCGCGGCCCCCTGGGGGCGCTGCAGCGCCAGCGAATCGTGGCGCTGCCCGTTCCGCCTGTGCCGACGGTCGGGCGTGTCGCCGTCCAACGCCCAGGAGGCTGCCGGCTTGACTGCCCGGTCGGCCCCATACGGCCTGTCCAGCGTGGGTCCGGAGCATCCCGCACGCCGACTGTGCCCGCCGCAACAGACCAGCGCCCGGGTATTCTGTCGTTTCGTTGAACTGTTGTGCCCTCAGGGAAAGTGCATGGAAGGGCTGTTGTCATCCCATGCGCTCCCTGTTGTGCCAACGACCTCGCAAGGCATCGGCAGGTATCGCTTGTCCTTGATCCGCCCGGTCCTTGCGTTCATCCATTGGGAGTTTTCAATGCGTGCATGGAGTGTCCTGCTGATGTCGGTTCTTGCGAATGTTTCGAGCGTCGCCTGTGCGATGCCCTGGATTTCCACGAGTGAGCTCAAGGGCCTGCGCTCCGCCACCGACGAGGAGCGCGCCGGCATCGCCCAGCTGCTGGGCAGCGGCAACATCCTCTACGAGTTCAACGACGGCGATTTCCTGGTGCACGATGGCGACCTGCATGTGCCCGGTCACTTCGCCCCCAGCGGCCGGCTGCTGGTGCGCGGCGACCTGCGGGTCGATGGCGTTTACGACGATGACCGCGACTTGCCCTACGGCATCGTTGCCGTGCTGGGCGACATGCAGGCCCAGCACATCTACAGCTTCGCCTCGCTGCATGTGAAGGGCGATTTGCACGTCGAAGGCGTGATCGCGACGGTCTACAACGACTTCACCTTCAAGGTGGGCGGCGCGCTGAGTGCCGCCGGCCTGATCGTCTCCGACAAGGATGCGAGCTACCAGCCAGGCGAGCTCGGCTTCCAGCTGGATGATCGCTACCGCGGAGCGGAAGAGATGAAGCCTGCGCACAGGCTGAGGCACGAAAACGGCCTGCGTCGGCTGCGGCCGGAGTTTCTCGGCTCAGCGGGTTTCCGTGACCCCGTCGATGAGTATGAGACGGCCTATTGGGTTCGCATTGATGAAGACGGACTGCGCCGCGCCATGCACGAAGGTCGCCCCGTGCTGCGCGAAACCGAGGCCCCGGCCGAGCTGCCGCAGTGGCTGGAGGCGGCTTTTGATTTCGAAGCCGATGACGCCAGCCTGCTGGCCCTGGTCGGCAAGGATCCCCTGGTCGACCAGCTGATGGCCGCCCGCGAGGAGTTGAGCGCGGTGGTCGCCGAGGCACTGGCGCGTGGTGGTGATCCCATCGTGCTGGAATGGCTGGCCGATACGCATCCCGCCATCGCCGAGGCGCACGCCGGCGACAGCCTGCAGGCGGGCATGGCGCAGCGCCTGGCGGCCGACCCGAACGCCGATCCGGCGACGCTGGAGCGCATCGCCCGCAGCCCTGATCCCGGTGTGCGCGCGGCGCTGGCCAAGCGCACCGATCCGTCGGTCGCACTGATCCGCCTGCTCGCCGAGGACCCTGAGCCCGCCGTGCGCAGCGCCATTCTGATCGAAGGCTTCAACGTGCTGGCGCTGGAGCCCGAGGCACTGGCGCCGCTGATCGAATCCGCCGATCGCCAGCTCGCCAATGCGCTGGGCCATGCCAGCCTCAGCCTCGAAGAGGTCGATGCCCTGCTGCCGCGCATGGATCGAGAGGGCCATATCCATCTGGCCCGGTCGCTGTGGAGACAATCGTTGGGCGCGCAGCCGGCGCGCATGAGTGCCGAGCAGCGCGTGCAGCTGATCGATCGGCTGCTGGCGACGCCGAAGATGGATGGCCGGGCGCGCGCCTACGCCTTCGTGGCGCTGGATGGTGGGCAGCAGGCGGAGCGCATCGAGCTGCTGAAGCAGGGCGACGCCGATGACCACCCCTTGTTTCGGCTGGCCGCGCCCGAGTTTGCCGACTGGCTGCTGGGGCTTGCCGCCGAAGCGGGCAGGGCGCCCGCGCGGCTGGGGCTCAATCGCGGGCTGCCGCCTGATCGCCAGCGACGTCTGCTTGAGCTCAGCCTGAAGGCACCCGAGGCGGAAGGCGTGGAGGCGCTCGCCGATCTTGCTGCCAATGACAGCCTCGACCCGGAGGTGGTGATCACGCTGATGCGAGAGGCCCTCAGGCTCGGTTTGAACAGGCACACCGATCTCGCGGATCGGCTGCTGAACCGCCGCAACTTGCCGAAGCCCGCCATCGATGCGCTCATCGCGCGACACGGCTATGTCGAGGACGTGGTGCTGAGCCTGCTCAGCCAGGCCCATGCTGATGCGAATCAGGTCAAGACAGCAGTCGCTGCGTGGTACAGCCGCGGAAACATCGCGAGCGAGGCGGCCTCGCTGGCGGGCCTGGAGGGCGAGGCCTACTTCCGTGCCCTGGCCAAGGCGAAGTCACCCGAGCTGCGCGAGATCGCTGCGGTCAACCACGGCACCCCGGCCGAGCTGATTCCCGAGCTGCTGGCAGACGAAGTTCCCGAAGTCCGCCATGCCGCGGGCCAGCAGCCCTCGGTCACCGGCGAGCAGTTCGCCGAGCTTGTGGGCACCGTCGAAACCTGGCGCGATGCGTGGGACCTGCCGACCCTGTCCGCCGACGCGTGGAGCGCGATCCTGGCCCGGCACCAGGGCGTCGGCGCACGCCTCAGGCTGAAGGAATGGGCCGCCATCGGCGAACTGGAAGCGCGTCGTCGCGCCCAGCCCTGAGGGCCGGCGTCTGGGCGGCGGCAGGCGAGCCGTCTTGCAGGCTGCTGCAAGACGGCTCGATGCGCTTGATCGACCGGATTGGGGCGCGCTTGTGCTTGGGCTGCGGCGGCGTTCAGGCGTGGCGCGTGCCGAGGGAGATCAGGGCTTTCGTGGGCGGTCCTCATGGGCGTGCGTTACGGTTTGCGGTGCTTTCGTGAGCGCGCGTCTGTTCGCTCGCTACGCCAAGCATCGCGTGTTCGTTTGGCAGCGGTGATTCGCCGGCAGTCACCCGCGTGCCCGATACCCTTGAGGGGTCAGGGGTTCGATACACCCTGTGGGATATAGCGCGCCAATCCCAGCCGCATTGTCTTCCCCGAAGCGCCCATAGGGTGCGCCCCGGCCCACCATGAGCTCAACGCATGCCCGCGTGGTGCATTTCCGTCTGGGCCACGCCGCCAATGGAGACCCCGAACCGAAACCGCGCTACTCCGCCGCAGGCGTGCCCGCGGCAGGGTCCTGCAGCTCTGCAAGCAGGCCCCGCACCGCCTGCACCACGGCGAGCGGCTGATCCAGCTGGATGTCGTGTCCTGTGCCCGGCACCTCGATGGCCGAGCTGCGCGAAGACGCCGCGAGGATGCGTGCATGGGTCTGCTCGCGCGCTTCGGCGATCACCTTGAGCACCTCTTCGGGTGCGTCTTCATCGCGCAGGCCGGCGCTCAGCAGCACCAGCGGAATCGCGCCGTAGGACTCATCGGCAGGCACGGCTTCCGCAAACACCGCGATGTTGCTCGCCAGCTCCGATCGCAGCGTGCGCCAGTAGGCGGGCTTCGACTTGTTGTTCACCGCGGCTGCCGCGACGCGTTCACCCATCCAGGCCGGCTGCGCGCGCAGGCAGCGCTGTTGGATCGTTTCGGCATCGTTCGCCACTGCCGCTTCTTCGCAGCGCATCAGCACGGCGTCGCGCTGCGGCAGCATCGCGGCGATCTGCTGCTTCCAGTCTTCCGGCATGCCGGCATCCGCACCCTGCTCGGGTGGGTCGATCAGCACCAAGCCCGCGACCTGCTGCGGATGACGCTGCGCAAAGCGACGCACGATATTGCTGCCCAGCGAATGACCCACCAGCAGGACCGGCACCGGCAGCTCGGCTGCCTCGATCAGTGCCTGCAGATCGGCGACATCCGCATCGAGATCACGTGGCATCGGGCCTTCGTCGCTGAAGCCATAGCCCGCGCGATCGTAGGCACAGACGTGCGTCAGTTCGGCCAGCCCCGGCTGCACCCGATACCAGGTGCTGGAGTCCGCGTTGCCGCCCGCTTCCAGCAGGATCACCGGCCCGCCCTCACCGCTGCAGCGCAGGTTCAAGGCCCGGCCATCCGCCAAGGCCACGCGTTGCCCCTCGGTCGCATATGACTCGTCGATCGGATCGACCGCCGTGTCGGCGCCTTGGGCTGCAGCAGAAGTCAGAGCGAGAAGTGCAGCAGACAGGGCGAGCCGGAAGAAAGTGCGCATGGATGAACATTCCTTGTAGTGAGCTGGCGCAGCTGCAAACACATGGCAGCGCGCAGGGTAAGCCTTCAAATGGTGAATGCCTACATAGCGCGCCAACACGCGCCCCTCCACATCAGGCTTCGACACCGCTACGCGCCCTGCGGCAAGGCGCCAATAGGGTGGGCCCCGGCCCACCATGAGCTAGACGCCCGTACCGGTCTTCGCCAAGGCCCCGCCCTCCCATCGCGAAAGCCCGCGCGAGGCCAGCGGGCAAAGACAAACCTACACCTCCGACACTCTGCACCGCTGCGCCAGCATCCCGCTCGCCGTATCGAGATCCAGACGTGCCACCTGCAGCCTCAGTCGGCCCTGCGGCTGCCAGCAGGTCACTCGCTCAATCCGCGACATCCGAAGCCCAGTCCTCCACGCTCAAGCCGCTGACGCGCGCAAACTCGCGCATGTTGTGCGTCACCAGCGTGGCCGCATCGGCCAGGGCGTGGCAGGCGATCCAAAGATCGTTCGCGCCGATCGGCGTGCCCTGATCCTTCAGGCGTGTCGCCTGCTCGGCGTAGTGCCGACAAATTGCCGGCCCGGTCGGATAGCGGATTGGCACCTGGCGGCTGAGCTGGTCAAGGCGGCGCAGCACCTCGGCCTTGCGCGTGCTGCGCTCAGCGCCCTTGAGCAGCTCCGCCCAAGTGATGAAGGACATGCAGATTTCGTCGGACTCGGGCAGCGCATCGATGCGCTGGGCGACGCTGGGCGGTCGGTTCTTGATCAGGTAGATCAGGATGTTGGTGTCGAGCAGATAGATCACAGGGGCTCGCGCTCCTGCACATCGGGCTGGCTGGCACGTTCCGCCTCCAGGGCCGCCACGAACTCAGCGTCGGCGTCGGCCAGCGCCTCAAGGGCTTCAAGCAGGGCAGCACCACGCCGCGCACGCAGCGGATGGATGATCAGATCACCCGCCTCGTTGCGGGTGATGGTGACGCGGTCGGTATCCAGCTTGAACTCGGCCGGGATGCGCACGGCCTGGCTGTTGCCGTTGTTGAACACACGAGAGGTCAGGGTCGCCATGGCTGGCACCTGTGTTTACTTGAGTGTGTGTACTTTGGGGCGCCGCGTGCTGAGCTGCAAGCCCAGCCAGCTGCCCAGCGCGAGCCGATACCCCACACCGCCGCGCCACCGAGCACCCATAGGGTGGGCCCTGGCCCACCGTGAGCCCTACGCTTGCCCCGGTCCTCACCAACGCCTTGCCATCACCTTGCAGGCCTGCGCGCGAGGCATGCGGCACAGTGCAACTACTGTCCCGACACCCTGCACCGCTGCGCCAGCAACCCGGTCGCCGCACTCAAATCCAGATCCGCCACCAGCAACCCGGGCACCCCATGCGGCTGCCAGCAGACCAGCCGACCATCGGGACCAGCGATGGCTGAGGTGATCGGCACGCCATCGCTCGCACAGTTGACCGAAGCGAAGTAAACGGTGTTCTCGGCGGCGCGGCAGCGCACGGCCATCTCGTGGAAGCTGCCGGCGGGGTCGGCAAAGGTCTGCGGGCGGAAGCCGCCGGGCTCGCCTATAGCGGCATGCGGATGAAACACGACCTGCGCGCCTCGCCGCGCCGCCCAGCGCACCGTCTCGGGATAGCGCCAGCCCTCGTGGCAGATCACCACGCCAAAGCGCAGCGGCCCCACGCTGAACACCTGCCGCTCGCTGCCGTAGGCGGGGTAGGCGGGCTCCTCGTCCGGATCGATCTGGCCCTTGTCCTGCCAGCCGAGGATCTCGCCATCGGCACCGATCACGCAGGCGCTGACCTGCAGCCCGCGTTCGGTGATGCGCTGTAAGCGTCCGGCTGTCTCACCTTCCAACCTGACCCGATCTTCCTGACCGTCGCC
>NZ_CALART010000069.1 GCF_937888285.1 uncultured Aquimonas sp.
CAGCTGGGAGAGCGTCGCGTTCGCAATGCGAAGGTCGGGAGTTCGATCCTCCTCGTCTCCACCAATACTTAAAAACCCAACCCTTATCGGTTGGGTTTTTTTCTGCCCGTTTTCCCCAGTGCTGGCGCGGGTTCGGGCCTCGCTGCGAAGGACGCCGCCGCCCCGGACACCCCGGTTTCGGGCCGTTTTCCGTTCTCAGATGCCCCCCATTCTCTGTTTCTGCGAAGGAGGACTTCGCACCCGCCCCAGCATTGGCGCGGGTTTCCGGCGGCTTGTTCGTCAGAAAAACCGCCCCGACGCAGGCGACCCGACCCCGGACGGGGCTACTCGTTGACGATGGGACGGACGTCCCAGACGATGGGCGTTCCGGGCCGGTAGACCACCTCGTTGCCGTGCTTGATGGACTCCTTCAGGTGCTCTGCCAGCGGTTTGTCGTACTGCGCAATCTTCTTGATGGCGCGACCAACGGCGTTGCGGAAGGCGTCCCGGACGTTCTTGCGCTTGTCACCAGCCTTCCGGAGCTTGCCGCCTTTGGCGGTTCCCCCGCTGATGGCACCGAAAATCTGGGCCAGCTCGTCCTCGATCTCCTCAATCCGCTGGTGATCCCCGTCGGCCTCGGCTTCTGCCTTCTCGGTGCAAAGGAGCTTGTAGCGAGCTTGGTATTGCGCGACTGCCTTCGCGTCGATTACGACTCCGGCGTCGCTCAACGGCGCTCCGGTCGTCACCTGAAACCCTTCCTCGATGTCATCGTGCTCCAGCCCGGAACTGGCCTGCTCGGCGATGCCCAGCGCGTAACCGCAAACGATCTCGTAGACCGATGCCTCCCGATTCGGATGCGCCAGCAGCAGGTTGATGTACTCCGCGCCCTTGTCCACATCGATGATGTTGATCCTGTTCCCGCGATTAAACCGAGCTTCCCAACCACCGCCACGCTTGCGGAAGAAGTTGTCCGGCTGCTTCTCCTTCGACGACACCGCTGGCACCGAGATCACCGACGCGGACTCATGCACCGTGCGGAGCAAGGCGTCGCCCGGCATGGTGCGCTCACGAATGGCCGTCGCATGGCGGCGAACCATTTCGTCTGACGCGGCGTTCACCTCGCCAGCATGGCGCTTGTAGAGATCGAACACGCGCTGGGCAGCCTGCGCCGTGCTTCCGCCGAGGAAGCGCAACACCCGGTTCACCTCGGCGTACTTGGCAAGAAACTGCCCGACGTTCTCCAGCGCCCCCACTTGGTTGGCGCGCTCCAAGTAGGACGCGGACATGATCTTGTCGTCGTCCTTGTTCCTGCTCTGGGTGAATACGTCCGCCTTGTAGTGATCAATCGGGTCGTACTGGTCGGCCTTGGCGGCGATGACCGCAAAGCGTCGGTCGATGCACTGTGAACACAGACCGCAGTGGGTGTGCTGGTTCGTCATCTCCCACGTGTGCGTGCAGGTCATCGAATGCTTGATCAGATCGGCGCAGCCGACCTTCACGATCTGCTCGACGACTTCGGCCTTGGTCTTCCAGATGTACGGGTTCTCGACCGTGAATGGCGCTTCGGCCACCAGCGTCATGATGTCTTGGAAGCCCTTCATCACCTTGGGGTGCGTCGTCCGGGTGGCGCGGCCACCGACGACCTGAGCGCACACCGGCAGGTTCAGGCTGATCACGCCGTTCTCGTAGAAGCGCACGCTGCTCAGGCCGAGCATCTTGGCGATGGTCGCGCCAATCGAGACGAACAGGAACGAGCGGCTGCGCTGCGTGTATTCCCGATTCATCGGCTTTTTCTTGTGGACGCGCACGCTGATCTGATGCGGCGCGTTGTCTCCGGCCTTCTGCGCCAGCAGATCTCGAAGCGTCTTGTGCCGGGTGTTGAGCTTGGGCGTGGCCTTGTGCGTGACCAGCACCACGCGGCGCTGCTGGCTCAACACCTCGTCGAGCGCACCCGCCAGCGAGTCGAGACCACCAGAGAACATCACCACTTGCTCCGGCTTGCCGTAGATGGCCTGCGCGTCGTTGAACTCCAGGTAGTCCTGAATCGAATGATCCTGCGCCAGTTTGACGAAGGTGAACTCGTAGTTGTCATCCGACAGAAAGCCCAGCGTCGAGGTCAGCGCGTTCTTCATCTCGGCGCTGTTCCAGAAATCCGGGTTGCGCACCGGCACCACGAAATGCAGGTCGCGCCGCCATCCATCGCCGAAGTTATCAACATCGTCTGCACCGCGCAGAATCACCTGATCCGCGCTGTAGACGTAGGTGGCGATCTCCAGCAGGTCGTGGAACTTGGCTGGCACGCTGCTGAACATCTTGCTGTGGATGTCCTCGATGCGCAGCGTGATGTTGCCTTCACCCTGCACGCCAGAAAGCCGAAGGCGAGTGTCGTTCTTCGGATCGTCGCTGATGCCCTTGGCCGAAGCATTTCCGCAAATGATGAACTTCTTAGTTTGCACTGGTGCGCGCTCCCAACTTCAATTCATCCTTCATCTTCTTCAGCGCATAGCCAGCAAAGCCATCGGACGATTTTCTTGAAATGTCGCCGCCTTCTTTGTGGCGGTGTTTGGAAAACCATTCGGACGAGAAGTCCCGGACGATCAGTGAGGCTTCCCGCGTGTGCGTGTCCAGCGCGTGATCGAACTGCGCCTTTTGGTTCATCGTCGCAAAACGCATTCCTTCGCCCACTTGGGTCGATAGCGTTTTGGACAAAAAATACTGAAGGCTCTCGTTGGTGAGCCGATCAAAGAATGAGCGCGACAGGTCGCCGAACTCCTTTTGCTTTCCGAGATTGGAAAGCGCTGCGCGCATCGTGTCCTTGTCGTTCGGAAAAAGCCCGTTCAAGTGAGGCTGAAGCGCGTCGGCCACCGCGCTGATCAGCGCGCGCCCGGAGATTTCAGCCAGATCGGAACGCCTATAGGAGCTGTCGACGGCACGATCCAAGGCATCTGAAATGCCCACCGTCACGTCAGACAACGTCGCGTCGTCCGGCAGGGAAATGCCGACGGATCGGAGGTGGGCGTAGGGATCGTCCTTCTTGGCAGCAATGGCCAACTGCGTCATCAGCCACACGGCTTCCGTGTAGCCCTTGTCATCCATCACGAAGGAGAACGCCTTTTCTGCTGCTGTGATGGTGGCGTTGGCGACCTGGGACACGTCAGCGCCAGCGGCGATCAGGCCGACGACCTCTTTCCACGCCTTCGTTCTTGGCAGTACCCCGAGCCGAACATGCCCCATCCAGGATTCCCCTCAATGAAATCAAAGCATCGTGGTCACTCGTTGCGCTTCACGATCACGATGCTCCGCGCCTTTCTTTCTTCTTTCCTCAAATACCCCTTGCGCACCAGCTGCGCGATTTGTTCATGGGCGCTGGCGTGGCTGATACCCAGCGCTTCGGCCAGCTCCTTGACGGTGGGCGGCAAGCCCGTGCTGTCCAGAATCTGGCAGATCGCCCTCAGCGTCCTTGTCTGCGGTTCCGTAATGCCTTCGGTCTTTCGCTTGCTCATGGCATGGCTCCTCACCGATCTGAACAATATATGACCTGATGAACATCAGGTCAATGGAGGCGACCCCGCGCGGAAAATCTCTAGCCTGATTACGGCCGCGAGGCTCGACGCCAAGCCCAAGGCGCAGTCGGATCGGCAGCCCGCCACAGCCCGACGTGGCGACTGCGCGCCTCCTGCTCGGCGAACTCGTAGGCACCGGCGTCCTCGGCAGACTGCTCCCGCGCGTACTGGCGGTACCACCACGCCATTCCGGTTGTAGCTGCGCCAGCCCGTCGTCCACGGTCTTGGGGTAAGTGCGTGCGGTGCAGAAGGGATCGGCGATCAACACCGCCCAAAGAAATCTGCTGGAAATCTCGCTCTCCCTATCTGATGCACTCCGAAACGGGATACCCCGACCGCCCTGTGTGCATATTCTTCGTAACGGTCTGACAACTTTACTGGCTACCGAAATGACCGTCGAACAAGCACTCCCCGAAATGATGTCGCCCCCACAACGGGCACGCGAAGCCGCAGAAATCATCGCGGCCGCCATTGCGCGATTGCATTCCACGCTTCCGCGCGACAGCGATATTTGCCTTGGCTTCTCGGCACCCGAGCGCGTTCATTCAAACCCGTCTACAGAAGGAGGTCACAAATGAACGCATCAACCACTGCGCCGTCGCTGGCGGCGCAAATCACCAGCCTGCCCAACTTGGCCATGAAGGACTTGTGGGTGGTCTGGGACAAGTATTTCCCGCAGCGCCCACCCCACAACAACCGGGCCTATGTCGAAGGCCGCGTCGCCTACAGGATTCAGGAGGAGGCGCTGGGCACCAAGCTCGTCGTGCAGACGCAAATGGCGCGGATCGGCGAAGCGCAGTCCAACATCAAGACGCAGCGCGGCGTCGAAGTACAGGTGATCCCCGGCACGGTGCTGGTGCGGGAATTCGACAACCGCGAACACCGCGTCACCGCGCAGGCGGACGGCTCCTTCGAGTACGAAGGCCGACGCTTCAAGAGCTTGTCCGGGGTCGCCCGCCACATCACCGGCACCCAGTGGTCGGGGCCGCTGTTCTTCGGGATCACCAAGAACAAGCCGAAGCGAGGTGCCCAATGAACGCCGTCATCACCAAGAAGCGCTGCGCCGTCTATACCCGCGTCTCCACCGACGAACGCCTCGACCAGTCGTTCAACTCCCTCGACGCCCAGCGGGAGGCAGGCCAAGCCTACATCGTGAGCCAGCGCGCCGAGGGCTGGTTGCCGGTGGGCGACGACTACGACGACGGCGGCTACTCGGGCGGCAACATGGAACGTCCGGCCTTGAAGCGCCTGATGAACGACATCATCGCCGACCAGATCGACATCGTGGTGGTCTACAAGATTGACCGTCTGACCCGCAGCCTGACGGACTTCGCCAAGCTCGTGGACATCTTCGAGCGCCACAAGGTGTCGTTCGTGTCGGTCACGCAGCAGTTCAACACCACCACGTCGATGGGCAGGCTGATGCTCAACATCCTGCTGTCCTTCGCGCAGTTCGAGCGCGAGGTCACGGGCGAGCGCATCCGCGACAAGATCGCCGCCAGCAAGCGCAAGGGGCTGTGGATGGGCGGCTACACGCCGCTGGGCTACGAGGTCAAAGACCGCAAGCTGGTCATCGAGGAGAAGGATGCCGAGATCATCCGGCGCATCTTCACGCGCTTCACCGAGAAGCGCTGCATCACGGACATCATCCGCGAGATGGGGCTGGAGGGCATCACCACCAAGCCCAACCGTCTGAAGGATGGCAGCGTGCGCAACGGCACGCCGATGGACAAGAAGTACATCTCCAAGGTGCTGCGCAACCCGATCTACGTGGGCGAGATTCGCCACAAAGGGGCGGTGTTTGCCGGTCAGCACGAGCCGATCATCACCCGGCAATTGTGGGATCGGGTGCAGGCCATCCTGTCCGAGGACGCGCACCAGCGCATGGGCAAGACCCAAACGCGGCACAAGACCGACGCGTTGCTGCGTGGCTTGATGTACGGCCCCGACGGTGGCAAATACCACATCACCTACAGCAAGAAGCCCTCCGGCAAGAAGTACCGCTACTACATCCCCAAGGCGGACAACCGCTACGGCTACCGCAGCAGCGCCACCGGGATGATTCCCGCCGACCAGATCGAGGAGGTGGTGGTCAACCTGCTGGTCGGCGCGCTCCAGTCGCCCGAAACCATCCAAGGCGTCTGGAACACGGTGCGCAAGCAATACCCGGAGGTCGACGAGCCGACCACCGTGCTGGCCATGCGCCGCATCGGGGAGGTCTGGAAGCAACTGTTCCCCGCCGAACAGGTGCGGCTTGTCAACCTGCTGATCGAGCGCGTCCAGCTCCTCTCCGACGGCGTCGACATCGTCTGGCGCGAGTCGGGATGGCGCGATCTGGCCGGTGAGTTGCGGGCGGACAGCATCGGCGGCGAGATGCTGGAAATGGAGGTGGCCCCATGAACCGCTCGTCCAAGACGCTGGTCGGCGATGGCAAACCCCACGAGCGCCGCCACCCGCTGGAAGGCGGCGGTGTCCGGATCACCACGTTCGTGCCCTTCCATTTCAAGAAGCGTGGCGTCAAGAAGGTGATCGTCGCACCGGAAGGCGTCAGCCAGCCGATTGCCGTCACCGATACGCCGGTGCTCACCCCCGAACAGGATCGCCCGCTGATCAGGGCTATGGGGCGCGGCATCTACTGGCAGCAGCTCATCGACAGCGGAAGACTGGCCAGCGCCACGGAGATCGCCGAGCGGGAGTGCATCCACCGCTCCACGGTCAGCGATCTGCTGCGGCTGGCGCTTCTCGCCCCCGACATCGTGCAGGCCGCCTACGAAGGACGGCTACCTCGGGCGGTGTCCTTGGAGGCGCTCCTGCGGGCCAAGGTGCCCTTGGACTGGAATGAGCAACGCCGGTTGATTGCGTCCTTCGGGTAGCGGAGGGAACGCAGAAATATTTTTCCGCTACGCCAAGAGTAGCTGTTGCTACGCCGGATGTAGCGCCTTCCCCGATGAAGGCGTGAAACGGCATCAACGGCTGGTACTGGACTGGCCACCGCTCACGCCTCCCTCCCTGAACGGGAAAGGAGCATGGCAATGGCCTATTCAATGGCACTGTCCCCTGGCTTCGGTGGCGCACCGAGCCAGCATTCCGGCGTCGACTTCAGCTCGACGTCCGCCCCCCACGCCTCGGAGTTGTCCGAGCGACGCTTCCTCAACGAGATCGAACTGGCCAGTCGCTGGGGCATGTCGCCCAAGACGCTGACGCGCTGGCGCGGCATGGGTCGAGGCCCTGTCTTCAACAAGTTCTCGAAGAAGGTGGCCTATCCCCTCGATGGCGAAAACGGCGTGCTCGATTTCGAGAAGCGTCACGTCTACGCATCCACGTCCGAACGCGTGCCGGTTTGAGGAGGATGACCATGAGCAATCTGACCTTCTTCCCCGCCGACCTCGCGGCCATGAGCATCGCCCAGCTGGTGGTGCTGTCGATCACGGACTTCACGTCCTCCGAGCACCACGTCGACGAGGCCATCGTCTACCTCAAACAACTGCGCGCGAAGCTGGATGCCGCCAAGCTCCAGCGCTACGGCGAGCAGGGGCGCGTCGCGCTGCGTGATTCCGGCCGCGATTTCGGCACAGCTCACATCAATGATGGCGCGCTGCACGTCAAGTACGAACTCCCCAAGAAGGTGACCTGGAGTCAGGCCATCCTCAAGGAGATGGCCGAGCGGATCGTTGCCTCCGGCGACAGGGTCGAGGACTACATCGACATCAAGCTGTCGGTGTCCGAGTCCCGCTACACCAACTGGCCAACGGCGTTGCAGGAGCAATTCGCTGCTGCGCGCACGGTCGAGGAAGGCAAGCCGAGTATCACTCTGGCGCTTGATGGGGGTGCCGCATGAAAAAGCTCCCCATCGTGTCCGCCGTCGAGCGGATGGCCGAGCGCAAGGGTGTGAAGCTGCTGATGCTCGGCAAGTCCGGCATCGGCAAGACCTCCCGGCTCAAAGACCTCGATCCCGCCACCACGCTGTTTCTCGACATCGAGGCCGGTGATCTGGCGGTGGCCGACTGGCCGGGCGACACCATCCGCCCGGCATCGTGGCCGGAATCGCGCGACTTCTTCGTGTTCCTCGCGGGGCCGGACAAGTCGCTGCCGCCAGAGGCCGCGTTCTCGCAGGCGCACTACGACCACGTCATCGAGAAGTTTGGCGCGCCGACGCAGCTCGACCGCTACCAGACCTTCTTCCTCGACTCGATCACGCAGTTGTCGCGCCAGTGCTTCGCGTGGTGCAAGACGCAGCCGGGTGCCGTCAGCGACCGCACCGGCAAGCCTGACATGCGTGGCGCTTACGGCCTGCTCGGGCAGGAAATGATCGGCGCGTTGACCCATCTGCAACACGCACGCGGCAAGAACGTGGTGTTCGTGGCGATCCTCGACGAACGCCTTGATGACTACAACCGCAAGGTGTTCGTGCCGCAGATCGAAGGCAGCAAGACCAGTCTGGAGCTGCCCGGCATCGTCGATGAGGTTGTGACGCTGGCCGAGATCAAGGCCGAGGACGGCAGCGCCTACCGCGCCTTCGTCACCCACACCCTCAATCCCTACGGCTTCCCGGCCAAAGACCGCAGCGGTCGCCTCGACCTGCTGGAGCCGCCGCATCTCGGCGCGCTGATCGCCAAGTGCGCAGGCACGCCCGTGCCCGCCAGCGCCGCCACCCCGAACACCACCGAATCCAAGGAGTAATCACCATGTCGTCCAACTATTTCGATTTCCAAGATGCCGACCCCCAACAGTCCGGCTTCGATCCGATCCCCAAGGGCACCACTGTCCCGGTGCGCATGATCCTCAAGCCCGGTGGCTATGACGACCCGTCGCAGGGCTGGGGTGGCGGCTACGCCACCGAGTCCTTCGAGACTGGCTCCATCTACCTCGCCGCCGAGTTCGTGGTCACGGCGGGCGATTACGCAAAACGCAAGATGTGGTCGAACATCGGCCTGCACTCCAAGAAGGGGCCGACCTGGG
>NZ_CALART010000070.1 GCF_937888285.1 uncultured Aquimonas sp.
CGGCGTCATCGACGGCATCGCCTTCCAGACCAACATCCTCGCGCTGAACGCCGCAGTCGAGGCCGCCCGCGCCGGCGAACAGGGCCGCGGGTTCGCCGTGGTCGCAGGCGAAGTCCGCACCCTGGCGCAGCGCTCGGCGGCCGCCGCCCGCGAGATCAAGGGCCTCATTTCGGAGACGGTGCAGAAGGTCGGCTCCGGCAGCCAGCTGGTCGACTCCGCCGGCGCGACGATGGCCGAGATCGTGGCCTCGGTGAAGCGCGTCACCGACATCATGGGCGAGATCAGCGCAGCGTCCGCCGAGCAGACCGCCGGCATCGAGCAGGTGAGCAACACCGTCACCCACATGGACGAAACCACCCAGCAGAACGCGGCCCTGGTCGAAGAGGCCACCGCCGCCGCACGTGCAATGGAAGAACAGGCCGCACGGCTGGCGGAGAACGTGGCGCGGTTCAGGCTTTGAGGGCCGGGATTGGAGATTCGGGATCCGGGATTCGCAAGAGCCGAGCTGCATAGGGTGGGCCCTGGCCCCCCATGAGCTGAACACTGGCCCCGGTCACACGCACGGATCGATACGAGCCTCCCAAGAACCGCGGCGCCGGCAACGCGCACAGCTGACCGTCGCCGCAGTGCCTCGGAACGATGTGCTGCGCTGATACCGGTTCGGGTGATGGGGTCGCCGTCCTTGGATCGAGTGATGGGATCAAGCGCCGGGGTGCGGCGAGCGTGTGGCTCATGGTGGGCCAGGGCCCACCCTATGACTCGCCTTGTTGCACCTGACTGCACCGACGACGCGAATCGAACCCGCGTGCTTCGCTTCTACGAATCCCTAATCCCGAATCCCCAATCCCGACAAAATCAAGCCACCCTGCGCCGCAGGTAGTTGAGCAGGTCGATGCGGGTGATCAAACCGAGGAACTTCTCGCCGTCCATGACGATGGCGACGTGGCCGCGCTGGAACACCGGCAGCAGGGTTTCGACCGGGGCGCGCACGTCGAGCTTGTCCAGCGTGGTGATCATCGCGGTGGACACCGAGTCACGGAAGCGCGCTTCGTCGGCGTGCACGTGCAGCAGCACGTCGCTCTCGTCGACGATGCCGACCAGGCGATCGTCCTCCATCACCGGCAGCTGGCTGACGTCGTAGAGCTTCATGCGCTGGTAGGCCACGGTGAGCGCATCGTTCGGGCCGATGACGACCGTATCGCGCTGTGCGTAGGGGCGCAGGATCAGGTCGCGCAGGTCGCCGTGCTGCGGGCGCTCGAGGAAGCCGTTGTCGAGCATCCAGTAGTCGTTGTACATCTTCGACAGGTACTTGTTGCCGGTGTCGCAGACGAACATCACCACGCGCTTGGGCGTGGTCTGCTCGCGGCAGTAGCGCAGCGCCGCTGCCAGGATCGTGCCGGTCGACGAACCGCCGAGGATGCCCTCCTTGGCCAGCAGCTCGCGGCCGGCGTGGAAGCTGTCGCGGTCGCTGACCGAGTAGGCCTTTTTGACGTGGGTAAAGTCGGAGATCGGCGGCAGGAAGTCCTCGCCGATGCCTTCGACCAGCCAGCTGCCCGACTTGGTGCTGAGCGTGCCCTCGTTGATGTACTGGGTGAGGATCGAGCCCACCGGATCGGCGAGGATCAGCTCGACGTGCGGGGCCTCACGCTTGAAGAAGCGCGACAGGCCGGTGACTGTGCCCGAGGAGCCGACGCCGAAGACGATGGCGTCCATCTGGCCTTCCATCTGCGCCCAGATCTCGGGGCCGGTGCCCTCTTCGTGCGCACGCGGATTGTCGGGGTTGCCGAACTGGTTGATGAAGTAGGCGCCCGGGGTTTCGCGGGCGATCTGCTCGGCGAGGTCCTGGTAGTACTGCGGGTGGCCCTTGGCGACGTCGGAACGCGTCAGAACGACCTCGGCGCCCATGGCCTTCAAGTTGAAGATCTTCTCGCGGCTCATCTTGTCCGGCACGACCAGAATCAGCCTGTAGCCCTTCTGCTGGGCGACGAGTGCCAGGCCGATACCGGTGTTGCCGGCCGTGCCCTCGACCAGCGTGTCGCCGGGCTTGATCTTCCCGGCCTTCTCGGCGGCTTCGATCATGGTCAGGCCGATGCGGTCCTTGATCGAGCCGCCCGGGTTCATGGCTTCGAGCTTGAAGAACAGCTCGCAGCAGCCGGTGTCGAGGTTGCGAGCGCGCACGATCGGGGTGTTGCCGATCAGGTCGGTGACGCTGTCATGGATGGGCATGGGGACGTGGCCGGACGGCCGATCAGAAGTGGATGTGCTGCGAATGATAGGTGAAGCTGGGATTGGGGTGAGGCGGCCCGCTTGCGCGGCACTGCCGCGCGGGTCGCCGAACGCCCGAGCGCTATGCGCGAGGGCCGGGC
>NZ_CALART010000071.1 GCF_937888285.1 uncultured Aquimonas sp.
GAGGTCTTCGCCGAAGCCCTCAAGAAGCGTGTTGCGATTCGGAATTGAATCCGCCGGAAGTAATACGCGAAGCGTTCGTCGTTCCCGTGGAAATCGATGACGTAGAGGGCGGTGTTGAGCGGCCAGTAGTCGGCGCTTGTGTAGCTCACAACCCCAAAGGACGCGCCGCTTCGGCCGACCGTAACGCCGGGGCCCCTAGCCTTTGCCTCGTCATGCCAGCCGGTGATACCGAAGGATCCAAGGACAGGTGTGCAGCCAGGCCTTCGCTTCTCGTCCGGAAGATCATGTCCACGCTGAAGGGTCACGAACTTACCGAGTGATGTGCGCCTCCACTCACCCCCCATACCCAAGCTCCCTCAGGTTGGCCTCAATCGCCGCATCCAGCCGCGCCGAATTCGGTAGACTCACCCCAGCTCTCAAGACGCGTCGCCCATGAAAGCCAAGATCCAGCACAAAGCGCCCAGCCGCCAAGCCATTGTTCGCGCCGTGGCCAGTTCCACTGCTATCGAAACCGGCCAGCGCATCGCCGCGATTGAGGCCATGTTGCACGGCGGTCGGAAATCGTTTCCTCATCTGTCTCTCGCCCTCAAGCCTGCGCCGACGCCAGCGCGCGGATGACCAGTTCCTGCATGGGTGCGTAGTCCCTGCCCATGCCACGTTGTATCGCGGCGAAGTAGGCCGGCGTGTCGGCATCCCAGGCGCTGTAGTCGAGCGGGCCGCGCCCAGCCTGTACCGCCATCACGTCTGCCAGCAGGCGCGCGAGTCGGCCGTTGCCCTCGCGGAAGGGGTGGACGAGGATCAGCTCGACATGACACACCGCGATGGCCTCGGCCAGCGCGTCGCCACCCAGGCCGTCGCAGGGCGTGTAGCGATGCAGGCAGTCGCGCTCAAACTCTGTCAGCAGGCGCGGAACCTGCGCCGCCGCCGCGAAGTGGAAGTCGCCCTTGGCGATGTTGACGCTGCGTTCCTCGCCGGCCCAGTCGTACACATTGCCCAGCCACAGGCGATGCCATTCCTTCAGATCGGCCGCTTTCAGGCGGCGCGCAGGAAAGTGCTCTTCGCTCAGCACGTGCTCGTAGAGCTGCAGCAGCAGCTGCAGCTCGACCTCGTCCATCTGCGCCGGGTCCGTAACGCCTGGCAAGTTGCGCAGCACCTGTTCGCCGGAACCCGGCTGCCACTCACCTTGCGCGCCGCTGGCCTGGTAGCGATCAGCCGCCATACCCGAGCGCTCTGAGATTGGCCTCAATCGCCGCATCCAGCCGCGCCGCTTCCTGCTGCTGCTCGCGCCACTGGGCGCTGAGCCGCCGCATCTTGTCCGTGAAGGCCTCGCCGTCGTCCTCGGCGGCTTCGGCGCCGACGTAGCGGCCGGGGGTTAGCACGTGGCCGTGCTTGCGGATTTCGTCCAGCGTGGCGGATTTGCAGAAGCCGGGGATGTCCTGGTAGGGGTGGGGCGGGTGCGCCCCCTTCTCCCTCGAGGGGAGAGGGGGAAGGGCCAGCGCCGCGCCATGCGTGGTAGGTGTCGGCGATCCGTTGGATGTCGGCGTCGGAGAGTTCGCGCCGCGTGCGGTCGACCAGGGTGCCGAGGTTGCGGGCGTCGATGAACAGCACTTCGCCGCGGCGGTCGCGAAGCCTTGCCCCCTCTCCCCCGGCCCCTCTCCCACGAGGGGAGAGGGGAGAACCGCCTGACTTGTCGCGGGCGAGGAACCACAGGCAGGCGGGGATCTGGGTGGAGTAGAACAGCTGGCCGGGCAGGGCCACCATGCAGTCGACGGCGTCGGATTCGACCATGGCACGGCGGATCTCGCCTTCGCCGCTCTGGTTGGAGCTCATCGAGCCATTCGCCAGCACCACGCCGGCGCTGCCCTGCGGGGCTAGATGCCAGTAGATGTGCTGCAGCCAGGCGTAGTTGGCATTGCCTACGGGCGGCACGCCGAAGATCCAGCGCGGGTCTTCGCGCAGGCGGTCGCCGCCCCATTCGGAGATGTTGAAGGGCGGGTTGGCCAGGATGTGGTCGAAGCGCAGGTCGCGCAGTTCGTCCTTGTGGAAGCTGCCTTCGTTGTTCCAGCGGATATCGCTGTCGATGCCGCGCACGGCGAGGTTCATCTTGGCCAGGCGCCAGGTGGTGTAGTTGCTCTCCTGGCCGTAGATGGCGATGTCGCCGATGCGCCCGCCATGTTCGAGCACGAACTTCTCGCTCTGCACGAACATGCCGCCGCTGCCGCAGCAGGGGTCGTAGACGCGCCCGCTGTAGGGTTCGAGCATCTGCACCAGCACCTGCACCACCGAGCGCGGGGTGTAGAACTCGCCGCCGCGCTTGCCTTCGGCGCCAGCGAACTGGCTCAGGAAGTATTCGTAGACGCGGCCGAGGATGTCGTGGGAGCGGCTGCTTCGCTCTGTTTCGCCCCTCACCCCCAGCCCCTCTCCCGTGGTGAGAGGGGAGGCGGGCGCGGCACCTTCCGAGGTCGTGGGCGGGCCCATCTCGATGCCCGAGATCAGGTCGATCAGTTCGCCCAGCATCCGCTTGTTCAGGGCGGGGCGGGCGTAGTCCTTGGGCAGCACGCCCTTCAGCGATTCGTTGTCCTTCTCGATGGCGCGCATGGCGTCGTCGATCAGAGTGCCGATTTCGGGGCGCTTGGCGTTGGCCTTCAGATGCGACCAGCGCGCGTCCTTGGGCACCCAGAACACGTTGTCGGCGAGGTACTCATCCTTGTCTTCGGCGACCTGCGGATCCTCGGCCAGCAGCTGGGCGTGGCGGGCCTCGAAGGCGTCGGAGATGTACTTCAGAAAGATCAGGCCCAGGGCGACGTGCTTGTAGTCGCTGGGCTCCATGTTGCCGCGCAGCTTGTCGGCGGCCTTGAAGAGTTCGGCTTCAAAACCGAGGCTGGCGGCGTGGTTCTTGTCGTTGGCCTTGGCCATTGTTGTCCCTGTGGTGCATGCATGCGGCCGGAGCCGAACCCTGCCTGATACGGCAAGCACAGGCAAGAAAAAGGGCCCGGAGATCATCCGTGCCCGGGCAAGCAAAAAGAAAGGGCCCGGAGATCATCCGGGCCCTTTGAGGTGTTGGTGGAGGCGGGGGGAATCGAACCCCCGTCCGAGGGCATTACATCTTTGGATCTACGTGTGTAGTGCGTTGTCAGGTCTCGTTCCGGGGCAACACAGCGCACGAAGAGCACCCCGGAACCAGTCTGGAAGTTTTAGGCCTTGGCTGTCAGACAGCAGCCTTCGGACGATCCCGTAAATATGACCGACTGATCCATCGTTACAGGCACCGATGGGAGTCGGACTCGCCTATTTAGGCGGCGAGTGCGTAGTTGTCGTCGTTCGCAACTAGCTTGTTTGCCGCTGGATTAACGAGGAAAGCTGCCCCCTCGACACGCACCTCCGGTTTCACACCCCCGTCGAAGCCTGGTCGCCCCCGGGGTCGCTGCTGCGCGGCGGGCTTTCGATCAGCCGGTGCCGCGCGTCGGGGGAGTATATGGAGGCGCAGGCGAAGGCCACAAGGAAAACCTTGTGGCCTTCGTTCAGCCATGGGCCCATGGACCGCGGAGCCGCCTGCGTCGCGAGGTGTGCCGACGTAGGCGGCAGAGCCAGGCTACCGGCTTCAGTTCACGCGGCTGATGCGGAACCAGTTGATGTTCCAGCCGCCTGCGGTGGCGGCGATGGCGAGACGGCGAGTGCCGGCCGGCAGCTGGACGCGGTGGGTGATGGTGGTCCAGGTCTCCCAGCCGCCGGTCGCAGGAACGTTGATGCTGCCGTACACCGGCGAGCCGCCGGCTTCCTCCAGCTTGAAGCTGCCGCCGTTGGCGCCGCTGGAGACGCGGTAGCTCACCTCGTAGGTGCCGCTGACCGGGATGCTGACCGGGGTGTTGTAGTAGGACATCCAGTCGCCGGCATCGATGTAGCCGACCACCTGCCCACCGCCGACATCGGAGGTGCCGCCGGTCTGCACGCCACTCATGTAGCTGTAGTCCTCGGCCTGGATCGTCGCGATCACGGTCGGGGCGGGTGCTGGCGTGGTGCTTTCGATGCGGAACCAGTTGAGGTTCCAGCCGCCGCCCTGGGCGGAGATGGCGATGTCCTGCTCGCCGGCACTCAGGCTGACTTCGTGCGAGATGTCTGTCCAGCGCTGCCAGCCGCCCGTGTTCGGCACGGTGAGGTCGCCGAAGACCGGCGAGCCGCCCGCGCGCTCCAGTCGGAGGCGACCCGAGGCCGACTGCGCCGCCACGCGATACGTCACCTTGTAGCGGCCCGCCGCGGGAACGTTGACGCGATAGGTCATCCAGTCGCCTGCGTCGATCCAACCCACATTGCGGCCGCCGCCTGCATCGGTGGTGGGCTCGGTGTCGATGCCGCTCATGTTGCAGAAGTCTTCCGCCTGGATCGTGCCCGGGATGGCGCGCGTGGTGCAGGGCGTCGGGTTCGGTCCCGGGGTGCCACCGATCGCCGGCCAGTCACGCACGATGCCGCGCACCAGTGTGCCCGAGGCGGTGTAGTCGGCCGCCGTCCAGCCGCCGTTCGGGTTGGCGCCGGGGCGCAGCGCGGAGGCGCCTTCGTTCTTGTCGTTGAGCGCCCAGTTGGCGTGGCTGATCTGGTTGGTGCGAAGGAAGTTGATCCAGGCCTGGGTTTCGCCGGCATCGACGCCGCCATTGCCGTCCGCGTTCACCGTGCCCCATTCGGTGACGAACAGCGGGATGCCGCGGTCCAGCGCGTACTGCGCCTTGTTGCGCAGATCCTGCTTGTGGGTGCCGGCGTAGAAATGCAGGGTGTAGGCGATGTTGCGCTGGTTGCGGATCGGGTCGTTGGCGGCGGCGTCTACATCCTGCGACCAGCGCGGTGTGCCGACGACGATCAGATTGTCGGGGTCGACCGCGCGGATGGCATTGATCACGGTCTCGGCGTAGGGCTTGATCGTACCGCTCCAGCTCACCTGCAGCGGCTCGTTGTAGATCTCGTAGATGACGTGGTTGTAGCGGCCATAGTCCTGCGCCATCTGGCGGAAGAACTGCACGGCGGCCTGGGTGTGCTGCTCGGCGTTGTGGCTGTGCCAGTCGATGATCACGTACATGTCGTTGGCGATGGCCTCTTCCACCACGCGACGGACACGGGCGAGGTTGTCGGCTGGATTCTGCAGGTAGCCGCCGCCGTCCTCGACGCCCATCGCGGCGCGAATGAGCTTGGCGTTCCAGTCGCGCTTGACGGTGGCGACGGCGCCGGCGGTGTAGTAGCGCTCGCCGCCCCAGTTGTTGTTGCTCCAGAACAGACTGGGCCCGGCGATGCTGCCCGGTTGTCCGCCGAACAGGACCTTGTTGCCCTGGGTCGAGATCGCTGGCACATCAGCCTGGGCGGCGGCAGCGAACAGCCCGCCCACAAACACGATCAGCAAACGCTTGAATGCAGTTTTCTTCATGTTGGACACCATGTGGTGGTTGAACCCCTGATGGGTGATGCGCTGTTCCTAAGCTCGCGAGGGCTTGACGCAAGGCCCACGCAGGGCTTTGCGCCAGGCCGTGCTTACAGACTTTCGAGGAAGCGCAGAACGTCCTGCTTCTGGCTTGCGTTGAGCGCGCGATAGGCGTTCTTCGACGCCTCGCCTTCACCGCCATGCCACAGGATGGCTTCTTCGATCGTGCGGGCGCGGCCGTCATGCAGATAGCTGTGCACGGGCGTGCAGACCTGGCTGCCTTGCGGCGCATTGGTGGTGCCGCCGGTGACGCAGGCCGACAGCCCCAGGCCCCACAGCGGCGTGGTCCGCCATTCCGAGCCCGAAGCCTCGCCCTCGCCGAGGGTGTCGGCGAGGCCCGGGCCCATGTCGTGCAGCAGCAGATCGGTATACGGATGAATGGTCTGGTCGCGCAGCTCCGACAGCGGGTGATGCGGGCTGGTCTGCAGGGTCGGGCGATGGCAGCCGGCGCAGCCGATGTTGGCGAACGTGGTTTCGCCGCGCTGCACGGCCGGGTTGCTGATGTCGCGCTGCGGGCGCACGCCGAGCAGGGCGATGTACTTCACCAGGTTGTCGAGGTGGGCGTCCGAGAGTTCGACACCGCTCGGGCCGCAGCCGCTCTGCGCCGAGCCGCAGTCCGGGTTCGGCAACATCGAGGTGGTGACGCCCATGTCGGTGTTCAGCGCACTGGCCACCTGATGGCGCACGCTGCTGGTGCCGGCCTTCCAGCCGAAACGACCCAGGCGCAACTGCCCCGTCACCGGATCACGCACGCGGTTGGCGCGGCCCGAAATGCCGTCGCCGTTCGCGTCGTTCGGATCTTCCATCGCCAGGATGGTGGATTCGGGAATCGCCTCCAGCAGGCCCATGCCGACCAGTTGCGGCGCGATGCGACCCGAGAAGCGCGGTGGCGTGCCGTTGCTGAACTGGTAACTGGGGGAGCGCAGGCCGTTGGCTTCAGTCCAGCTGGCGATGGACACCGTGCCTTCGCCGGGGACGCCGCCGGTGCCGCGCGGCTGCAATACGCGGCCGAGGTTCGGGTGTGGATTGCCTGCGCTGTCGCCCACCTTGAACACCCACTTGCTCAGCGGCACGCCCGGTGCTTCGGGAGCGGCTCGGCCATTGCGGGTGTGGCAGTCGGTGCAGCGCTCGTTGACGTAGCGCGGCCCGGCGCGACCCACCACATCACCGAAAGCGCCGTTCTCCGCATGCTCGTCGTGCAGGCCGCTGACGAAGGAGCTGTGGTGCAGACGACGCCCCAGCACGAAGGGCTGGCCGTTGTGATAGTTCAGGTTCGTTGCCATCTGCAGGAAATGGTTGTCCGGCTCGCCCGAGTGCATGTAGGGCAGGGTGGTGCTGCCGCCCAGCCAGGCCTTCTCGGGGATCTTCACCGAGTCCTTGGTGCCGCCGCCGAACATCGGCGTGCTGAAGGTGCCCGGCAGGATGTCCCAGGGCACGATGCCCTCGCCGACGATGTACAGGTAGGTGGTGCCGTAGTACGGCGCGCGACCGCGCGGCACACTCGGGTCAAGGAACTGGCTGAGTTCGAACTCCAGCTTGTCGCCACGGCGGATCGGCTGGCCGGTGCGACAGTTGTGGGTGCGCTGCTTCCAGTAGTTGAAGGTGTCGACCACCACCATCGTGCCGTTGTCGCAGTACTCCGCCACCGTGCCGATGCCGCGGTAGAACCAGCGGTTCTCCGCCTCGGTGTCGTTCAGGCGCCACTGGGTGCGCACGTTCATGCGGATTGAGGCGGTGCCATCGGCGAACTGCTCTTCGATGATCTCGATCGCCGCGGTGCGGTGCTCCCAGTAGAAGCTCAGGTAGTGGTCGTAGGCCTGGAACTGGTTCTCCTTGGCATGGCGGTCGCGGGCGCGATCAGCGATGCGGGTGATCAGTCGGTTGCCCTGTTGGACGCGCCAGGCGGGTTCCAGCACGGTCGAGGCGTTGTACAGCGGCACGACCGGGGCGCCCCCGGAACTGCTTGAGCTGCTGGACGAGCTCGATGAGGAACTGCTGGAGCCGATCGACCCGACGCGCGTGATCCGGAACCAGTTGAAGTTCCAGCCACCCTGCGCGGCGAACACGCCCAGGCTGTAGCTGCCCGCGTTGATATCAACGGTATGCGAGACGGTAGTCCAGCTCTGCCAACCGCCGGTGGCTGGAATCGCGACCTGGCCCAGCGCAATGCTGCCGGCGTTGAGGTCTAGCGACAGACGCCCGCCAGCGAGGCTCGCAACGCGGTACTCGACGAGGTAGCGACCGGTGGTTGGAATCGTGATGCCGGAGTACGCCATCCAGTCGCCGGTGTCGATCCAGGCGACATTGCGTCCACCGCCGGTGTCCGTGGTGTCTTCCAGCTGCACGCCGGCCATGCTGGTGTAGGACTCGGCCTCGCGGAACAGAGTGAAATTCGCAGCGGACGAGCTGCTGCTGGAGGAACTGCTGCTCGATGAACTGCTCGACGAACTGCTGCTCGACGAGCTGCCACCCAGTCCGGCCAGCGTGTAGGTCTGCCAGGGCGTGGTCTGGCCGACGCCGTTATTGATGATGGTGTGGCTGATCGCCACCGGCGTGTTGGCCGAGAGGCCGGTGATGTCGAAGGTCCACTGGCCGCCGATGCTGTTCATGCGCACGTTTTGCTGCGCACCGTTGTTGACGCGGTAGTGGATGTCCACGGCGCTGCCTTGGCTGACCGTCGCACGCATCGTGCTGCTGTTGAGCGCGGACACGCAGCCCGTACTGCAGTTGCCGCCCGAAGCGGACGCCGGCCCATAGACGCTGGCTTCCCAGATCGAGTAGCCCCAGGTATTGCCGGCGCTGCGCTGAATGGCGTTGATGCGCACATATCGGTAGCTGCCGCTCAAGGGCAGGGTGTCGGTGCGGGTGCCGAAGGCTCCACCGTTGCGCACCGCCATCTGCGTCCAGGTGCTGTTGTCGTTCGAGCCCAGCACGGTGTAGTCGGAAGCGTTGGCGGCCTCCCAGTCGATGACGATCTGCGACAGCGCCTGCTGGCGGCCGAGATCCAGCGTCAGGCTGCTGGGCGAGACGCCAGGATTGGACTCCCAGCGCGTCGATCGATTGTTGTCGATGGCGTTCGCCGCCGGCTGCAGGTTGGTGCTGCCGTAGGCCGAGGCCGGTGTGAGCTTGATCGTCTGCGCATGCAGCGCAGCGCTGGCGCAAAGAGACAGCAGCCCAAGGGCACAGAGGCCCGCTTGAAGAAAGCGCATTGCAGAGATCCTTGTCAGTGGTGCCTTGCCGCCACGCCGGCCACCGCGGTCCAGACGTGTGTTCATGGGTGCGAGCGCCACGGTCATCGGCCCTCCCTGGCCGATGACTCGGGCGGTGCGCGGCGCGCTGCCGGGACCGTGCAAGCGCTTTGGGGGTCTCAAGCCGCATAGCCAACAGCTGATTCCCGAAGAAGCTCCTGGTGCCGGCAGCCGCCGGCATTGCCCATCTCAGCGATAGACGCGGACGTAGTCGACGTACATGCGCTGCGGGAACACGCTTCCAGCGTTGGGGGCGCCCGGCCAGCCGCCACCCACGGCCACATTCATGAGCAGGAAGAAGGGCTGGTCGTAAACCCAGGCGCCGCGCGCTTCGACCTGGGCCCGGGTGACGCTGTGGAACTGCTGGCCGTCGACGAACCAGCGGATGCTGCCGGCGTCCCACTCCACCGCGAACACGCGGTAACGGTTGCTGACCAGTTCACCGGCGTTGTAGGTGCCGATGATCGGGCTGCCGCCGGAGTAGCCGGGGCCGTGCAGGGCGCCGTGGGTCAGGGTCGGCTCGAAACCGACGTGCTCCATGATGTCGATCTCGCCGCTCTGCGGCCAACCCACCTGGCCCAGGCTGTTGCCCAGCATCCAGAACGCCGGCCAGATGCCCTGCGTGCTCGGCAGGCGGATTCGCGCTTCGATGCGCCCGTACTGGAAGGAGCGCTTGCCGCGCGTGACCATGCGCGAGGAGGTGTAGCTGCAGCGGCCGTACCAGCAGCCGTAGTTGGCCGGATTCTCGCGGCGGGCCTCGATCACCAGCACATTGCTGCCGACCAGTGAATCGAACTGGATCGAGGCGTTCTGGCCGTTGGTGTAGTACTGCAGCTCCTGGTTGCCGCCGCCATCGCCGTTGACTTCAAAGGTCCAGTTGCTGAGGTCGATGCGGTCGAACTCGTCCGACCACACCAGTTCGCGGCCCGGCGTGTTCGACAGGCGGGTGATGCGCAGCCAGTTGAAGTTCCAGCCGCCCTGCGCAGCGTAGACGCCGAGGCTGTAGGTGCCAGCGGTCAGGTCAACGGTCTGCGAGACCGTCGCCCAGCTCTGCCACCCGCCCGTGGGGGGAATGGCGACTTCACCCATGCGGATGCTGCCGGCATTCAGATCCAGCGACAGCCGACCGCCGCTCGGGCTGGCCACCCGGTACTCGACGAGATAGCGCCCGGAGGTTGGGATGCCGACACCCGCGTAGGCCATCCAGTCACCGGTGTCGATCCAGCCGACGTTGCGGCCGCCGCCGGTGTCGGTGGTGTTCTCGGTATCGACGCCGGACATGCTGGTGTACGACTCGGCCTCGCGGAACAGGGTGAAGCTCGCTGCCGAACTGCTGCTGGAAGAGCTGCTGCTCGACGAACTGCTGCTGGAACTGCTGCTCGAAGAGCTGCCGCCCAGCGCAGCGAGGCTGTAGTTCTGCCAGGGCGTGGTACGACCGACGCCGTTGGTGATGATCGTGTAGCTGATCGCCACCGGCGTGTTGGCCGAGAGGCCGGTGATGTCGAAGGTCCACTGGCCGCCGATGTTGTTCATGCGCACGTTCTGTTGCGCACCATTGTTGACTCGGTAGTGGATGTCGACGACGTTGCCCTGACTCACGGTGGCGCGCAGGGTGCTGGCGTTCAGCGCAGACACGCAGCCGTCGCTGCAGTTGCCGCCGGAAGCGGCCGCCGGGCCGTATACGCTGGCTTCCCAGATCGAGTAGCCCCAGGTATTGCCGGCGCTGCGCTGGATGGCATTGATGCGCACATAGCGGTAGCTGCCGCTCAAGGGCAGGGTGTCGGTGCGGGTGCCGAAGGTTCCACCGTTGCGCACCGCCATCTGCGTCCAGGCGCTGTTGTCGTTCGAGCCCAGCACGGTGTAGTCGGAAGCGTTGGCGGCCTCCCAGTCGATGACGATCTGCGACAGCGCCTGCTGCCGGCCGAGATCTAACGTCAGGCTGCTGGGCGAGACGCCGTAGTTCGACTCCCAGCGCGTGGCAGGGTTGTTGTCGATGGCGTTGGCCGCCGGCTGCAGATTGGTGCTGCCATAGGCTGAAGCCGGAACGATCTTCACGCCCTGGGCGGCAGCCGCAGCGCTGAAGCACAGTGCTAGCAGTCCCAGGGCGCGCAGCCCGATGTGGAATGAGTGCATCGACAATCCCTCTTGTTGCGTTGAGAAGCGGACAGGTCGCTCGCGGACGCAGGTCCGCTTTGCGAGAACATCGAGCCTTTGGGAGCGGGCGGAGTTTGGCCGCAAGCGGTCATCGCACGGCCGATGGCCAGCGCGCTCGATTGCGAACTTCAGATCCCCCGTACCCCCACGTTTGTCGCTTGCCCCAGACCACTAGCGACTCCGATGACGCCACGTGTCGACGCGCATTCGAGCAGAGCGTGCAGCGGGCACGTCCAGTGCGCGTCGCCGCGGCATGTGGCCCGATGGCGGCTGGACGTGACACTTTCTGACAGCGATGTCACCCGCAGCGGCACATTAGCGGTTCACAATTCGTAACAGCGTGATTCCAGTCACTCTTCCGCGCGATCGACCCAGATCGCCCAGTGTCGACCGGCCTGCACCCGCCCTCGGCAAGTGGTCGCGAAGTGCGTAGGGGAGCGTGGTGTCGCTCAGGAAACAGGCCCGCGACCGGCCTGGAAGGACGGTCGCGGGCGGATACGCTTAAGCGAAGAAGGACACCTAGCGGATTACAGGCCGGCGATCGTCGCGTTGGACCAGGTGCGATACGCGGCACCGTTGGGGCTCTGATCAGCGCGCAGCTTGAGACCGATCGTCTGGTACAGCTCGGACTGGGCGCGGCCACCGGCATCGACCACGCGCCCACCAGTGATTCCGGCGCCCGCGATCAACATCGGCACGTTGCTGTTGCCGTGAGAGTCGGCGTCGCCCATGTCGGACACCTGGGTCACGATGGTCGTCGCGAACAGACCGCGTGCATCAAAGCGATCGAGCAGGTTGCGGGTCAGCCCCTGCATGTAAATGATGTCGTCGTGATAGGCCTGCGGCTGGTTGCCCTGGTTGTGGTGCGATTGATGCGATTCGCGACCGAGCACATCGAGGAAATGGGTGTGTGCATCCGTCCCGAATGCGATCGACACCGAGGCCGTGAGGTTGCAGCTGAGCGCCAGCGCGGCGATCTCGGTGTGCAGCTTGGCGGTGGCGTCGAAACCGGTCACTGCGGTGTTCGGCGGCTGCGGGCAGGAACCGCCCGGTGGGTTGCCGCCGCCCGTGTCGATCGCCTGCTCGATCTCGCGGATCGCGGTGAAGTGGCTGTCCAGCTTCTGCAACTCGTGTTGGCCGAGTTTGGTGCGCAAGCTGTTGACTGCCGCATAGTGAAGGTCAACGACGGACTTGCGCGGGGGCGTTCCGCCACCGGTGTTGCTGCCGCCACCCGCGAACAGGACGTCGAGCGCGGCCCGCGGGCTGGTGATGATCGGCTTGCCGTTGTTGCCTTCACGACTGAGGTTGGACTCCGCCGTTGTCCCGAGGTTGAGGTAGCGCACCGGGTAGTTCGCGCCGATGGTGCGGCCGAGATTCACGTCGAAGCTGTCCTGCGACCAGCTGCCGTTGTTGAAGCGGTGGAACATCACGCCATGGCCGGCACCGCTGAGCGAGGCGTTGCGGAGCATGGCGATCCGGCCGAAGTGGCTTTGCAGCGGTGCCGACTGGATCGGCAGCGTCGAGCCATTGGGGAACCATCGGGTGGGATGACAGCCACCACCCGAGAACACCAGGCAGTGCTTGCTGGGTACCGCCGACTGCGCTTCCGATGTGCGGGCGAGCATGACGCCCGCCAGCACGCTGGACGCCTTGATCAGGCTGGCGGAGATGCCCGCCTGGCCGATCAGGCGAAGGAAGCTGCGGCGCTCTTTGTCGAAGCAGTCCGTGTGTTTCATTCTGCTGACTCCAGATTCTTGTAGGGATGTGCCAGGGGAGTGGGCGCGCTCAGCGCGCCCACTCCTTGCGATACATCACGGATTGCAGGGCAGGGATCTCTTCCAGCATCGCGCGCGGACCGCGGCTGGTGAGCACGCCGGTGAGCGTGCCCACGTCGCAGCGATAGGCTTCCTCTTCCTGGCGGCTGATGCGGGCGTAGCCCACGTCACGCTCGGAGTCGATCAGGAAGATCGTGTGGATGCCCGAGCTGTAGCTGACGAACTGCGTGGCAAGGCAGGTCTGCGCCAGACCCGACACCTTCGGATCCTCGACGATCTTCGAGATCAGGCTGACACCGCCATTGAAGGTGATCGGCGGCGAGTGGATCACGCGGTCCGGATCACCAAGGAACTGCAGCTGCGGGAAGGGCGAGAAGAAGGTGCCGGTGGCATTGATCGGATTGTTGCGGACGTCGGTGGTCCGCACCCGGCCAACGGCATCGAAGTTCTCCAGGCCACCGCCCAGCGGATTGATGATCTCGGCGTGGCACTCCGAGCAACTGGTGCCCATCGTGATGCGGTCGTAGATCATGCGCTGCGTGGTGGTGGGCGCGTTGAAGAAGTCGCGGTCCTGCTGCGCCAGTGCATCGCGGTCCAGGCTGACGCCGGACGGCGGCTCCGGAATGTCCTGGCACATCAGTCGGCGGCGCAGGGCCACAGCACGCGTCACCAGGTTCGACTCGGTGGCTGTGGCATAGCGCGAAAGGAAGGCGCCCGACATCACGATGCCGCCGCGCTCGTTGGTTGCCGTGCGAACGAAGCCGTCGGCATCAGCGCCCAGGCCGGAGTAGGGCAGACCGTACAGGCCGGCAAGGCGCTGGTTCACATGCGTGTGCGCCGGCCGATACACGGTTTCATAGGTGGATGCCGGGTCCAGCATGCTGTGTGCGAAGTTCTTGCCCAGCTCCAGCTTCATGTCGTTCGCCAGCGTGGCAAAATTCGGGAAGCCCGTCTTCTCCTTGATCTCCAGCTGGTCGGTGCCGATCCAGCGGTTCACGAAGTTGGTCAGCATCGAGCGCGCCTGCTGGGTGCCAAGCAGGGCGGACGCGTGTTGACGCACACCCGCCGGCGTATCCAGTTCGCCGCGCCCGGCGGCCGCCAGCAGGGATGCGCTGGGCGTCGTGCCGAGGAAGGTGTAGCTGAGATAAGTCGCCATCTCGTAGCCGGTCAGCTTGTAGACATTCCCGACCCGCTCGCCGAGCTCGGAGCGGTACAGGTACTGGGGCGAAGACAGCATGCCTGCCAGCGCCACCTTCATGCCTTCAGCTGGAGTACGTCCACCCGTGGTGCCTTGGGCGACGCCCAGGTACAGCGTGCGTTCGTCATTGGTCAGCGGACGACGGAAGATGCGCGGCGCGAGCTCGGTGACCAGACGGTTTGCGCAGTTCAGATCGGGGCTGCACGCCAGCACCGCATTCCAGCGCGTCGCCACGTTGTCGGCGATACGCTCGGCTGTGGTGATGTAGCTGGTGTAGCGGGTGCGGTCGACCAGCAGGGTGTTGTTGTTGAGGAACACGCCCGCGTTGAAGTCGTCTGGCAGACGCGAGGTCACGTCCTCGGTGTAGCCGACCAGATCCCCCACCGAACGCTGGTATTCGGCCTTGGTCAGCAGGCGCAGCGTGCGCTGTCCGTAGGCTTCATTCGGCGTCGGGCAGGTGAAATAGGACACCGGGTGATCCGGAATGCCGTCCGAGGGGCGGCGCCAGCTGAGGATGTAGGCCGCGATGTCCTCCGCGCACTGGCCCACACAGGACGCCGGATTGCCCTGCGGCATCCACATCTCAATGAACTCCTTGAGCGGACGCTCCTGCGAGTCCTGGCTGTGGCGATAGGCCGAACGGTTCGGATTCAATCGGGCGATGACCAGCGCGCCACTCGCATCGCGCTCGCCGTCCACACCGTGACAGGCGACGCAGGCCTGCGAGTTGTAAAGGGCCGCGCCCCGCTCGACGTTGCCGTTGCCGCTCGAAGAGCTCGAGCTGGAGGACGAACTTGAGCTTGAACTTGAGCTTGAGCTTGAGCTTGAGCTGGACGAACTGGAGCTGCTCGACGAACTGGAGCTGCCGCTGTAGACGACGATTGCCGAACTCGACGCAGGCGAAGGCACGCTGTCCGAATAGCCGATCAGCTTGTAGTCGTAGCTGCCGCCTGTGGCGAGCAATCGCTCGAGGTAGGCCCCTGCGTTCGGCCCCAGGTTCGCTTGCGTCGTCCAGCGCATGTCCGGGCCTTTGCGGCGCACGAGGATGCCGGTCTCGGCGCTGCCTGAACCCGTCCAGGCGAGCGCCACATCACCACTGGCCTGAGCCACCGTGCCGGTCAGGCCCGTGGGCGCCGACGGCTGAGCCGGCAACACGATGTTCGGCTCGTTGCTCGGGTTGTCGCGCGTCAGGAAGACCTTGAAGTAGACCGGCACACGCTCGCCGATCGCCCCCAGGTTGGCGACCGCACGCAGGGCTTCGATCCCGGCGTCCATTTCGTAGTCGGCACTGTTGACGATGATCGGCCGCCGCGGCGACACGCTGATGCGCCCACTGCCGTGCTTGACGATCAAAGCGTCGAAGTTCACCGCACGGCTGACGCCATGCAGCATGAGCGTGCCCGAGACCGGCTGCACGGCGATGCCACCGACTGGCAGCGCATCGACAGACACCAGATTCAGCTGCGTCGTGAAGTGCAGATTCGGCAGGTAGCCCGACTCGAAAAGCAGGTTCTGCATTCGCGTATTGCGAATGTCGATGCCGGTCGAAATGCTGGCCAGTGGAATGGTCAGAACCGCCTCGCCTGCTGCAGAGACGGTGCCGCGCATCTGCGTGAAGGTGTGCGTCTCGGCGTTGTCAATATTCTTCTTCGACACGAAGTGCAGGCTTGAGGCGCTGCCATCGATCAGCCACTGGGCGGCATTGCCGCCGCAGGACACACCATTCACGGTGAATCCAGTCGGATTTTGCGACCCCGGGTTCTGGACGATGAAGCCGAAGCTGGCGTTCGCACCCGTGGCTACCTGGCCGTTGTAGCCCGCATTGCGTACGCAAACGCGGCGCCCGCTGGTGGTGAAGACACCGTCCCACAGATCACTGATGACTTCATTGCCGGCAAAGTTCCAGCAGACTTCCCAGGTGCTCATCGGAGCACCATGGTTGGTCGCACTTACCGCTACCTGCGCGCCCGAGTTCCAGTTGTTGACGGTTCGATAGTCTACGCTGCACGCGGTCTGCGCGATTGCATCAGAGGCGCCGAGCACACCGAGCAACGACGCCAGCGCAAGGCCAGACCAAGTCTTTGTTGAGTTTCTCATGATGTTCTTGGGCCTCGTCCTTAGCGCGCGTCGAACGCGAATGCGAAATCAACCGGGACGGTCGTGCTGATCGACACCAGATTGACGACCGAGCGAAGCCGCTCGACACCGTCGACCAGATTGAAATCAGCGGCACGGGTCAGGGGCGGCGAGATGCTTTGCACCAACACTCGCGAGTTGCTGAGTCGCTGGATGAGGACCCGCGCCGTCACCGCTTTCTGAACGCCATGGAGGTTGACGTTTGCGGTGATGTCGGCCTGCGTGGACTGGCCCGCAGACAGCGAATTGAGTAGGGCGGATGGCACTGCGACTTCGATGGATGCAGTCGGGTGCGTCGCGGTTTCGAACAGCATTTCGCGCATGCGCTGGTCGCGCAGCACCACGCCGGAGTTGATGCTGTTCAGGTCGATGTTGACTTGCGCCGTGCCGTTGATCCCAATCGACCCACTCAGTGTATTGAAGGTGTGGACTTCAACGATGTGCAGGTTCTTGGTGGTGACGAAGTTCAGATAGGAGGCGCTCGCATCCAGAATCCAAGCTGCTTGCGCGGGCGTTGAGGAGGAGCTGCTGCTACTCGAACTGGAGTTGGAGCTGGAGCTGGAGCTGGAAACGCTCGAGGAAGACGAAGAAGAGGAAGACGACGAGGAAGATGAGGAAGACGAGGAAGATGAGGAAGACGAGGAAGACGACGACGATGAGGAGGATGTCGCTGCTCCGCAGACCCCTCCGGTGACCTGTGGCACTTCAGCGGCTGCCGCCCCCTTGCCGCCCTGCATGCCGAACTCGATCGTTTGATTCGGCAGGATGGTCTGGTTCCAGCTCAGGTTCGCCGCGGAATAGGGATTGCTGCCAGATATGTTCGCGCTCCAGTGTCCCGTGATCCGGTTGTCACCACTGTAGCGCCAGGCGACGTTCCACCCGTTCACTGGCGAGCTGCCAGTGTTGGTGATGCGAACAACGGCAACATAACCACCGTTCCATTGGCTGGTAATGACGTACTCGCACCGGGCAAGCGCGCTGCCTGACGCGATCAGTCCGCCAATTGCGAGCGCCCAGTTCTGCAGAGCGCGGAACCGGGGTTTCGGTCTTGCTTGGGCCTGAACACTCGCTGTTCGGCTTTTCATGGATGACTCCTCCTGCAGTGGATTCAAGCGGGTCTGATTCGGGCGCTCTTGACGGCGTCGCGATGGGTGTGTGGCAGCTCACTCGCTCGGGGTAGGCCTCGCGTGCGTTTCATCCAGGTGAGCGCGGGTCGTACGACCGATTCGCTGAGGGATCGATTGAAGGTCGGAAGGGCGCTGCTCATGCGTGGTCCAGCGCTGCCGCGCGGGGCGCTGGCAGCCGAAAGCCCGAGCATGTAGGCGCAGCCGATCACACAGGCTGGCAGCAGAAGACTGAGGTAGACAAATAGAACCCAGTCGAAAGCGACGCTGTGGTTCCAAGGCCTTGCCACGCCGAGGTAGCATGCAAACAGCCAGGACACTGTCGAAGTGGCACCGGTCGAGACAACTACGATCTGCTCCAGCGCTCTCAATCCAACTACGCCGGTGCTGGAGGTGACTCGCGGGAAGCTGAAGTGGTGCAGTAGTGTTCCGTTGACTGTCAGCACGGCGACAACAGCGAATTTGGCCCAGAGCTTCTGGTTCAACAGGTAATTGGGGTCGTTGTATCTTCCGATGGTCACCAACGCCAGGCCGGTAATCCACAGTATGATCAGCGCCAGACTGATGGTCTTTGCAGCGCGCTGCAGTTCCTTGACAGCGCCGAGGCTGAGCCGCTTTCCGCCCGTCTTGGAAAGCATGAGATCCTGAGTGAGCAGTATCCCGACGGCCACGCAGGCTGCGATCAGATGTGCGTAGACAATGAGAGTGTGCATATAGCCGCTCGCAAGTTCTTATTGCTTGGCGTGGAAATCGTTTTCGCGCGCTCGTGGTAGTTCGGGCAAAAACCCACCGTTCCACTCGGCGCGCGGCCAGTGGACTGTGTTCAATCATTACTGGTGCATCTCAGATGGACCGCCTGCGCAGGCTTCAGGCGCAGCGGGTGAGGGTCGAGCACCCCAAGCTCGGATGTAACAAACTGTTACACGGCGGATTTTGCTCCTGCAACACCGGGCCTTTCAAAATGTGATGAAAATCTCTCAATGACACCGGTGCCAACAGGTTCGGATGCACAGGGGCATCGGGTCGTCCTTGAGCCTTCCGAGTCCTGATGGCATCCCCGCGGCGACGTCTGACAGCGATGTCAGCCCGGTGCGCACGCTATCGTGTCACAGTTCGTTACATAGTGATCGTCGTCACTCTTCAGAACGATCAACCCGGATCGGCCGCCAATGACCGGCAAGCGCCCGTACCAGCTCTGCACAATCCACCCGGTGGAACATCCAGCGGGCAAAGGGTCTGACCGGGATGGAATGGGAACGAGCTGGCGGCAAGCCAGCGGCCCGCGGGCGGCGACATTGCAAGACGGGCCAGCTGAAGGAACCGGATTCCCGGGAGCGATTGGGGCGCGAAAGCTCTTTCTCGCGTCCATCGCACCCTGTTGGAGCCGAGCAACCACCACCGCAAGGCAGGGCCGATGCCTGCCGGCGAATTCCGGGGGCTCGGAGGCTCTCGCGGCGCGCAGCGCGGGTACAGCTGCGGTCCGTTGTACAGAACGCGCTGACGCATGCGGTCGGCAGGATCGGACGTACGAGCGCTTGCCGACAGCGACCAGCTGCGAAGCTGTGATGAGTGCGGGCAGACGTCTGTGGCTGCGCTGGACGAGCCGTCTCCATGCGTCTCCATGAGGCCCGGCCTGTCAGGCGGGAGAGACTTCCCAGCCGGTCTGGGGGAGGAGGGGGGCAGCAGGCTTGGGGGAGCACGGATCAAGTCCCTCCTGGCCTTGATCCTTGGTCGCGAGCCCGGCACATGTCCGGACTTGCTTGCGCTGGATCTAGCGCTTGCGCGCTGGATCCGCGGGCGCGACTGTCTTGCCACCCAGTTCCCTTGGACCCGCTCATCCCGGATTTGTGTAAGTC
>NZ_CALART010000072.1 GCF_937888285.1 uncultured Aquimonas sp.
CGCGCAGGCCGAACGCCCGCGCAAGGATGCGCGGGCCGGGGGTCGGAACCCCTCGCGTGAGCGCCACGGATGGCAGCGAGAGGCTGGATTCAAGGTGAGCGCGAGCCACTGGCTCGCGCAGGCCGAACGCCCGCGCAAGGATGCGCGGGCCGGGGGTCGGAACCCCTCGCGTGAGCGCCACGGATGGCAGCGAGAGGCTGGATTCAAGGTGAGCGCGAGCCACTGGCTCGCGCAGGCCGAACGCCCGCGCAAGGATGCGCGGGCCGGGGGTCGGAACCCCTCGGCTGGGCGCCACGGATGGCAGCGACACGCACGATTCAAGGCGCGCTCGGTTCGGCCGCGCGCGAAGCAAGAGGGGGCGCTCCCGGGCGCTCGCTTGCGATGGTTTCGGTAGCAAACAAGCCGCGCCGCGCACCCGCTCCACCGCGCAGGCTGCAGCCCAAGGCCGCAGGGCAACCCGCAGTGCCGCACGCATAAGCAATGGAAACGAGCCGTGATATCTGAAAACGTACTCCTGCTGATCGCGCTCGCGCCCCTCTTCGGCGCCATCGTCGCTGGCCTGTTCGGCAGGCAGATCGGTCGCGCCGGCGCGCACTGGGTGACCATCCTCGGCGTGGCGGTGTCCTGCGCGCTGTCGGTGCAGGTGCTCTACCAGCTGGTCTGGGGTGGGGCACCGGTGTTCAACCAGAACATCTACACCTGGTTCGAGATCGGCGAGTACTCGGCCCACGTCGGGTTTCTGGTCGACCGCCTCACCGCGATGATGATGGTGGTGGTCACCTTCGTGTCCCTGCTGGTGCACATCTATACTATCGGCTACATGGAAGAAGACCCGGGCTACCAGCGCTTCTTCGCCTACATCAGCCTGTTCACCTTCTCGATGCTCATGCTGGTCATGAGCAACAACTTCCTGCAGCTGTTCTTCGGCTGGGAAGCGGTGGGCCTGGTGTCCTATCTGCTGATCGGTTTCTGGTTCAAGAAGCCGACGGCGGTGTTCGCCAACATGAAGGCCTTCCTGGTCAATCGAGTCGGCGACTTCGGCTTCCTGCTGGGCATCGCCGGCGTGCTGTACTGGCTGGGCACGCTGGACTACCAGACCGCCTTCAACAACGCGCCGCAGCTGGCTGGCCTCACCGTCGAGATCTGGCCGGGTGCGCAGTGGGCGGTGCCGACCTTCATCTGCATCTGCCTGTTCATCGGCGCCATGGGCAAGTCGGCGCAGGTGCCGCTGCACGTCTGGCTGCCGGACTCGATGGAAGGCCCGACTCCGATCTCGGCCCTGATCCACGCCGCGACCATGGTCACCGCCGGCATCTTCATGGTGGCGCGCATGTCGCCGCTGTTCGAGATGAGCGAGACCGCGCTGGCCTTCGTGCTGTTCATCGGCGCCACCACCGCGCTCTTCACCGGCCTGATCGGCGTGGTGCAGAACGACATCAAGCGCGTGGTCGCCTACTCGACCCTGTCGCAGCTGGGCTACATGACCGTGGCGCTGGGCGTGTCGGCCTATGCCGGCGCGGTCTTCCACCTGATGACCCACGCCTTCTTCAAGGCCCTGCTGTTCCTCGCCGCGGGCTCGGTGATCATCGGCATGCACCATGAGCAGGACATGCGCCGCATGGGCGGCCTGCGCAAGTACATGCCAATCACCTGGATCACCAGCCTGATCGGAACCCTGGCACTCGTCGGCACGCCCTTCCTGTCGGGCTACTACTCGAAGGACACCATCATCGAAGCCGCCGGCGTCGCCGCGGGGCAGGGCGGTTGGGTGCAGCACTACGCCTACTGGGCGGTGATGCTGGGCGTGTTCATCACCAGCTTCTACAGCTTCCGACTGCTGTATCTCACCTTCCACGGCCCCGAGCGCTTCCGCGATGCGCATGCGCACGACGATCATCACCACGATGCGCACCACGATGACCACGGTCATGGCCACGGTGCGCACGAGCCGCACGAGTCGCCGTGGGTCG
This sequence comes from uncultured Aquimonas sp., assembly GCF_937888285.1. Taxonomy (GTDB): domain Bacteria; phylum Pseudomonadota; class Gammaproteobacteria; order Xanthomonadales; family Xanthomonadaceae; genus Aquimonas. The sequence goes on from NZ_CALART010000072.1 coordinate 1,971, forward strand.
TGACCCTGCCGCTGATCCTGCTGGCGATTCCCTCGATCGCGATCGGTTTCCTCACCGTCGGCCCGATGGTGTTCGGCGACTACTTCGCCGGCGCGATCACCGTGCTGCCCGAGCACGACAGCCTGGCTGGTGTCGCCGCCAAGCTGTGGCATGACGCCCACGGCTGGGTCTCGGCGGCCGTCGGTTTCGGCCTGCACTTCTACGCCTCGCCGGCGTTCTGGCTGGCTTTTGCGGGCTTCGCCGCGGCCACCTACCTCTACCTGTTCAATCCGGATCTGGCCGCGCGGATGCGCAAGAGCTTTGCCCTGCCGGTGCGGGTGCTGGAGAACAAGTACGGCTTCGACGACTTCAACCAGGCGGTGTTCGCCGGCGGCAGCCTGAAGCTGGGACGTCTGTTCTGGAAGGCCGGCGACACGGCGGTCATCGACGGCGTGGCGGTGAACGGCTCGGCAGCACTGGTGGACCGCATCGCCGCGGTGGTGCGCAACGTCCAGTCCGGCCTGATGTACCACTACGCCTTCGCCATGATTCTGGGCCTGATCGCGCTGCTCGGCGCGCTGATCTGGTCACTGCGCGTGTAACGCGCGGCATACGGATTACAAGGAAAAAACGCCGATGCCCTCGACCCTTCCCCTGCTCAGCCTGCTGATCTGGTTGCCCATCCTGGGCGGCTTCGCAGCGCTTGCCTTTGGCTCCGAACGCGCCAACCAGGTGCGCTGGTTCGCCCTGCTGGTGACACTCGCTACCTTCGTCCTCAGCATTCCGCTGTACACCGGCTTCGACGCCAGCTCGGCGGCGATGCAGTTCGTCGAGAAGCACGTCTGGATCGAGGCCTTCAAGATCCACTATCACCTCGGCGTCGATGGCATCGCCCTCGCCCTGGTGCTGCTGACCACCTTCACCAGCGTGCTGGTGCTGATCGGCGCCTGGACTTCGGTGGACGAGCGCGTGCACCAGTACATGGCCGCCTTCATGATCCTCGAAGGCCTGATGATCGGCGTGTTCTGCGCGCTCGACGCCGTGCTGTTCTACGTGTTCTTCGAGGGCATGCTGATCCCGATGTTCATCATCATCGGCGTCTGGGGCGGCTACCGCCGCATCTACGCCTCGATGAAGTTCTTCCTGTACACCTTCCTCGGCTCGATCTTCATGCTGGTCGGGCTGGTCTACCTGTACCTGAAGGGCGGCAGCTTCGCTCTCGCCGACCTGTACGCGCTGCCGCTGACCGCCACCGAACAGATGTGGCTGTTCTTCGCCTTCTTCGCGGCGTTTGCGGTGAAGATTCCGATGTTCCCGGTGCACACCTGGCTGCCCGACGCCCACGTCGAGGCGCCGACCGCGGGTTCGGTGGTGCTGGCCGCGATCATGCTGAAGATCGGCGGCTACGGCTTCCTGCGATTCACCCTGCCGATCGTACCGGACGCCGGCCACGACTACGCCTGGCTGATGATCACCCTGAGCCTGATCGCCGTGGTCTACGTCGGCCTCGTCGCGCTGGTGCAGGAGGACATGAAGAAGCTGATCGCCTATTCCTCGATCAGCCACATGGGCTTCGTCACCCTGGGCATCTTCATCGCCTTCGCGCTGGTGCGCGGTGGCCGCACTGACGGCGCCGAGCTCGGCCTGCAGGGCGCGATGGTGCAGATGATCAGCCACGGCTTCATCTCGGGCGCGATGTTCAGCTGCGTGGGCGTGGTCTACGACCGCATGCACACCCGCATGATCAAGGACTACGGCGGTGTGGCCAATGTCATGCCGATGTTCGCGGCGTTCTTCGTGCTGTTCGCCATGGCCAACAGTGGCCTGCCAGGTACCTCCGGCTTCGTCGGCGAGTTCATGGTGATCCTGGCGGCCTTCCAGCAGAGCCCGTGGATCGGCGCGATCGCAGCACTCACCCTGATCATCGGTGCGGCCTACACCCTGTGGATGGTCAAGCGCGTGATGTACGGCGAAGTGGCCAATGCCAATGTCGCCGCGCTCAAGGATCTGCGCGGGCACGAGTTCCTCGTGCTGGCCCTGTTCGCCGCCGCTGTCCTGTACTTCGGCATCCATCCCAAGCCGTTGACCGACCTGATGGACGCCTCCATCGCCCAACTCGCGGCCCAGCTTGCCGCCAGCAAGCTGTAAGCGAGGACGACGACCATGATCACTGCCTCCGACTTCATTCCGCTCACTCCCGAGCTGTTCCTGCTCGGCGCCGCCTGCGTGCTGCTGCTGGTGGATCTCTTCATCAGCGATGCGCGCCGCGGCCTGACCCACTTCCTCGGCCTGCTGACCCTGCTCGCCACGGCAGCGCTGGTGCTGCGCGACGGCATCGCGGGTGAGGCGGTTACCGCGTTCGGCGGCATGTTCATCCGCGACGGCGTGGCCGACGTGCTGAAGGTGTTCATGCTGATCGTGACCGGCGCGGCCTTCGTCTACGCCAAGCCCTACCTGCAGGACCGTGGCCTGTTCAAGGGCGAGTTCTACGTGCTTTGCCTGTTTGCAGTGCTCGGCATGATGGTGCTGGTTTCGGCCGGCAACCTGCTCAGCCTGTACATGGGCCTGGAGCTGCTGGCGCTGTCGTCCTACGCACTGGTCGCCATCGACCGCGACAACAAGCTCGCCACCGAAGCGGCGATGAAGTACTTCGTTCTCGGTTCACTGGCCTCGGGCATGCTGCTCTACGGTATGTCGATGCTGTATGGCGCGACCGGCAGCCTCGACATCGCCACGATCCAGGCGGCGCTCGGCAGCGTCGGCGACAACCGCGGCATCCTGCTGCTGGGCGTCGTCTTCCTGGTGGTCGGTATCGCCTTCAAGTTCGGCGCCGCGCCCTTCCACATGTGGTTGCCCGATGTCTACCAGGGCGCGCCCACTGCGGTCACCGCCTTCATCGGTTCGGCGCCCAAGCTGGCTGCCTTCGGCATGGCCTACCGGCTGCTTGAAGGTGCGGTCGGTGACGTCAGCGAGTGGCGCCACATGCTGGCCTGGCTGGCGGTGCTGTCGCTCGCCGTGGGCAATGTCGTTGCGATTGCGCAGACCAACCTGAAGCGCATGCTGGCCTACTCGACCATCTCACACGTCGGCTTCCTGTTCCTCGGTCTTGCCGCCGGCACCGAGCAGGGCTACGCCGCGGCGATGTTCTATGCGATCTGCTACGCGATCATGTCGGTCGGCGCCTTCGCCTCGATCATGCTGCTGGCGCGAAAAGGCTTCGAGGCCGAAGAGATCAGCGACTTCCGCGGCCTGAACCAGCGCCACCCCTGGTTCGCCTTCCTGATCCTGCTGCTGATGGGCTCACTGGCCGGCTTCCCGCCGCTGTTCGGCTTCTGGGCCAAGCTGACCGTGCTCGAAGCCGCCGTCGGCGCCGACATGCTCTGGCTGGCCCTGGTCGCGGTGGTGTTCGCGGTCATCGGCGCCTTCTACTACCTGCGCGTGATTCGCACCATGTACTTCGATGCGCCGGAAGACAGCAACAACCAGCCGCTCAATCCTGACCCGCAGCTGCGCTGGCTGCTGACCGTGAACGGCCTGGCCATGCTGGTGCTGGGCATCTTCTGGAGCCCCATCATGCAGTGGTGCCTGCGCGCAACGGGGGCTTGAGCCAACTGCTTGCGACTTGAATCCTGGCTGCATCCGAAGGGCGCCCGTACGGGCGCCCTTCGCGTTTCCGGGACTGAATGCGAGGCGCTTGCCGGCGCCGCCAAATCCAGTTGGCTGTCTGCCCGTTGCGCAAGCCCTGCATTTCGACCTGATGCGGCAGCCGAGGTGCGCTCGACGACCAATCCACCGAAGCTAACCCCGCCCACCCTCAGCATGCCTTGAAGCTCAATGGCGGATGCGGCTTTGGCCTCGGCTTGTCCATTGTCTTCGACCGTCTGTACGTGCTGCGCTGCTCACCGGTGCACGGCGGTGCGATCTGGAGCACAGCGGCGTCAATCGGCCCCAGGTCGAGGATGGGGTGCGACTGCTGGAGAGCCTGCTCCCAACCATGCTCGACCTGATGATCGAGAACCCAGGCCTCGGCCTGGGCTCAATCGCGTTCCCGGTCGTCAAAGCCTGACCACGATCGAACTCCAGCGGCAGCCGACTCGACTCCTTTCGAGTGGTGGCTCAAGCGGGAGCCGCGGCACCCCCTCGGGCTGGCGTCGTGCTTCGCTCAGTCGCGGGGGAGTTTCAGGCGATTGCGCTTCAGGCGCTCCTGCAGCGTCGCGAAGGGGGCGGGTGACTCCTCGGCGCCACGTAAGGACTGCGCATCAATCAGGTCGTCGCGATGCGGCGCTGTCAGGCCGGGGTGCAGGGCAACTTGGGAGCCGTGGGTGCCGCCGAAGAACAGCAGCCAACGTGCGTTCGAGAGCACCTCATCCACCCACAGCGCGAACGGCGCGAACAGCTCCCGCTCGATCAGGGTCTGTGGCGACTCGCAGGGTTCCAGGGGCAGCGCTTGTGGATCGAGATCGCCGCGGGCGAGATCCACCCAGCGGTCGTTGATCCGAACCGGATGCAGGCTGCTCCAGTAGGGAAGCCCCCACACTCGTCCAGCCCGACGAGTGCGCACGAACAGCTCAATGTTCCAGCCGGATTCCAGCGTCTCGCGCAGGCACAGCTCAAGGTCTGGGTTCAGGTCTTCGAACTCCCAAGTCCAGGCATCGAGCAGCTCCGAGACCTTGACCGGAAAGGGCGCAACCAGGAGCGGCGCTGGGCGACGCCCCATCCAGGTCTCGAACAGCGCGCCCGCGATCGGTCGGCTTGGCAGAGCGTGCGAACTCATTGGTGCACCTCCACCCAGATCTCTCCGCGATCGTTGAAGCTCAGGCGGTAGGTCATCGGAATCCGCTGTTCGGGAATGGCGCCCTGCCAGTTTGCACTGCGATCCTCCTCGCGAAGCCGCATCCAAAGGCTGCCAGCGCAGCGAACCTCCTCGCCGGAGGCAGCACGACTCAGCGTGCGGGCGTCGACGACATCAATGTCCAAGGTCTCGCGGATGAGGCGGGGAAGCTCCGGCATGCTGGCCGCCTCGCGGATCAGCGAGTCGATGCTGATCTGCCGGGCGGTTTGCACAATCTCTGGATCCGCGCAGTCGGGCAGGGCGGCCGGCATGCATCCGGTCAGGCTGAGCACGAACGCGCACGGGGCACAGGCCCGAAGGAAGAGGTGCAGGTTCATGCTGCCACCTTCGACTTCAATGCCAGCTCGGCCCGCAGGGCCTGCAGCACGGCGAACGGTGTGGCTTGACCTGGATCGCCGAGGTACTGGCGCGCCACCTGATGAAAGTCCCCCGGGGTGAGCCCATCCAGGGCATCAATCTGCGCCTCGAGATCCGCGCCCTGGCCCCAGCCAAAGTGCTCGCGAAACTGCCCCCACAGGCTGCGTCGCTGTTCTGCCGTCGGTGGGCGAAGCTCCAGTTTGTGCTCCAGCCGCCGCAGCACCGCGGGGTCCAATCGCTCGAAGAGATTGGTGGTCAGCACGACGTAGCCATCGAAGCTGTCGAGTGCGGTCAGCAAAGCGTTGACCATGGTCAGCTCCCAGCTCTGACGCAGGCCTTTTCGATCGGACAAGAACCCCTCGACCTCGTCGATGAGCAGAACCGCGCCCAAGTGTTGAGGCGCGCTGAAAATTGACCAGCAAAAGGCGGTTTCGCGCGTTGAAAAT
>NZ_CALART010000073.1 GCF_937888285.1 uncultured Aquimonas sp.
AGTGCTAGCTTTGCGTACCGTCACTTATTGCACTGAAAACGAGGAGACCCCTTCAAAGATCAAAGAACGAGATTGACCGGGCACGGGCTCTGCAAGATCTCGAGGCTGGCGTAACCAGATCACAGCGACTAGTAGAGCAGTTGCTGCATGTTGCTCGTACAGAGCCGGACGGCGAGACCTCACGCGTCGAGCCGGTCGATCTTGCTGAACTCGTCCGCAGTGTTGTGGACAACTTCAGCAACAAGGCCTTGCACAGAGGTATAGACCTCGGTGCGACCACGCCAGGCAACGTTGCAACGAGCATCGTGGTGGCCGCCGATCCCGAGCAGATGACCGTGCTACTGAACAATCTGGTGGAGAACGCTCTGCGGTACACGCCGGCGGGTGGCGTTGTGGATGTTGAGGCGAGCTGCTGCAACGGCTCGCCTGAGCTGCGTGTGGTCGACAACGGTCTCGGCATTTCGGAGGGCGAGCAGGCCCGCGTGTTCGACCGCTTCTATCGAGGTGCGGATGCCACTGCGCTGGCGCACGACGGCGGTGGCAGTGGCCTCGGACTGGCCATCGTAAGGGCGATTGCCGAACGCCACAACGCGCACGTCAGTCTGCAGACGCCCGACGGTGGCAAAGGTCTGATGGTGGTTGTGCGCTTTTCTGAAGGCACGCGGCAGCCAGACCCGCCTGTTCTGGTCGGGCATCGAATCGCAACGACGCCGTCCATCGCGACGTGATCTGACCTCGACGGTTGTTATCAGTGCAAACGTCGCGCTGGCAATGACTTGACCATGTAGGTTGAGTTCAGGCCTTCATCTCGCTGGCGGAGAAACTGAACTTGCCCTTGTGCCAATTTTGAAGCTCGCATTGAGCCAACCTGTGCCGAGGCACAGCACTGACAGTGCTCATGGGAGGTTGTTAAGTCACGGTTAAGCTGCCATCGTGACCATACGGTCGCATGCAGTTCTCAGATAGCTTTTTGCGACGGTTTGGCGTGTCTGGTGTTTGCGCCATATGAAGTTGGCGCTCGAATCAAATGGCATCGACTCGGCATGGTTGCGAGTTCGCCCCAAAGTCACGACCGAAGTGCTCGCGCTGGCGGCCAGTCTGTTTTTCGCCTTCGCTTGCAACACCGCATTCATCCGCACGGCAATGGCCGACCGTTCGTGGTTGGACACCGGAACCTGGCTGTTCGGCGGTGCGATGCTGTTGTTGCTGACCGCCTTGCATCTCTTCCTGCTGTTACTGGTGTTGCACCAACGCTTCGCCCGGCCGTTGCTGGCGGTGCTGATTGTCGCGACCGCGTTCGCCACCTACTACATGCAGCGCTTCGGCGTCTTTCTGAACCCGAGCATCCTGCGTGCCGTGTTCCGCACCGATGTGGCGGAGGCGGGTGAGCTGTTCAGTTGGGGTATGGTTCCGCACCTGCTGCTGTATGCTCTGGTACCGCTGGCATTGCTCTGGCGGGTGCAGATCACACAACGCACCCTGGCGCGTGCGGTCGTTGTGCGTGCTGCAACAATCGTCGGCGCGTTTGTCTTGCTGATCGGTTCGGTGCTGCTGGTGTTTCAAGATTTCTCGGCGTTGATGCGCAATCAGAAAGACCTGCGCTACCTGATCACGCCGGCGAACGTTCTGTATTCGAGTGGACGCGTTCTGGCCTCCGACACGCACCAGGCCAGCAAGCCGCGGGCGATGGTCGGTACCGATGCGCGACTCGGATCCTCATGGGCTGCGCGCACCCGGCCGGCGTTGGTCGTGATTGCAGTGGGCGAAACGGCGCGCGCAGCGAACTGGGGCCTCAGTGGCTACTCGCGCCAGACGACGCCGGAGTTGGCCCAACTCGGTGTGCTGAACTTTCGCGACGTGACCGCCTGCGGCACCGATACCGAAACGTCGCTACCGTGCATGTTCTCGGCCATTGGCCGCCGCGACTACGACGAAGACCGCATCCGTGGCAGCGAGTCGCTCCTGCACGTGCTCAAGCGCGCGGGCTTCGGCGTGCTTTGGCGAGATAACCAGTCGGGCTGCAAAGGCACCTGCGACGGCCTGCCGCTGCAGCAGATCGATGCGAGCCAACTACCCGAGCTGTGCGCTGACGGGCGCTGCATGGATGAGGCCTTGCTGCGCGGCCTGGACACCGTGGCGCGCGATGCACAGGGCAATCTGGTGATTGTGCTGCACATGCTGGGCAACCATGGGCCGACGTACTTCAAGCGCTACCCCGATGCATTTCGTCGATTCGCACCCACCTGCGACACTGGAGAGTTGCGAAAGTGCAGCCGCGAGGAGATCGTCAATGCCTACGACAACGCCTTGCTTTACACCGACCATATCCTGGCTCGCACCATCGCCTTTCTGAAGGACCGCGAGGCGAGCTTCGATACCGCGATGCTGTACGTGTCGGACCACGGCGAGTCACTGGGAGAAAACGGCCTTTACCTGCACGGGATGCCGTATTCGATAGCGCCCAAGGAGCAGACTCAGGTTCCGATGGTGTGGTGGCTGTCTCCGGGCTTCATGCGCAGCTTCGGCCTCGACGTTGATTGCCTGGCAGCACAGACTGCCAAACCATGGGGACATGACCAGTTGTTCCATTCTGTTCTTGGGCTGCTGCAGGTGGACACCAGCGTCTATGAGCGCGAGCTCGACATCTCCGCCGTGTGTCGACGCTGATGGTGGCGCCCGTGTCACTGCCGGCAGTCTCGCACCAGGCGCAGGGCTCGGCACTGCGCAATGCGGCGACGATCTGCGCCGGCCTCGTATTGTTGGTGGCTTGGGAGATCGGCGGACTCGACCTACCCCTTGCTCGGCTGTACGGCAGCGCGCAGGGCTTCGTTTGGCGTGACCATTGGTTGACAGGTGGTGTCCTTCACAGCGGTGCGCGTGCGTTGGCTTGGGCCTGGTTCGGAGTACTAGTGATAGGCCTGTGGTGGCCATTGGCGTTTGTGCGCGGTCTGTCGCGCCGCGAGCGGGTGTGGTGGTTGGCAACGACGCTGTTGTGCGTGTCCTTGATTCCGCTGCTCAAGCGAACGAGTGCGACAAGTTGCCCGTGGTCGCTGGCCGAGTTCGGCACCGGGCTCGCTCAGTACGTTCCGCATTGGGTGCTGGGTGTCCGAGACGGTGGTCCGGGCGGATGCTTCCCATCAGGCCATGCTTCCTCGGCATTCGCGTTCCTCCCGGGATGGTTCGCGTTGCGCGACCGCTCACCCGTGGCCGCCAAACGGTGGTTGATCGTCACCGTGACCGTGGGGCTGGGGCTCGGCTGGGTACAGATGATGCGCGGTGCGCACTATCTCAGTCACTCGCTTTGGACCGCTTGGGTTTGCTGGACCGTCGCGGTGCTGTCGTTTCACCTCACCCGCTTGTGGCGCACTGCAGCAAGTCCCTCATATCTTGACTTCAGGAAAGCGAACGATGAACTCGATTGACCACCGAGCGGACAACATACTGGCAACACCGGCTGCGAAGTTGAAGAGCTCAGGTGGCCTGGGCCGCCTCTGGCGTGCCTTCGGCTACTCCGCGCGAGGCTTCGCGGCAGCTTGGCGGGTCGAAGCTGCTTTTCGGCAGGAGGTCGTGCTCGGGATTCCGCTGATCCTGATTGCGCTTGCGTGGGCACCGGACCGTTGGCAGGGTCTGTTGCTCATCGCCAGTGTGCTTCAAGTTTGGCTGATCGAACTCATCAACTCCGCCATCGAAGCATTGGCCGACGCCGTGTCCGGAGAAATCCATCCCCTACTCGGCCGCGCAAAGGACATCGGAAGCGCTGCGGTTGCGATTAGCCTAAGTTTGGCAACCGTGGTGTGGGTGACCGTTTTCTGGCCCTGAACCGCGAGTCCGTCAGAGCGCGAGCGGCGCTGGTCTCTTGTTACGACGATGTAAGTTAGGGCAGCTTCGGCCAATGTGTTCCGAGACGGACGAATAGGGAGTCGAAACACCCACCCACAACATTTCAGGACCGAAAACGTGCCGCTACAGACCTGAAGCGCGCCTGAGGCACCTCAACCCGCCACTGTGTGGGTCCGTGTGTCGCACTTCCCAGGCTCGAAAGTTGCGTTCTATGCGCCAGACATGGCGAATACCCGCCCAGGCAGGGCGCGCGGTATTTGCAAACAGTTGCTGCTTCATGGCGCCTCTTTTGTATGGCTGCAAAGCCGCTCGGCGGTGGCCGGCGTGCCCACGTTGACCACTTGAAGCTCTCCGCGCGTGAAGAATGGCTGGCCCATCAGATAGCGCCCAGTGCCGGGAGCAACCCAGGCGATGCGGCAGACCGTCACCGCCCCGGCGCTGGCCTGGAGGGTTGCAACGACGCGATCGGTGGCGGCGTCCACATCGGGCGGTGAGTGGTGCAACAGGCGCCACCGGGTAGCGGTCTGATCGCGCGCCACCCCAACAAAAACCGACGCCGATCCCAGGCGCCAGGGGGTTTCCCACAGCCGCAGGGTCTGCGTCGGCTGCCCCGGTGTGGCAGAGCGTTGGCGCATAAAGGCCAGTTCGTTCATCTGCCGGTCCCAGAACACCGGCCCCAGCGGGGCATCAACGTAGTGGGCACCTTCGCGCAGCAGCCGCAAGAGCTTGGGCAGCGTGGGTGGGTCTGCCGCCTGCCAGCCCGCCTGCTGCAGGCGCGCGCGCAGCGCCGCAGCATCCGCCGCCACCAGCGCCAGACCCAGCGGCTGCTCTGGCGCCCCCAGGGCCGTGGTGGTCCAGCGCGCCGGGGCGGCCTGCAGCGCCTGCGCCAAAGGTTGGTGGATGGCGGTGGGCGTCATGGGTTCGGGCGCTCGACGCGGCGGGCTGTGGACCGGCAGCAAAACCAGAATGCCAGCGCCCGCCAGCAGCGCCAGGCCCCCGGTGGCCCAGCGGCGCCCGACCGACAGAGGCGCCTGCCAGGTCAACAGACCGCGGGCACTGAGCCACTCATTGACGCTCACCCCCACGATCAGCCACATCGTGCCCACCAGGAACCCGGCCCACACATCGCTGAGGTAGTGCACACCCAGCAGGATGCGGCTGAGCCCGATCAGCAGCACCAGCAGCGCGGTCGCAAAGAACAGCCGCACCCGCGCGGTCCAGGTGCGGCTCAGGCGCACCAGCACATAGCCCACAAACGCGTAGAACGCCACCGCCACCGTGGCGTGGCCGCTGGGGAAGGCGTAAGAGGTTTCAGTCAGCACCGCCTCCAGGGGCCGGGGTCGCTGGAAGGTCAGTTTGGCCAGATGCCCGAACAGCGACGCACCCAGCACCGACACCAACAGCCCCGTGATCGCATAGCCCAGGCCCGACCGCCACAGCAGCAGCGCGGTCAAGGCCAGCAGGGCCGCGATCACCGAAGGTGCTCCCAGGTGGGTGAAGGCGGCCACCGGTGCCACCCAGCTGTGCGGGCGCAGCGCGGCCACCAGTTGCGCTGCGGCATGGTCGGTCGAGATGACCGCATCGGAGGTGACGACATCTTCGACGAGGCCGACAAACAGCGCCAGCACGTACACCAGGCTCAACGCCGCCAGGGTCAGGGGCAGGCCCTGGGCATGCGTGCGGTCCACGCGCAGCGCCAGAAAACGTGCCGTGGCCGGGTGCCGATGCTGCCAGCGCCGCACCCACGGGTTGGCCGCCAGCGCGCGCCGCAGCGAACGGCCCAGCGACACCAGCACCCGCCACAGCTTCATGCCCTGGCGCAGCACAAGCCGCTGCAGCCACCACAGCAGCACCCCGAAGACCAGCAGCAGCGCCAAGGCCAGGGCGGCGCGCGACATCCAGGCCTGCGCCAGCCGGATCGAATGCCCGAACAGATAGCCGCCGCCCACCCACTGCAGCCCCCAGCCCACCGCGCCCAGCACATTCCAGAACACAAACGTGCGCTGGCGCATGCCCACCATGCCGGCCACCACCGGCGCCAGTTCCTTGACCGACGGAATGAAGCGCCCGAGGAGGGGTCTCCTCGTTTTCAGTGCAATAAGTGACGGTACGCAAAGCTAGCACT
>NZ_CALART010000074.1 GCF_937888285.1 uncultured Aquimonas sp.
AATGGCCCTGCAAGTCTGGCAAGACTGAGCCAACCGTGTAGTTCAGAGGCTCCCTTACGAATCCCCAATCCCGAATCCCGAATCCCAGCTCTTCAGAAATACGTCCACAGCTCCCGCGCCTCCGCCAGGTGCGGGACGCTGTTCCAGCTCGACAGGCGCATCGCGCCGGTGCGGTGGTGGAACTCGCAGAGCGCGCTGTTGCGCAGGCTGAGGTTCAGTTCGATCGCGCGGGCGTTGCTGGTTTCGAGTGCGGCCTGGGCGAACTGCGAGAGCACGCCGCCAGAGGACACCGCCAGCACGGTTCCGGCGTTCGGATGCAAGCGTTCGGCGCCGGCGCGGGTGCGGGCCTGGAATTGCGACCAGCGCTCGGGCACGCCTTCGATGCGGTCCTCGGTCCAGGCCGTCAGCGCGGCCAGCAGCTGCTGCAGCACCCGGCGCGGGTCGAGCTTGGCTTCCGGCTCGACCCGGAACAGCGACGCGGCCTCGGTGTGCTCGCGCGCATAGCCGTCCAGCACGGCGCGATGGTCGAACTCGTTGAGGTCGGCGTCAAACTCGGGTGCCGGCAGTTCGATGCCCGCTTCCCGGTAGGCCTCGCTCAAGGCCTCCCAGGTCTGGCGGTGGCGACGCATGGCGCCGATCACCACGCGCTCGGGCACCGGCGCATGCTGAAGCAGCCAGCGGCCCAGCCGGCGCGACTGCTCGTAGCCGGCCTCGGACAATTGGTCGTAGTCGGCGGCGGCGTAGGAAGCCTGGCCGTGGCGGATCGCGATCAGGCTCACGCGGGCTCCATGTCAGGGGTGGAAGGTCTGGGCGAAGCGCAGCAGCACCGGCTCGCCGGCGCCCTCGGGGGTGATGCGAAGTTCGAAGTCGAGGCGCTCGCCATCGCTGATGCGCGGCTCCCCGAGGTAGTAGATCGCCTCACCTTCGCGCACCTCACGCATGCGCAGGCTCTGGCGCTGGCCGGCGGCATTGGTGGCGGCGGCCTCGATCACCGCGGTGACGGCGAACTCGCGCGCGTCGTCCTTCTTGATCACCGCGATATTGAGCAGGCCACGGCTGGCCGAGCGGGTCAGGCCGCTGTTGCGCGCCACCTCGGGCGTGATCAGGGTGGAGGGCAGGGCGCTGTAGTGAATGGTGTAGGGGCCGCGGGTGGTGCTGCTCTGTGCCGAAGCGAGAATCGGCAGCAGGGACAGGGCGAGGCCGAGCAGCAGGCGGAACGGTTTCATGGCGGGTCCTCGATTCAGGGATTGCGCGAACGCATGAGACTACGCCGGTCGCACGCGCAGGCGGCGTCAGCGCGCCAGCGCCAGACCGAAGTCGGTAATCGGCGCGATGACCAGCACCCGGGCGAGCGAGATCAGCAGCATCGCCAGCAGCGGCGAGAGGTCGAGGCCGCCCAGATTCGGCAACAGGCGGCGCAGCGGTGCCAGCACCGGTTCGGTGAGCTGCAGGATGATCGGCAGGGCCGGCGAATGCCCCGCCGGCTGGATGAAGCTCAGGATCACCCGCACAAGAATCAGGGCGAAGGCGATCCAGAGCACCAAGCCCAGCGTCTCCGCCAGGGCTACGACCAGTGAGGCGCCAAGGCCCAGGCCGCGCCCCAGCAGGGCGTACACCGCCCACACCTTGATCGTCACGATCAGCCAGGCGACCAGCGCCGCCGAGGTCTCGAAGCGACCGATCGGCCGCAGGACGCGGCGCAGCGGTGTGACCACCGGATGGGTGGCGCTGTACACGAACTGGCAGATCGGGTTGTAGAAGTTGGCGCGCGCCAGCGGCAGGGCCACCCGCAGCACGAACAGGGTGGCGAACAGACCGAACAACACCTCGATCAGGATCACGCCGGCTTGGGCGAAGTAGCTCATGGACGCGGGTTCCGGTGGGCAGTGGGCGAGGGCAGGGCGCGTGTGCAGTCAGTGCTGTCGGCACAGGCCCGCACGGCGGGTGCAGCTTTCCAAGGTTTGGGCGGGCCGGCGGCGATCAAGTCGGTGCCGGCCGGCGCGACCGCGACTGCGCGCCGCGCGACTGCCCGCAGCATCGGCACTGCCTCAGCTCCCTGCCAGCGTGCGCCCGCGCTGCACGGCGGCATTGACGGCGTCGGCGACCAGCGACACGAAGCCGCCGGCCTGGAAGCACTCGACGGCGGCCTGGGTGGTACCGCCCGGCGAGGTCACCCGGCGCCGCAGTTCTTCGGCGGGCTCGCCCGACTCGGCGAGCATGCGCGCTGCGCCCAGCGCGGTCTGCCGCGCCAGCGCCTCGGCGGACTCGCGCGGCAGGCCGTGGGCCACGGCGGCCGCGACCAGCGATTCCACCAGCAGGAAGAAGTAGGCCGGGCCGCTGCCGGACAGTGCGGTGACGACGTCCATCAGGGCTTCGTCTTCGATCCAGCGGGTCAGGCCGGCGCTGGCGAGCACCGCTTCGGCCAGAGTGCGCCCCGCGGCATCGACCTCCGGCGGGGCGAACAGGCCGGTCGCACCCGCGCCGAGCAGGGCCGGCGTGTTCGGCATCGCCCTCACCACGCTCGGCGTGCCCAGCCATTCGCTCAGCCGTGCGCAGGTCAAGCCGGCAGCAACCGAGACCACGACGGCATCGCCCAGCGCACCACGCAGGCCCTCGCAGACCGCCTGCATGACCTGCGGCTTCACCGCCAGCACCACGACCGAGGCGCCAGCGATCGCGTCGCGCCCTTCGGCGCAGACGCGTATGCCGAACTCGGCCTGCAGGCCCTGGCGTAGCGCGTCCTGCGGTTCGGCGACGACGATGCGATCCGCCGTTACCCCCTGCCGGCGCAGGCCCGCGACCAGCGAGCGCGCCATGTTGCCGCCGCCGATGAAGGCGATGGGGCCGGGAGTCGGGAATCGGGAATCGGGAATCGTCATGGGCGGAGGCGAGCGTGCTGGACGCGGCGATGCGGTTGCGACGGGGTGGCAAGGATAGCTTTGCCGGGAGCTGCTTCTATCGATTCTCCATTCCCGATTCTCGATTCCCAGCTCCCCGGGGACCGAACAGGGCGCTGCCCACCCGCACCCGCGTCGCGCCCTCGGCGATCGCCAGCTCGAAGTCCTCGCTCATGCCCATGGACAGGGTATCGATCTGCGGATGCTGCTCGCGCAGCTGCTCGAACAGGTCGTGCAGGGCGGCGAAGCTGCGGCGGCGCATGTCCAGATCGGCGACGGGGGCGGGAATGCTCATGAGTCCCCGCAGGCTCAGGTTCGGGCAGCGGGCGGCGGCCTCGGCCAGGGCGGGCAGGTCGGCAGGTGCGCAGCCGGACTTGCTGGCCTCGTCGTCGATATTGACCTGCAGCAGGATGTCCAGCGGCCCACGGCCACTGGCTGCGCGCGCGGCGTCGAGCAGGGGCAGCAGCTTGGCGCGATCGACGCTCTCGATGCAGTCGAACAGCGGCGCTGCCTGCGCGGCCTTGTTTGACTGCAGATGGCCGATCAGATGCCAGCGCAGGTCGAGCCGTCGCAGCGCCTCGATCTTGGCGGCGGCCTCCTGCACGTAGTTCTCGCCGAAGGCGCGCTGGCCGCTGGCGGCAAGCGCGGCGACGGCCTCCGCCGGCTGGGTCTTGCTGACCGCGAGCAGTTCGACCGCGCGGCCGCGGGCGGCCGCATCGATGCGGTTGCGCAGGGCGGACAGGCGGGCGGCGGCGGGCGTCTCGTGCTGCGACTGCATCGGCATGGCCTGGTCAAGCTTCGGGGCTATACTCCGGGCAGATTCGGCCGTCGCCCGGGGGGCGCGGCTGACGGAGCTGTGGCACAGTCTAGCGGCGCTTCGCAGGCCTCATGGCGGCGCGCGCCGACACTCATCTAGCGGGGATGTGCGACTCATGGATATCGCTGAACTTTTGGCGTTCTCGGTCAAGAACAAGGCCTCGGACCTGCACCTCTCCGCCGGTCTGCCGCCGATGATCCGGGTGGACGGCGACGTCCGCCGCATCAACATCCCGGCGCTGGACCACAAGCAGGTGCACGCGCTGATCTACGACATCATGTCTGACAAGCAGCGCCGAGACTACGAAGAGTTCTACGAAGTCGATTTCTCCTTCGAGATCCCCGGCCTTGCCCGCTTCCGCGTCAATGCCTTCAACCAGAACCGCGGCGCCGGTGCGGTGTTCCGTACCATTCCCTCCGAGGTGCTGACGCTGGAGGACCTCGCCGCGCCGAAGATCTTCCGCGAGCTGATCGAGCAGCCGCAGGGCCTGATCCTGGTGACCGGTCCGACCGGCTCAGGCAAGTCGACCACGCTGGCGGCGATGATCGACCACGTCAACAAGAACGAGTACGGGCACATCCTCACCGTCGAGGACCCGATCGAGTTCGTGCACACCTCGAACAAGTGCCTGATCAACCAGCGCGAGGTGCACCGTGACACCCACGGCTTCAACGAGGCCCTGCGCTCGGCCCTGCGTGAAGACCCGGACTACATCCTGGTCGGCGAGCTGCGCGACCTCGAAACCATCCGCCTGGCCCTGACCGCCGCGGAAACCGGCCACCTGGTGTTCGGCACCCTGCACACCAGCTCGGCCGCCAAGACCATCGACCGCATCATCGACGTCTTCCCCGCCGGTGAGAAGCCGATGGTGCGCTCGATGCTGTCCGAATCGCTGCGCGCGGTGATCTCGCAGTCGCTGCTGAAGAAGGTCGGTGGCGGCCGCGTCGCCGCGCACGAGATCATGGTCGGCATCCCGGCGATCCGTAACCTGATCCGCGAGGACAAGGTCGCGCAGATGTACTCGGCGATCCAGACCGGCCAGAACTACGGCATGCAGACCCTCGACCAGTGCCTGCAGGATCTTGTGAAGCGCGGCCTGGTCACGCGTCAGGCGGCGAAGGAATATGCGAAGGACAAGCGCTTGTTTGAATGAGAGCCGGGATTCGGGAGTGGGGATTCGGGATTGGGAGAGCGCCCTCGTGGCCGTGTTCCGATTCCGTCTCCGCCCGAAGCAGTGAGAGTCCCAGTCGCCGCGCCCGCGGTCGTTCCATCCCGAATCCCCCATCCCGAATCCCGCTCCGAAGGAGCCCGCCATGAGCAGCATCGACTTCACCAGCTACCTCAAGCTGATGTCGCACAAGAAGGCTTCGGACCTGTTCATCACGTCCGGCATGCCGCCGACGATCAAGGTGCACGGGCGCCTGCAGCCGATCACCCAGACGCCGCTGACGCCGCAGCAGTCGCGCGATCTGGTGCTGAACGTGATGACGCCCAGTCAGCGCGAGGAGTTCGAAAAGACCCACGAGTGCAACTTCGCGATCGGCGTGTCTGGCGTCGGCCGCTTCCGCGTCAGCTGCTTCTACCAGCGCAACCAGGTCGGCATGGTCCTGCGTCGCATCGAGACGCGCATTCCGACCTGCGATGAGCTGAACCTGCCGCCGGTCATCAAGACTCTGTCGATGACCAAGCGCGGCATCGTGATCCTGGTCGGCGCCACCGGCACCGGCAAGTCGACCACGCTGGCGGCGATGCTGGGCTACCGCAACCAGAATTCCTCGGGCCACATCATCACCATCGAGGATCCGATCGAGTACGTGCACAAGCACGAGGGCTGCATCATCACCCAGCGCGAGGTCGGTATCGACACCGACAGCTGGGAGAACGCGCTGAAGAACACCCTGCGCCAGGCGCCCGACGTCATCATGATCGGCGAGGTGCGTACCCGCGAGGGCATGGATCACGCCATCGCCTTCGCCGAAACCGGCCACCTGGTGCTGTGTACCCTGCATGCGAACAACGCCAACCAGGCGATGGACCGCATCATCAACTTCTTCCCGGAAGACCGCCGCAGCCAGCTGCTCATGGACCTGTCCATGAACCTCAAGGGCGTGGTGGCGCAGCAGCTGGTGCCCACGCCCGACGGCAAGGCGCGGCGCGTGGCGATGGAAATCCTGCTCGGCACGCCGCTGGTGCAGGACTACATCCGCGACGGCGAGATCCACAAGATCAAGGACGTCATGAAGGAGTCCACGAACCTGGGCATGAAGACCTTCGACCAGGCCCTGTTCGAGCTCTACCAGGCCGGCGAGATCAGCTACGAGGACGCGCTGCGCCACGCCGACTCGACCAACGAGGTGCGCCTGAAGATCAAGCTGGCGCAGGGCGGTGACGTGCATTCGCTGGCCCAGGGCATGGACGGCGTCGAGCTGATCGAGTCGCGCTGAAGTACCCACCCGCCCGCCGCGCGATTTGACAGCGCGCGGCGGGCGGGTCTAGCTTTGCGGCGCTGCGGAGGAGCCTTCCCCAGTCCGTTTTCCGAAACCGATCACCCTCGAGGTGGCCAGGCGGCAACGCCGGTCTAGCGTGCGACATGTCCACTACCGCCGACTGACATTCCCAGACCGCGCTGGCACCCGTAACGAGGGCGCTTGCGCCCTTTTTTGTTGCCTGCCGCCGACGCCCCAGTGGCCCTTGCGCAGGCGCTGCACGAGTGAATACCCATGCTCCACATCACGCTCCCCGACGGCAGCCGCCGTGAATTCGAAGGCCCGGTGTCCGTGGGCGAAGTCGCCGCCAGCATCGGCGCCGGCCTCGCCAAGGCGGCGCTGGCCGGCAAGGTCGACGGCAGGCTCGTCGATACCAGCCATCGCATCCAGTCCGATGCTTCGCTGGAGATCGTCACCGACAAGCATCCGGACGCGCTGGAGATCCTGCGCCACTCCACCGCGCATTTGCTGGCCCAGGCCGTACAGCGCCTCTACCCCGGCGCGCAGGTGACGATCGGCCCGGTGATCGACAACGGCTTCTACTACGACTTCGCCTACGAGCGGCCCTTCACCCCGGACGACCTGCCGAAGATCGAAGCCGAGATGCAGAAGATCGTCGCCGAGAAGCTCGCCGTGAGCCGCACGGTGAAGTCGCGCGACGAGGCGATCACCTTCTTCCGCGGTCTGGGCGAGCACTACAAGGCCGAGATCATCGAATCGATCCCCGCCAACGAGGATCTCTCGCTGTACTCGCAGGGCGAGTTCACCGACCTCTGCCGCGGCCCGCACGTGCCCGGCACCGACAAGCTGCGCGCCTTCAAGCTGATGAAGGTGGCCGGCGCCTATTGGCGCGGCGATTCCAACAACCAGATGCTCTCGCGCATCTACGGCACGGCCTGGTTGAACGACAAGGATCTCAAGGCCTACCTGCACCAGCTGGAGGAGGCCGAGAAGCGCGACCACCGCCGCATCGCCAAGCAGCTCGACCTGTTCCACCAGCAGGAGGAAGCGCCGGGCATGGTGTTCTGGCATCCGCGCGGCTGGGCCCTGTGGCAGACCGTCGAGCAGTACATGCGCGGCGTATACAAGGCCTCGGGTTACCAGGAAGTGCGCTGCCCGCAGATCCTCGACGTCTCGCTGTGGAAGAAGTCGGGCCACTGGGACAACTACAAGGAGAACATGTTCTTCACCGAGTCCGAGAAGCGGACCTACGCGGTGAAGCCCATGAACTGCCCGGGCCACGTGCAGATCTTCAACTCCGGCCTGCACAGCTATCGCGACCTGCCGATCCGCTACGGCGAATTCGGCGGCTGCCACCGCAACGAGCCCTCGGGGGCCCTGCACGGCATCATGCGCGTGCGCGCCTTCACCCAGGATGACGGCCACATCTTCTGCACCGAAGACCAGATCGAAGCCGAGGTCACGGCCTTCCACCAGCAGGCGATGGCGGTCTACCGCGACTTCGGTTTCGAGGACATCTCGCTGAAGATCGCGCTGCGTCCGGACTCGCGGCTCGGTGACGACGCCACCTGGGACAAGGCCGAGAACGCCCTGCGGGCGGCGCTCGGCAGCTGCGGCGTGCAGTGGGAGGAGCTGCCGGGCGAGGGCGCCTTCTACGGGCCGAAGATCGAGTACCACATGCGCGACTCGATCGGTCGCGGCTGGCAGGTCGGCACCATGCAGGTCGACTTCATGATGCCGGGCCGCCTGGGTGCCGAGTACGTCGACGAGACCAGCACGCGCCGGCATCCGGTGATGCTGCACCGGGCGATCGTCGGCTCGATGGAGCGCTTCATCGGGATCCTGATCGAGCACCACGCCGGCCTGTTCCCGCTGTGGCTGGCGCCGGTGCAGGCGGTGGTGATGAACATCACCGACGCCCAGGCCGACTACGTTCGCGAGGTGACCCAAGCCCTTGTCCAGCAAGGCTTCCGGGTTCAGTCCGACTTGAGAAACGAAAAGATCGGTTATAAGATTCGCGAGCATACCCTGCAGAAGATTCCCTACCTCCTGGTCGTGGGCGACCGCGAAAAAGAGGAAGGGCTCGTCGCAGTGCGCGCGCGTTCCGGCGAGGATCTTGGCAGCCTGAAGCTGTCCGAACTGATCGATCGGCTGCGCGCGGAGAACGGACCAACCGCCCGCGACAAGGCGTGATCTCTTTCAGAATCAAGCCCTTGCGTTCAGGTCTGGACCAGCAGCCCAGCACGGAGACACGCGAATCAATACCGAAAAGCTGAACCGCAAGAACCACGAAATCCGGGTGCCGCGCGTGCGCGTCATCGGTGCCGAAGGCGAGAACATCGGCGTTCTGAGCCGCGACGAAGCCCTGCGCATGGCGCTGGACCTGGAGCTCGACCTGGTCGAGATCCAGCCCAATGTCGACCCGCCGGTCTGCCGCATCATGGATTTCGGCAAGTTCCGCTTTGAGCAGCAGAAGAAGGCGAGTGCCGCCAAGAAGAAGCAGAAGCAGGTGGAGCTGAAGGAACTGAAGTTCCGCCCCACCACCGATGTCGGCGACTACGCCATCAAGCTCCGCAACATCCGGCGCTTCCTCGAGGAAGGCGACAAGGTCAAGATCAACATCCGCTTCAAGGGTCGTGAAATGGCCCACCAGGAGCTCGGTCTGGCGATGGCTGCCAAGATCGAGGCCGACCTGGGCGACGAGGTGGTCATCGAGCAGCGCCCGCGCCTCGAAGGCCGCCAGATGGTGATGATGATCGCGCCCAAGAAGAAGCAGTAAGCGTCTTCGAGCAAGACCGCGCAGGCCCCGGCCGTTACCGGCCGGGGCCTTGCGCTTCAAGGGATCCCCGCGCAGGAGGCGGCGGGAGCGGGCCGGGGCCATGCAGTCCCGGAGCGCGCGCAGGGCGGGCAGGAGCCCGCGGCTGACGTACCCGGTTCGCCGGGGTCTTTGCCGGTCGCGGCAGTTTGGCGATCGGCGCCTTTGCGGTGCAGCGATGCACTCGCGCAGGCCTTTCCGCCCGGATCACGGTGCTGCCGTGAGGCGGGCTACAAGCGCGGGATGTGCTCCACAAGCGATGCGGTCGCAGACCTCATCCGCGCATCCCGGGTATCCAAGATCGCAGCGGTCCGCCGCTGCATGCAAAGGAGTTTCCCATGCCCAAGATCAAGACCAATCGGGCTGCCGCGAAGCGTTTCCGCAAGACCGCCTCCGGCAAGTTCAAGTGTGGCCATGCGTTCAAGAGCCACATCCTGACCAAGAAGTCGACCAAGCGTAAGCGTGGTCTGCGCGCCACCAACCACGTTCGTGCGGAGGACGCGGGTCGCGTCCAGCGCATGCTCCCGTACCTCTAAGGGAGGATCGCAACCATGGCACGAGTCAAGCGTGGCGTTACCGCCCGTCGTCGTCACAAGTCCGTTCTCGCGCGTGCGAAGGGTTACTACAACGCCCGCCGCAAGGTGTTCCGCGTTGCCAAGCAGGCCGTTACCAAGGCCGGCCAGTACGCCTACATCGGCCGCAAGCAGCGCAAGCGTCAGTTCCGCGCCCTGTGGATCGTCCGCATCAATGCGGCGGCCCGCCAGTTCGGTCTGTCCTACAGCCGCATGATGAACGGCCTGAAGAAGGCCAGCATCAGCCTCGACCGCAAGGTCCTGGCCGACCTGGCCGTGCACGATCTGCCGGCGTTTGGTGCGCTGGCCGAGAAGGCCAAGGGCGCACTGGCCTAAGGCCGGAGCGTTCGACATCCCGCGGTGTTCGCATCGCGGCTCTCCTGTGGGGAAGGGCATGCTCTTCCCCACAGGCGTTTTCAGGGTCGGGGTTTGCAAGGGGCTTGGCGCGCAGCGCCGCCCGAGGCAGGCTTGCCGACCCACGCCCCGGGCCTCGCGCCCGGGCCAGGCCCGCGAACGCGGGCGCCGTCACGAGCGATGAGCATGAGCGAGTTGGAAGCGCAGGCGCAGAGCGCCGCGAACGAGATCGAACAGGCCGAGAGCATCGACGCGCTGGATGCCATCCGCGTGCGCCTGCTGGGCAAAGCGGGCCTGATCACCGAACAGTTGAAGCGGCTGGGCGCGCTGGGTCCGGAGGCGCGCAAGGCCGCCGGTGCGGAGGTCAATCGCATCAAGCAGGCGCTGACCGATGCCATCGGTGCGCGCCGTGCGCTGCTGGAGAAGGCCGCACTGGATGCGCGTCTTGCCTCCGAGCGCATCGACGTCAGCCTGCCCGGCCGAGGCGCCCGCGCCGGCAGCCTGCATCCGGTCGCACGCGCCGCCGAGCGCATCGCCGGCATCTTCGCGCGCATGGGCTACGAGCTGGCCGACGGCCCTGAGATCGAGGACGACTGGCACAACTTCGAAGCGTTGAACTTCCCGCCGCACCACCCTGCGCGGGCCATGCACGACACCTTCTACTTTCCGGACGGTCGCCTGCTGCGCACCCACACCTCGCCGGTGCAGGTGCGCTACATGCGCGAGCGCCAGCCGCCCTTCCGCATGATCGCGATCGGCAAGGTCTACCGTTCGGATTCCGACCAGACCCACTCGCCGATGTTCCACCAGATGGAGGGGCTGCTGATCGACGAGACCAGCACCTTCGCCGATCTCAAGGGCACGCTGAAGCAGTTCGTCGACGCCTTCTTCGAGCGCGACTTCGCGATGCGCTTCCGCCCGAGCTACTTCCCCTTCACCGAGCCCTCGGCCGAGGTCGACATTCGCTGGGATCGCGAGGACGGCAGCGAGCGGTGGCTGGAGGTGCTGGGCTGCGGCATGGTGCATCCGAACGTGCTGCGTGCCTGCGGTATCGATCCCGAGCGCTACACCGGCTTCGCCTTCGGCATCGGCATCGAGCGCTTCGCCATGCTGCGCTACGGCGTCGGCGACCTGCGCAGCTTCTTCGAGAACGACGCGCGGTTCCTCGCCCAGTTCGCCTGAGGCGAACTGCGGGATTCGGGATTGGGGATTCGGGATTTGTAAGCCGCAGCGGGTCAGGCTCGCGCGGCCTTTGATGGACACAGGCAATGAAGTTTTCCGAGAACTGGCTGCGCGAACACGTCACCGTCCAAGCCTCGCGCGAGGAACTCGCGGCCAGGCTGACCGCGATCGGGCTGGAGGTCGAAGAGATCACCGCGCTGGGTGAGGGCCTGGCCGGCGTGATCGTCGCGCAGATCGTGGACTGCGCCCGCCATCCCGAGGCCGATCGCCTGCAGGTCTGCACGGTCGATACCGGCAGCGGCACGGTGCAGATCGTCTGCGGTGCGCCGAACGCGCGGCCAGGGCTCAAGGCCCCGCTGGCCACCGTTGGCGCCGAGCTGCCGGGCGGGCTCACGATCAAGCCGGCCAAGCTGCGCGGCGTGGAGAGCTTCGGCATGCTGTGCTCGGCCAAGGAGCTCGGCGTCGATGCCGACGCTTCTGGCCTGATGGAGCTGCCGGCCGATGCCCCCGTAGGCGCGGCCTTCGCCGATTTCCTTGGCCTGCCCGACGCCAGCATCGAGATCAAGCTGACTCCGAACCGCGCCGACTGCTTCGGCGTGCGCGGCATCGCCTACGACGTGGCCGCCGTTCTGGGGGCGAACGTCACTCCGCTGGATGTGCCGGCCGCTGCGGTCGAAAGCGCCGATGCACTCACGCTTGAATTGAATGCGGGCGCCGCCGCACCGCGCTACTGCGGCCGCGTCATCGAAGGTGTCGATGCCGCAGCGCCCACGCCGCTGTGGATGGCCGAGCGCCTGCGCCGCTCCGGCATCCGCCCGATCAGCCTGCTGGTCGACGTCACCCAGTACGTGATGCTGGAGCTGGGCCAGCCCATGCACGCCTTCGATCGCGCCACGCTGAAGGGGCCGGTCGGCGTGCGCGCTGCGCGTGCGGGCGAAACCTTGAAGCTGCTGGACGAGCGCGAGGTCACGCTGGACGAGGGCTTCCTCGTCATCACCGACGCCGACCGCGCGGTCGCGCTGGCCGGCGTGATGGGCGGCTGGGACACCCGCGTCACCACCGACAGCCGCAGCGTGTTCCTGGAGAGCGCCCACTTCGCGCCCGAGGCCATCATCGGCCGCGCCCGCAAGCTGGGCATGCACACCGATGCCTCGCACCGCTTCGAGCGCGGCGTCGATCCGGAGCTGCCGCGACTGGCGCTGGAGCGCGCGACCCAGCTGATCCTGGCGCATGCCGGCGGCAGCGCCGGTCCGGTGACGGAAGCGTCATTGCCCGAACATCTGGCCCTGCCGAAGGCGGTGCGCCTGCGTCGTGCGCGGCTGGCGCGCGTGCTTGGCGTGCATATCGCCGATGCCGAGGTCGAGCGCATCCTGCGCGCGCTGGGCATGCAGGTCGAAGCCTTCGACGGTGCTGCGGATGAGCCTGTCGATGCCCTGCGTGGCTTGCACATCGGCGGCGGCTGGTGGGTGACCCCGCCCTCGCGGCGTTTCGACATCGCCATCGAGGAAGACCTGATCGAAGAGGTCGTGCGCATCCACGGCTACGAGGCCATCCCGACCAGCACGCCGACCGGCGCGATTCCGCTGGCGATGCCCAGCGAAACGCGGCTGGGCGAGGGTGAGCTGCGCCGCGCCCTTGCCGGCCGCGGCTATCGCGAGACGATCTGCTTCGCCTTCGTCGAGCAGGCGCTGCTCGATCGCTGGGGTCAGGCGGAGGGCGCGATCGCGCTGGCCAATCCGCTGAGCGCCGAGCTGGCGGTGATGCGCACCGGCCTGCTGCCCGGCCTGGTGCAGGCGCTGGCCCACAACCGCGACCGCCAGGACGCGCGGCCGCGGCTGTTCGAGCTCGGGCGAGTGTTCTGCCAGGGCGAGTCAGGCCCTATCGAGACCCTGCGAGTCGCCGCCGCCGCCTGCGGTCGCGCCGAGGCCGAGCAGTGGGGCTTGCCGGCTCGCGCGCTCGATTTCTTCGACGTCAAGGCGGACCTGGAATCGCTGCTGGCCCTGTCCGGAAATCCTGCGCGCGCCGAGTTCCGTCCGACTACGGCCGGCTTCATGCACCCGGGGCGTGCCGCTGATGTCTGGCTCGAGGGCCGCTGCATCGGCTGGATTGGCCACCTGCACCCGGCACTGGCGAAGGCGCTCGACCTCGACGAGGAGGTGGTGGCGTTCGAGCTCGAGCTTTCACCGGTGCTGGTTCGCGAGCTGCCGCGCGCCCAGCCAGTCTCGCGCTTCCCCTCCGTTCGTCGGGATATCGCCGTGCTCGTCGCCGAGCAGCACCCGTGGTCTGCCCTTCACGACTGCCTGCAGAACGCGCTGGAGGGCCGCGTACAGGGCATCCAGCTGTTCGATGTCTATCAGGGGAAGGGGGTCGAGCCGGGCTTCCGAAGCCTCGCTATAGGCTTGATTTTGCAGGACGTTTCACGCACCCTCACGGATCAGGATGCGGATCAGGCCATCGCCGATGCGGTGGCGGCGCTGTCCAGGACGTTCGGCGCCACGCTCAGGGGGTGACATGGCACTGACCAAGGCCGAGATGGCCGAAAAGCTGTTCGACGAAGTCGGCCTCAACAAACGTGAGGCCAAGGAGTTCGTCGATGCCTTCTTCGATGTGCTGCGCGATGCGCTGGAGACGGGGCACCAGGTGAAGCTGTCGGGTTTCGGCAACTTCGACCTGCGCAAGAAGAACCAGCGGCCTGGCCGCAATCCCAAGACCGGCGAGGAGATTCCGATCTCCGCTCGCACCGTGGTCACCTTCCGTCCGGGTCAGAAGCTGAAGGAGCGCGTGGAAGCCTATGCTGGATCCGGGCAGTAACGCCGAACTTCCGGCCATCCCGGCCAAGCGCTACTTCACCATCGGTGAGGTCAGCGAGCTTTGCCGCGTCAAGCCACACGTGCTTCGCTACTGGGAAACCGAGTTTCCCAGCCTGAAGCCCGTCAAGCGCCGCGGCAACCGCCGCTACTACCAGCGCCAGGACGTACTGACCATCCGCCAGATCCGCGCCCTGCTGTACGAAGAGGGCTTCACGATCACCGGCGCGCGCCAGCGTCTGGAGGCCGACGGACAGCGTCCCAGCCCTTTGGCGAATGACAGCTCGCTGCAATTCCTGCGCGAGGTGCGCATGGAGCTGGAAGCGGTGCTGGAGCTGCTGAGGTCCTGAGACCGTCGACCGCGCAGCGAAGACCTCTGCGCAGCCGAGACAAGTCCAGAACTCTCGTCTATACTTGCGCGCTCTGTGCGGTAGAGGCCCTAAGGCCCACACACGGATCGCGGTATTGATCGGAATCGCGTCGGGGCGTAGCGCAGCCTGGTAGCGCATTTGCCTGGGGGGCAAAGGGTCGTCGGTTCAAATCCGGCCGCCCCGACCATCCGATCCACCGCCTGCTTCAGATCCCTCCGCCCAAGACCACGCTGCGCCGAGCCTCGCGCGGCGTTCGCATGCGTCTGGTCGTCCCGTTTGCGCGGGCCCGTTTGCGACCAAGCCGCTACACTCGCGGGCTCCCTCAACGCAGCGAGCCCCAGTGATGCGCACACTCTTCCCCGCAATCGAGCCTTACGCCAGCGGCGAGCTGGCGGTGTCCGAACGGCACACCCTGTATTTCGAAGAGTGCGGCAATCCCAAGGGCAAGCCGGTGGTGATGCTGCACGGCGGCCCGGGCGGCGGCTGCAGCGCGAAGATGCGGCAGTTCCACGACCCCGCGAAGTACCGCATCGTGCTGTTCGACCAGCGTGGCGCCGGCCGCTCGCGGCCGCATGCCGATCTGGTCGACAACACCACCTGGGACCTGGTCGCCGACATCGAGCGCCTGCGCGAGCACCTCGGCATCGAGCGCTGGCAGGTGTTCGGCGGCAGCTGGGGCTCGACCCTGGCGCTGGCCTATGCCGAAACCCATCCCGAGCGCGTCACCGAACTCGTGCTGCGCGGCATCTTCATGCTGCGGCGCTGGGAGCTGGAGTGGTTCTACCAGGAAGGCGCCTCGCGCCTGTTCCCGGATGCTTGGGACCAGTACCTGAAGCCCATCCCCGAGGTCGAGCGCGCGGACCTGATCAGCGCCTACCACCGCAGACTCACCTCCAGCGACGCCGCGGTACGCGTGGCTGCCGCGCGCGCTTGGTCAGTGTGGGAGGCCGCCACCAGCTTCCTGCACCAGGACCCCGACTTCATCGCTTCGCACGAGGCCGATGATTTCGCGCTCGCCTTCGCGCGCATCGAGAGCCACTACTTCGTCAACGGCGGCTTCTTCGAAGTCGAGGACCAGTTGCTGCGCGATGTTGGCCGCATCCGCCACATCCCGACCACGATCGTTCATGGCCGCTACGACGTCGTCTGCCCGATCCAGAACGCCTGGGACCTGAAGCGCGCATTCCTGGAAGCCGAGCTGGTGATCACCGCCGACGCCGGGCATTCGGCCTTCGAGCCCGCCAATGTGGATGCGCTGGTGGCTGCGACCGAGCGGTATGGGTGAAGAGCCGGGATTGGGGATTCGGGATTGGGGATTCGCAAGGCAGCTCGCG
Organism: uncultured Aquimonas sp.; assembly: GCF_937888285.1. Lineage (GTDB taxonomy): Bacteria > Pseudomonadota > Gammaproteobacteria > Xanthomonadales > Xanthomonadaceae > Aquimonas. The sequence continues at coordinate 15,597 of NZ_CALART010000074.1, forward strand.
TCAGCTTCTGCCTATCCTCAAATGCATCCGGCTTTTGAGCCCCTCTCCCCATGGGAGAGGGGTTGGGGTGAGGGCCGGGCGGAGCGGAACTGACCCTCGCCTCAATCCCGTAGCTGATGGACTTGTGGGCATCGCCCGAGCAAGTTGAGGAGCCCGCTGCGAGGCGACGTTTGAGTGAGCACATGTTGGGCGTCACCGACTCGCGCCCTTGTGCCCGCACATCTCACTGGCGAATCTGAGCAAACACCGCCCCAAAACCCGGCAGTTCCACGCGGCCCTCGCGCAGCGCGCCGCCGACCAGGCCGTGTCCGTCGAGCGCCTGTGCGCCCTGCGCCTCATCCAGCGCGAGCGTCTGAGCCTCCGCGCTCAGGTTGAACACGCAGAGCAGGCGCTCGCCCTCGAACTCGCGCTCAAACGCCAGCACCGGTTCAGCGGTCGGAAGCACGCGCACCGCGCCCCAGCGCAGCGCCGGCAGCTCGCGGCGGAACGCCATGAAGCGACGGAAGCGCTGCAGTGCGGAGCCGTCGAGGGCTTCCTGCGCCTCCACGCTCAGCGGCAGATGCTCGGCCGGCACCGGCAGCCAGGGCTGGGCCGCGGTGAACCCGCCACGCTCAACGCCGCGCCAGGGCATCGGCGTGCGGCAGCCGTCGCGGCCCTTGAAGTTCGGCCAGAACGCGATGCCGTAGGGGTCCTGCAGCTGCTCGAAGGGAATGTCCGCTTCGGGAAGCCCGAGCTCTTCGCCCTGATAGACGCAGATCGAGCCGCGCAGGCTGCAGGCCATGGCGCTCAGCATCGCGGCCATGTGCGCCGGCGGCTGCGGCCCCCCCCAACGGGTGACCACGCGCTGCGAGTCGTGGTTGCTGATCGACCAGCAGGGCCAGCCCGCGGTCATCTTCGCTTCCAGATCGTTCACCGTGCGACGCACGTGCTCGACGCTGAAATCCGGCGTCAGCAGCTCGAAGCTGTAGCCCATGTGCAGGCGATCCGGGCCGGTGTACTCGGCCATCGTCTGCAGTGAATCCTCGGACGAAATCTCGCCCAGCGCCGCGACCTCGTCGAACTCGTCCATCAGCCCGCGCAGGCGCTGCAGGAAGGCGATGTTCTCGGGCTGGGTGTTGTTGTACCAGTGGTACTGGTAGGCGTAGGGGTTGTCCGGGCTGAAGCCGCGGCCGGTGCGCAGTTCCGCCGGCTTGGCCGGGTTGTCGCGCAGCTGGCGGTCGTGGAAGCAGAAGTTGATGGCATCCAGCCGCAGCCCGTCGACCCCGCGCTGCAGCCAGAAGCGCACGTTGTCCAGCGTCGCCTGCTGCACCTCGGGGTGGTGGAAATTGAGGTCCGGCTGGCTGACTAGGAAGTTGTGCAGGTAGTACTGCTCGCGCCGCGGCTCCCACTGCCAGGCGCAGCCGCCGAACAGGGACAGCCAGTTGTTCGGCGGCGTACCGTCCGGCTTCGGGTCGGCCCAGACATACCAGTCGGCCTTGGGGTTGTCGCGACTCTGCCGGCTCTCCTTGAACCAGGCGTGCTCGCTGGAGGTGTGGCTGAGCACCTGGTCGATCACCACCTTCAAGCCGAGCGCATGCGCCTTGGCGACGAGGCGATCGAAATCGTCGAGCGTGCCGAACATCGGATCGACGTCGCGGTAGTCGGCGATGTCGTAGCCGAAGTCCGCCATCGGAGACTTGAAGAAGGGGCTGATCCAGATCGCATCCACGCCGAGGCTGGCCACGTAGTCGAGGCGCTCTATGATGCCCGGCAGGTCGCCGATGCCGTCGCCATTGCTGTCCTGGAAGCTGCGCGGATAGATCTGGTAGATGACGGCGCCGCGCCACCAGGGGGCTGTGCTCATTTCGGGGTTCCGCATTCGGGGGCCTGGGCGGCGACAGCGTGCAGGCGAGGGGATGTGAAGTTGGCGCCAAGCTTAATCAGCGCGTGCGCCGACGCTGCCCAGCGTGCATACGTATTCATGTGCAGCGGCCTGCGGCTCACGACCTTCGTCGCATGTTCGACCGCAGCATGATCCGCGCGGTGTTCCCCCTGAGTGGCTCTGCCGCCCACGTTGCGTCGATACGCGCTCGCAACAAAACCGGTGCGAGCGCCAAGGCTCACCGAAGAGACGCCTGCGGACGGATCCAAACCACGGCCGTGCGCGCGGGCAGGCTGAGGTGCAGCCGCGCGTCCGCGCCTGGCGCGCTCGACGACACCACTTCGACAACCGCTTCGCGGATGCGCAGATCCACACCCTCGGCCAGAGCCGGATGCAGCTGCCATGGGCCAGCCAGATGCGCCTGCGTGGCCGGACCGAGGGGCAGCTCGAAGCTCTGTGCCTGCGCGCTGACGTTCAGCGCGTACAGCACCGCCGCGTGCGGGCTGTCGTGAAGATCCTCGCCGTCCAGGTGCGCCGCGATCACGCCGGAGCGGGCATCGCTAGCGAGGAAGCGCAGCCGCCGCTGCACCTCTTCGGCAGAATCCAGCCGCAGCAGCGGCGTCTGCGCGCGCAGGCGCAGCCAGTCGAGGAAGGCGCGGCGCGTGTAGTCGACGACCTCGGGCGCCGGCTTGAGTGCAGGGTCCGCCAGCAGATCGCGCATCTGCGGCCAGTCCTTCGCGTTGTCCCAGGCCGGCGGCAGGCCGCGGCCGAAGCCGTTGTCCTCGCCGCTGTAGTCGAGCCGGTTGAAGTGGTCGCCGCTGTCGTAGCTGTTGCGGTCCAGCGACTTGCTGCGCAGCACTTCGACGCCGGCATGGAAGTAGGGCACGCCCTGGCTCAGCAGGTTGAAGGCCATGCCCAGCATCTGCACCCGCGCGCGCTCCTCGGCCGTCGTCGCCTGTGGCAGGCGCAGCGCGCTGATGTCGTACAGGGTCTGGTTGTCGTGGTTCTCGACGTAGTTGACGACCTCATTGGGCGAGGCCACATAGCCGGCGGGCTGGCCCGCGTAGTCGAACTCGGCGAGCGCGCGCTCCACGCCATCGCTGCCGCGCATGCGGTAGCTGCGCAGCGTGCCGGCGAGACCAACGCGGACGAGGTCGGCTGTGGAGCCGGGATTCGGGATTCGGGTTTGAGAGCCGGGATTGGGGATTGGGGATTGGGGTTTGGAGCCGGGATTCGGGAGTCGGGATTCGGGATTCGGAAGCGCCGCCTCCGCGCTCGACGCACGGGCGATTGACGCGGCGACCTCAAGCCCCTCTCCCCTGGAGGGAGAGGGGTTGGGGAGAGGGGGGGAACTCTCGCGACGCGCTGCCCCCTCTCCCCCGGCCCCTCTTCCACGAGGGGAGAGGGGAGACGAAGCGGCAGACTCGCGCTCCTCCGAATCCCGAATCCCGACTCCCGATTCCCTGCTCTCAACCCACCCATTCAGCCACCCATACGCCGTCCGCAGCTCCGCTCCCGCCGTCGCCGCACCACCGCCACGCAGCGCATCGCGCGCACGGTCGCTGAAGGTGGCGATGCCGCTGCCTGGCAGGCTCAGCTGGCTGGCCTGCTCGAAGCGCGCGCCGTCGGCGACCTCGCCGAAGTTCCAGCCCTCGCCGATGATCGGGATGCGCTTGCCGGCCGCGGCATCGACCGCGCGCATCAGGTCCAGCATCACCGACTTCGGCTGGTGGCCCATGAGGTCGAATCGGAAGCCGTCGATACGGTAGTCGCGCGCCCAGACCACGGCGGAGTCGATCATCAGCCGCGCCATCATCGCGTGCTCGGTGGCGGTGTTCTCGCAGCAAGTGCTGCGCTCGATCGCGCCCTTGGCATCGAGCCGGTGGTAATAGCCTGGAACGATCCGGTCGAGCACCGACTTCGCGTGCTGGCCGGCATGGCTGCTGTGGTTGTAGACCACATCGAGGCCGACCCGCAGGCCCAACGCGTGCAGGGCCATCACCATGCGCCGCAGCTCGCGGATGCGCACCGCACCGTCGCGTGCGTCCGAGGCATAGCTGCCCTCGGGCACGGTGAAATGCTGCGGGTCGTAGCCCCAGTTGAAACAGTCCTCGTGCTTGATCGCGGCGATCGTCGCCTGCTGCTGCTCGCTGTCCGGCGGCCCCATCACCACCGGCGTCACGCAGCCGGTTTCCGGAATCGTGCTGATGTCGTAGACCGGCAGCAGGTGCACATCGGTGAGCCCGGCCTCGGCCAGTTCGCGCAGGTGGCGCATGCCCAGGCTGTCGCGCTGGGCGAAGCCCAGGTAGCGGCCGCGATGTTCCGGCGGCACGCTGGCGTCGTCGCGCGAGAAATCGCGCACGTGCAGTTCGTACAGCACCATGTCGACGTTGTTCTCCGGTGCCGGCGGCCGCGGATGCGCGTCCCAGCCTTCGGGCTTGAAGCGCGCGTCATCGAGATCGACCACCATCGCGCGCTGGCCATCGGCGCCCAGGCCCAGGGCATAGGGGTCGGTCACCCGGTTGCGCACCAGGCCCAGGCCGGGCACGAACACGTCGACCAGATAGCTGTAGTAGCTGCCGATCGAAGCCTCCGGCAGGCGACCCGACCACACGCCGCTGGCCGCGTCGCGACTGAGTGCGCGCGCCGAGCGCGTAGCGCTGTCGTCATCCTCGTAGACGCAGACAGTCACCGACTGCGCGGTCGGTGCCCACAGTGCGAACATCGTGGCATCGGGAGTCGGCAGCGCGCCGAGCGGCGCGTCGAGCGCCGCCGCGTAGCGATCATCGAGTGCGGCCGCGTGCTGCACACGGGTCATGGTCTGCACGCGGCCCTCCGCATCGAGGGCGGCCAGCAGCAGATCGCCACGAAGCAGCACGCCGATGTCGGCAGCCACCGGCAGCACGAACTCCATGCCGCCGCCGAACCAGGCGGTGCGCTGCCCCTTGGCGAGCGGCAGGACATTGGTGACCGCCGTCAAGCGGTGCTGCGCAACCCCGGCATCGGGGCGCCCCTCGGCGTCCAGGCGGATCACGTCGTCCGCATGCAGCAGGACGATGCCCTTGTCGGATGGCGCCTGCGGCCAGCGCAGCCGCTGCTCATCGAGCCAGATCGCCGCCGCGTCGGCCGGCAGGTCCGAGCGCGCGAGCACGCGGAAATGGCCCGATGCATCGCAGTCGGCGCGCAGGCTGTCTTCGGCCTGTACGGCGGCCGGCGCAGCCACCAGCAGCAGCGCGAGGCCAAGAACTACGCGGGCGCGGCGCCGCGATTGGGGCAGGCCGAATCGCTGCGTCGGCGTGGTCGATGGACTGCTCATTGGGCTCGACATCGCGGCCTTCCGTCGTGGCGGGCCCTCGACGATGCCAGACAGCGAGGCCTGATGGGCTGGCCTGCATACGTATGCCTCGCAACTGCAGCACGGATTGCTGCCGCCACACGGCTAGCATCCGGGTCGGATCAACACGAGCCCTGCGCATGCCAAAGTCTGCGGTTCCCTCGACGTCGAACGGCGCTCGACTTGCTCTGGCGCTGTTCGGTGTGTTGCTCATCGCGGTCGGCGTTGGCTGCGCGACGCGCGCGCCCACAGGCGATGTCCACGCCTATCCGGGCGTCGATGTCCAGGCGTCCAATCGAGCTGCGATCGAAGGCAGCGCAGAAACCGACGCCGCACGCTTCTTCGAAGCCATGGCGATCCGGATCGCACCCGGCGAGCGCGCGCAGTTCATCGCCAGCGACAACCGCGCCGGCTACTACGAGGGCTGGACGCATGGCCACGGCGTCGGCGTCGGCTATCGCATCGGTGAGCTCAGCCTGTTCGAGGATCGCGCGGCCTTCCTGGACGGGCAGCGATTGCAGAGAGACGCCGCGCGCAGCGAAACCCTGTACCCCTATGGTCACTGCGTCGAGCATGCGAATGCGCGCGACTGCCTGCTGCTGCATACGGGCCGAACTGCGCTCAGTCTGCGAATCGAATCCAACAACGCGGCCGAACTCGCCTTGATGCCGCTGTGGAGCGCCGCGCTTTCGGGCTATCGCGTCGAAGAGGTCGCTGAGGTTGGTGTCCTGCTGTTGGCGCCGCCGGCACCGACGCCCAAGGACGGCCATCCAGATTGGATCGCACTCAGCGCGGACGCACCGCTGCGTATCGAATCGAGCCCCTCCGCTCACGGCGAAGCAATGTCCATCCGCCTCCATCGGACTACGCCCGGCAGGCGCTTCACCCTGCACATCGCATTTGCCGAGAATCGCGAAGAAGCGATCGCGTCGGCGCGCGCGCTGGCTGCGCAGGACGGCTGGCAACAGCAGGTCGAACTGCAGCATCGGCGCCTCAGCCGAGCCCGCCTCATCACCCCGGACGCCGACTTCAACCGCGCCCTGCTGTGGGCCCAGGCCAGCGCGCACAGCTTCGTGGTCGAGCAGTACGGGCCGGGCATCTGGGCCGGCCTGCCCTGGTTCCGCGACAACTGGGGGCGCGACACTTTCATCGCGCTGCCGGGCACCCTGCTGGTTTCGGGCCGCTTCGCCGAGGCCCGCGCGGTGCTCGATGCCTTTGCCGCGCGCCAGCAGCGCGACCCGTCCTCACCCGACTATGGCCGCGTGCCCAATCGGGTGGCAACCAACCAGCCGACCATCTACAACACCGTCGACGGCACGCCCTGGCTGCTGCGCGCGGGGCTCGAGTACGTGCGCCACAGCGGCGATGCCGGCTTCGCCGATCGCCTGATCGATCTCGCGCGTCTCTACCTCGACGGCGCGCAGCGCCACCTCGACGCCGAGGGCCTGCTGCGGCATGCCGATGCCGATACCTGGATGGATGCGCGGGTCTACGAGAACGGCCCGGCGTGGTCGCCGCGCGGCGATCGTGCGGTCGAGATCCAGGCGCTGTGGATCACCGCGCTGGAGAGCGCCGCCGAGCTCGCCGAAGCGCGCGGGCAGGGCGGCGATGCACAGGCCTGGCGCGCGCAGGCACGACGTGCCCGCGAGGCTGTGCTGAAGCGCTTCGTGATCGACGGACGCATCGCCGATCGCCTGCGCGCCGACGGCAGCGCCGATCTCGCTCGACGGCCCAACGCGCTGATGCTGATCAGCGTGCCCTGGTCGCCGATCCTCGATCCGAGGGCCGAAGCGCAGCTGCTGCGCGACAGCGTCGAGCATCTGCTGTTTCCGTATGGGATCGCTTCACTGGAGCCTGCGCACCCCTGGTTCCATCCGCGCCACGAGGCCCTGCGTCACGGCCAGCCCGCGCTGCACCACAAGGACGCCGCCTATCACAACGGCACGGTCTGGGGCTGGAATGCGGGCTTCACCATCACCGCACTCAACCGCCACGGCCAGCAGGAGCTCGCCTGGCGACTGACGCGCGAGCTGGCGCGACAGATCCTTGAAGTCGGCACGCGCGGCAGCATGAGCGAGCTGCTCGATGCAGCGCTTGGCGAAGACGGCAGGCCGGTGCCTTCGGGCACCTACGCGCAGTCCTGGAGTGTCGCCGAGTTCACCCGCAACGCCTGGCAGGACTACCTCGGCGTTCGCCCCGATCTGCTGCGCAACACCCTGCGCTTCGTGCCCGCGCTGCCGGCAGCGTGGACCAACGCCGAGGCGCGCATCCCGTTCGGCGACGGCGAAGCTCTGGGCCTGCGGATCGAGCAGGATGCAGCCCGCCAGCGCTGGCGCTTCGAGGGCTTGCCGCGGCAGTCGCAACGCATCGAACTCGATCTTCTGCAGGCCGAAGGCGGACGCGTGCGCGTCGGCTTCGAGCTGGGCGCAGCGGCGCGCGAGCTGATCTGGGACGGCCGCGAAGCATGGCTCGATGGTGCCCCCATTGAACAGACCGAGGTGCAGAGCTCGACCCAGGTCCTGCTGCAGGGCCTCGACTTTGCGACGCCGCCGTCCGCCGATCCCGCGCGCTATCCGATGACGCGCGAGAGCGATGGTCTGCGTCGACGGATCCTTGAGCGTGCGCACGCCGAGGAGCCCGTGCAGTGAGCCCTCGCGTCGAGCGATCAGCCTCTGCCGTCGACGCTCGCCTCGGCGTTCGACGCGCCCTGCGCGCGCTGCAGCAGCTTGGCCACGGGCTCGGGCAGATGCAGGTGCATGTCGGTCTGCGGGAAGGGAATGCTGTAGCCGGCCTCGGGCAGACCGCGATGCACGGCCTCCAGCAGGTCCGAGCGCGTCTGCGCGAAGTCCGGCGTGTTGACCCAGGCGCGCAATACCAGGTTGACACTGCTGTCGGCCAGCGCATCGACAATCACATCGGGCGCAGGCTCGGCCAGCACGCTGGGATGTGCCTTGGCAAAGCCCAGCAGCGCCTCGCGTGCGCCGCGGATGTCGTTGCCGTAGTCGACGCCGACCGGGATGTCGACGCGGCGCTGCGCGCGGGCGGTGTAGTTGATGATCGGGCTGGCCGTGATCTGGCCGTTGGGCAGGGTGATCTCGTGGTTCTGGAAGCTGCGCAGCACGGTCTGGAACAACCGCACCTGCTCGACCACGCCGGTAATGCCGGCGATCTCGACCACGTCGCCGGTGCGGAAGGGCCGCAGCACGATCAGCATCACGCCGGCGGCAATGTTCGACAGCGAGTCCTTCATCGCCAGGCCCACGGCCAGGCCGGCCGCGCCCATCACTGCCAGCAGCGAGGTTGGCGGTACGCCCAGGGCATCCAGCGCGGTGACCAGTACCAGCACCAGCACGACGGCGTGGGCCACGTTGCTGAAGAAGTTGGCGAGGATGGCCTCCATCCGGGTGCGCTCCAGCAGACCGCGCAGCGCGTTGGAGATGCGGCGCGCCAGCCACAGGCCTACCAGCACGATCAGCAGGGCTGCGGCGATGCGCAGGCCCCAGAAGGTGGCGATGCCCCACCAGTCGATGCCGCTGCCCGCCGCGATCAGTTCCTGCATGAGGAGTTCTCCTGTCTTGAGTCGATGCTCGCATCCTCAGGATGCGACTTGCGTGGGCGGGAGCCTAGCGCCGCAGCCCTTAGATCGACGTTAGCGTCATGAAGACGAACAATCCGGGAGTGCTTTCGATGCGACTGATTCCGTGGCTGCTGTGCTGTCTGCTTGTGCCCTTCGCCACCCATGCCGAGCCTGCGCCCGCGTCCGTCCTGCCCCAGGTGGAAGCGGGCAGGGTGGAGCGCATCGAGTTCGCGCCGGAGGGGCTGGCCACACGCACGGTCGATGTCTGGCTGCCGCCCGGCTATCCGGACGCTGCGCCCTACGCCACCCTGTACATGCACGACGGGCAGATGCTGTTCGATGCCGCTACCACCTGGAATCGCCAGGCTTGGGAGGTGGATCGCACGGCCGCGGCGCTGATCGAGCCGGGCGCGCTGCGACCCTTCATCGTGGTCGGCATCTGGAATGCCGGCGAGCACCGCTATCGAGACTACCTCCCGCAGCGTGTGTTCGAGTCGATGCCGGAAGAGGTTCGCCAGCGCTGGCGCGCTGCCGAGCGCGAGCCGGGCCGACCGCTGTTCGCCGGACCGCCTGCTGCCGATGCCTACGTGCGCTTCCTGGTGGGTGAATTGCGCCAGACGATCGAGTCGCGCTTCGCGGTCTCGCGCAAGCCAAAGGATCGCTTCCTGATGGGCTCCAGCATGGGCGGGCTGATCAGCCTCTATGCGCTGCTCGAACAGCCGCAGCACTTCGGCGGCGCCGCCGCGCTCTCCACCCACTGGCCCGGTGGCTTCCACCCCGCTGACGACAGCTTCGCGCAGGCGATGCGCACCTACCTGCGCGAGCGCCTGCCGACGCTGGGCCAACAGAAGATCTGGATGGACCACGGCACCGAAACCCTGGACGCGCTTTATCCTCCTCTGCAGCGCGAAGTCGATACCGTGTTCAACGCCTCGCCGCTGCCGCCTGCGCAGTGGCGAAGCCGCGAGTACCCCGGCACCGATCACAGCGAACAGGCCTGGGCGGCGCGCCTCGCCGACCCCCTGCGCTTCCTGCTGGCGCCGGAATAGGGTGGGCTCTGGCCTGAGGTCTCCCCACTTTTCATAGCAGCGCAAGCCCTAGTTTTCGGTCGAGGAGTTCGTCCAGTACGGCCTGCAGACCGGCGCGGATATCCTGGGGTAAACGCTTGATTCGCAACCACTCCATCCCCCTTCGCCACGCCGAGTAGCGATGCATGTGCGACTTCTGGCGTGCCAGGGGATCCACGCTTTGGGTGTTGCGGGCAGCGCTGGCCATCATCCATGCGGCAAAGCTGGCCAGGCGATTGAGCAGCAGTAGCACGCCTGCGCGCTTGGACTTGCGGGTCAAGCTGTCAGTGAAGCCGACGCCGAACCGATGGCTCTTCAGATCGCGGAAGGCTTCTTCGATCTGCATGCGCGTGCGATAGATCGCGACGATGCGCTCGGCGCAGTGCGTCTCCGCGCCCAGAGAGGTGACTAACAGCCACGGCTCACGCGCGGCCAGCCGCGCCTTCTTGGAGATGCCGCCCTGTTCGGGCACGCCTGCGCGCGTGAGCTTGTCGCGCCCGGTACGTCGGCCACGATAGAGCACCAGCCGGCTGGTCATGGGCTGACCCTTCACGATTCGGTGTGGCCCCAGGTCCGCGGGCTGCGCGGTGGCGGACGCATGAAGGGTCCCGCAGGGTGCCCAGTCGTCGACCTCAAGCGGGCGGGTGTGCGTGTTGCTGCGCAATCGTCCGACGTAGTCCCAGCCGTGCGCCTGCACCGCCCGAAACCAGTCGCTGCGGAAGCCCGCATCAGTTACCAGGATGGGCGAGCTGTTCGTCGGCAGCTGTCTTGCCAGTTGCTGAAGGAACTCCTTCTGCGCCGCAGGGTGGTTCATGCGTTTCAGCGGGAATACCTGTTCGTGCACCGGCATCGCGCGCCCACCCATCGCCACCGAAGCCCGCAACAGGGCCCAGCGCCCGTCCTTCTTGAGAGGCGACCAATCCACCTGCAGCACCGGTCGCGGCATGCCTTGAAGCAGCCGCGCCGTGATCGCGCGTTGCAGACCCTCGGACTCGGCATGCAGATGGCTGTTGCTCAGCAGCCGGTCGAGCGCCTTGAGCGGCGCATGGACCTGCTCGGCCCCCGGCCACTGGCGTGCCAACTCGGTCAGAGTCAATCGGCGACCTGCCACCAGCGCTTCCACTGCGTCGAGCAATCGACGGCAGCGGGTCGCGTGCAGGGTGTCCAGAATCTCACCGATACAGCAGCGTAAGATCGTCGAAGCGTGCATGGCGCGGTCCTCAGGCGTGGTACCCCGAGGAAAAAACCGCGTCATGCACGTTTCGTTTTGGCCGAAAGATAGCCCGGGATGGCCGAGAACGACCGGAAATTCGTGGGGAGACCTCAGGCTCTGGCCCACCATGGCGTGCATCCTTGCCCCGCTGCCCGCTGCCCGCTGCCCGCTACCCGCTACCCGTCACCCGCAATTCGCCGAGTGTGTCGCGCCCTCTACCGATTGCTGCTTGATGCGCGCTGCTCGCTGTTGGCTCACGCTGCTCGCGCTTCCGATCGAACTATCGACTTGCTGTTGCCTGTTTCTCGCGCGACTCTCGCCATCGCGTCCCCTGTCCCCACGCTCTCGGCATCCACCTTCCAGCGCGACACCGACGCGCAGGCCCGCACTCCCGGCAGCCCCGCATGTTCAACCCCAATCCCACGCGCCATATCGTTCCGCTGCACGACGGCCACGTATGCCTGGTCTTCGACGCCGTGCTGCTCGACCCTCGGGCCTGGATCGACACCGCGATCGCCCACCGCGGGCGCTTCGTCGAAGGCGCCTGGAATGCCTACCCCGGCCCCGAGCTGCCGCTGGCCACCGAGGTCACCGATCGCCTCTGCGACTTCTTCGCCCAGCACGCGCGCGCCGCACTCGGCGCCCGCCGCACCCTGCGTGCGCACAGCCGCTTCGCCCTCGTCACCCGCACGCCGGAAACGCTGGCGCCCTGCCAGCGCTTCTGTCACCGCGACCGCCTGAGCAGCGAGCCCGGCACCGTGGTCGCGGCCAGCGTGCTCTACCTGTTCGATCGCCCTGAGCTTGGCGGCACCAGCTTCTACCGCCCGCGCCGCCCCATGCCGGAGATCGAGGCCCTGGTGCAGGATTCCGCCCGCCTCGCGCCTGAAGACTTCAACGCCCGCTATCCCGGCATTGCGCAAGGCTATATGCGCGAATGCAACCCCTGGTTCGAGCACATCGCCACCGTGCCGCCGCGCTTCAACCGCCTGATCGTCTATCGTGGCGACCTCTTCCACAGCGGCGACATCGCGCGGCCGGAGCTGTTAAGCGCTGATCCAGAGCAGGGGCGGTTGACGGTGAATGGGTTCTTCACCTGTCGGGCGGCGTTGGGATGATGACTTGACTGGAGTGCCTCAGCGGTGAGGCGCGAGCAGGCCGTTGTCGAGCGATCAGCGGCTGCTCTGCCGGCGTCGGCGAAGCTGGTTCAGAGCGACGAACGCGGAATTCCTTTGCAACGAGCGCTCTCTCGGCCCGGATGCTGGCTGCTTGGGCGCAATCCCAATCGGACTGAAGACCCTGAGTCCGCCGCACGCGGCCAGAAATCTCGTGCTTCCCGCCGATTGCTCTGGCTTTGCCTGCGCGTGGCTGTGATGCTCGACTACAGCCGCTTGAGCAAGACTCCTACCCCATACCGATCGATCCCCCTATACCAGCGCTCGAAGCAACGCCGTAAGGTTCACATTGACTTCACTGGGTTGCGCACTTAACGTGCGCACCCAACTTTCTGCACTTGTGAAGCCGCTTTTTCGCTAGGGCGGTTTTCGATGTTCTCGGGGGAATCATGGCTGCCTCTTTTCTGCGCGTCCGAGTTTCGGGCGTCGTTTTGCTTTCCCTGCTCCTGACATTCGGTCTGAGCACTGCATCCGCGCAGATCCCCCACGAATGGGACCCGCCGCCAGGGCGCTGGACTTTCATCGAGTTCTCGCTCACGCCGCCTCTTGCGGTGTTTCGCTCGGACTCCGGTGATCACCCTGTCCCCCTCGGCAAGGACCTGCCGGGCACTCGAATCCGGCTTGATGCGCTCTCTGAAGAGGGGGCTACGGTCGTGCTTGCGTCCCCGGACGGCCGACCACTCAGACTGAGACTGTTGCGTGGCCAAGAGCTCGACGCGGAGTTAACCCTTCGTGAGCTCGCAGCTTCGTTGAATGCGGCGTATCCGCCTGCATCGCCTGAGGGGGGCAGCGGCGATGCTGACTGAAGTGCACCCGCCTGTGGCACCCCATCAGCATGGACATGGCGGCCACGTTTGGGCGCACCTAAGGCGCTTCGCCGTTCGAGCGCTGACTTTCTTGGCGATCGGCAGCGGTGGGTACGCCCAGGCCCAGTCATCCGCGCCCGTTTCGTTCTCTCCCGTTGCGCCGCCCGTGTCCTGCGTAGAGCCGGTGCAGCCGTCGCTACTGGCGAGCAAGTCTTCCGTCGGTCCGGTTCGAGTGCTTGGCCTCACCGGAGCCGTGTACACCGCTGACTTTGCGGGTAACTACGACAGGGGGCAGACCGCAGCTCGCGCGGCTTTAGCGACCAGTCTTCTCGAAGCCACCGGTCAGGACGTCGACTTCGTCGTCGTCTTCACCGACTTCGAGTTCGCTACCGGCCAAGCGCTGGCCTTCTACAGCGCGGTACGCAATGAAGTGCAAGGTATCGGCCAGCAGCTGTTCGATCACAGTTTGCTGTTCGGTAGCCCTGGGCGCCTGCAGGGTTATGTCGACATGGCGGCGCTCAGCCGCTACCGCTTCAACACCCGAGACCCTGCGTACCGCGTACTTCTGAATACTCTTAGCCATGAGCTGATGCATCGGTGGGGGGTGGGGGTCCGCTTCCAGTCTTCGCAAGGGCAGTTGAGCTCGGATCTGCTTGGGCGCGACGGTTCTCATTGGAGTCTGCTTGCCGATACCAATGCCTCCGTGATGTACGGCGGGGCCTGGCGACAGGATGCTGACGGCAGCTTTCGGTTGACCGAGGCCCTGGAGCGATTCTCGCGCTGGGATCTTTACCTGGCAGGTTGGGCTGCTCCCGAGGAAGTCCCACCCCTTAGACTGTTGCGTAACACCGGGCTCGATCCTGCCGAGCTTCCGCAGGTTGGTATGCGTGCCGTCGGGACAGCCGAGCAGATCACACTTGCCCAAGTGATTGCTGCGGAAGGTGCGCGCACGCCGTCGGCGGCGGCATCGCAGCGCGAGTTCACTGCCGCCTTGGTCCTGCTGGTCCGTCCAGGTCAGAGCATCGAGGAGGCCAAGCTCGCTCAGCTACAGCGTTTCGCCCAGCGCTACGAAAGCTACTTCCAGTCCATCACCGAGGGGCGTGCGAGCCTCCGTTTCATCGGTGATCGCCCGGGCGAAGTCCGCATCGGCGCGCCCGAGGCGCTGTCGGGCTCACCGCCTCAAAGGCATGCCGATCCGGTGGCAGCCGCTCTGAACTGGTTGAAAGCCATTCGACAGCCCACCGGCGGCTTTGCAGACCGCCCTAGCACAGCGGTGCGCGACAGCGTGGCGGCGTTGCGCACCATCCTTCAGGTGGATCCCGGGTGGGCGGGCGCTGCGGAGGTTCGCGAGTTTCTCAGCGCGGCCGAGGAGATCAACGCCGATGACCGTCTGCGCCGGGCCAGTGTCCATGCGTCGTCGGAGCCCCAGCGGCCAGCCCCCGCAATCGTGGATGGATGGGCAGACGGTGTCCTTGATCTGGCCCTTTCTGCGGCTTTGGATGCGGATTCGGTTCTATTTGATGCCGGTGCCAGGGCCGCTCTGCTGAGCAGCCTGGTCGGGCATCAGTCCACGCAAGGCAGCTTTGCCTCGGTCAGCAACGGAGCGGCTCGACTGCGGTCCAGCCTGCTGGCTGCTCGCGCCCTGTTGGTGCACTGGCCCGAAGGTCATGAGGGTGCTGAGCGGGCTCGCGTTTGGCTGCTTGAACATCTGCTGGAGCTGCCGCTGCAGGGGGCGCGCTCTGCAGGCACCAGTGAACTGGCAGATGCGCTCGTTCTCGCAGGCGAGCTTCGCCTGCCTGAAAGTCTGAAGCTGCGACTGCGAGCCGCCTTGGAATCCAGGCAGGGTCGTGACGGCGACTGGGAAGGCAGCGTCTACACCACGGCGGTCGCGGGGCTTGCGCTTGCTCGACTTGGGCAGCCTGACCTCGAAGTCGTGTCGGTTTCAGTTGTGCCGGAAGCGCCCCGTGCGGGAGAGCCTGTCGTGCTGCGGGCACGTGTACGAAACGCGGGTGGCCTTGCTACGCCCGAGTTGAGTTACCTCTGGTCGCAAGAGAGAGGTTCGCAGCCGGGCACCTTTGACCCACTGCTTACGCGCACCCTGCCATCGCTGATTCCGGGTGAGGCTGCGACTGTTGAGGCTCTCATTGAGACCGGAAGCTGGCCGGCCCTTGTACGTCTCCGGCTACAACTCGATCCTGAGAGCGCTCTGGTTGAGGTGAGCGAAGACAATAACCAGGCCGACCTCTCCATCCAGTTCGCGGCTCCAGGTAGCGGCGCGGACCCCGCCCTTGTTCTGGGCGAGCATGTATTCGATCCAGATCGCTTCCAGCGTCTGGGCGATCGCATCACCCTGAGTGGACAGGTCCGCAACTTTGGTGCGGCTTCGGCGCAGCAGGTTTTGTTGCGTCTGGAGCGGGTGCTGATCCAATCACGACAGACGCTCGCAGAAACCCGCGTCGATGTGCCCGCCAACGGCCGCATTGCCTACTCTCTGGGTTTCGATGTCTCTCGGACGGGTGAGCACGCCCTTGAACTGGTGCTCGATCCGCTGCAAGAGGCGGAAGACTCCCACCGAGGCAACAACGCCCTGCACCTGCAATTGCCCGCCTCGCCGGGCATAGATCTGGCGCTCATGGTCGAGTCGCTCGACCTCAATCCGGTGGTACCGCGTGTGGGGCTGGACCAGCGCGTTCGAGTCAACTCGATCAATATCGGCAACAGCCATTCCGGGCAGGCCAGCATCGAGCTCAGGCGCCTGGATGCCAACGGCTGGGTCCTGCTGCAACGTCGACCCTTGCAGGCGGAAGCCGGCGCCGAAGTTGAGACTGAGTTTGTCTGGCGTCCGCAGGACGCGGGTACGCAGCGCCTGCAGATCATGATCGATCCGGACCAGCAGATCGACGAGATCGCGCGAGACAACAACAGCTTCGAGTTCGATGTCGAGCCCATTCGCTCTGAAGGGGCCGATCTTGTGGTCGTCCCAGGCAGCACCGAAGCAACACCCGCGCAGCCGCTGCAGGGGCGGCCGCTTCAGGTGAGCGCGCAACTTCTCAATCAAGGGGCGGCTGCTACAGGGCCCTTCGCAGTTTCGTTGTTCCTTGGCGACCCGCGCTCTGGCGGTCAGCCCTTGGCCGCCACCACGGTGTTGGGGCTGGATCCCGGAAGCGACACGACGGTCGTCCTTGAAATCCCGTCGTTCCCCGCACGTGGCGATGTCTCGCTATTCCTCATGGCCGACAGCGATCTCGTCATTGCAGAGCTCGACGAGTCCAACAACTTTGGCATCGTCGACGCCATCGCGCGCGCCATGGCTGACGTTGGCGCAAGCGCACAGTCGGTGTTGATGCAGCCTGAGCAGCCCTTGCCGGGCATGCCGGTCATCCTGCGAGTTGCGCTGAGCAATCGCGGCGAACAGTCCTCAGAGCCTCTGCGTACGCATCTGTTCGAGGTCCACCAAGGCGGGCTGCACGCTGTTTCTCCTGCCCTCGATGTGCCTGCGCTTGCGCCAGGGGCGAGATTCGAAGCCAGTTGGCAGTGGACTGCGCGTGCCGAGGGCGCCGAGTCTCTGTTGTTTCAGATCGATCCTGAGCAATCGGCGGTGGATGGCGATCGCAGCAACAACGAGATTCAGCTGCCTCTTGCTGCCAACATCGAAGGCGCTCTTGCGCTGACCCCGTACTTTTCGCCGAACGGCGATGGCGTCCGTGACCGCGCCCTCGTGGTCTTGGCGGGTGCGTCGATCCCCCTGGTCAGGGCGGATGTGCGGAACGTTGAAGACCGATTGATAGCCCGGATCGAAGCCTTTGAAGACCTCCCCGGTGGCAGAAAACTGCTTGTCTGGGACGGACTTGATCAACGCGGCGAAATCGCCCCCGACGGCGAGTATGTCGTGGTGGCCGTTGGAGCAGCGGAACGAAGCTTGGGCGTGGTCCGGGTCGTGCTCGACAACGATCAACCTATGGCGCTCGCGTCAGTGCTGTCGGGCGATGTGGTAAGTCGTCGTTTGCCGAACTCAATCAACGAGTGGCTGGTGCCGGTGGCGGGCTCGCCAGTCGAGGACTATCTGTACACATGGGGCAGTTCGGCAAACAGTGCTGCCGCAATGAAGCGCGGCATCGCCCGCACTCACGCCTACATGGGCGGCGTCGAGTCGGTACTCAGCGCTCGTTGGCTGGAGCGCCATGCCGGGAATGGCGAAGTCACTTCGCTCCTAATTGAGCCGACGCAGGGGCGCGAGCTGTTTTTCACTGCGGGCGCAAAGTTGTGGGTTCAGGATGCGGGCACCTTGGACCAAGCCCGCCTTGTGGCTGATCTGCCCGCTGGTCAGCACTCCCAACGCCTGGTCGGAACCGCCGGGCCAAGGCATGTCCTGCTTCAGAGCAATTATGGTGTGATGCTGCGAGTTGGCCTCGACGGCGGGGTTGTTCAGACCCTCTCGGTCAACACCGACGAACGTTTCCTCAGCGGCTACGCATCTGGCGTTCTTGTGGGCAAGGACGCCGTGATCGAGGGTGGGATTCTGCCTTCCAGATTCCTCCCGTTCGATGGCTCGCTGACCCCAACCGAGCTTCAATTGAGCTACCGAGATGACCTTGACTGCTTCGCACGCGTGCATCTGGTCGAGTCCGAGCCAGTGCTGTTCTGGCACGCGCTGCGGCTGGAGGGGGAAGAGGTTCGTTGGTTCAACCTGCGGACTGGCGAGTCGCGAGATCTCCTGAGTCACCCCACTGGCGGTTGTCTGGCGAGGTCTAAAGACCCCAACTCTCAGCGCGGCTTCTCGCAGGCGCATTTCCAGTGGATCGGGTCTGAGGCAAAAGGCTTCCTGGTGGATCATGCGTCGGGGCTGGCGAGCCTGTACTCGCCGCAGGGAACCAAACTTCTCGAGCAACCGGTGCCCCGGCCTGCCATCGCTGGAGAATACGGCGAGCTGCAGGGCAACTCACCCAACCATGTCCTCAGAGGCGAGCCGCTCGGCTTCACCGCCCTGTGTCCCTCTCGCCTGTTCCGGGAGTGGCCGAAGCTTGCCCGCTGGGGGCAGGGCGAACGCAATATGTTCGAACCCTCTGCGCGCGAGTTGTACTTCTCATCTGGCGACGTGCTTCTCGACGCCGACCCGGGTGACGCGGGCAGCGAACTTGGATCGGGATACAGCTTCGTTTGCGAGGGAGCTATTGACTACCTTGCACTCTCGCTAGGCACCGGACAGATCCGCCGGATCGCGGGCCAAACCGCTTGGCCGCTGTTATCCCCAGAGGATCGGCAGCGTTACCTACTCGTTGCCGGTAGCGAAGGCACGGCATCGCTGCCTGCCGCATGGCCACGCTTCTTCCAGCGCGCGGGCGCACACCTGCGAGAAGATGCTCGAATCAGCGTTCAGGGTGCCGTCGGGCGCCCATGGGCGCGTGCGGCGCAGCTTCTTGCTTCGATCCACGACGAGAGCCGTCTGCTGTTGTCTGACTCTGGGCCTGACAGCGTCCCACGTGCAACGCAAGTCATCAGCAGCCTTCAGCGACTGCGTAGCGACTTGCGCGCCTCCAGCAACGGCCGCTCGGTGACCTTCACTGGATATGCGACCGACGCGAACCTCGACTACTACCAGATCGACTACGCAAGCGTCGGGTCGCCCGAAGAATGGCTGAGTCTCGTTCCACCGAGGCGGGAACAGGTACGCGGTGACGAGTTCATGACCTGGGCACCGCCCCAGTCAGGCGCCTACGTCTTCCGCCTGAGGGTGGTGGATCGAGCGGGCAATCGCTTGGACAGCTTTGCTTCCGCCGAGCTGGTGTTTGCGTCGCCGATCAGCAACGCTCGCACAGACCATCGGGCCATCTCACCGAATGGCGATGGTTCGAAGGACAGGCTGCAGGTCGATTTCGTGGTGTCGCGTCCCACCGAGATCGGCTTCGCGATACTTGATGATTCCGGCCGCACAGTGTTCGCTGACTTCCGCACCTTCGGTGCGGCGGACCTTGGCGATCAACAGTGGATATGGAGCGGCCAGAGTGAGCAGGGTGCCGCGGTGCCCGACGGCGTTTACCGGCTCGAACTGACGGCTGGATTCGCTTTTCCTGTCGCTGTCGACAATACCTTTCCGTTGGTGGACTCGGTATTCCTGACTTCAGGATATCCGCCGATTCTTGAGCCTGGCGAAGGGCATGGGGCTCGGGTTAGCGGTGCTCAGGATCGTCGGGGGCGTATTGACATCACTTCTGAGCTCCGTGTGCAACTGCAGCATAGGAGAGAGCCTTCTTCTCAATGGTTGGATCATTCGGCCGACTATGTCGTAGCGCAGGCAGGGGCTTCCTTGCGCTGGATCGAGCTGTTCTCGGGCCAATACCGATGGCTGCTCGAGGATCAGGCGGGCAATCGTCTGTACCGCGAAATGCCACCCATCTCGCCCGTGCTGGCAATTGTCGGTGCAGGGGTCCTTGGCAGGCCCTCGGCTGAGAGCTGGCAACAGCCACCGTTTCAGGCTGCAACAATGCGTGAAGTGCCTCGGACCCCGCCCATGCTACCGCAGGAGAGCGCGGTGCCGGTGTTCTTCATGGCGCATCAAGAACTTCCCAAGCCCGTTTCACTTGATATTGCGCGCACTGCTGGCCATGCCGATCCAATATCAGCGCCCGTCATTTGGCAGACTCAAACGGAGGTCTTGCCTCTATCTCTTGGCGGTGGACTGTTCCAGGTCGAAGTCGACTTGAGCGATGTGGGAGCGGACGAGCTCGTGGCACTGCGCGTGCGGCAGCGTGATCCGGAGGGCGTTCGGGTATCGAATGCGATGCGCTTCGAGTTCAGGACACCAGAAGACGGCAATGGCAATCCAACCGACCCCTTTGGTCCGTCAGATCTGGCGAGCGCGATCAAAGTCTGGCCGGATACACGCGCCGTCTGCGGCTCTGACCCATCGGCGGCGATTCGCGTACGGCCCGTGCTCAATTCGCGCGCTCGCAGTTTCCGGCTTGAGCTACTTGATCCGCGTCAGCTTACCCCCGTCGTCATCGCTTCTGGCGCGGCTGAAGGCGTTAGCCTGGAAGGCTATCGCGTTGAAACAGACGGATTGCCCGGCGTGGAGGGGCGTTTGCGGCTCCAAGTCGAGGACGATCGGGGCCGTTCATTTGTTGCGAACGAGCATTTTCCGATTGATCGAACCCGGCCCGAGCTGGGCTTCTCCTTCCCCGCCACCGGTACGCGAGTGTGCTCCATCGCAGGCCAAGGACTGGGCGTGGATGCCTTCCTCAACACGGAAAGCCGAGCGCTTTACGCGCTCGAAGCAGCGAGTCTTTCCAGCGCAGAACCCCGCTTCACCCAAGTGCTCTGCAATGGGCGCAAGGGTGCGTCCGATGGATGCGCGCTGCTGGATGAGCCCCTTGGAAAGGGCGAGCTGACGTCTGCCTCCTTTTCCCGACGATTGCTCGCGTTGCCAGATCCCTCGGTTCCGGAGGGCCCGGTCAGCCTACGTCTGCGCGCCCTCGACTGGTCGGGCGCGCAATCCTGCGCCACCACGACCGTGCATATTGATGCCAGTGTAGAAGTCGATTCGCGGCGCGAACCCCTGCCAGAGTCTATCGGCAGCCAGGCCCCGGTCATCTCGCCGCAGGGTGACCCCGAAGTTCGCATGGTCCATTGGTCTTTCCGCGCGCGTGAACCGGTAAGTCTGCGCGCAGAAATCTTCGCAGTGCGCGCTCTGGGTAGCGCTGCGAACCCGCGCTACCAGATTGATGGCCCCGCCCTCGCTACGCTGCGCGAGGGTGCGCAGCCCATCGGCGACTTCGATATCGAGTGGGATGCGCGACTGCAGGGCCAGGTCGCTGCCGACGCCGTGTATGGAATGCGCCTGCACGCCCGCGACGAGTGCGGGCACGAGCGCGAGGTTGACTACTTCGTCCGCGTTGACGCAACGCCGCCTGCGCTGCAGTTGACATCGCCCGTCGAGAACGCCGAGCTGCGACTTGCGTCGGTGCAAGCCGTGGGTACGGTGCAGGATGCTGATCCAGGTACTTGGGAGCTCGCCTTCTCAAGCGCAGGTGCTCAAGGGCCCTGGCAGCAATTGGCAGAGGGCCGTGGCAATGTGCCAACGCCGCGCGCCCTGGGCGTGCTGCAGACGCAAGGGATCGTCGGACCCGTCTGGATTCAGCTGAGCGCTCGCGATCGAGTCGGTAATGGGTCCGAGCTCGTCCGAGCTATACGCATCTTGCCGCGCCCGGATGTGCTGACCTCTGCCCGACTGTCGCGCAGCCTGATCTCGCCGAATGGCGATGGTCGCCTCGACTCGCTTGAGCTGCGTCTGCTGCTGGCTCGCGCCGCGCTGGTCGATATCGATCTATTGACTTCGAGCGGACAGCTGCTTGAACGGCTGGCAGAGTCGCAATCGATCAATGCAGGCGCCTTCAGCCTGCCTTGGGGCGGCAACATCGATGCCAGCGCAGTCGCCGACGGCGATTACCGGCTGCACATCCGCGCGCGCGATGCCGAACTCGGCGGCGAGCCTCATGAGGCTGAACTGGACTTCGTGGTCGATCGCCAGCCGCCAGCGCTCGCCTGGTCCCCCGAGCTGCCTGCCGTGCTTGCCTGCGAGTTGCCGCCCGAGCTGATGGTGTCCGATCCGCTGCTCGCCGAGTTCCAGGCGGAACTGCTTGCAGCCACCGGTGCGGTCGTTCGTACCCTGAACGGCACGGTTGACGGAAGCTATGCCTTTGGCGGTTTTGCTCAGCTCGTAGAAGGCAGCTATCGCCTCAATGCCGTGGCCCTGGATGGCGCAGGCAATCGGAGCGAAGCCGAGGCTGAATTCACCCTCGACTGCACACCGCCCGAGATCAGCTTGACTTCGCCCGAAGCTGAAAGCGTGCTGGCGCGAGGCGAGGGGCGACAACATCGGTTGCAGGGCCGAGCGCAGGATGCCAACCACGGGTCGGTGCTGCTGGAGTTGGTTTCCGAATCCAATCCTCAGGAGCGCCAAGTGCTGCTGGACCTACCCCAGCAGACGGTGGCCGAGTTCGATTCGGCCTGGACGGCTGAGGTGCCCGATGGCGCATATCGCCTGCATCTGACGGCGCGCGATCGTGCCGGTAATGAAGCACAGCTGGAGGTTCCGGTCGCTGTCGACGGAACGCCGCCGGTCGCCCTCATCCACTCCCCGGACGAAGGCGAGGTTGTCACCGCGGATCTCGTCCTCACCGTGACCGCGACGGACACCCATTTTGAATCCTGGCAGCTCCTGACGGCGACGCCCGAGCAGGCCGCACGCAGCGAATGGTCCCGCCTTTCGCAGGGTGATCAAGCAATCGACGCCGCCAACCTGTCGAGTGTTCAGGGCTTGCCACAGGGCGAGCGCCTGTTCCGACTGGAAGTGCAGGATCGTGCCGGCTGGATGAGCCGCGTCGAACGAAGGTGGCTGATAGATGCTGAAGCACCTCCGGTGCCGGTGGACCTCAG
This sequence comes from uncultured Aquimonas sp., assembly GCF_937888285.1. Classification (GTDB taxonomy): domain Bacteria; phylum Pseudomonadota; class Gammaproteobacteria; order Xanthomonadales; family Xanthomonadaceae; genus Aquimonas. The sequence goes on from NZ_CALART010000074.1 coordinate 38,059, forward strand.
TGCCAGCCTGGAAGCTGGCCGCAACGCGCGTCTGGCATGGCGTGGCGGCGACGCGCCGGATCTCGCGGGCTTCCACGTTTACCGCAGCGGCGGCGACTTCGAAGAACGGATCACCGCAGAGCCAGTGTCGGCGCGTCAGTACCTTGATCTCGATTTGCCTGAAGGCCTCTGGGCCTATCGGGTAACGGCGATCGATGCAGTGGGCAATGAAAGCGTCCCGAGCAATCAGGCGCATCTGCGCGTCGATCGCACGCCGCCTGAGGTCGCGGTTGTGCAGCCGGCGGACGGAGAGCGCGTACGTGGTCAGCAGGTGATCCGCGGCACCGCTTCCAGCGCTGAAGATTTCGAGCGCTATGAGCTGGCGCTGTTTGACGAGGCCGGCAGCGCATTGCAGGTTCTGCGAGAAAGCTCCGTGCCCGTGCGCGCGGGCCAGCTGGGTCTGTGGGACAGTCGCGAAGTGCCTGAGGGCGCCCGTGTTCGGCTACGCCTGCGCGCTTGGGATCGCAGCGGCAATGTCGGCGAAGTCACGAACGTTATTAAAGTGGACAACCTGCCGCCTTCAGCGCCGCAGGGGCTTATGGGCGAACTGCAAGGCGCCGATCTTGAGCTGCGCTGGTTGCCCAATCCCGAGCCCGACCTTCTCGGCTACCTGCTGTACCGCAATGGCCGTCTTCTGACGGGAGGTGCCACCTTGCCTGCGGACCTGCGTCCGCTCGCGCTGGCCCAGGATCACTATCTCGACCCCAGCGTCCCGGATGGTGAGCACGTCTACCGTGTGTATGCCATTGATTCGGCGGGTAACCTGAGCCCACCCTCGGCACCCTTCACTCAGCTACTTGACCGCGGGCCTCCCAGTGCCGAGTTGGTGCGGCCTGAGGACGGCTTGGTGTTCGATCAGCCGATTGAGGTTCTGGCCCAAACCGAGCACCGCGATGTAGCGCAAATCGCGTTCTACGTGCGTGGCGAGGGGCAGTCGGATTGGTCGCCACTGGGCGAGGCGGTGCGCACGCCGCCCTGGCGCCAGGTGTTCAATCCGACCGGGCGGCCGCTCGGCGATTACGAACTGCGCGCCGTAGCCACGGATCAAGGCGGGCTGAGCGATCCTCAGCCGCCGGTAGTACACGTGCGTCACGATGACGTCACTCCGCCGCCCGCGCCCTCGGGTTTGCGTGCCCTTGCCGATGGCAACGAAGTGCGCTTGTCCTGGTTGGCGTCTACTGCTGACGATCTTGCTCAGTATCACGTTGAACGATTCGGCGCCGAGAGCGGCTGGATCGAGATCGAAAGCGTGAACGCCCCGAGCCTGGCGACTACGGATCTAGGCCGGTCCATCGGTACGTACCGCTATAGGGTGCTGGCTTCAGACGCATCAGGAAACCGCTCCGAGCCCTCCGAGGAATCCGAGGCAGACGTCTTCTCCATCGATCTGCACCCGCTTCCGCACACGCCGACCGCGGAGGCAGAGGCCGAATTGAAGGGCACCAGCCCCCGCGTGGGTGAGATCCAGCTTTGGCGGCAGGTCGAGGGCGAAACAGTTGAACTACCCGGTGCATCGGTGAGCGTCGACCGCGTCATTTCGGTGCAGGCGCCTCTACTGTCTGGGCGCAATGTTGTGAGTGCCGCCGTGCTCGACACCATTGGCCATCGCAGCCTTCGCACGCACGTGCCGGTGACGCGCGGACAAATGCCGGGTAGCCCACAGGCGCTGCAGGGGCAGGTGAGCGCAGATGAAGTGTCTCTGCAGTGGCAGTCGGTGTCTGGTGCAGCGGGATACCGTGTCTATCGCAACGGGGCGGCGGTGCAGAGCGATGTAGAACTGGCTCAGCATGTCAGTGCGTGGTCCAACGGTATCGCAGTGCCCGAGGTGACCGACGGCCTGCCCAGCACCACCTGGAGCGAGCAACCCGCCGCGCTCAGCGATCGTCTCAGTCGGCGCCTTGAGTTGCGCTGGGAGTCGCCGCAGCTGGTGGGCGGCATCGAGCTGGTATGGCGCGATGCCGATCACTCGGCGCGCGACTTCGATGTCTACGGTTGGTATGACGAACGCTGGAATCGGCTTGCCGAAGTCCGCAATCAATCGGGCCCCAGCTATCAGATTTCCTTTGCGACGGCCTATCCGACCCAGGCGCTGATGTTTGCGCCCTTGCGTGGGCAATGGCCGGGTCGAGCCCATGCCTTGGCCGAAGCGCGTGTGCTCAGCCGCAGCCTGGTCAGCCTCGGCGAATGGAGTGAGCGCCCCGCTGACGGTCGCCACCGCTACACGGTTTCCGCGGTCAGCCCACTCGGCTTCGAGGGGGCGCCGTCTTCGGAGTGGATCGCTGAGATCGGCGACGTCGTGCCGCCCGCTGCGGTCGTCTTGGGTGGTGTTCGAGAAGGTCGCGACGCAGTGTTGTCGTGGACGGCTTCCGACGCAGCCGACCTTCGCCGCTATCGCCTCCTGCGTGGAGATCGCCTGATCACAGAAGTCGATGCCGGTGGCGAGCGACAGTACCGCGACCCGAATCTTCCGAACGGCCCGCATCGCTATGTGATCGTGGTCGAAGACCAGGCGGGCAACCTGTCTTTGCCCTCGAACGAAGTGGTGATCGAGGTGTCGGGCGCTCTGCCCGCTGCACCCACGGTTACTGAGGCTCGCTCACAGCTCGACGCTCCCGCGCTTGAACTGCACTGGCGCGCGGCTGAGGGCTCGACGCCATCTCGCTATCGCCTGTTCGCCAGCACACGTGCCGACGACCCGGCGGAGCCCTTCCGCGAAATCGCCCGGCCGCAGGCCTCACCCTGGCTGCACACCGGTTTGAGCTACGGCATGCGGCTCTACTACCGCGTTCAGGCGGAGGATGCGTCGGGCAATCTCAGTGCGCTGAGTTCGCCCTTTGAAGCCTGGGTACGCGACTTGCGCACGCCAGCAGCGCCAAGCATCACTTGGCCTGCGCTCGCGCCAGCCCAGCTCGACGTTCTGCAGCCGCGCTATCGCGTCTGCGGCGTGGCTGAGCCTGGGCGTCGGATCGAGTTGCGGGTCAATGGCGAAGAGCGGTCTGGCTCCGTTGCGGAGGCAAGCACGCGAATGGCGTCAACCTTCCGCGCGAGTGGTGGGCTACCCGCCGATATCGCCTTCAGCCCTGACGCGCGGCGGATGGCCTGGCTTGATCAAACGGGTGCAGTGAACGAGCGCGATCTGCAGACGGGCCAGGTCCGCCCCCTGGGGGTCTGGATGGCAGGCGAACTTCGCTACGGCGCGGATGCCCGAGAGTTCCAGGGTCGCTACGGCGACGGTCAGCGCTGGAGTGTCTGGAGCCAAGAAGCCGGCCAGGTTGCGCTTGACTTCGGTTTGGACCGGGTCGGTCTGGTTGCGCAGATCGGGCGCGAGGGCGCCTGGCTGGTCTACGGTTCGCGAATGGGCCAGGCGGGTCTGTGGTGGATCGAAAGCGAGGGCGCTGACCCGCAGCGGATCGAGACACCGACCGCTGAAGCACTGACGGAGCTTGTGGTCGATGCTCGCAGCGCTTCGACTTTCGCAGTCAGCGAAACGGGCCGGGTCCTGTACTGGCAGGTCGGCGCCGCTTCGGCCGAGTGGGTATCGATCGATGGTGATGCTGTGGCCCTGCGGGCATCGCCGCTGGGCTCTGGCGTACTTGTGTGGGCTCTCGCTTCCACAGGCCATGACTTCTGGTATGTGGATGCTGGCAGCGCTCGGCGGGTCCTCAGCATTGCCGGGCCTGTAGACGACTTCGTCCCAAGCGCGGATGGCCAGGGCGTGTGGGTGCTCGCCGAGCGCTCGCTCTTGCGCTATGCCTTCGATCAGAGTCAGCCCATTGAAGTCGTTGCCTTGGACGATGGCGAACCCGCGGATCGCCTGCTGCAGTCCCGCACGGGCACGTTGGCGGTGGTAGCGCCCTCAGCTTCGTCCTTGGTGCAGATCGTTCGTACGGCAGGTGCCTGGTGTGGCGCCGAGCTGTCGGCCGCGCCCGGACTGAACGAGATCGTCGCGATTGCCGCCAACGAGGCCGGCGTACGCAGCGCGCCCTCCGCCCAGCTGGATCTGAACTTCGACAGCAGCATCGCCCAGTTGCCCGATCTGGCGGTGGCCGCGGCCGACATTCGACTCCTGCCCAGCCCGGGCGTGGCCGGTCAGCCGCATTCGCTGTTGATCGAAGTGCGCAACGTGGGCTTCAACCACGCCTGGGATTTCGACGTTCGCATCAGCATGACTGACCCGCAAGGTCGAAATACGAGTCAGGTGCGGCGTGCGAGCCTTGGGCCGCAGGAGCAGGCGCTGCTCAGTCTGCCGTTGGGCTTGTTGCAGAGCGGCCAGTACCGAGTTCAGGTCGAGCTTGACTCGGAAGGCCGCATCGTCGAGTTGAGCGAGGCCAACAACCTCGCTCAAGCGGACCTGCGCATCCATCCTGATGCGGAACCCCAGCTCAATCTCAGCGCCAACGCCTCTGAACGTCCCCCGGGCCAGCCTTTCGAGGGCAGCATCGGGGTCTCGGTGGCGCGCGACTTCACGGGTCGCCTTGAACTCTGGATTGCGGATGCCGGAGGCGACTTGGTGCTCGCCCTGCCGGGATACGAGACCGGTCCCTTGAGTTCGCTGACGCCGTGGTCGCGGCCGTGGACCTGGGTGCCGGCACAGGGCCTGCTGGCGGGCAGCTATCGCCTGCATGCGCGCCTGCTCGACACCGCTGGCACCGCTCGTGCCGAGCAGTCTCTTGATCTCAGCCTGCAGGCCTCGCTCGACATCGCGCTCAGCCTGCAGGCTGCGAGTCTCGAACTTCCCTTGGGCCAGAACCTGGGCGTCGCGATTGGACTGAACGTCAGCCACGCGAACGCCATGGTCGAGGGCGGGCGCCTGGAGCTCAGCCTCGAGCGCGCCGACGGCAGTGTTCAGAGCCTGTGGAGCGGCAGCACCGGCGCGCTCGGCGCCGGCTACCGGCTGCGGCGCAGTCTGTCGTGGGCGACCGCAGGAGAGAGCCCGGGCGAAGTTCGCCTGAGGCTCAGCTTCAGCGCGCCGGGAATGGATCGCGAGTTGTTCCAGTCTCTGCGTTTGCTGCCTGACGCGGCCTTGCCTGATCTGTTTGGCGAACTCACGCTCGCGCCCGCTGCAAGCATTGCGCTCGGCCAACCGGCACAGCTGAACTACCGCGTCGGCAATCGCGGCAGCGCGACGCTGAGCGAACGCCCCATCCGCGTGCGGGTGCAGGGTGCAGCGGATCCGCAGACCATCGTCTCCGACCAGCGCAACGTAAGCTTGAGCCCGGCCCAGATCCTGAACTTCGAGCTCGATCTCTCGGCGTTGCCACAGCGTCCCGCGCAGTATGCCGCTGTGCTCGAGACCGAGACCGATCATGGCTGGCGCGCGTTGGCTCAACTCGGCCTGCAAAGTAACGATGTCGAGCCGCCCAGCGGTGAACTTCTGGTGCCCGCGACGGGCCAGCCCGTGCGTACACCGGTCTACTTCGAAGCGGCCATTCGCGATCGCCACTCGCGCGTGGACTTCGCCGAGTACAGCCTCAACGGAGCGCCTTGGCGGGCTTTGCCGGGTGCCGGCGAGCGCTACTCCAGCGTGCTGGGCGCCTTGCCTGACGGTGAGCATCAGCTGGCCCTGCGCGCGCAGGACATCTGGGGTAACCGCTGGCAGATGCCGCCGCGCATCGTGCTTGTCGACAATTCGCCGCCGGTGATCGACATCCAGGGCGTGGCCGACGGCGAGCACTACGCCGCGCCGGTGCACCCGCTGTTCAGCGCGCAGGATCCGCATCTGGCCGAAGTGCGGGGCTTCGACAACAGTGTCTTGATCGAATCCGGGGCCATGGTGAGCGCCGAGGGCGCGCATCGGCTGGAAGTCCGAGCTGTCGATGCGGCCGGCAACCGCGCGCAGCGCGAGCTGAGTTTCGTGCTCGACTTCACGGCCCCGACGATCGAGTTCCTCGCGCCGCTGCAGGGCACTCAGCTCTCAACGCCCGAGACCACGGTCGAGCTTCAGACAGAAGCCGACGCGCATGTTGAGCTGAGCGTGGGCAGCTGGCAGGCCACAGCGCAGGCCAACGCGCAGGGCAGGGTGCTACTCACGGCCGTGCCCTTGCAGGTCGGCTTGAATCGCATCGAAGCCGAAGCCAGTGATCGCGCAGGCAATCGCTCGCCGCGCGTCAGCGTGCAGGTCACGCGTCTGCAGTTGGGTGGCGAACTGGTCGGGCAGTTGGACGTCCCCGTCGCCGAACTGCCGCGAGGCGAAGCGCTGGCACTGCAGATGACGGTCCACAACCAGACGGCCGCTGCAGTGGCGGGTCATGCCCTACTGCGTGCGCAATCCGCCGGTGGTGACGTGCTGGCCGAGAGCCGGCGGCCCATTGAACTGCTGGCTGGCGCGCAGCAGACCTGGTCCGAGAGCTTGCCGACGGCGTTGTGGCCGCTCGGCGTGATCGGCCTGCAGCTGGTATTTGATGACGGCGCCGAGCAGACGGTGCTCGCCAGTGCTGGCCTGAATCTGGTTGATCGATTGCCACCCCAGGTGCGGGTGCTGCAGCCGGGGGCTGGCGCCTTGATGGCCAGTCCGGTGGCCCTGCAGGTGGAAGCCAGCGACGACGACGCGTTGGATCAGGTCAGCTATCGCAGCGCCCCGGGAGCATGGACATCGATGACGCCTGGCGCACCGCCTCTGTTCGGCGCCAGCCTGGCCTTGCCGGACGGCGCCCATACCCTCGAGGCGCGCGCGCTCGATCGCAGCGGCAACCTCGCGACTGCGGCACCGGTGAACATCGTCGTCGACAGCACCCCGCCCGAGATCGTCATCGAAGCGGTGGCCGACCAAGGCCTGTATGGCGAGCCTGCGCGACCGCAGGTGCGCATGGTCGATGCCCATCCCGGCTCGCTCGTGGTTACGCTGAACGACCAGCTCTACGTGCCGGGCAGCCTGATCGATCAGAGTGGTCGCTATCGCCTGAGCGTGCGTGCGACGGATCAGCTGGAACAGTTCAGCGAGCGTCAGATCGAGTTCGAGGTCGATCTCGAACCCGTGAGCTTGCAGGTGCTCTCGCCCGATGAGGGAGTCATCCTCCCCAGCAATCGCGTCTCCGTGCTGGGCCTGACCAAGCCGAATGCCCGAGTCTCCGCGCAGGGGCCGCTGTCCCAGCACGAGGTTCAGGCCGATGCTACGGGAGGCTTCAGAGTCGACGATGTGGGCCTGAACGCCGGGCTCAACACCCTCACCCTGCGCGCAGTCGACATGCTGGGCCGCCCCAGCAACGAGGTCGCCCGCAGCGTGCGCGTCGACATCACCGGTCAGCAGGGCCTGCTGGGCGCGCTTGATGGCGTCGCCGAGATTCCCGTGGGTCAAACTTGGGCGGCTCGCGCCGAACTGCGTGAAACCCTTGGGCAGGCGCGCGATTCGCTCGATATGCGGGTGCTGATTGAGCGGCCGGGGCAGTCGCCGCATGAACTTGTCTGGATCGCATCCCTGGCCGCGAATGGCGTGGCATCGCGCGAACTCGATCCGCCGGTCCAGTCCGAGCTGGGTCTCGTCAGCCTGCGCCTGCAGGCACGTCTCGATGGGGCTTGGGTCGACCTCGCCCAGCGCAGCCTCGCGGTGGTGGACCGAACGCCGCCTGAGCTGGCCTATCTGGATCCGGCGCCAGACAGCTACCACCGAAGCGACATCGAGCTTCGCGCCCAGGCCAGCGATGCGCACAGCGAAGTCGCGCGGGTTCAGGCACGTGTTGGCGGCGGCGAGTGGATCAAACTGCAGTCGGCCTCAAACGGGCTCTGGCAGGGCGCGCTGCAGTCCCTCGACGAGGGCCGAGTGAGCATCGAGATCCGGGCGCAAGACACCGCGCAAAACTGGACACCCATCCTGAGCCGCAGCGTCATTCACGACCGCACGCCGCCGAAGCTCCAGATCACCGGCGTAACCGAGGGCGGCCTGTATCGCGAGCGCGTGCAGGTCGAGGTCAGCGCGAGCGACGCCTCACCCGTCGACCTGCGGCTGCAGCTCAACGGCGCTGCGTTCTCCAGTGGGCAATGGGTTGAAGCGCACGGCCGATACGAATTGGTCGCGCGCGCCACTGACGCGGCCGGCAACGTCAGCACTCGAACCCTAGAGTTCGAACTCGACCTGCAGCCACCTGAGGTGACGATTGTTGCGCCCGCAGCCGGGGCCTTGATCCGCAGCGAAGAAACGCCTGTTCTAGGCCATACCGAAGGCGCGGCCGAAGTGCTGCTGCGTGCAAACGGCTTGGAGCGTAGCCTGCGGGCCGATGCCAAGGGCCAGTTCCGATTCGATCGAGTGCCACTGCGCATCGGCGCCAATCGCTTGCAAGTGCGTTCTACCGATGTCGCAGGCAACACGGGCCCCTGGGCCGAAGTACAGGTCGAGCGGCGAGGCGGCTTCGTGCTGCGCGGCGCCCTGCAGTCCCCTGTGGATCTGAGCATCGGTGCCCTGCTTCCGATCCGCATCCAGGTCAACAACGACGCCGCGCATCCGCAGCCTTCGGTGCAACTGCGTGTGCTGGCCCGTGATTCGCGCGGCATTGAGCGGGCTTTGGACGTGCGTACGCACAGCTTCACGCCGGGTGAGTCCCTGCAGTATCAGGTGAGTCCTTCGACTGCCGAATGGCCGGCGGGGGCTCTCAACCTGCGTCTGCTTGCGGCCGATGAGGTCGAAGTGCAACTGGCGGATGCCCGGGTCGAGCTGCGCGGGCAGCCGGCTCTGCCGCCCCCCTTGCCCAGGCCGCGCCCGATTCCGATCGATCAGCCTTGGATGCTCGCGTGGCTGTTGCTCGTCCTGTTCGCAGCGGCTGGCGCAGCGCTGCGTCGCAGGGGGCGCGAATCGTGAGCCGCCTCTTCGCCTTGTCTCGGCGGCCGCGTCCGGGCCGTTCGTTCACCTTTCACTTGCGGCGGCTGCTTATGTCTCTTCGATTCGTGCCTGCGCTGGCCTGCCTGACCCTCTTGCTGTCGCTCCCGGTTGAGCCCGTCAAGGCGGACTCCCCCACCCGTTCGGCGGCTGAGCCCTCCATCGTGCCGCTGCTGGTTGCCGGCGAAGACACCCGGCACCTCGCCGCCCAGGCTCTGGCGGCAGGCGTCGACTCCAAGGCCCTGAGCGCATGGCGCTTGCAGGAACAGCCCGGCGCTTCCCAGCGCATCGCGGAAGCTGCCGCCGAACTCCAGCGTGCAACGCGCTCGCCGGATTCCGGCAAGTCGCTCGCTCAAGCGCTGGCGCCCACGATGGACCGGCTGCGAGCTGCCGATCTGCTGCTGCGTGCCGGCTACCCCATGTTTAGCGATCAGTCCCTCGCGGCCGGGCTTGCGCTCCAATCGGTTCTGCAGCAGCGCGCCGCTGAATCTGTTTCGCGATGGAATGAAGTGTCTGCACCCCTACTGTCCGCTGCAGAAACGCTTCGCACTTCGCCCAACGCCAAGGCGGCGCAGGTGCAGCTCGATATCAGCCTCGGCAAGCTGCTGCCCACGGTCAGTTCGCAGACCCTGCAAGTCAATGCGCAGCTGCCCGTGCATCGCCCGGGCTTCGCGCCTGCCGCGCTCTCGCAGGGCAACGCCATCGCGCCCAGCTATGCCGACGCCAGTGATCCCCTCCCGCTCGACGAGGATCTGCTGCCCGCCGGCGAAGTGCAGTTCACCGAAGGCGTGTTGCGCCAGGCGCAGTCGATGGGCTACCGCTACGTCGAACTCTTCGATTTTGTGCGCTCGAACGTTCGTACCGAGTGGTCAGCCGGCTCCACCCAAAGCCCCGACCGCACCCTGCGTCGCCTTGCCGGCAATGACGTCGAGCAGGCCAGCCTGCTGATAGCCCTCCTGCGTGCCAGTGGTGCTCCAGCACGCTATGTATTGGGCGTGGTCGAAGTGCCTGTTGCCGATCTCGCCCAGCAGATCGGCGTGCCTGAAGCCCAGCTTGGCCGTGCGCTCACGGCCGCCGGCATCGCTCACCGACCGCGCGTTTCCGGCGGTCGCGTTGTGGCCTATCAGATCCGCCACATCTGGGTCTCCGCGCGGGTGCCCTACGGCAACTATCGCGGCACTGTCGCCGATACCACCGAGCCGACCTGGATACCGCTGATGCCCGCCCTGAAGCCGGCGAGTTTCCAAGCGGGCGCAGGCGTGCACAGTCGCATCCAACATGACATGACGTCGTGGCTGCAGTCCTATCTGCGCTCACCGCAGACCGTGCTGCCCTGGCCCGAACTGAGGCAGCGCTGGGCGGCGCAACTGGCCGCCCTGCAGCCACCGGTTGAACTGAGCAGCTTGCGCGGTCAGCACGAGGTTGACGCCGCGGCGATCGGCCTGCTGCCGGCCAGTACGCCCTATCCAGTGATCGCGGTGCATGCCGAGTACGGTGTTCTGCCGGAGGAAGAGCGTCAGTGGATGCGTGTGCGCCTGCACGATCCATCACAGCCGCAGGCGCCGCCTCTTCTGGATGCGCGTGTCGCACTCGGCGATCTGGAATCGCATCGCTTCGTTCTGGCCTTCCTGCCCGCCACGGTGGAAGACCAGCACATGACCAATGCCAACGGCTCGCTAGGCGCGTTCCCACTCAATCTTATCCGTCTGCGGCCCAGCCTGATGAGCGAAGGCATAGCGGCGCGTCCAGGGCGTGGCGAGGTCATCGGCGGCACCGCGCTGGAAATGGAGATCGAGCTTGCGACACCTAACGGCAGTCTTCGCAGCCGGAATCTCGTTCACGCAGGCAGCATCGCAGGCTTCGCCATCGACGCCCATGGCGATGGCGTGCGCGAGCCCGAAACGACCGGTAGCGCTTCCGGGATCCCGCTGGGCGGCCTGATCCTCAGTCGTTTCGCGGAAACCTACCTCGCGTCCTGGGCCAACGCGGAGTCTGAGAGCTCCGCCGTCATGGGGCTTCGTGTGTTTCGCCCCGCACCTGCGCTGGCCATCGCCTTGCCCGCGGTCACCCCTTTGGGCGCAGCCGGGTTTGCCGAGAGCCTGGATTTTCGGGGGGTGGTGCTGGATGCCGCCCGGCGCCCTTTGGAGCCGGTGGCTCTGAACGAGCACCCGGGCTTGGAGAGCGATTGGCTGCGGCTGACGGCTCTGCACGGCAGCGCCCTGGAGTCGCAGGCCTTCGAAGACCACTGGGCGGTGCGAGCGGTTTCGGCGGATCGCCTGCTGCAGCAGGCTCAGGATGTCGTGAACCTGCAGCCGGGCGGCAGCCTCGACTCGCTCGGCGCGCATCCCGAAGCGGTGAGACAGCAGATCGCGCACTGGCTTGCACAGGGCAAGCACGTGCAGATGCCTCGAGGTCCGCAGACGGTCGAGGCGTGGACTGGCAGCGTCTGGCGCGTACACGACATCGACACCGGCGAGAGTGGCTATTTTCTCAGTGGCGGATATGCCGGAGGCGCCACCAGCGTGCCGCCTGGCCTCTGGTACTTCCAGGAACTCGCAGCGACGCTGGCGGATCCCTACGCCGAGCTGCCGAACGAGGATCCGAATGCCGCCGCGCTGATTCAGCTGGATGCCGCCAGCGAGTTCCAGCGGGCCCAGGCCAATCGCGTGCTCGATCGCCCCCTGCGTGTTCACGTGCTGGATGTGGCTGGCCGTCCGGTGGTCGGGGCGCGGGTTCGTTTCGAGCGCCGCGCAGGCGGGGCGCGCATCGAAGAGGCTGGCGGCGCAGGTGGATCACTGCACCAGGTGGACTCGAACCGGCGAGGCCAGGCCCAGATCCGCCTTCGAATGCCGCGAACCGGAGAAGGGCTGCAGGAGACTCTCGTTCGAACCCTGGACGAGGAGGGCGTCGAGACGGCTTACCTGACCGAAATCGATGTGTCGGTCAGCGGGGGCGATGGCGCGCTTCGATCCGGACGCCCGTTCAGTGCCTACATGACTTCAGGGCCCGTGGCCGAGCTGGCCCTGCTCTATGCAATTGGGACAAACATCACGCAGTGGGTACACCCCACCGACACACCGGACCATTCCGGCATCACCGATGTGTTCCCCCACATTGGTCGCTACGCCATGAACGTTGAGGCCAAGGACGAGTTCGGCAATCGCGTGGGTGGCGCCGAGGTCGCGCTCAGTGCGGTCGACTCCTACCAGCCGGAATGCCTGAATCAACCTAATCCGGAAGGCACCCCGTTGCTGCCGAGCAGGCTGTACGAGTTCCGGGAATGTCCCTCCGAGCCGCTGCTGCTGCCCGAGCACCCATGCGCCGCGCCGGCCATCGCTACGCGGACCAACTCACAGGGTCGGCGAAGCGTCACCCTTGTCCCCACCAATCTCATCTTGTCCTCCATTCGCGTAAGCGCGGAATCCTCGGGGGTGCTGACCGAGCGGCAGTTCCGTACCCTCAGACTGGTAGAGGGTGTGCCCATGCACCCGGAGTGCATTGAGACCTACGATCCTGACGCGTTCCTGCTTGTCGAATTCGGCTACGACTGGCGGGCGCAGGTCGCGCGCACCGCGCAGGCGTTCCCCCAGCCTCGACGTTTCGCAGCCATGCGCCTGCGTTCCAACCTGGCCCGTGCGCAGTACCTTCCCCTCACCCACATCTTCGGCCCCTCCGCCGGCGCAGGTTTCATGATCGAGGGAGGCTCGGCAAGCCCCGGGCGCCAGATCGGCGAAGGCATGTACGAGTTCGATCTGATAGCCGGCGAGCAGCCTGGCGAGGTTTGGCCTTACATCCATCTGACCGCGAATGGAAGCGTGCTCCGCACGTTCAGCCTGCAGCGCTCCTGGGCGGTCCAGCTTCCCGAGCTGGAGATTCGCGACTCGGTGATCGCCCTCGACGAGTTCGGGCGATCGAAGGCGAGCTTCACTCTGAACGCGAACATCCAGCCGGTGGACTATCAGTCTCCGGACGGTGTTTACTTTGAGATCGAGGGGCCCGATGGACGCGCGGTGTTCTCCTGCTTCCGCTCGTTCGTGCGCAGTGCGCGCCAGTGTGAAGTTCCACGCGGCACCGACTTCAGCCGCCCCGGCGCCTACCGGGCCTACTACGCGCTCAACCCGAACACCGCCAACAGCCTGCAGTCGGAGCCTGTCGAGCTGGCGTTCTCGCGCGGCATCGTCGCTGCCTACGGCAGCTTGCAGCCAGGGCTGCCTTTGCCCGAGCTGGACACGCTGCTCGGTGACCGGTTCCCGCGTCTGCTCGAAATCCGCACCGAGATCGACACGCAGACGGACTACATCTGTCAGACCGGCAACCGCTTCATGTTCGCGCTCGGCACCCCGGCGCGGGTCGACCTCGAGTTCTTTGCACTGGACGAGAACGGCGCCCGCGGCGCGAGCGCACTGCTGGCCCTGAGCAACGCGGCCTACGAGGCCGGCGTGTTCGAGGAGGAACTTGCACTCGGCCGTTTGCCCTTCGGTGCCTACGAATTCGAGCTGCGCGCGCGGACGGACGATGAGAACGAAGTCCATGTCGGGCGGCTGATCCACCGCGAAAAGCGCCGCGGTGCGCTGGCGCTGGGCCGCAGCCTGGTCAAGGGCGTGGATGTGCACGACGGCCATGCGGTCATCAGCGCCGACGACATCTCCGTGGCTGGCCGTGGGCCAGGGCTACGCTTTACCCGCACCTACAGCTCGCATTCCGGCGACGACGAGACCGTGCTTGGCCGTGGCTGGCACAGTGACATCGAGTCGAAGATCGTGCCGGACAGCTGCGGCAGCTATGTGGTCATGGGCGCTGCTGGTCAGGGGCAGCGCTACGTGCCTGACGGCGTCAACGCGGATGGCAGCCCGCGCTTCCGCTCTGGCAATGGCTTCCACGGCACGCTGCGCAGGGTCACGGGCTCCAGCACGGATTTCGACTTCTTCAGCAAGGATGGCACTCGCTACCACTTCGCTGAGCGCGACATCGGTGGGGTGCGCCTTAGCTACATCGAGGACCCGAGCAGGAACCGCGTTACCTACGAGTACAGCCGCACCCCAGCCGGACTACAGGTCACCCGGGCCGAGGACAGTGCTGGCCGCAGCCTGACTTTCAGTTATGCAACCCAGCGCTTGGAGCGCACTGTGCTCGGAGTGCCCGCAGTGCAGCACCGTACCCTCCTCGCATCCGTCACCGGCCCCGGCGGCCAGCGCGTCGCGTACTCCTACTCTGGCGACGGAAACCTGCTGCGTGCTGTGCGAAGCGGCGGCGGCGATGCGCGCCGCGAAGACTCCTACCAGTACCGTGATTTCGGTGGCCTCTGGCTTCGCCAAGGCAGTGAATCCCGCTATTACCACATGGGTTTCCGCCTTATCGAAGCGCGCGATAGCGTTCTCGACAGTGCCCGTCAGTACACCTGGCAGGTTGGCTGGACAGGTCTGCAGGTGCCGGATGGCAGCGTGTACCCGATCCCCGAGATGCGCGTTGAAACCTTGGCCGAAACCGATGGCGGCACGGTGAGCTTCAACTACGGCGGGCTGCGCCCACTGGAGCCCACCGTCACCACGGTCACCGATGCCCGCGGCGGCCCCAGCACGTACACCATGAACCGCTACGGCGGGACGGAGCGCCTGGTCGCGCCCGCGGGCACCACGCTGACCGAGTGGGATTTCGAGCACCTGCAGCCGCGCGCGATTACCGATCCGCTCGGAACCCGCACCGCGTGGACGTTCGATCTGCATGGCAACCGGCTCAGTGAAACGGTCACCCATAGCGCCGGCAGCTTGAGCCGCAGCTGGTCCTATGCGCCTCCCACTGCCTTCGCCGTCCCGATCAAGGACCGCGTGCGTGTGGCCACAGATGGCCGCGAAGCCGCGACGACTTACGCCTACGATGCCCGCGGCCGCCGCACGGGCCAGAGTCGCGGTGGCGTCACCGAGATGTATGGTTACAGCGGTAACGGCGACCTCATCAGCTACACCGATGGCGCAGGTGCCCTGGTTACCTATGGTTATGACGCGCATGGCTTGCGCACCAGCGAGAGCGATGACCTCGGCCAGCGCATGTCGGCGAGCTACGATGCCCGCGGTCGTAAACTCAGCGAGCGCAACGGCGAGGGCGAAGAGACCAGCTACACCTACGACGCGCTGGACCGGGTGCGCAGCATCACCCACGCCGCGGGCGTGCGGTATATCGACTACCAGGGTCGCGTTCGCACCGAGCGCGACGAGCGCGGCAACACCACTGTCTTCGAGCACGACGCCCAGGGTCGCCTGCTGCGCCAGCGCCACGCCGCTGGCGGCGAGCGGCTGATGAGCTACGACAACAACGGCAACCTGCTCAGCGAGAGCGACTTCCGCGGCAATGTCACTCGCCACACCTACAACGCCGCTAACCACCGCACCCGCACGGACGCGCCGCTGCAGCGCGTCACCGTCTACACCCACAACGCCCTGGGTCAGGTGCTCACCCAGCGCACCGAGGGCGGCGCCAGCGAGCCCCGTGAAACCCGCTTCGAGTACGCCCACCCGCTCAACCTTGTGACCCTGGAGCGTCAGCGCATCAGCGACGAGGCCTGGGCCGAGACGCGCAGCGCTTACGACAACAACGGCAACCTCGAGCGTCGCACCGACCCCGAAGCCCGCGAAACCGTACAGGTCTTTGACCCGCGCGATCGCCTGATACGCATCGAAGCCCCGGGCGATCGTGTCGAGACCTTCGCCTACGACGGCGCCGACCGGCGAACTGCTTCCACGCTCAATACCGATCCACCGCAGCAGCGCAGCTGGGTGTTCGATGTGCGCGGCCAGCAAACCCGCTACACCGATGCCAGTGGCGGCCGCTGGGAGCAGGCCTTCGACCGTGCCGGTCGCTTGATCGCCAGCAGCGACCCCAGCGGCGCCACGGTGACCCACGCCTACGACCGCGCCGGCCGCAAAATCCGCGAGAGCGGCCCGCGCCCGGGCCAGTTCGTTGACTACACGCTGGACGCGGCCGGCAACCGGGTCGGCATCAGCGACGCCGCAGGCCGCGTCATCGTCAACACCTTCGACGCGCTGAACCGTCTGGAGACCAGCACCGACGGCATCGGCCTGATCGAGCGCCTGAGCTACGACACCGACAGCCGCGTGCTTTCGCGCGAGAACGGCCGCGGCGAGGTGACGGGTTTCGAGTACAACGCCCTCGGCCACGAGATCCTGCGCACGCTGCCGCCGAACCAGAGCGGCGCGCGCGAGCTTGAGTTCGAGCCCGGCATCCACGGCGAGGTGCTGGCCGAAACCGACGCCAACGGCAATACCACCACCCACCGCTACGACGGCCTGGGCCGCCGCGTCGGCAGCACGCTGCCGGCAGTGTCGGGCGGCGGCCGCGACCGCAGCTGGACTTACGACCTAGTCGGCAACCTGCTGAGCCACACCGACGCCGCGAATCGCACCACCACGTGGCGCTACAGCCCGCGCAACCAGCGCATCGAACAGACCGACCCCAGCCCGCCGGGGACGACCCAGCTCTGGGGCCACGACGTCGCCGATAACGTGGTGCGCCACGTCGACCGCCGCGGCATCGTCCACACCCAGCGCCACGACGGCGAGAACCGGGTGATCGAGCGCACGCGCGACGGCCTGCGCATCGAGGCCCTGGTCTACGACGGCCCTGGCCGGGTGCAGAAGCGCACCGACGCGCGCGACGAAGACACGACCTATACCTACGACCCGGCGGGCAGTGTGCTCACCGAAACCCGGGCGCTGGGCTTTGTGCAGCGCTGGACCTATTGGCCCTGGGGCAGCCCGAAGACCCACACCGACGCCGACGGCCTCGTCCGCACCTTCGAGTACGACCCCCGCCAGCGCCTGACCAAAGAAACCGACCCCGCGAGTGCCATCACCACCCACGGCTACGACCTCGCCGATCACCGCACGCAGACAACGCGCCCGGGCGCGGCCGAGTGGAGCTACGCCTTTGACGCCGACGGCAAACTGATCGAAGTCGAGAGCCCCGAGGGCCACCGCAGTGTCTACACCCACGACGGCCACGGCAACCGCACCGCCCAGCGCAACGCCGCCGGCATCGTCACCCGCTTCGCCTACGACGCCCGCCACCGCGTCACCGCCATCGACCACCCGATCGGCGGCGACGAGGGCTTTGCCTACAACGGCGAGGGC
>NZ_CALART010000075.1 GCF_937888285.1 uncultured Aquimonas sp.
TGGTCAGCAGCAGCGTGAGCCAGAACTTGTCGCGGAAGCTCGCCACGCTGTGGCCGGCGTGCTTGTCGTGCCCGGCATGGACGTCACCTTCAGCACCCGTGCGGGGATGCGGCGGTTGCCCGCCATGCGCCTGATGATCGTGCTGATGATGGTCGTGTTGCGTCATGGGTCTGCCTTCCTGGATGCACTGATGCACTGGGCATCAGCGGGGAGATAGATCAGTGATTCTGCAAGGGACTGTCTGAAATCGCGATCCCCAATGGTCGGGGCTCCAGCTGCTTACAAGTGCCCCGATCTGGCGATGGCCGTCACCAGCCGCAGCGAGAGCAATGCCGCAGCAGCGAAAGCCACGATAGCCAGGAAAGGCATGTGACCGAACACTTGCGGGCCGTCGGAGTGCAGGCTCAACAGCGCACCACATACATACAGGCCCAAGGTGACCAGGGCCAATGCCAGCCGATTGCCCGTGCGGGCGATTGCCTCCTGCGTCGAACTCAGGCCATGGTGATGTACGGAGAGGGCGGGCCGTCCGTCGCTCAGTTGCGCCTGCCGCAACAGATCGGTGGCGATCTGGGGCAGCTGGCGGGCGGTGCGGGCCAGCCGCATGGCGAGCGGCCTGTTGCCGCCGGGGCGGCTGGCATCGGCGATCTCGGCGGCCTGTGCCGACAGCGTCCCCAGCAGATCCAGATCCGGATCCAGTGCCCGCAACGTGTTCTCGACCAGGAAAAGCGTCCGGATCAGGGACAGCAGGTGGGCAGGAAGCCGGAAGCCCGCGCCTTGGCCAATGCGTGCCACGCGCCAGATCGCCTCGGCAATGGACCACGCCGCCAATGGGCGGCTGGCCATCTCGGCCAGGATCAGGTGGATCTCGCGCACATGCGAGCGTCGCTCGACCTGCGGAGGGAAGAAGCCCAGGGCGATTGCCGCATCCAGGACACCCTCGGCGTCGTCGGCCGCAATGGCCTCGACCATGCCGCCAAGCGCGAGCCGCGATGCCGGGTCGAGCACACCGATCGAGCCGAAGTCATGCAGGCACAGGCGACCGTCGTCAAAGAAGAACAGGTTTCCAGGATGCGGATCTGCATGGAATACGCCGGCGCCGAAGAGCTGATGCACGTAGGCATCGAGCAACGCCCGTGCCAGCTCGGGAGCGGCCGCTGTCCCGTAGGCGGCCTCCAGACGGGTGCCGTGGCTTCGATCCTGGACCAGCACGTCGCGGGTGGCGTACGGCTCGACGACGTGCGGCTGGGTGATGCCGGGCAGCGCATCAAGCACCTTGGCCATGCGCCGCATGTTATGCGCCTCGTGACGCATGTCGATCTCGTCGCGCAGGAATGCGCCTAGTTCGTCTACGAGTTCGAGCGGGCGGTGTCGCTTGAGGGGCGGCCAGATCCACTGGGCCACGCGCATTGTGCGCCGCAGGAGCCGCAGGTCGGCCTGCACCTGGGCATGGATCCCGGGGCGGGTGATCTTGACGACCACATCGCGACCATCCTGCATGCGCGCCGGATGGATCTGGGCCACCGACGCCGCGGCCAACGGCTTGTCATCGAAGCTTGCGAAGAGCGCGTCCACCGGCGCGCCGAACGCCTGTTCAACCATGCGTCTCGCCTCGTCCGCCGGAAACGCCGGCACGTCACTGTGCAACCGCGCAAGCGCCTCGCGATAGGGCACCGGCAGTAGGTCCCAACGCAGGCTCAAGCCCTGGCCCAGCTTGACGAAGGTGGTGCCCAGCCCGACCAAGGTGGCGCTGACGTACGCGGGAAGCCGTTCGGGTGCGCGCCGGCGCAGGCGCAGCACGGCGGCCCCGAGCTTCAGTCCGGCCCAGGCGATCTGCCCTCCGCGCCGCACCGTGCCCGCCATCAGCGTGCGCTCCTGGTTGGCCAACTCATGGCGTCAACCCGCTCGCTGGACGCAGAATGGTGGCCGGATCACCCCGACCATCCACTGCCGCCAACTCGGCTTCGGACAACAGGCTGCCACGGGGCTGGCCGAGGACGCCCGCAGCCGCGTCGACCACGTGCGCCCAGGTGCTGCGATTGGCGAACAGCAGGCCCGGCACGTCCAGCGTGCCGCCGCGGTTGACGAAGCCCAGTGCCGCAGTGGTGGCCGGGCCGGTGTCGAGCCGGCGCAGCGCGCCGAGGAAGGGCTCGGGCCGGGTGTGGGTGACGAATACGCGCGGCCGCTCCGCCGGGAACAGCGTATGGACCTCGCTGTCGGCGTGCACGTAGCGCGCCTCCTCCGGATCGCGCGGCGCGCGGAACCGGCCGGGCTCGCCGAGATAGACGATCGCTGCCGACGCACCGCGTTCGACCAGACGCGCCTGCGCGCGACGCACTTCCTGCAGCTGGTAAGCGCCGGTGGCGACCAGCAGGATGGCCGCCGTCGCCGGATCGCCGGCCAGGCACGTTGCGCCGGTCTCTGCCAGCGCCTTGGCCTGCTGTGGCGTCAGCTCATGCGACACCGGGCGCTTGGGGACAATCAGGGTGGTGACCGTGCCGCGCTGCGCGTAGGCGTGGGCGAGGGCGGCTGCGGCGCCGTTGGCGTCAGGCGGAAACACCACGCGCGAGATGTCGGCCATTTCGCCCAGCAGCGTCTCGGCCATGGTCGGATCCTGGTGGGACTGCTCGTTCTTCGCGTTTTCCCAGGTGTGCGAGGTCAGCACCAGAGGCACGCCCAGCCAGCCGGGTGGACGTCCGGCTTGCTTCTGATGGCGGGCGAAAATCAGCTCCTGGCGCACGGCACCGAGCATCTTCGGCGCGAAGGCCTCGTACGTCACCACCAGGTTCAGCCCGCCCTTGTTGCCAAGCGCCGCGCACACGACAGCCTCCTCGTTGAGCGCGGTGATGACCGCGCCGGTCGTCGATTCGGCGACGCCGGGCTCGGGCTCGTGCACCCGGTGCTTCATCGCATCGAGGGTGCGGTCGAGCTTGTTGCTGCGCAGCTCGTCGGGATTGCCCACGCGCACGCGCAGCCCCGGGTTCGCTTCGGCGATGGCGACGAACTGTTCGTCGAGCGCGGTCATCGGTGAGCTCTCGCCGCCGACGCCTCGATCGGCAATGGCTGGAACGCGGGGCGGGTCTATCTGGCGATCGGCGAGCGCATGGTCGCGCTCGCGCACACGCTGCTGCAGGTCGTGGCTGTTGAGTGCGGCAATGGCCTCATCCAGTTCGGACGCGGCCACGAACAGCGCCGCGGCGCCTTCATTGAACAGCGCGCGTGCCGCGGCATCCTTCGCCGGATTCCCGGGCAGGGGCAGGTTGTGCGAGGCGTTGGTCCCGGCGCCGGGGAAGCCGAAGCCCTTCACGGTTTCGGCGATGCCATACGGCAGCCGCACGTCGGTATCGGGAACAGCGGAACCCGCTTGCAGGCGAGATTCCATCACGTGGATGCCCCACGCGATGCTGGCCGGATCGCAGCCGTCCAGCGCGATCGGATCGAAGCCGTTCAAGCGCAGGTGCCGGTCCAGCCACCGCTCGCCGCCCTGTTGGGTGATCTGGCTGCGCTGTTCGATGCGCCGCCCGTTGAGGATGATGATCGGGCTGACCAGGCCGCTGTCCTCGGCACGCCACCAGCGAGGTGCCCAGTCGCTGCCACGCTGTTCCTCGAACGCACCGTCGCTCAGGAAGGCCACCAGGCGCTCGTCCCTCAGCGGCGCATGCACGTACTGCAGTTCGGCAAAGCCGAGATAGCCGCCTTCCATCACGCCGCCGGCGGTGTGCGCATTAACGTGGGAGCCCAGTGGCGACGCCGGCGTCCCGTCCGGATTGAGGGTGTAGGCGTAGAAGTCGCTGGCAAAACGGCTCAGCCCCGCGTCGGAGCGGTCGTAGCGTTCGGCGTGCCGGTCGGTCATGTTGCCGACCAGCAGGTTGAGCGCGTCGATGGCGGCTACGCAATGTCCCTGGCCCATCATCCACGCGCGGGTGACGCCATCCAGGGCGTCCATCAGCAGGTAGCCGGCATAGGCGGGCACCATGTTGAGTGACCCGCCGGTATGGCCTTCGGGCGTGGCCTTGAAATCATCGGCCTCCAGCGCCGCACCGTCGGTGCGCACGCGGTCGCTGTAGGTCATGTGGGCCACCAGCCACATGCCGGCGCTGGTGACGCGATCGGCCGCGGCGAGCCGCTGCCAGGCGGTGGCGGCATCGGGCGTGCGGCCCAACGTCACCAGCTCGTCCACCATCTGGCGCACCCGGAGCTGGGTGAGCGGGTCATGCCGGATCACGCCGTAGCCGGCTGCCCAGTGGGCGAACGCGGGATCGGCCTGCCGGTGGGCATCGGCGAGCTCAAGGATCCGCTGGCGCTCGGCGGCCGACAGCTGGTCCGCGGTGCAGCAGTTCAGATGCAGGTTCATGGGTCCTCCGGGGAATCGGCCGAAGCGCGCATCAGGGTCGATGCCGCGGCGGCGAGGTCCGCGCCGAGTGCAATCGCGTTCGACGGGTGGGGAATGGTGTCGGTGCTGACGATGCGGGCCAGGCCCGCCCCCTGCAGGCGGTCATAGGCATCGCCCGCGAACACCGGATGGATGGCGACCAGCAGCGGTGGCGGCAGCGACAGCTGGCGCAGGTGCGCGAGGGTCTCCAGGATCGTGTGGCCGGACGAGACGATGTCGTCGACCAGCACCGGGGTCCGGCCGGCCACGGCCGCCGGGTCAGGCAGGCTCACGCGCACGTCATAGTCGCCGTGGCGTTCCTTGGCGAGCACCTGCCAGGGCATGCCGGAGCGGGCGGCGATGTCGGCGACCCATTGCCCGCTCTCGCTGTCCGGTCCGATCAGCACCGCGTCGGGAACAGCCTCCGCGATCCAGCGCGCCACGGCGGGCGTCGCCGACACGTGGGCCGTCGGCATCCGGTAGAGCGATTGCAGGCGCTCGACGCGGTGCAGGTGCGGGTCCACGGTCATCAGCCAGTCGAAGGCCTCTTCGATGAATTGCGCGAAGAGCGGCGTACTGACCGCCTCGCCAGGATGGAAGCGGGTGTCCTGGCGCATATAGCCCAGGTAGGGTGCGATCAGGCCGACCGAGCGCGCCCCGAACTCGCGCGCCGTCCGGGCGGCGAAGCGCAACGGGAGGGCCAGGGCATCGGCGTTGCGCAGGCTGGCCAAGATCGCGACATCGGCGCCGGCCAGCGCGTCGTCCAGGGTGACGAGCGACTCGCCATCGGGGAAGTGCCGCCAGGCCACGGGTGACACCCGCGCCTGCAGGGGCGTGGCGATGGTGCCAGCCAACACTGCATCGTCCGGGAACGGCATCAGCACACGATTCATGGGATCTCCGCGAGGACAAAGGGTTGCAACGCCGCAGCGTGCTCAAGGGCGTAGGCGAGTTCTCCCGGCGACTCCGCATGCAGGGTCAGCAAGGGCTGGCCGCGCTCGACCGTATTGCCGACGCGCAGGCCAGTTTCCAGGCCGGCGGCGGGGGATGTCGGTGCGCCGGCCAGCTTGGCCAGCTTGGCCAGCCTGCGGTTGTCGATTTGCGCGATGCGGCCCGATGCGGCCGCCGGGACGTCAGCCGTGAATGCCGCCCGGGGAGGTTCGCGGAAGCCTCCCTGGGCGTCGCAGATCGCCAGGAACTTGGCCAGCGCCGCCCCGGAATCCAGCACGTCGCGTGCGCGCTCCAGCCCGGTGCCAGCGCTGCTGCCCGGTGCCATGTCCAGCAGCGCCGCGGACAGTGCAAGCGCGCGTTCGCGCAGGTCGGCCGGTGCGTCGGTGGCGTTGCGCAGCACCTTGAGCACATCGTGTGCCTCGAGCGCCGGACCGATGCCCCGACCCACCGGCTGGCTGCCGTCGGAGCGATGGATGCCCAACTCCAATCCAAGAGCGCCCGCGGTGTGTGCAAGCCGCGAGCCGAGGTTGTCGGCCGCAGCCTCACTGCGCACCTTTGCGGTCGGACCCACCGGCATGTCGATCAGGACATGGGTCGAGCCCGCGGCGATCTTCTTCGACAGCACGCTGGCCACCAGCTGGCCGTCGCTGTCGAAGTCCAGCGGCCGCTGGACCCGGATCAGGATGTCGTCGGCCGGGCTCAGGCGCACGTTGCCGCCCCAGACGATGCAGCCGCCCTCGCGCTCCACCACCCGCCGCATCGCAGGCAGGTCGAGCGCCACCGGCGCCATGACTTCCATCGTGTCGGCGGTGCCCGCGGGCGATGTGATGGCGCGCGAGGACGTCTTCGGGATGCGGTAGCCGAGCGCGGCCACGATGGCCACCACAATCGGGGTGGTGCGATTGCCCGGCAGGCCGCCGACGCAGTGCTTGTCCAGCACCGGCCCATCGCCCCAGTCCAGGCGCTGGCCAACGGTGATCATGGCCCGCGTCAGCGCGGTCGTCTCCGCATGGTCCAGGCGGTCACCCGCACTGGCCGTGACGAAAGCGGCAAGTTCCAGGTCCGACAACCTACTTTCCATCACGTCCTGCACCAGGGCGAGGTACTGCGCGTCGTCCAGCCGTGCCCCAAACACCTTGGCGCGGAGCGCACCTGCCGACGCCGCGCGCTCCGCGTGCCGGACCCGGGCCAGGACATCGAGCATGGGATCGAGCAGCGTCCACGCGGCCTCCGACAGAGCCACCTCGTCGAGGCCGAGCCGATCGTCCACGACCACGTTTAGCGTCGCCACCAGCGTGCGCGAACCCACGTCAAGTCTCACGCGCGTCATCGCGGCGAAGCCTTCCGAGCGGCAGACTTCACAGTCCCGGTGCATGTACACCACAGGCTGCTGGTAGGTGTCGATGCCGGCACGGGTGACGCGCAGCAGAGTGTGACCAGCCGCCAGCTCGCTCATCGCGCATCCTCCAGTCCGACGCGCTCCAGGTGCTCCGGAACGCGCACGCGCCAGCCCAGCTCGCGCTGCACGCGCCCGCGCAACGTGTCGGCTGCATCGGGCTCGCCGTGGGTGAGATAGACGACGTGCGGCGCGGACGGTGCGGTACGCATCCAGTCCAGCAACTCCCCGGCGTCGGCGTGGCCGGAGAAGCCTTGCAGCTGCACCACCTCGGCGCGGATAGGCACCTCGCGACCGAACATGCGCAAGGTGCGCTTTCCTGCCGCTAGCGCGGCACCGCGTGTTCCGCCGGCCTGGTAGCCCGCGAGCAGGATCGCGTTGCGGTCATCGGGGCCAAAGGCCTCGATGTGGTGCAGCACGCGCCCCCCGGTCGCCATCCCGCTGGCGGAGATGATGATCATCGGCCCGCGCTGGCGGTTGAGCGCCTTCGACTCTTCCACCGTGTTGACGAAGGTGGCCACGTCGAACATCCGCTGGCAGTCCTCTTCGGACACGTGGTGCTCGGCATGGTGGGCGTGGTAGTGCCGGGTGGCGTTGATCGCCATCGGGCTGTTGAGAAAGACCGGCACGCGAGGGATGTCGTTGCGTTCAAGCAGCCGGGCGATATGCAGCATGAGCGCTTGGGCGCGCCCGATGGCGAAGGCGGGGATGACGATCACGCCACCGCGTGCGGCCACGCGGCGGATGATGGGCGCCAGTTCCGCTTCCTGGTCGATGGGAATGTGTTCGCGGTCGCCATACGTGGACTCGCAGACCAGCACGTCACAGGCGGGCAGCGGCGTGGGCGGATTCATCAGCGATTCCTGCTGACGCCCCAGATCGCCACTGAAGTGCAGACGCTGGCCCTGGACGTCCAAGCTGAGGTGTGCGGCGCCCAGGATGTGGCCGGCGGGATGGAAGCGGACCTTGAAGCCCGACGCGACCTCGATGTCGCGCTCGTAGTCATGCCCCTTGAGCTGCTTCAGGCTGCGGCGGGCGTCCTCCTCGGTGTAAAGCGGTCGAGGTTCCTTGTGCTTGGAGTACCCCTTGCGGGCTGCGTATTTCGCCTCTTCTTCAAGCAGGTGCCCGCTGTCGGGAAGCAGCAGGCCACACAGGGACACGCTGGCGTGGGTGCAGTGGATCCAGCCGCGGAATCCCTGTTTGACCAGCGCGGGCAGGTAGCCCGAATGATCCAGATGGGCGTGGGTCAGGACCACCGCGTCGATGGACGCCGGATCGACTGGGAACGGTGCCCGATTGCGGTCGCGCAGCTGCTTGTAGCCCTGGAAGAGACCGCAGTCGACCAGCACGCGCTGGCCATTGGCCTCGACCAGGTAGCGCGATCCGGTGACGGTACCGGCGGCACCGAGGAACTGCAGCGTCGGGCGGGAAGTCGAGGTCATGATGAGCTCCGGTTCTGGCAGGAAGTGATGGGGGACAGCGGGCACACGTCCGACGCAGATCGCGCCGGACGCGTGGCTTGCTCACGGTCGAATCAGCTCGACGATGTCATTGACCTTGGGCTTTCCGGAGATCACTTCAGCCTCTGCGTAGTGGTCGTCGAACAGCCCGGTGATGCGCACCTGACCGACGGCTTCCCGGCGAAAGCGCGGCCCGATACCCCGGGGACCGCGGTTACGGCGCTTGTGCCGGATCACATCCAGCACCTGGTCGACCTGGGCTCCGTCGGCCTTGCCGACGCAGACCACCAGTGTGTCGTCCTGCGTCTCCAGAACCTGGCCGCGCATCAACACGTTGTGGCGGAACCCGCCTTCGCTCGCGGAAGCAGCCCCCGGCAGTGCGAAGGAGAAGGCAAAGGCGCCCGCCAGCGCCAGCGCGGCGAACCAGCGATTGGGATTGGTGCGTGGGCCAGCAAAACAGGCGGCATGTGTGACGTTGTTCATTGTGTGGACTCCTTGAATGGATGTGAGGCGAAACAGCGAGACTGCGAGAGCACAAACGGATGGAACACGACGGTCGGCCTTCATCGGACTTCCCCCGCCGATCGGACAGGACCGCGCCGGCGTCGCGGTATGAAGGCCGGCACCTCCTGCATGTAGCTCACGTAGTCCTCGCCGAAGCGGCTCAGGCAATCTCTCTCCTCACGACGCGCGAGGCGGGCATAGGCCCACACCAGCACCGGATAGCTGGCGAACGTGAGCAGCGTGGGCCACTGCAGGAGGAAACCAGTCAGTACGAGTACGAAGGCGACGTACTGCGGGTGACGCATGCGTGCATACACGCCCTCCCGGGCAAGCCGACCCTCACGCTGTGCCCGATACAGCACGGGCCAGGCTGCCGACAGGAGCCAGAACCCGCCGCCGATCAGGATGAAACTCGCCAGGTGGAATGGACCGAAATGCGGATTGGCGCGCCAGCCGAACCACATCTCCAGCAGATGGCCGGCGTCGTGGCTGAGCCAGTTGACCTGCGGATAGTTGGCGCTGAGCCACCCGCCCAAGACGTACAGCGTCAGCGGGAAGCCATACATTTCCGCGAACAGGGCCACGACGAAGGCGGAGAACATACCGAACCCACGCCAGTCCCAACGGGTCAGCGGTTTGTAGAAGCTCCAGGCGAAGAAGATGAAGAACGCGGCGTTGATGGCGGCGAGGAGCCAAAGACCGTAGCCGGAGTCGGGTGCCTGCATGTCAGTGCCCTCCGTTCGAGGTGTCGGACGTTTCGTCGTTCAGTGCCCGCTTGCTACGGCTCTCATGCTGGCCATGGGGTGGGTCGTCGGCATTGCCGTCGCGCCCATGACTTCCGTCGCCTCCATGACCGCCATGCCCTTTGTGCATGAACACATGCATCAAGGGACACAGCAGCAAGATGGCCAGCGGCAGCCAGCGGAGCGTCCCCGCAAGGTGGGCGCGGTGCTCGACGCCGAGATAGAACAGGGCCAGCGCCAGGAAGATCCAGAAGACCCAACGTCGGGACCCTGAGGTGGCAGGACCAAGAACAGTCATGGCAAGTTCTCCTGAGTGGGGCGGCGTCCAAGGAGTCGCCCCGGGGTGGACCTGACGAATCCGCCGCCCTCAGCGGCGGCAACGGATTCGATCAATGCGCAGACATCGTCGCCAGTCGGGATGGAATCCGGCAGCGAAGACCAGGCGTGGACGGCATGTTCCATCCGCGCGTGCATGGCGAGCAGGTTGTCCAGTTGCTGGCGGGTGTCGTCGAGTCGGCGTCGGATGATGTCCCGCACAAACGGGCAGGGACTATGTCGCAGCAGGCTGTGGCGGATGATCTCCTCGATCTCCGCCAGCGTGAAGCCGAGCTGTTGGGCGGTGCGAATGAAGCGCAGGCGCTGGAGCTCCGAAGCCGAGAACAGTTGGTAGCCACTCTCGGTGTGCCTCGCCGCCTGCAGCAGGCCGCGCCGCAGATAGTTGCGCACCACATGCACCGTGACGTCGCCCTGTCGGGCCAGCTGGCGGACCGTCATCAGCGGCGGTACTGCTTTGTCGGTGACCGTCATTGGCGCACTCCCGGCAGGGTGTAGGTCAGGCTAGACCTGTGTCTCGCACACAGGTCAACCTGCATGAGCGTGGTCGCAGTCACAAACGCCCGAGACTGTCGCCAACGGGCGCAAGTCCACGTCCGCGCGTGCGCGGACGATCCGTCCGTGCATGCGTTGAACGGCCGCATCACCGCATCTCCACGGGCAGCGCAGTGGGTGCCGGCGGCTTCCTGGCCAGTTGCCGCTGCTTGATCAGCGAGTACAGCGCCGGGATCACGACCAGGGTCAGCACCGTGGACGACACCATGCCGCCCACCATCGGCGCGGCGATACGACGCATGACCTCGGAGCCGGTGCCGCTGCTCCACATGATCGGCAGCAGGCCAGCCATGATCGCCACCACGGTCATCATCTTCGGACGTACACGGTCGACCGCGCCTTCGATGATCGCTTCGCGCAGGTCGCCAGCATCCAGCGAGCGGCCTTCGGCCTGCCTCTGCGCGGCGCGCGCCTCCAGCGCGTGGTCGAGGTAGATCAGCATCACCACGCCGGTTTCCGCGGCGACGCCGGCCAGCGCGATGAAGCCGACGATTACCGCGACGCTGGTGTTGTAGTCGAGCAGCCACATCAACCACACGCCGCCGACCAGTGCGAAAGGCACCGACAGCATCACGATCAGCGACTCGGTGACGCGGCGGAAGTTGAGGTACAGCAGCAGGAAGATCAGCGCCAGGGTCACCGGGATGACGACGCGCATCTTCTCGGCGGCACGCTGCATGTATTCGTACTGCCCGCTCCAGGAGACGTAGTAGCCCGGCGGGAACTGCACCCGCTCGGCGACCGCATCCTGCGCCGCCTTCACGTAGCGGCCCAAGTCGCTTTCGCGCGTATCGACGTAGATGTAGGCGGCCAGCATCGCGTTCTCAGTGCGGATGCTCGGCGCCCCCTTCTTAACTTCGATCTGCGCCAGCTCACCCAATGGCACCTGGGCGCCGCCGGGCACCGGGACCAGCACCTGGGTGCCGATCCGGTGCGGATCGTCGCGCAGTTCGCGCGGATAGCGCACGATCGCGCTGAAGCGCTCGCGTCCCTGGAGGATGGTGGAGACCATCTCGCCGCCCAGCGCGGCGGCCACCACGTTCTGCACCTCGCCCAGGGTGACGCCGTACTGGGCCAGGCTGCCAAGGTCGGGGGTGATGTCGAGGTAGTAGGCGCCGGTCAGGCGTTCGGCGAACGCGCTGGTCGTGCCCGGCACTTCGCGCACCACGGCTTCGATCTCGGTGGCCAGCGCGTCGAGTTGCTCAAGGTCCGTGCCGAAGAGTTTGATGCCCACGGGCGTGCGGATGCCGGTGGCCAGCATGTCGGTGCGCGCCTTGATCGGCATCGTCCAGGAGTTGGCGACGCCCGGGAACTTCAGCGCCGCGTCCATCTCGGCGATGAGCTTGTCGGTGGTCATGCCGTCCCGCCATTCGTCCTCGGGCTTGAGGTTGATGACGGTCTCGAACATCTCCAGCGGTGCGGGATCGGTGGCCGTCAGGGCACGGCCCGCCTTGCCGAACACCGACTCCACTTCCGGGAAGCCCTTGATGATCCGGTCCTGCTGCTGCAGCAGCTCCGATGCCTTGGTCACCGACATGCCCGGAAGCGACGCGGGCATGTACAGCAGCGTGCCTTCGTTGAGGGTTGGCATGAACTCGCTGCCCAGGCGCGATGCAGGCCACAGGCTTGCAAACAGGGCGACCAACGCAAACATGATTGTGGCCATGCGATGCCGCAGAACGACGTTGATCACCGGCCGATAGGCCGCAACCAGGAACCGGTTCACCGGATTCTTGTGCTCGGGCACGATCTTGCCGCGCACGAACAGCAGCATGAGTACCGGTACCAGCGTGATCGACAACAGCGCGCCACCGGCCATCGCGAAGGTCTTGGTGAAGGCCAGCGGCTTGAACAGGCGACCTTCCTGAGCCTCCAGGCCGAACACGGGCAGGAACGAGACGGTGATGATCATCAGGCTGAAGAACAGCGCCGGCCCGACCTCGCGACAGGCATCGATGATCAGCTGGGTCCGGCTGCGGGAGCCGTCGGAGCGCTCGATGTGCTTGTGCGCGTTCTCGATCATCACGATCGCCGCGTCGACCATCACGCCAATCGAGATCGCGATGCCGCCCAGGCTCATGATGTTGGAGTTCATGCCCAGCATGCGCATCGCGATCACCGCGATCAGCACGCCGACGGGCAGCATGACGATCGCGACCAGCGCGCTGCGCGCATGGAACAGGAATACCAGGCACACCAGTGCGACGATCAGGCTCTCCTCGAGCAGCGTCGTGCGTAGCGTCTTGATCGCGCGCACGATGAGATCGGAGCGGTCGTAGACCGCCTGGACGCTGACGCCCTCGGGGAGTCCACTCGCAAGCTGGGCGATCTTTTCCTTCACCCCCCCGATCACGGCCAGGGCGTTTTCGCCGAAGCGCGCAATGGCGATCCCGCCCACAACGTCGCCTTCGCCGTCCAGGTCGGCGATGCCACGGCGCTCATCGGGTACCAGTTCGACCCGGGCGACGTCGCCGATCAGCACCGGTGCGCCCCCTTCGGCGCGCAGAACCAGGCTCTCGATATCCTCGATACCGCGCAGGTAGCCGCGGCCCCGCACCATGTACTCGGTCTCGGCCATCTCGATCACGCGGCCGCCGACGTCGCGGTTGCTCTCGGCGATCACCTCGGACACGCGTGAAATCGGGATGTCGAACTCGCGCAGCCGGACCGGATCGACGGTGATCGAGTACTGGCGCACGAAGCCGCCGACGCTGGCGACCTCGGCCACGCCGGGCGCGGTGGTGAGCTGGTAACGCAGGTACCAGTCCTGCATCGCGCGCAGCTCGTCCAGCGAGTGGCGGTCGCTCTGCAGCACGTACTGGTAGACCCAGCCCACGCCGGACGCGTCGGGTCCCAGTGCCGGTGCCACGCCAGCCGGCAGGTTTTTCGACGCGACGTTGAGGTTCTCGAGCACGCGCGAGCGCGCCCAGTACAGGTCCGTGCCTTCTTCGAAGATGACGTAGATGAAGGAGGCGCCGAAGAACGAGAAGCCGCGGACGTCCTTCGACTTCGGCGTCGCGAGCAGGGCGCTGGTCAGCGGATAGGTGACCTGGTCCTCGACCACCTGGGGCGCCTGCCCCGGGTACTCCGTGAACACGATCACCTGCACGTCCGACAGATCCGGTTGTGCGTCCAGCGGCGTGTTCATCAGTGCGTAGATGCCACCGGCGACAATCGCCAGCGCCATCAGCAGCACCAGGAAGACGTTGCGCACCGACCATTCAACGAGACGGCCAAGCATGTCAGTGCCCCTCGTGGCTGGTGGCGGGAGCAGGTGTGCCGTGGTCGTTCATCGTTCCATGGTCGCCATGGCTGTCATGGCCGTCGGACGCGCCAGGATCGCTGGCGGCAGCCGGTGGATCTCCCGATGTCGCCGGTATGGCATGGCCTGCGTGGGGATCAGCGACCTCGTCAACATGACCTGCGTGCGGATCGACGGCGTCCTCACCGTGCCCGGCGTGTGGATCCTCAGTGGTGCCCGAAGGCGCGCCGTGTCCTGCATGACCCTCAAGCCCCTGGAGTGCCGACTGCAGGTTGCTTTCGGCGTCGATCAGGAAGTTGGCGGAGACCACGACCTGTTCGCCTTCGGCGATCCCGTCGAGCACTTCGATGCGATCGCCGCCACGGCGACCCAGGGTGACGTCGCGCGGTGCGAACCGGCCGGGGCCGGTCTCGACCAGCACCACCTGGCGCGTGCCGCTGTCGAGCACGGCCGAACGCGGAACGGTCAGGACCGGTCCAGCCCCCGGCTCCTCCAGCACCACCGTCCCATACAGCCCGGGACGCAGGTCGCCAGTAGGGTTGGGCAGGGCGATGCGCACGTCCACGGTGCGCGTCATCGCATCGATGACGGGCTGCACGAAGGTGACCTCGCCCTCGGCCACCTGGCCCGGCAGGGCCACGGTTTCGAAGCGGGCGGGCTGGCCGGGCTGGATGCCCGCGGCCTGCGCCGCCGGGACCTTGGCGATCACCCACACCGTCGACAGGTCCGCCAGGCGCAGGATGGTTTCGCCGGGCTCGAAGCGTGCGCCCTGGACCACCGGCTTCTCGATCACGACCCCGTCCGCGGGCGCGGTGAGCACCAGCCCCGTCTTGCCGAGTTGCGCGTCGCTGATTTCCCAGTTGCGCAGGCGGGTGCGTGCGGCATCGCGCAGGCGGGTCATCGATGCCGCGCTCGCGGGATCGGACCCGGCCAACCTGCGGGCGGTCTCGTCGGCCAGCCGGTATTCCTGCTGCGCCGCCGCCAACTGTGGGCTGTAGACGGAGAGCAGCGGCTGCCCGGCGCGGACGCGCATGCCGGTCTGGTTCGCGTACAGCCGCTCCACCCAGCCTTCAAAGCGGGGCGCGATCGCGTACTGCCGGGTCTCGTCGACCTCGACCGTGCCGCTGGTGCGCACGGTGGCGGACATGGCTCCTCGCTTGACCGCCTCGGTGCGCACGCCCAGCGCCTGCACCTTGTCCGGGGGCAGCACCACCGTACCCGGCGCCGCCGGCGGGGCGTCGTCGGCATAGACCGGGACGTAGTCCATGCCCATCGAATCCTTCTTCGGCACCGGCGACGTGTCCGCCAGGCCCATCGGATTGCGGTAATAGAGCACCTTGCGTTCCGCGGCCGCTGCCTCGGCGGACGTGGCTGCGGTGGGCGAATCGTTCGTGGCGCGGCCCGCCATCCAGCCGACGGCGAGTGCGGCGAGTGCGACGCCGATGGCGAGCGACAGGGTCTGGACACGGGTCATCGGATCTCTCCTTCGATGGCGCGCACGGCGGCGGCGCCCAACAGTTCGTCACGCAGTGCATCGACCCGTGCGAGGTCGGCGCCCTGCCATTCATTGAGTGCTTCCAGCAGCGTCCCGAAGTCGACTTCGCCGACCTGGTAGCTGGCCAGCGCGGACTGCCAGGTGGCGTCGGCCTGCGGCAGCAGCGTGTTCTCGATCAGCGCGCGGCGCTCGCGTGCGCTGGTCCACTGCGACCAGGCGGAGGCGCCGCTTTCCTCGACGGCCCGCAACGTGGCATCTCTGCGGGCCAGCGCCGCGTCTTCGAGCAGGCGCGACTCGCGCTCGCGTTCGCGGCGGGCGCGCTGCTGGAACGGGATCTCGACCTCGAGCATCAGCTCGGTGCTTTCGAGGCCGTTGCCGAGCTGCATCGCACCCACGCCCAGGGTGATGTCCGGAAAGCGGTTGCGACGCTGCAGCACCACGTTCGTGCGCGCCGCCTCGGCGCGGGCCTGCTGCGAGCGCACCGCGGGATGCGCATCGGCGTCATCCAGTGCCTCGGCAAGCGAGGCGCTGTGGACGGCGAGGCGCGGCGCCTCGCCGGGAGTCGCCAGCGGTGCATCGGACCGGCGCCCCAGCACCGCGTTCAAGGTGGCGGCCGCCTCCTGCTTGGTCGCGAGGCGTTCGATCCGCTCGCGCTGTAGGCTGGTCTGCTCGACCTGGGCGCGGATGGCATCCTGCTGCGCCGCGCGACCCAGGGCGTAGCGCACGCCGGCTATTTCCTCGACCTGCCGGAGCAGGGCGATGCGGCGGTCGAGCACGGCCACGGCCTGATCGGCATGCCAGTAGCGCACGTACGCCGCTTCAGCCTCTGCCAGCAGGTCGCGCGCCGCGGTGATGCGGTCAAGCCCGACCGCGACCGCGTCCTGGCTGGCCGCGGTCCGCGCCAGACCACGCTTGCCCCAGAGCGGGAAGCGCTGGCGCAGCGCGTAGTTCACCTCGCGCTCGGCACCGGCGGTGCGCCAGGGCTTGTCCGGATCGAGGCCGCGGAATCCAACCGAGGCCATCGGATCGGGCAGGGCACCTGCGGGAAGGATCCTCGCTTCGGCGGCCTGGGTTTCGAAGTCCATGGCCCGCAGCTCGGGGTTGTGTTCCAGAACCCAGGTGCGGATCGACTCGAGGCTGTGCCCCGGGATGGGTTCGGCGGCGGTCGCGGGCAGCGCCAGCGTCCACAAGCCGCCGGCGAACACGCAGGCAAGCAGGTGCCGGAGCAGTGGCCGACGGCGGAACAGCGGGCAAGGGTGCAGGCGCCTGGCCTGCATCGGGTCGAACAGGGATGCCATATCAGTGTCCTTGGGCCGACGCGACGCAGGTCGCTCGGACGAGGCAGAACACATGCCGTGACGCGCACGGCACGAACGCACAGCACTGCGCCGCACAGAGGCGTGCGGAGCAGTCAGCGTTCGGGCATCAGATCAGCAGGAGAGCCGCTGGATGGACGGTGGGGCGGTGCCAGGCGGGCCTGGGTGGTGCATCCACCCATGCAGACGAAACCCCGGGACCGGCGTCTGCGGTCTGAGCGACCGCGAACCAGGAGAGCCACGCACCGACAATAAGCGGTGGCACCGGGGGGATGCGACTGCTGTCAGCCGAAATGCCCCCTTCGCTGCAATGTGCGGCACACAGCGCCGTGTCCGCTGAGGGAAGATCGGCGTCACAGCCGTGGT
Source organism: uncultured Aquimonas sp. (assembly GCF_937888285.1). Taxonomy (GTDB): domain Bacteria; phylum Pseudomonadota; class Gammaproteobacteria; order Xanthomonadales; family Xanthomonadaceae; genus Aquimonas. The sequence continues at coordinate 16,754 of NZ_CALART010000075.1, forward strand.
TGGGGTCGTGTTGGGCGTAAGCGTCAGCCGCGTCTGCGGTGGTCGCTCCCGGGAGATCCAGGCAACCGCCATGACCGGCCAGCGCGAACTGGGACCAGAGCAGCGCCGCCATCGCGAGGAGGGCGGCGCGCTGCAACCAGCTACGGTGACGACGGCGGATCATGGCTTGAGGTTACCTTTTGCTCGGTCAGATGCAACTGATCCAGATCAATCCCCCGGGCAGATCGGGTGACTGGACCGGTAGGCCGCTTTCGGTGTCGCCGAAACCGGAGCCGACCCGGCCAGGCGAAGCGCGCGGGCCACAACCGACACCTAGCTCAGTCTCATGGCGAGCGCCGCAACCATCGGGCTCAGCGGGATCCCCGAGCGCGAGTAGAGCGCGCCGGCGGCGGCCGGAACCAGCTTCAGGCTGATCGCTCGTCCGGGTACCCAGCCTCACTGAGCGCTGAGAGGAACGCGCCCCGTCCATGTCGCTATCGACCCTCACCTGACGCGTCGGTGGGTCGGTTTCGATGCGGGCTTGGGGGTCCACACTGAGCAGTGCCTTCTTGACGGACTTGGCGCAGCCGCCGCATGTCATGTTTGGAATGTGGAAACGAAGCATCTTGATCTCCTGATCGACTGTGGTGTCGGATCAATATGGGGTTTGACAGCGTGGCAAGGTCAATCGGCTATCAGCAGAATGTTTGCAAGCTGCTCACGGCTGGCCGACAACGGCGCCGAGAACTCTTGCGAATGCACGTCCGACCACGAATGAGTCATCTGACGCCGCGGTTACGCGAGGAGGCGGGCGTGTCGGCCCCAAACCGAGGCGTCCTATGTGGACCCTGCGAACGCGACTCCGCCGCTGTTGGCTCGGCCAGATCCGCAAGGATCGGGCATTCCGGTCGGTCATCCCCGTGGCAGTGGTCGGCCAGATGCTCGAGCGTTTGCACCATTGCCTGCAGCTCGGCGATTCTCGTCTTCAGTCCGGCGGCATGGGAAAGCGCCATCGCCTTGACGTCGGCGCTTGCGCGCTCACGGTCGCGCCACAAGACCAGCAGTTCTGCGATCTGTTCGACAGAGAAGCCAAGGTCTCGTGCGCGACGGATAAAGCGAAGGCTATAAGCGTCAGGCGTGCTGTAGTGTCGGTAGCCGGCCTCAGAGCGCGCAGCTTTGGGGATCAAGCCGATCTGTTCGTAGTAGCGGATCATCTTCGCCGACACGCCTGAAAACTTGGCTGCTTCACCGATATTCATCATTCTCTTTTCCTGGTCACCCAAGGATGCTTGGTTCGACACGCTAGGCCGGCGTCCGCCACATCGATCCTGTCTTGGTGTTCAGTCAGGCGGCACCGTGTCTTGGGATCAATGTTCGATTTGCCTGGCGCGGATTGGGCAATGCCGCCCCGCTCTGGGGCATCCCCGTACGGGTTTCGATCGTTATGGGAGCCTGGAAGCGCTTGAGCCGGAGCGCGTTGCCGAGCACGAAGACACTGGAGAGGGCCATCGCGGCCGCAGCGAAGATCGGCGAAAGCAACATGCCGTTCACCGGGTAAAGCGCACCCGCCGCGACCGGGATCAGCAGGGCGTTATAGGCAAAAGCCCAGAACAGGTTCTGCTTGATGTTGCGGATCGTCGCTCGGCTGAGCGCGATGGCATTCGTCACGCCGCGCAGGTCGCCCGACATCAGCACCACGTCGGCGGCCTCGATCGCCACATCGGTTCCCGTGCCGATGGCGAGCCCGACGTCCGCTTCGGCCAGCGCCGGCGCGTCGTTGATGCCGTCGCCCACGAAGGCGACCCGCGCGCCATTGGTCCGGAACTTCTTCAGCGCCGCGACCTTGCCGTCGGGCAAGACCTCGGCCGCGACTTCATCGATGCCGAGCTGCCTGGCGATCGCCGCGGCCGTCGCCGCATTGTCGCCGGTGATCATCGCGACCTTGAGTCCCAGCGCATGCAACGCCTTGATCGCCTCGGGCGTGGTCTCCCTGATCGGGTCGGCCACCGCGATCACCGCCGCCAGCCGGCCGTCGATCGCGGCATAGAGCGGACTCTTGCCTTGGTCGCCGAGACGCTGGGCGACAGGCAGGAAGTCCGACACATCGATACCGATCTGCGTCATGAACCGGTCCGCGCCGACGGCGACGGTGCGACCGGCGAACTTGGCCGACACGCCGAAACCCGGCGTGGCCTCGAAGCCCCCGACGGGTGCGAGCGTGATGTCCCGCTGCTTGGCGGCGTCGACGATCGCTTCGGCGATCGGGTGCTCGGAGCGGGTCTCGACCGCCGCGACAAGCGCCAGGATTTCGTTGTATTCGAAGCCTTCGGCAGGCACGAGGTCGGTCAGCTCCGGGCGCCCCTTGGTCAGCGTGCCGGTCTTGTCGAGCGCGATGACACTTACATCGCGCAGCGCCTGCAAGGCTTCGCCCTTGCGAAAGAGAACGCCGAGCTCGGCCGCACGGCCCGTCCCGACCATGATGGATGTCGGCGTGGCCAGCCCCATGGCGCAGGGACAGGCGATGATGAGCACCGCGACCGCATTGACGAGCGCGAAGGTCAGCGCCGGCTCCGGACCGAAGACCAGCCAGACCAGGAAGGTCAGCGCGGCTCCTGCCATCACTGCCGGGACGAACCACATGGTGACCTTGTCGACCAGCGCCTGGATCGGCAGCTTGGAACCCTGCGCTTCCTCGACCAGGCGGATGATCTGCGCGAGCACCGTATTCGCGCCGATCCTGGTGACGCGGAAACTGAAAGCGCCGGTCTTGTTGATCGTGCCACCGACGACCTCGGCACCCCCCCCCTTCGATACGGGGACCGGTTCGCCGGTGATCATGCTTTCGTCTACATAAGAAGCGCCCTCGACGACCTCGCCGTCGACCGGAATCTTCTCGCCCGGACGAACCAGCACGACGTCACCGGTCGTCACCTGATCGAGCGGAATCTCGACCGTATCGCCGTTGCGCTCGACGCGCGCAGTCTTGGCCTGGAGTCCGACCAAGCGCTTGATCGCCTGCGAGGTTCGCCCCTTGGCGCGCGCCTCCAGCGAGCGTCCGAGCAGGATCAGGGTCACGATGACCACGGCGGCCTCGAAATAGACGTTGGCGGTGCCCGGGGGCAGCACGTCGGGGACGAAGGTCGCGATGACCGAATAGCCGTAGGCCGCGGCCGTACCAACCGCGACGAGCGAGTTCATGTCGGGGGCAGCGCGCAGCAACGCCGGTACGCCCTTGCGGAAGAAGCGCAGGCCCGGACCGAACAGCACCAGGGTGGCGAGCGCGAATTGGATATACCAGCTCGTCTGCTGACCCACGACCCCCATCACCCAATGATGCATGGCGGGAATCAGGTGCGAGCCCATCTCGAGGATGAAGACCGGCAACGTGAGGACGGCGGCAATGATCAAGGCTCGCTGCAGCCCCCGTGCCTCGCTGTCACGACGCTCGGCGTCCTGATCGCCTGCACTCCCCGTATCGGCGGACAAGCGGCGGGACTTGTAACCCGCCTGTTCGACCGCTGCTTCAAGGTCGGCCGTGGAAACGACCCCGGCAAGGTGGCGCACCCGCGCGCGCTCTGTCGCCAGGTTGACGTTGGCGTCGAGCACACCCGGGATCTGAGCGAGCGCCTTCTCGACCCGGCCCACGCACGACGCACAGGTCATGTCCTCGATCGCGAGCTCGGTGGTTTCTTCCCGCACGGTGTAGCCGGCACTCTCGATGGCGCGGACCGCCGCCTGCGGATCGACCAGGCCAATGAAGGTGAGGTCGGCACGTTCGGTGGCGAGATTGACCGCGGCTGTCTGGACGTGAGGGATGGCTTTCAACGCGCGCTCGACGCGGCCGACGCACGAGGCACAGGTCATGCCCTCGATCGGCAGGCTCAAACGGGTGGCGACGCGCTTCGGTGGATCGAGGACCGCGTGGATGGGAGCGGAGGTCATGGAACTAGCTCTTCAGCGAGGACGTGGTACCAAGCTTAAAGATTGGGGTATCCGGATTTTAGTGTGGGAAGACCGCACTAGCCCTTCTTGTCTGACAGCTCTCGTTCGGTAGGTTTCTGGTATCGCAAGGCTTACGCGCTTTTAGCCTTCAGTGTGGGCTTTGTCTGGCGCATGTCGGTGCAAGGAAACAATCAGTGGCAGGTCACCTTGCCCCCGGCTCGAACTGGGGTTTGAGGCGCAGTGGAACGGAAAACCGGGTTAAGCCACGCGCCTAGCTCCCGTGCAGAGAATCGATCAGCGGGCACGACACAGTGCCTCGCTGCGCATGGCACTCGTTGACCAACCGTGACAGCACCGTTTCGATTCGCGCCAAGTCCCCCAGCTTGGCGCGCACGTCGGCCAGCCGGAGCGCAGCCAACTCGGCGGCCTCGCTGCAGTGAGTGCCGTCTTCCAGCTGCAGGAGCTGGCCGACTTCGTCCAAGTTGAACCCCAGCCGCTGGGCGGTTTTCACGAAGCGCACCCGCGCTACATCCGCCGGTCCGTAGCGACGGATGCTGCCGACGGGCCGCTCCGGTTCTGGTAATAGCCCCTTGCGCTGATAGAACCGGATGGTCTCCACATTGACTCCAGCGGCCTTGGCGAAGGCCCCGATGGTCAGGATTTGCGGCTCGTTGACCATCGCGCTTGACTCCGTACTTGACTACGGAAGTAACCTTAGCGCATCACGCCAAGTCCCGGAAGGAGATCCTCCATGGCAGAACCCAGCAATGGCCGCGGCGCACTGGCCGCCGGCGGTCTCGCCGCGATCCTCGCCTCGACCTGCTGCCTCGGCCCACTGGTGCTGATCACCTTGGGCTTCTCTGGTGCCTGGATCGGCAACTTGACCGCGCTGGAACCGTACCGACCGATCTTCATTGGCGGCGCGCTCATCGCGTTGCTTTTCGCATGGCGCAGCATCTTCCGGACGGCTCGCGCCTGCGCGCCGGGCGACGCCTGCGCCGTGCCCCAGGTGCGGACGACGCATAGGGCCATCTTCTGGATCGTCGCAACTCTGGTGCTGATCGCCGTTGTGTTTCCCTACCTCATGCCCCTGTTCTACTGACCGGAGATCGTCATGAAGAAGCTCGCCGCACTGCTCGCTCTGGCCGTTGCCCTGAGCGCTCCCGCCTCGGCCGCCACCAAAACCGTCACGCTGTCGGTACCGAGCATGACCTGCGCCACCTGTCCGATCACGGTCAAGATGGCGCTGTCCAAGGTCGAAGGCGTCATCGAGGCCAAGGTGACCTGGGAGCCCAGGGAGGCGGTGGTGACCTACGACGATGCCAAGACTACGCCGGCCGCCTTGACCCAGGCCACCGAGAACGCCGGCTACCCATCCACCCTCAAGGAGTGAGCGCGCGCTCATGACCGAGGCGATCACACTGCACATCGACGGCATGACCTGCGGGTCGTGCGCCGCGCACGTCAAGCAGGCGTTGGAAAAGGTGCCCGGTGTGCGTTCGGCCTCCGTGTCCTACCCACAGCGCAAGGCCGAGATCGAGGCCAATGCGGGTACCGCCGCGGACCTGACCTCGCTGGTCGCGGCGGTATCCGGACTTGGCTACCGAGCGCAGTTTGCCGACGCGCCGGGGCAGCCCAGCGACCTGCTGAACAAAGCTCAAGGGCGGCTGGATGGCGAAGCAAAGCGCGAGGATGATGAGGCTGCGCTGCACGTGGCCGTGATCGGCAGCGGCGGCGCGGCGATGGCGACGGCGTTGAAGGCCGTCGAGCAGGGGGCGCGTGTGACGCTGATCGAGCGCAGCACCCTTGGCGGCACTTGCGTCAATGTTGGCTGCGTGCCGTCCAAGATCATGATTCGCGCTGCCCACGTCGCTCACCTGCGGCGCGAGAGCCCTTTCGATGGCGGCATTGCCGCCGCCTCGCCGAAGATTCTGCGTGAGCGCTTGCTGGCGCAGCAGCAGGGGCGCGTCGATGAACTGCGCCACGCCAAGTACGAAGGCATCTTGGCGAGCACTCCGGCCATCACCGTGCTGCGGGGCGACGCCCGGTTCAAGGATCCGCGCACGTTGACCGTGGCGACCGCTGCCGACGGCACGCGTGAGGTGAGTTTCGACCGCTGCCTCATCGCCACCGGGGCCAGTCCGGCGATTCCAC
>NZ_CALART010000076.1 GCF_937888285.1 uncultured Aquimonas sp.
AATGTGGAGTGCTTGAAATGGGTCAGTCGGTTGTAGTTCTCGGGGCGCAGTGGGGCGACGAAGGCAAAGGCAAGATCGTCGATCTCCTCACCGAGCGCGTCGGTGGCGTGGTGCGTTTCCAGGGCGGCCACAATGCCGGCCACACGCTGGTCATCGGTGGCAAGAAAACGGTGCTGCACCTGATTCCGTCCGGCATCCTGCATCCGGGCGTGCTGTGCATGATCGGCAACGGCGTGGTGCTGTCGCCGGCGGCGCTGCAGAAGGAGATCGGCGAGTTGGAAGCCGAGGGCATCGACGTGCGCTCGCGCCTGAAGATCAGCCCGGCGACGCCGCTGATCATGCCCTACCACATCGCGCTCGATCAGGCCCGCGAGAAGAAGGCCGGCGGAAAGGCCATTGGCACCACCGGCCGCGGCATCGGCCCGGCCTACGAGGACAAGGTCGCGCGTCGCGGCGTGCGCGTGGCCGACCTGCACTACCCGGGCGAGCTGGCCGAGAAGCTGCGCAACGTGCTCGATTACCACAACTTCGTGCTGACCCAGTACTTGGGCGTGGAAGCGGTCGACTACCAGAAGACCCTGGACGAGGCCCTGGCCTTCGGTGAGTACGTCGAGCCGATGAAGGCAGACGTCGCCGGCCTGCTGCATGAGCTGCGCAAGCAGGGCAAGCAGGTGCTCTTCGAAGGCGCGCAGGGTTCGCTGCTCGACATCGACCACGGCACCTATCCCTACGTCACCTCCAGCAACACCACCACGGGTGGCGCGCTGGCCGGCACCGGCGTGGGCGCGGACGCCATCGACTATGTGCTCGGCATCGCCAAGGCCTATGCCACCCGCGTCGGCGGCGGCCCGTTCCCGACCGAGCTGAAGGATGAACTGGGCGAGGAGATCCGTCGCCGCGGCCAGGAGTTCGGCGCCACCACCGGCCGCCCGCGCCGCTGCGGCTGGATCGATATCGTCGCGCTGAAGCGCGCGGTGGCGATCAACGGCATCACCGGCCTGTGCGTGACCAAGCTGGATGTGCTGGACGGCCTGCCCAGCCTGAAGATGTGCATCGGCTATCGCTACCGTGGCAAGGAGACCGAGTACGCGCCGCTGGATGCCGCCGGCTGGGAAGAGTGCGAGCCGGTCTACCTGGAATTCCCGGGCTGGACAGAATCGACCCACGGTGTCACCGAATGGGACAAGCTGCCGCCCGCGGCGCGCGCCTACCTGCGCTCGCTGGAGGAGCTCGTCGGCTGTCCGCTGGCGATGGTCTCGACCGGTCCGGACCGCAACGCCAACATCGTGCTCAAGGATCCGTTCGCATAAGCCTGCGATGACGAGCCCGCACGATTCACCCGAACGTCGCGCGCAGCTGCGCGCGGCGTTCGCAGCACACGCGCAGCGCTGCCCTCCGCAGACCGAGCTCGCCGCCGAGTACATCGACCTGCTGGCCGATCCGCTGGCCTTCTCGCGAGCGCGTCTGGCCGGCCACTTCACCGGCTCGGCCTGGCTGGTCTCGCAGGACGGCCAGCGCGTGCTGCTGACCCATCACCGCAAGCTGCAGCGCTGGCTGCAGCTCGGTGGGCACGCGGATGGCGATGCCGACCTGGCGGCGGTCGCGCTGCGCGAGGCCGAAGAGGAATCGGGCCTGCGCGGGCTGTCACTCGAACCCGAGGTCTTCGACCTCGACCGTCACTGGATTCCCGAGCGCGGCGAGGTGCCGGGCCACTGGCACTACGACGTGCGCTACGTCGTTCGCGCCGGTAACGATGAGGTCTTCGCGGTCAGCGGGGAGTCGCTGGCGCTGGCCTGGGTGTCGATCGAGGACTTGCTGATCGACACTTCATCTGACGAGTCTCTGCGGCGGATGGCGCGGCTCTGGCAGGCGATTCCGACAGCTAGCTAGCGCATCGGCCTGCCGACCCGGTCATCCGTCCTTCTGCACGGCCTTGCCCTGCGCCTGGCGCTTCAGGCTGAGCTCCAGCTCGGCATTGAGGCCATTCACTGCCAGATGGACCTCCAGACCCATGGCCAGGCTGGCCACCAGCAGCGAGGCCACGCCGAACAGGGCGAAGCCGGCGGGCACTTCGCCCAGGGCGAAGCCGGTGTAGGCGTCCACCGCAAGCGCAAGGCTGGTGGCGACGAAGGCACCCAGCGCCACGTACAGCAGCACGCAGGCGCGCAGCACGTAGTGGCTGCGGCGGCGGTGCTGGCTGATCTGCCGGTCCACCGCGGCGCGCAGTTCCTCGCTGCCGCATTCACCGCGCGTCTGGATCAGCGCGCGCAGGCGGTCGACCACGCGCGCCAGCCGGTTGTTGGCCGAGATCAGCAGCGAGCCGGTGGCCGCCATCAGCAGGGCGGGGGCCAGCATCGCGGCCAGGATGGGGTAGTGGCTGCCGGCATCGGGGATCATCGGCGGGTGGCTGCTGCGAGTGGGGAGAGCGCCCATGCTAGCCGGCAAATGCAGCTCCGCTTGTATCCATGTGGGCGCAGCACAGGCCGCCGGTGAACTGCAGCGAGAGCGCAGGTTCCGCACGAGCCCATAGGGTGGGCCCTGGCCCACCGGAGCTCGACGCTCGCCTCCGGTCACGCTGCTCGCGTTGATGAGCCCCGGTATGGCCGCGATGACGAGGCGGGGCATTCGGTTCGCTGATCAAACCCTGGCGATCGGCGGGCGTTTGCGGTGAGGTTCAGGCCATGGTGGGCCAGGGCCCACCCTATGCACTCGCGAGGGCGATGCGCGCTTGCAGCTGCGCTCGCTTCGTTCACGCTCTTCCCGAATCCCGAATCCCGAATCCCGAATCCCGAATCCCGAATCCCGA
>NZ_CALART010000077.1 GCF_937888285.1 uncultured Aquimonas sp.
CGAACGCCCGAGCGCTGTGCGCGAGGGCCGGGCCGGAGGCAGGCGGCTCGCTTGCACGGCACTGCCGCGCGAGACGCCGAACGCCCAATCCCGAATCCCAAGCTCCATCAATCACTCTTGATGACGATATTCGGAAACCCGAAGGCCTTGTTCTTCGCGCGCAGGGACAGCCGCCCGGCGGCGTGACGGGCGATCCCGCGGTAGCGCTTCGACAGATCGGATTCGGCGTCCACCGCCACGGTCGGCGCGCCGCCGTCGGCCTGCTCACGGATGCGGATGTCGAGCGGCAGCGCGCCCAGCAGCGGCACCTCGTACTGCGCGGCCATGCGCGCACCGCCGCCCTCGCCGAAGATGTGCTCGGCGTGGCCGCAGTTCGAGCAGACGTGGATAGCCATGTTCTCGACAATGCCGAGCACCGGCACCTCGACTTTGCGGAACATCTGCAGGGCCTTCTTCGCATCGAGCAGGGCGATGTCCTGCGGGGTGGTGACGATGATCGCCGCCGACACCGGCACCTTCTGGCACAGGGTGAGCTGGATGTCGCCGGTCCCCGGCGGCAGGTCGATGATCAGGTAATCCAGGTTGTCCCAGGCGGTCTCGTTCAGCAGCTGCTGCAGCGCCTGGGTGACCATCGGCCCACGCCAGATCATCGGCGTGTCTTCTTCGATCAGGAAGCCGATCGACATCGCCTGCAGACCGTGCCCGCGCTTGGGCGTGATGCTCTTGCCGTCGGGGCTGTCGGGCTTGCCGCTGAGCCCGAGCATGCGGGGGATGCTGGGCCCGTAGATGTCGGCATCGAGCACGCCGACGCGCGCGCCTTCTGCCATCAGCGCCAGCGCGAGATTGACCGAGGTGGTCGACTTGCCCACCCCGCCCTTGCCCGAGGCCACGGCGATGATGTTCTTGACGCCCGGCAGCGGGCTCAGGCCTTCGCGCACCTTGTGCGCCAGCACGCGCGAGGACACATCGACCGTTGCGCGCTCGATGCGCGGGTCGGCCTCCAGCGCGGTGCGCACGCGCTCCGCCAGCTCAGCGTGGAAGCCGGCGGCGGGATAGCTGAGCTGCAGCTCGACCAGCACGCGGGCGCCGTCGACGCCAACCGCACGCACGCTGTCGGCGAGGCTCTGGCCGGTGTTCTCGTCGATGAGAGGGGCGAGCCGCGCGCGCACGGCATCCTGGTCGAGCGACATGGGAATTCCCTTCAAGCTTGCAGAGTGGTGAGGCGGAGCGCCCGCCAGCGAGACCGTCATTGTAGTTGGCTGCAGAGGGAGCCCGCGCGCGGGACTTTCTGGCCGATTCCTGCGGCGCCGGAAGCAGCCTTGGGCTGCACGGATCCAGTCCATCCTGGCCTTGGCCGAGGCCGGCACGTCCGGCCAAGGTCCCGACGCATTCATCCGCTGCGCGGCGATGCCTCTGCTCGGCCCGGTCGCGCTGGATCAAACCGGTTCGCCTGCGATCCGCGGGCCCGCTCTGACCAGCGCGCCGCAATGCTGAACGCCTCGGAGGGCGTGAGAATCCGGACGCCGTTGCGAAGGCGTCCGGGGACGTTCGTCGCAAGGTGCGGTAGGCCAACTCAAGGGCGTTTGGCGAGCCAGTGACCGCAGCATTCGCGTAGCGCGCTGCCGCCACGGGCGTCCAGAGGCGGCCGAGTTCGGCGGATGGTTCTCACACGCTCCCGGCATTGCCCTGAGCCAAAGGCGTCTGCGCCTCCTCCGCCGCACTCACCGCGCGATCGCGTCCTCCCGACTTGGCGCGATACAGCGCCTGATCGGCGCGCTCGATCAGCACGGACAGCCGCGCCTCCTCGGTGGGAACGACGGTGGCAGCACCGATCGACACCGTGACGCCCAGCGGTGAGGCGCGCACGGTCTGGCAGAGCGACTCGGCAAGCTCGAAAGCCAGTTCCGCTGGCGCCCCCGGCAGCACCAGCAGGAACTCCTCGCCGCCGTAGCGGGCCACCAGATCCTCGCTGCGCCGCAAGCTGTTGGCCAGCAGCTCGGCCAGACCCTGCAGCAGTGCGTCGCCAGCCGGGTGCCCATGCTGGTCGTTGTAGCGTTTGAAGTGGTCGACGTCGACGATCAGCACGCTCAGCGGCCGCTGCCGTTCCTGGCACTGGAACCAAGCCATGCGCAGGTAGGCATCCTGCCGGCGACGGTTGGCCAGCCCGGTCAACCCATCGCGGTTGGCGATGTCCTCCAACCGCCGGTTGGCTTCGGCCAGCTCCGCCGTGCGCGCCTCCACGAGAGCCGACAGGCGCCTGCGCTCGGCCTCGATTCGGGCCGTGCGAGTGCGGATATAGGCACGCGTCCACAGCGCTGCCATCGTCACCAGCAGCAGTGCAAACGCCGCTCGCGCCCAAGCAGTTTCGTGCCAGGGCGGCAGGAGGGTGAAGGACCAGGGTGTCGCTCGGCTGATGTGGCCACGCGCATCGCGCGCCTCCAGCTCGAAGCGATAGACGCCGGGATCCAGCTTCGTGTAGTTGACGCGGGTCGAACGCACCCAGGGGCTCCAGGTCTCGCGCAGCCCCAGCAGCCGCCAGCGGTACTGCGGGCTGGTCGACTGATCCAGCTCCGCGATCGCGAACTCGAAGGCGATATTGAATCCCTGCGCGGGCTCCTCCAGCTCGGCCGGCATCGCGAGCGGCAGCGGCTCCGGCACCGCACTGCCGCGGCTCCGCAGCACGCGAGTCAGGCGCACCTCGGGCGTGTACACCGGCGCCTCGATGGACGCATCCGACTGCAGCAGCAGGGCGCCGTGGCACACCACGAAGGGGCGTCCGTCGGCCAAGGCACCGACCTGCTCGATGGCGCCCCGGCACATTCCACCGAGATCGAGTTCACGCCAGCCTTCAGGCGACCGCCGCAGAACCCGGGTCGGGCTGAACGCCCAGTCCTCGCCGTGGAGGTCGGGCGCAAGGCGCAGGTGTTCTTCGGGCCGACGCAGGGGCGCGAGCCCATGCACATCGTCGCGGACGAAGCCGCGCACTCCGTCCCAGCGCCATAGCCCCCTGGCGGTACTGGCGCGAACCTCGCCGTCCCTCCACACGCTGACGTGGGCATACGCGATCGGGCCATACTCGATGCCATGCGCCTCGCCCATCCGCTCGGCGGAGCGCAGGCTGCCGCCGGAAGCCAGTCGGTAACGCCAGAGCCCGCTCCGCTCGGTGCCCAGCCAGAGTTCGTCGGCAGAGGGCTCCACCATCGACGCCACGCGCAGGTCGTCGGCGCGCTGCAGGGGCGCGCTCAGCGAGAGCCTCGGTTGCACTTCAAGGCGGCGCAGGCCGTGCTCGGTAAACACCCAGATCACGCCCTCATGCCGGGCGCTGGGCCGCAGTTCGCGCGGATACACCAGCTCATCGGTCAGAGTGCGCAGCACGCCGCCCTGCCGCAGCAGCAGGTGATGCCCGCCGGCATACACCTCGCCTCCCTGTGCGAGCGGCAAGCGGTCATAGAGGGTTTGCGCCAGATCGGGAACGTTCTGCCACAGGCTGGGTGCGTTCGCCCGGACCTGCGCCCGAAGCGCGCCGGCGCTGCCGAACGCCAGCAGCTCGCCGTCCTGCTCGCGGGCAAGGTGGAGGTTGCCTGACAAGCCCAGCGTCTCGTCGAGGGCTGTCCACCGCGGCGGCCACACCACGCGATGAATTCGCGTGTCGCCCGACGCCAGCACGCTGCCATCGCGAGCCTGCCACAGGCCGCTCAGGAATCCCTGCTCCAGGCGAAGGCTGAGAAAGCTGCGGCGGTCCGGCGGCAGCATCCAGAGCTGGCCGTCGCCCGAGGCCAGGACCAGATGGCCGTCGCGCAGTCGGGTGGCTTTCTGGAACTCGGAAGAAGGCGGGAGTCCCTCCGGCATCTCGATTTCACGGAGTGACTCCAGCCCCAGCCCCCACCATCGTCCGTCAGAACCAAGGCCCAGCAGGGTGCCCTCATCCAGCGGCACCAGGGTGTGTACAAGCTGGGTCAACTCGGTGCTGTGGCTCAAGGGCTCCCAGGCGTCACCGCGACGCACCCGGAAGCCCTCGCCGCGAAACTGCAGGATCACCTCGCCCTGCAGGCGCGCCATGCCACCGAATCGGCCCTCGTGGCGCCAGCGCTGCCGCTGCAGACCATCGGCGGAGACGAAGAACACGTCGCGCAGGGCGCGGAAGTAGGTGCCCTCGGGGGCGACCACGATGCTCCAGATGTCCGCGAACTGCGCCGGCTCACCCGGCTCAAGACTGTCGCCGCTGAGCTCCCGGTAGGTCCATTCCCCGTTCGGAGCGCGCTCCAGGACGCCAAAGCTGTTGTAGCCACCGACCCAGACCGAGCCCTCGGCGCCCGGTGCCAGCGAGCGGACCATCTCGCGATTGGGAAGGCGCTGCAGATTCCAGCGCTCGCCATCGAACAGCAGGACACCCTCGCGGCTCGCGACCGCAAGGCCACCCTGGTCGAGCTCAAGCAGCCCGAAGTTCTGCGGGTAGACAGCGACGCCGGGCAGCAGCTGCTGGACCGGCGGCCTGCCCCTGAGCCCGCCGTCGGCCCGGGCGATCAGGGTGCAGGCACAGCACAACAGCAGGAGCAGCCATCGCATCGGAGCACCCGACCGGCAGATCGACAGACCGGGAGCGTGCAGCTTTCGTGCCGGGGCAAGGCGCCGGCCCAGCCTGCGCAGGGACTGCGACGCAGCCCGCGAAAGCAGGGCGCCTCCGCCCTTTCGACGCGCGGCACCGGGTCATGGGTCGACCCGGTGCGTCAGCCTGCGCCCGCTGGCTGGATCTGTGCCCAGGCGGCTTTCCAGCGCGCCCGCGAGTTCAGTCGCCACTGGTCGACCATGGCATAGAAGGTCGGCAGGGCAAACAGCGAAATCAGGGTCGAGAACACCAGCCCGCCGACGATGGCACGCGCCATCGGGTAGTAGGGCGGGCCATCGCCGCCCATCTCGGTGCCGCCGATGGTGAGCGGAAGCATGCTCAGGATGGTCGTGCCCATGGTCATCAGGATGGGTCGCAGGCGGTCGCGGCAGCCGGCCACCAGCGCCTCGTGGCGATCCATGCCGCTGCGCCGCAACGTGTTGATGTGCTCGACCATGACGATGCCGTTGTTCACCACCACGCCCATCAGCACCAGGATGCCGATCGCCGCCATGATCGAGAAGGTCGTGCCGGTCAGCCAGAACAGCCAGAACACGCCAAGTGCGGAGAAAAAGATCGTGGTCACGATCACCGCCGGAAAGCTGATCGACTCGAACACCGCCGCCATCACGATGTAGACCATCACCAGCGCGATCAGGGTATTGAAGGCCATCTGCGCGCCAGCCTGGTCGTTCTGGTCGAAGCTGGTGCCGAAGCTCCAGCGGTAGCCCGCCGGCAGGTCGAACTGCTCCATCAGGGGTTCGATCTGCTTGCGCGCGTCATCCATGGTGACGCCGTCTGCCAGCGCGATGCGGATCGGCAGCGCGGTCTGGCGGCTCTGCCGGTTGATCGTGCTCGGGCTGGCGACCACCTGCACCTCGACCATGGCCAGCAGCGGCACCTGGCCAGCGATCGGACTGGACAGCTTGAAGTCGCGCAGGTCGTCCACGCTGGCCTCGTCCGATTCGGCGAAGCGCATCCACACGGGGACTTCAGTGGTGTCGGCACGGAACTCGCGCAGCGGCGTGCCGCGCAGGGCGATGCCGATGTACTGCGCCACCTGCTGGGCCGAGAAGCCGTACTGCAGGGCGCGCTCGCGGTCCACGCGCACCTGGATCTCGCGCGACTTGGCGCCGAGGTCGGCGTAGGCGTCGCGGACGAAGTCCTGCGCGTTCAGCACCGGCACGATCGATTCCGAGAGCTCCTCCAGCACCATCGAGCTGTCGCCGATCAGGGCCACCTGCATGCCGTCGCCACCGCCCGGACCACCGCCCTGGTTCTGCTGGAAGGTGACCTCGCCCATGGCGAGCTTGGGCAAGCCTTCGGTGATCCGCTCCATCAGCTGCGGCGTCGGCGTGTCGCCGTCCTCGGCGAAATCGATGCGCGTGCCGGCCCAGCCACGCTCGCTGTACCAGCTGTAGATCTGGGTGATCTCGAAAGTCTCGCGATTGGCTTCGAGGTAGTCCTCGACCTGCTTCACCGCAAGCGACAGATCCTCCAGCCGATAGCTGCCGTTCCAACGGTAGGTGAGCTGGGCCTCTCGGCGTTCGCCCTGCGGGAACATGTCGGTCTTCATGCCGCGCATGGGCACGATGCTGACGACCACCACGGCAGCGATCGCCAGCAGAGTCTTCCAGCGGTGCCGCAGCGACCAGTCCAGCACGCGGGCGTAGCGATCCTGGAAGCGGTTGGCCTGGCTGGCGGCCTCCTGCAGGTGGCGCGGCGCGCGGATGCGTGCGCTGATCATCGGGATCAGGCTGATCGCCACCAGCCACGAGCACAGCAGCGAGATGGTGATGGTGAAGGCCACCTGGCTCAGGTAGATGGCGATGAAGTTGCGCTCGCCGAAGATGTTCGGCAGGAACACGATGATGCTGGTCAGGGTGCCGGCCGTGATCGCGATCTGCACTTCGCGGGTGCCTTCCAGCGCGCAGCGGAAGGGGTTGTCCGGGTACTTCTCGCGTTTCTGGTAGATGCTCTCGACCACCACGACCGAGTTGTCGACCAGCATGCCGATGCCGAGCAGGAGGCCCATCATCGACAGGATGTTCAGCGACAGCCCGAGGAAGTGCATGCAGCCCAGCGTCATCACGATGCAGATCGGGATCGACAGCGCGACCATCAGGGTCGAGGGCCAGTGGCGCAGGAAGAAGTACAGCACCAGCACCGACAGCGCGGTGCCGAGCAGGCCGGCATTGGCCAGCTCGCTCAACGAACTGGTGACACCCTCGGCCTGGTCGTGCATCACGAACAGCTGGATGTCGGAAAACGCCGGCATGGCCCGGATCTCTTCGACCTCAGCCAGCACGCCGCGCGAGACGTCGACCAGATTGGCCGAGCGCTCCTTCATGACGTCGATACCCACGGCCGGGCGGCCATCAAGGCGGCGACCGTAATCCATGCGGCCCGGCGCCAGTCTGACCTCGGCGATGTCGGAAAGGCGCAGGCCGCTGGCGTTGATGGGCAGGCGACGCAGCTCCTCCAGCGAGCGCAGCTCACCGACGGGCTGGACCCGCAGGCGGCGGTCGATCTCGGTGATCTGACCGGCCGAGACCGAAAAATTGGAGGCGCTCAGGCGCTGGGCGAGGCCGGCCAGGTCGACGCCGTGCGCGGTCACGCGATCATTGTCGAGGCGGATCTCGACCTCGGGCGGCGCAATGCCGGAAATGTCGACGCGGGCGACGCCGGGCACGCGCTCCAGGCGCCGCTTGACCTCACGATCGATCAGGTCGTACTGGTTGGCCAGATCGAGCTCGCTGGACACGCGGATCCGCAGCACCGGCTCATCGGCGGTGCCGAACTTCAGCACCAGGTAACGCTGGAAGTCCGAGGGCAGCTCGTCACGGATCGCATCCAGCCGCTCGCGCGCCTCGGAGGCCGCGATCTGGATGTCGCGATCCCACTGGAACTCCATGAACACGCCCGCGCCTTCCGAGCGCGACTGCGAGAACATCCGCTTGATGCCGGGCAGCGTGGCCAGCGCCTCTTCGGCAGGCCGGGTGATGGTCTCCTCGATCTCCGCCGGACTGGAGCCGGGATACGGCAGGTCGACGTAGAGGAAGGGCGCCTCGACCTCGGGCAGGAATTCCAGCGGCAGGCGAAAGCCGGCGATCAGGCCGATCAGCACCATCGACACGAAGAACATCGTGGCCGTCACCGGCCGCGCCAGACTGACCCGCGCCATGCTCACGGCTGCGACTCCGCCAACGCCGCCCGAGCTTCCATCTCGGCCCGCGCCGCGGCGCGCGCGCGCTCGCCGCGCTCGAAGTAGAAGCCGTCCGGCTTGCGATCCAGCAGCTTGTAGACCACGGGAATCACCAGCAGGGTCAGCAGGGTCGACACCAGCAGGCCGCCGATCACCGTGATCGCCATCGGCGCGCGCACCTCGGCGCCCTCGCCACCGCCGATCGCCAGCGGCAGGAAGCCGAACAGCGTGGTCAGCGTGGTCATCACGATCGGGCGCAGGCGCTCGTGCGAGCCGTCAACGATCGCCTTGAGCTTGGGCACGCCTTCCTCGCGCAGCTGGTTGACGCGGTCGATCAGCACGATCGCGTTCTTGACCACGATGCCAGCCAGCAGGATCAGGCCGATGAACACCACCACCGACAGTCCGCTGCCGACCAGCTTCAGCGCCAGGATGGCGCCGACCGCGGCCAGCGGGATGGTGAACATGATGACGAAGGGATGCAGCAGCGACTCGAACTGCGAGGCCATGACCAGATAGACCATGAAGATCGCCAGCACCAGGGCGAAGATCAGCGAGTTGACCGAGGCCTGCAGCTCCTCGTTCTGACCGCCGATGTTGACGCCCAGCCCCGCGCCCAGCGGATCCTCCGCGAGCATGCGCTCGATGTTGGCGACGGCCGTGCCGAGATCGCCATAGCGCAGGTTGGCCGAGACCACGGCCACGCGCTCCTGGTCGACGCGATGGATCTCGCTGGGGCCCTCGGTGCTGAGGATCTCGGCGACCGCCGACAGCCGCACCGGGCGATCGCTCTCGGGGTTGACGATCAGCTGGCCGATGTCCGCGGCAGACGCGCGCGCGGACTCCTCGGCGCGCACCAGCACGTCGATCTTGCGGTTGCGGAAGCTGTAGCGGGTGGCGACTTCGCCGCGCACCTGGCGCACCACCTGATCGGCGATCTGCCGGGTGGTGAGGTTCAGCGCCGCGGCGCGCTCGGCGTCGAACAGCACCTGGATCTCGGGGAAGCCCTGCTCCACCGTCGACTTGACGTCGGCGTAGCGGTCGTCCGCCTGCAGACGGCGCGCCAGCTCCTGGCCGGCCTTCCGCAATTGTTCGAGGTCATAGCCACGGATCTCGATTTCCAGCGGGGTGGCGAAGGAGAACAGCTGCGGGCGCGAGAACTTCACTTCCGCGCGTGGCCAGGCTTCGGCGCTTTCGCGGAGGACCTCGGTGAGTTCGGCCTCCGCCGAGTCACCGGCGCCGTCCGCCAGCACGATCAGCAGCTTGCCGATGTTCTCGCCCGACTCGGTGGGGTTGGCATCGAGCCGGGTGCCGCTGCCGCTGACGCCGTGGATGGTGCGCAGGCGCGGATCCTCGGCATGGCGACGCTGCAGTTCGCGCACCACCGCATCGCTTTCGGCCAGCGGCGTGCCGGGCGGCAGCTTGACCGTCATCTCGAAGCGACCCTGGGCCAGCTGCGGGATCAGGTCCATGCCCAGTCCAGGCACCAGGGCCAGGGTAAACACGAAGGCGGCGGTCGAAGCGAGCAGGATCGGCGCAGGTCGAGCCAACGCTTTCGGCAGCGCGCGCCGATAGGCGGCTTCCAGCCAGTCGTAGGGCTTGAGCAGCACGCGACCGATGGCGGAGAGGGTTCCACCGACGACGCGACCGACGAAGCGCAGCACGCGCAGGATCTGGCGCGCGATCCACAGGCGCGCGCGGGCGATGCGGCCGCTTTCGACATCCACGTCTTTCTGGTCTTCCGGATAGGCCAGGGGCGGCCGCGATCGCAGGGAGGCCAGCATCGGCACCAGGGCCATTGCGACCACGGTCGAGATCACGATGGCGATACTCACCGTCAGCGCCTGGTCGCCGAACAGCTGGCCGGCGACCCCCTCGACGAACACCAGCGGGAAGAACACGGCCACGGTGGTCAGCGTGGATGCGACCACGGCCAGCCGCACTTCGGACGCACCCACGATCGCCGCCTCGATCACGCCGAGGCCACGCTCTCGCGCCTTGGCGATCGATTCCAGCACCACGATCGAGTCGTCCACCACCATGCCGGTGGCCAACGCCAACCCACCCAGCGACATCACGTTGAGGCTGAGGCCCACCTGCTGCATGAAGAAGAAGGTGGCGATGATCGAGACCGGCAGCGACACCGCGATGACGAAGGTGCTCCAGCCGTCGCGCAGGAAGAAGAAAATGATCAGCACCGCCAGCAGGCCGCCCATCAGCGCGGCCGAGCTCACTTCGTCCAGCGAGTTCTGGATGAACACCGACTGGTCGTCGACCGTGATTAGGCTGGCATTCGCGGGCAGGTTCTCGCGCAGGCGATCGAGCTGCTCGCGCACGCCGGCTGCCGCCGCGACGGTGTTGGCGTCGCCTTCCTTGTAGACCGCGAGCTCGACCGCTTCGCGGCCGTCCATGCGGATGATCGCCTCGCGCTCCTTGAAGCCCTGGCCGACGGACGCGACGTCGCGCAGGCGCACCGGCACGCCCTGGTCGACAGCGACCAGCAGCTCCTGCATCTGCTCGACGTTGGCGAACTGGTTGACCGTCCGCACCAGGAAGCGCTGGTTGCCCTCGTCGATGGCGCCGCCGGAGATGTTGATGTTCTCCTGCTTCAGGCGCTCGATGACGCGCGCCGGCGTCAGGTTCAGGCGCGCCAGCTTCTGCGGATCCAGCAGCACCTGGACCTCATCCTCAAGGCCACCGCTGACCTTGACCGCGGCCACGCCATCGACCGGCTCCAGGCGCTTCTTCAGGGTCTCATCGGCGTAGCGGCGCAGGTCCTTCAGCTCGGCGACATCGAAGCCGCTGCTGTCGGCGCGACCGGCGAGGCCGAGCCGCATGATCGGTTCGGTGGACGGATCGAAGCGCAGCAGCACGGGCTTCTCCGCTTCCAGCGGCAGGCGCAGGAGTTCGAGCTTGTCGCGCACCTCGATGCCCGCGCGGTCCATGTCCGTGCCCCAGGCGAACTCGAGGATCACGTCGCTCTGACCGGTGCGCGAAACCGAGCGCAGGCGGCGCAGGTTCTTGACCACGCCGACGGCCTCTTCGACCGGCTCGGTGATCAGGTTCTCGATCTCGGTGGGAGCCGCACCGGTGTACTCGGTGCGCACCGTCAGCGTGGGATAGCTCAGGTCCGGCAGCAGGTTGACCTTGAGGTCACGCAGCGCGATGAAACCGAACAAAAGGAAGGTGATCGTCACCATGCCCACCGTCACGCGACGGCGGGTGGCAATCTCGGCAATGTTCATCGATGTCCCCCCAGGACGGATCAGCCGGCGGTGCCGGCGGCGGGCTTGCCCTGGGCAATGGCGTCGGCCTCGACGGCCGCGCTGGGTACGCCGATCAACTGCAGCAGTGCACCATCGCGCAGCGTGACCTTGCCGGTGGTGACGACGCGATCGCCTTCAGTGAGGCCACCACGCACTTCGGCGAGGCTGCCGCTCAAGTGTCCAACCTCGATCGGTGTGCGCACCGCGCGGCCCTCGCGCACCACGAAGACGGCGGGCACGCCCTCGCCCTCGATCAGGGCCTCACGCGGCACCGTCAGCGCCTGCGCACGTTCGTCGTAGACGACCTCGACGCGGCCGAACATGCCGGGCTTCAGCACGCCCGAGGCATCCGAGAAGGCCGCGACCACGCGAAAGGTACCGCTGGCCGCGTCGACCACCGGGCTGACGCGATCGATCGCACCGTCGAAGGCCACGCCCGGCGCTGCATCGACGCGCAGGGCAACGGTCTGTCCGGCCTTCAGGGTGGCGAGTTCGCGCTCGGGCACGTTCAGCACGGCCTCAAGCCGCGAGGTGTCGACCACCTTGAACATGGCCTGGTTGATCTGGATGAGGTTGCCCTCCTTGGCCATGCGCTGGGCGACCACGCCATCGAAGGGCGCCACGATATTAGTGTAGGACAGCTCCAGCTTGGCCATCTCATAGGCCGCACGCTGGGTGTCGAGATCGAAGCGCAGGCGCTCATGCGCCTCGGCGGCCAGCAGCTTGCGCTCGAACAGCTCCTGGGCGCGGCGGTACTCCGCTTCCAGCTTGCGCAGCATGGCCTCGTTGCGCTGCAGTTCGAGGCGCGGGCGTTCGGGATCGATGCGCGCCAGCACCTGGCCGGCCTTGACCCGATCGCCCTCCTCGGCCAGAAGGCTGAGCAGCACCCCGGACGTCTTGGCCACCACCTGCGCTTCGCCGCGCGCTTCCAGCGGCGCGGTGCCGCTGTAGCTTGCGGTGATGGACTGCCGCTGAGCGATGGCAGTCTCGACGGCAACGGCCTGCTCCTCGCGCTTTCCGTCCTTGCCGTTCTTGGACTCGGCGCTGGACTCGGCCTTGTCAGCCGGCGCCTGGTCATTGGCGCAGCCCGCGCCCAGCAGGAGCGCCGCCGCCAGCAAGGCGGTACCGGTCAGCCGCAGGACGGTGGGAGTCTTGGGGGTAGGCATCGCTGAACTGCGCATGGCGGTTTCCGGGGAGGAAGTGGGGGTGAGTGGTGTTATAGTCATCTACAACACCACCCTTGTCAAGCACCAGTTCGCCGCCAAGCGGCGCTCGGCGCCACGCGGGAAGAACGCGATGCCTGAGGCATGAGATTGACGTTTGTGACGTCAGCAGCGCGCGTGCAGGAGGGCACGGTCCGCACCACGCGTGGCGGGTGTCGGAACGGCCCGCCGCTGGCCCGATGATTGCGGCAGACGCTATACTCCTGCGCTTTCCAACGCGCCGTGAACCTGTCTGAAGTCAGGTCTGCGCGCGCAAACCGAAAACGCCCCGACGCTGGAACCCATCGATGAAGCCGATCCTGCGAATCGTCGCAAGTCTTGCCCTCGCGACTGCCGCCCTGCCTGCGTTTGCCGAAGGCGATCCCGAGAACGGAAAGCTGCTGGCCTACACCTGCACCGGCTGTCATGGCATCCCGGGCTACAAGAACGTGTATCCGCACTACCACGTGCCGAAGATCGCCGGACAGAATTACGAATACCTCGTGGCTGCGCTGAACGCCTACCAGAAGGGCGAGCGCCCCCACCCGACCATGCGCGCCCAGGCCGAGGGTTACAGCACCCAGGAGCTGAGCGACATCGCGGCTTTCCTCTCCAGCTACAAGAAGGGTGACGCCCAGTGAGCCCGAAGATCCTGACCACCGCGGCGCTGGCCGCCCTCTTGACCCTCGCCTCCAGCGCCGCCGATGCGCGCCGCGGCAACGTCGAAGCCGGGCGCGAACTCGCCAAGACCTGCCAGGCCTGTCATGGCCCCGACGGCAATGGCATCGGCGATGGGCAGTACCCGAATCTCGCCGGCCAGTACGAGGACTATCTGCTGCACTCCCTGAAGGCCTACAAGTCGGGCGAGCGCAACAACGCCATCATGGCGGGCTTTGTCGCTGGCCTCGATGAGCAGAACATGGCCGACCTCGCCGCCTTCTTCGCCTCGCAGAAGGGCCCGCTCAGCGACCTTCGCGAACTCAAGTAAGCAGGCCAGAACTCCTCACTGATGCAACGACCCCGCGCCTGTCGCGGGGTTTTTGTTGGTGACGCCAGCAGCTGCTGTTGGCAACACAGTGCGGCGACTGCCGCGTGCGCCGGCCCCTTGCGTTGCCGCGCGCATGCCCGCATTCAGGGGAGCTGACGCGGCAGCGCCCCCTGACCACGATTCTTCCGGAGCCCCAAATGAGCGACAGCGCCTACAGTTTCGATGCCACCACTGCCACCTTCGAACAGGAGGTGATCCTGCGTTCGAAACAGGTGCCGGTGCTGGTGGACTTCTGGGCGACCTGGTGCGGCCCCTGCAAGCAGGTGAAGCCCATCCTTGAGAAGCTGGCGGCCGAGTACAACGGTGGCTTCGTGCTCGCCAAGGTCGACGTCGACGCCGAGCAGCAGCTCGCAGGCATGGTCGGCATCCGCTCGGTGCCGACCATTCTGCTGCTGAAGGACGGCCAGATCGTCGACGGCTTCCCCGGTGCCTTGCCCGAGGCCCAGCTGCGCGCATTCCTGGCCCAGCATGGCATCCAGCCACGCGAGTCGGCGGACGAACCGGCAGAGGCCGAGGTCGAAGAACTGCTGCCTCAGGAGCGCGTCGCGCAGCTGCGCGCGCAGATCGAAGCGGAGCCGGAGCGCACGGAGCTGAAGCTCGACCTCGCGATGGCCCTGCTGTCGATCGGCGAAAGCGCGGAAGCCGAGACCCTGCTCGACGGCCTGCCCGCCAACCTCGCGACCGACGACCGCGCGAAGCGCGCCCGCGCCCGACTGGGCTTCGCGCGACTGCTGGCAGGAGCCCCAGCACCGACCGTACTGCAGGCGCGACTGGCAGCCGATCCGCAGGATCTCGACGCGTTGCACCTGCTGGGCGTGCATCAGATCGTGGCCGGCGAAAGCGAAGCGGGCTTCGAGACCCTGCTGGAGCTGCTGCGTCGGGACAAGGCCTGGAACGAAGGCCAGCCGCGCAAGCGCCTGATCGAAGCTTTCAGCCTGGTCGAGGACGAGGATCTGGTCGGTCGCTACCGCCGCAAGATGGCTTCGCTGTTGTTTTGAAGCTGGGATTCGGGATTAGGGATTTGGGATTTGTCAGCTCGGACGCCTTGCCTACGGGACAGCGAGAACGTCGAGTCTTCGAAAGCGAAGCGCGGAGACGCGCGGGCCCTGACGGAATCGCGAAGGCGTCCGCAGGCCTGCAAATCTCCAATCCCCAATCCCGAATCCCGGCCTGAGGCCTACCAGGGCCGCTTGGACTGCCGCTCGCGCTCGCGATCGTAGGCGCGCAGCTCGTCGCGCAGGAACTGGATGCGCTGCCGACCCAGGGCATTGCGCTCGTCGTCCAGCACCACCGCATCGAGCAGTTCAGCGAAGCGCTGTGCGGCCGGCAGCATGGCCTCCCAGGCATCCAGCGCGGGCAGCGGGCCCGGCAGGGTCATGAAGAAGGTGACGCCCGGCGTCTGCGTCTGGTCGGGCTGGCGCAGATCGAAATTGCCGGGCTTGACCACATTGGCGACGCTGAAGATCGGCCCGGCTTCGGGACGATTGTCCGGCAGGCGGTGGAAGATCTGCATGTCGCCAAACACCAGCCCGGCCTTCTCCGCCGCCACCAGAATGTCGCCGCCATGCAGCAGGGTGCCGGCACGTGCGGCCACGATCAGGCTCACCACCTTGTCGAACTCGGGGTTGGGACGCACGCCGAGACTGGAGGTCGCGGCTGGCGCGGGCGCCTCGGAGGCTGCAGCAGCGCGGGCCTGCGGCCGTGCGTCCAGGTCGGGCTCGAACTGGATGCCGGGTAGCCGGCTGGCGCCCGCCCCTTCGGCGTCTTCGCCAGCCAGGGTCTTCTCCAGCCGGGCCAGCTCGGCCTGGATCACCTTGTCCAGGCTTTCCTGCTCGCCACCGCTGAAGGCCGGCTCCGCGCGCGCCTCTGGCTCGCCGCGCTCGGCCTGGCGCCGACCCTGCCCAGGCTTCTGCGGCCGGCCGAACCAATACACCGCCGCGATGAACCCGATGCCGAGAACGAGGAGGATGATGCGGAGCTGGGTGGGATCCATGGAGTGTCGTGGCCTGCATTGCGTCGGTTCGATCACGGCAGCCACTCACACCAAGGCTGCTTCGGGCGCTGGTGAGCGCACCGACGGCAGCGGGCGGCGAAGTCCCGGACGGGGATGGACGCGCGCCGCGGCCCTGCGGAGCGTGATCGGATGGCCCGGAACTCTAGCAGTTTGCCGACCTCGCTCCCACGCGGCGGCCGTGGGAGCGTTCATGCGCCACGCCTGCGCACGCGCGCTCCACTGCCGCAGCCGGGCGGGCATGACGCTTCGAACCCGCAAGCCAGTCTCGCCCGGGAACGCGCGACCGCGGGCGAAGTGCTTGCATCGAAAGGACCGGGCGCGGCGAGGGTGCAGCCATGGCGATTCCGAACCCGCCCGCAGTGACGTCCCGAGGTCGCGGTTCTCCCGCCGCCCGGGGAAAAGCTAGTCGGGCAGCTCCTGGCGATCACGCCAGAGCCGCGGCCGCGCAGACCGCAGCGCCAACGGTTCGACGTCCTGCGCGCCGAACCTGAGCTGCAGTGCCCCGTGCTCGGCCGTGTTCCACACCCTTGCGCCCGCCGCCTGCCAGCGCTCGACCACCTCGGCGCGCGGATGCCCGAAGCGATTGGCGTGCCCGGCGGCGACCAGGGCATGTTCTGCGCTCACGGCACGCACGAAGCCCTCGCTGCTGGAGCTGGCGCTGCCGTGGTGCGGCACCAGCACGATGTCGGCACGCAGCCGCTCGGGCTGCTCGCGCAGCAGGCGCTGTTCGATCAGCGCGCCGATATCGCCCGCGAGCAGCGCGACCTGTTCGCCGGCCTGTACGCGCAGCACGCAGCTGCTCTCATTGCGCAGGTAGGGAAAGTGCTCGGGTGGATGCAGCAGCTCGAAGTCGACGCCGTCCCAGCGCCAGCGCTCACCGGCGATGCAGGCCTGCGCCTGCGGAAAACGCGCGCGGTCCGAACTGGTCAAGGGCGCGGGGAACGCGCGCAGCACGCTGCCGGCGCCACCCGCATGGTCGGCATCGCCATGCGAGACCAGCACCCGGTCGAGCCCGGCCAGCCCGAGTGCGCGCAGCGCCGGCACCACTGCGGCCTCGCCCATATCGAGTCCACTGCCGAAGGCCGGGCCGGTGTCGACCAGCAGCGCGTGGGTCTGCGTGCGAACGAGTGCCGCGAGCCCCTGGCCGACATCCAGCAAGGTCAGCTCGACCTCGCCAGGGGCAAGAGCTGGCTGCCGCGGCATCAGCAGCGCCAGCAGCAACAGGGCGCCCAGCGCCCGCGCGGGCGTGCCGCGCGGCATCAGCAGCCAGAGCACGCCCAGCCCCGCCAACAGCAGCGCGAGAGCACCGGGCTCGGGCAAGAAGACCTGGGCACGCGGCAGGGCCGCAGCCCACTCCAGCAGCCACCACAGCAGATCCATCAGCCAGGCCGCCAGCATCAGCAGCGGCGTCGCGAGGGCGGGCACACCGAGCAGCAGCAGGCCGGCGCCGAGCAGGGCCAGTGGCACCACGCCCAGGCTGACCCAGGGCACGGCGAGCAGGTTGGCCACTGCTCCCGCCACCGAGGCCTGGCCGAAGAAGAACACCGTCAAGGGCAGCAGACCCAAGCTGGCCACCAGCTGCGCGCCCAGCATGCGTCGCCAGCCCGGCAGCTGCTGCAGGTCGGCAGGCATGCACCAGAGCAGCCAGGCCACGCCGATGAAGGACAGCCAGAAGCCCGCCCCCAGCACCGACAGCGGATCGCTCAGCAGCAGCACGAACAGGGCAAGCGCATAGGCCTGCCAGGTGCTGCTGCGGCGCCGCGCCAGCACGGCCAGCAGGGCCGCGGCCACCATCATCAGCGCACGCACGGTCGGCAGCCCGAAGCCGGCCAGCGCCGCATAGGCGGCGGCACCGCAGAGCGCTGCGAAGGCGGCGCCCTGCGGCAAAGGGAGCCGCAGGCCGAGTCCCGGCCACAGCCGGTAGAGGGCGCGCGCGCACAGCGCGAACAGACCGGCGATCAGCCCGACATGCAGGCCGGAGATCGCCATCAGGTGGCTGACGCCTGTGGCACGCAGGGTCTCCCAGTCGCGCTCGCCAAAACCGCGCGTGTCGGCCACGCTCAGCGCGCGTACGAAGCGCGACTCGGCGTGCAGCGGGCCATCTCCGTCCAGCGCTTCGACGATCTGCTGCGACAGCCCGGCGCGCAGCGCATCCAGCCCCGCGCCAGGCGAGAGTTCGCGATTGTCCGGATGTTCGCGCACATAACCGGTCGCCGCGAGCCGGCGCTGCAGCGCGTGCCGTTCGAAATCGAAGCCGCCAGGATTGACCACCCCGCGCGGCGCCTTCAGGCGCAGCTGCAGGCTCCAGCGACTGCCGGCAGCGGGCGCCTGCTCGCTGCGGTACCAGCCGATGCGCAGCAGCCGGCCGGCCAGCACAGCCGCCTCGCCCTCGCCGGCCTCGACCCGGAAGTCGAAGCGCACCGCATCCGGGCCGCGCTGCGGCAGCCCCTCGATGCGGCCCTGCACGCGCAGGTCGCGACCCGCCAGCTCCGCCGGCAAACGCTGCTGCAGGGCCGACTGTGCCGCAAGCAAAGCCAGCGCTGCGCCGAACAGCGCGGCCCCGCCCCAGCGCAGCAGGCTCGAGCGTGGTCGCGGCGACAGCCAGGCCAGCAGGCCCAGCACGAGGGCCAGCCAGGGCACCCACTCGGGCGGGAAGCGCGGCAGGGTCAGCGCCGCCGAGACACCGACCAGCAGGCTGAGCGCACTGCCGATACCGAATGCCGGCGCAGCGGGAACCGCGCGAATCGAGGCAGACCCTGCCGGCTGGGGCACGGTCGCCATGCCGCCTCGCCTCAGGCCGCCGCCAGCGGCCGCAGCCGACCGCCCGAGAGTTCGAGCGCGCGGTCCATCTTGCGGGCCAGCGCGCGGTCGTGCGTCACCAGCACGAAGCTGGTGCCAACCTCGCGGTTGAGCTCCAGCATCAGCCCGTAGACCGAAGCCGCGGTCTTCTCGTCGAGATTGCCGGTCGGCTCGTCGCCGAGCACGCAGGCCGGTCGCGTGACCAGCGCGCGCGCCACCGCGCAGCGCTGGCGTTCGCCGCCGGAGAGCTCGCCCGGCTTGTGGCGCAGGCGTGCGCCGAGGCCCACGCGATCGAGCAGGGCCGCCGCCTGGCGCTCGGCCTCGGCGACGCTGCGGCCGGCGATCAGCAGCGGCATGCAGACGTTCTCCAGCGCGGTGAACTCGGGCAGCAGGTGATGGAACTGGTAGACGAAGCCCAGCGCGCGGTTGCGCAGGCGTCCGCGCTCGGCGTCGGAGAGCCGGCTCATCGCCTCGCCGGCGACGAAGACTTCGCCTGCGCTTGGCGTATCCAGCCCGCCGAGGATGTGCAGCAGGGTGCTCTTGCCGGCGCCCGAGACGCCAACGATGGCCACGGTCTCGCCACGCGCGACCTCGAAGTCGATCGACTCGAAGACCGGCGTACGCAGATCGCCCTCGGCATAGGTCTTGGCCAGCCCGCGGCAGGCGATGACGGCATTCGACTCAGTCATGGCGCATCACTCGTAGCGCAGGGCGGCGGCAGGCTCGGTGCGCGAGGCGCGCCAGGCCGGATACAGGGTCGCGATCATGCTCATCACCAGCGCCACCCCCACGATCAGGCCGACGTCATCGCCGCGCAGGTCGGTCGGCAGGCCGGTGATGTAGTAGACGTCAGCCGGCATCACCTCGAAGCCGAAGGTCGTCTCGATCGCCTTGACCACATGGTCGAGGTTCAAGGTCAAGCTGACCCCGCCAATCAGCCCGAGCAGTACACCGACCACGCCGATCAGACTGCCCTGCACCACGAACAAGCCCATGATCGAGCGCGGGCTCATGCCCAGCGTCCGCAGGATGGCGATGTCGGCCTGCTTGTCGGTGACCAGCATCACCAGCGAGCTGACCAGGTTGAAGGCGGCCACGCCGACGATCAGCGAGAGGATGATGAACATCACCGTCTTCTCCATCTGGATCGCGCGGAAGAAGTTGCTGTGGTCGGCACTCCAGTCGCGGATGCGGTAGTAGCGGTCGAGCTTGTCGGTGAGATCGCGGGCCACCTGCCAGCCCTGCATCATGTCGGTGAGCTTGAGCCGCACGCCGGTCACGCCCTCACCCAAACGCAGCAGGCGCTGCGCATCCTGCATGTGGATGATGGCGAGCTGGCGGTCGTACTCCTGCATGCCGGCGCTGAAGATGCCGGCGACGGTGAAGCGGCGCATCTGCGGCGCCACGCCAACCGGCGTGCTGCGGAACTCCGGCACCATCACCGTGATGCTGTCGCCCACGCCAACGCCGAGGTAGAGCGCCAGATCGGCGCCCACCAGCACGCGGAAGGCGCCGGGTTCGAGGTCGGTGAGCGCACCTTCCTTCATCAGCTCGGCAATCTCGC
Organism: uncultured Aquimonas sp.; assembly: GCF_937888285.1. Taxonomy (GTDB): domain Bacteria; phylum Pseudomonadota; class Gammaproteobacteria; order Xanthomonadales; family Xanthomonadaceae; genus Aquimonas. The sequence goes on from NZ_CALART010000077.1 coordinate 19,705, forward strand.
TGACCTCGGGCTCGCGCGAGGGGTCCACGCCGCGCAGCAGGGCGCCCTGGCTGCGACCAGCCTGCAGCAGCGATTCGCGCTCGACGTAGGGCGCGGCACCGAGCACGCGGGCATCCGACTTCGCCAGCTCGACCGCACGCGGCCAGTCCTGCAGGTCCTCACCGGCGCCGCTGATGGTGGCGTGGGCGACCATGCCCAGGATGCGCGCACGCAGCTCCTGCTCGAAGCCGTTCATCACCGAGATCACCGTGATCAGCGCGGTGACGCCAATCGCAATGCCCAGCATCGAGGCCAGCGAGATGAAGGAAATGAAGTGGTTGCGCCGTTTGGCGCGCGTGTAGCGCAGGCCGATGGCGATTTCGATGGGGCGGAACACGGGGCGGTCGGCCTGTCAGTGGGTCGGAGTCGAGCTCGGTGCCTGCGCGCGCTCGCCGTGACGATCCAGCCAGAGCCGCAGCACCCGCAGCTGCGGGCCCGGCAGGGTATCCGATGCCAGCGGCCAGCGGAGTAGCCGGCCCTGAATCCGCAGTGTCAGCACGGCGATCGGCCCGCGCGATTCGAGGCCGAGCAGTTCGGCCGGCGACGCTTCTGGTGCCGCCATGCCCGGCGCGGCCGAGGACCACCATTCGGCCTGCCCGCTGTCGTGCAGCTGCAGCCGGCCGCGCGGGAGCCGGCGCATCCGCCACAGGCTCAAGCCCAACAGCAGCGGGGGCAGCGGCAGCATGGCCACGGGCAGATCCGACAGCCAGAGCGCGAGCACGCCCAGCAGGGCCAGCGCGAGCAGAGCGCCCTGCAGGGCCCGCGAAGGCCTCAGCTCAAGCGGGAGGGAGCGCACTGATCGTTTCGACAAGACGGGCGATCACCGGATCGGAGGGCCGCTCACGCCCGATGAACCAGCGCCACAGCGCATCGTCCTCGCAGACCAGCAGGGCTTCGAACGCCTCGCGATCGAAGGCTGCAGGCTGGCGCTCGGCAAGATCGAGATAGCGCTCGAACAGCTGGTCCAGCTCGCGCATGCCGCGGCGCGAGCGCCAGCGCCAGCGGCGGAGATCTTCGGGAGTGATGGCTTCTGACATGCCTGTCGGTTCGGGATTCGGGATTCAAGAGGAGCGAGGCGGGAGGCACTAGCCAAGCTGCAGAAGACGCAGCGCCAGAACCGCGAGCAGCGTCCACAAACACAGCGCACCCAGCACATAGACCGTGAAGCGGTGCATGACCTTGTTGTAGCTGCAGTGGATGGCGCTGTGGACAACCCGCAGGGCGACGAAGGCCCAGGCCAGCCCGAGCACGAGCGCCCCGCCCTGCCCCGTCTGTGCCGCCACCGCGATGGCGAAATAGAACAGCACCGGCAGCTCGAACAGGTTGCGGAAATTGTCGGCCGCGCGCGTGTCCTTCAGCTTGGCCGACATCTGCGCCGAAGTCGCGACTGTCTGCGGGTGGATGCGCTCACGCTTCATCTGGCCGAGGCGCTCGACGTAGAGCCGGCACCAGACCAGGAACGTCAGCGCTGCGAGTGCGAAGCCGGGGAGAAGGATGCTTTGCATGGGAACGAAGTTTCGGGATTCGGGATTCGGCGTGCCGGGTGCGAGGTGCGGGGTGCGGGGTGCGGGGTGCGGGGTGCGGGGTGCGGGATGCGGGATGCGGGATGCGGGATGCGGGATGCAGGATGCAGGATGCAGGATGCAGGATGCAGGATGCGGGATGCGGGATGCGGGATGCGGGATGCGGGATGCGGGATGCGGGATGCGGGCATAGGGTGGGCCCTGGCCCACCATGAGCGCCACTCTCGCCCCGGTCAATCCGACGATCATCGCGAGCGCGCGGTCGAGTGGCGGAGGGCCAGTGACGCGCGAGGCGCGCATTCGGGCCACGGTGGGCCGGGGCCCACCCTATGAAGACTCGTGCGCTCCAGCCTGCGCTGAATCTGCTGAAGCCAGGGTCTGCCGCATATCCGCCGCCCCCAAAACAAAAAGGCGCCCGAGGGCGCCTTCTTGCCGAGCTTCAAACCCCTCGCCGCTGGATCATCAGCTTCTTGATCTCGGCGATCGCCTTGGCCGGGTTCAGGCCCTTCGGGCAGGTGCGGGCGCAGTTCATGATCGTGTGGCAGCGGTACAGGCGGAACGGATCTTCCAGATCATCCAGGCGCGCACCGGTGTCCTCGTCGCGCGAGTCGATGATCCAGCGGTAGGCCTGCAGCAGGATCGCCGGGCCGAGGTAGCGGTCGCCGTTCCACCAGTAGCTCGGGCAGCTGGTGCTGCAGCAGGCGCAGAGGATGCACTCATAGAGGCCATCGAGCTTGGCGCGGTCTTCCTTCGACTGCAGGCGCTCGCCCGAGGCCGGCGGCGCCGACTGCGTGCGCAGCCAGGGGCGGATCGAGGCGTACTGCGCGTAGAAGTGGGTCAGGTCCGGCACCAGGTCCTTGATCACTTCCATGTGCGGCAGCGGATACACCGGCACCTGCTTGCCACCGCAGTCGCTGATCGCCTTGGTGCAGGCCAGCGTATTGGTGCCGTCGATGTTCATCGCGCACGAACCGCAGATGCCCTCGCGGCAGGAGCGGCGGAAGGTGAGCGTGGGGTCGATCTCGTTCTTGATCTTGATCAGCGCGTCCAGGACCATCGGGCCGCACGAATCCATGTCGACTTCGTAGGTGTCGGTGCGCGGGTTGGCGCTGTCGTCCGGGTTCCAGCGGTAGACCTTGAACACGCGCACGTTCTTCGCGCCTTGGGCGGCGAAGTGCTTGCCCTTGGTGACCTTGGAATTCTTCGGGAGGGTGAACTCGGCCATTTTGCTAGGTTCCTGGGAACTTGCTGGGTCCTGTAGGAGCGCCTTCAGGCGCGAATCTTTTCTCCGAAGAGCAATTCGCGCCTGAAGGCGCTCCTACGGGGAGATCAATAGGTGCGGGCCTTGAGGGGCACCACTTCGACGTCGTTGCTCAGGGTGTACATGTGCACCGGGCGGTAGTCGATGCGGGTGTTGCCCGCCTCGTCCACCCAGCACAGCGTGTGCTTGTGCCAGTTCACGTCGTCGCGCTCGGAGAAGTCCTCGCGGGCGTGGGCGCCACGCGACTCCTTGCGGTTCTCTGCCGAGACCAGGGTGGCCACGGCCTGGCCCAGCAGGTTCTGCAGCTCGAGCGTTTCTATCAGGTCGGAGTTCCAGACCATCGAGCGGTCGGAGACGCGCACGTCGGCGAAGCTCTTGTTGACCTCGGTGATCTTCTGCACGCCCTCGAGCAGGGTCTCGCCGGTGCGGAACACCGCGGCGTTGTTCTGCATGACCTGCTGCATCTTGTCGCGGATCTCCGCGGTCGGCGTGCCGCCGTTGGCATTGCGCAGCTTGTCGAGGTTGGCCAGCGACTTGTCGCAGGCCGACGCCGGCAGCGACCTGTGCGGCGCGCCCGGCTTGATGGTCTCGGCGCAGCGGTTGGCCACCGCACGGCCGAACACCACCAGGTCGAGCAGCGAGTTCGAGCCCAGGCGGTTGGCGCCGTGCACCGACACGCAGGCCGCCTCGCCGATGGCGTACAGGCCCGGCACCACGGTATCGGGGTTGCCGTTCTTCAGCGTGACCACTTCGCCGTGGTAGTTGGTCTGCAGGCCGCCCATGTTGTAGTGCACGGTCGGCAGCACCGGGATGGGCTGCTTGGTGACGTCGACGCCGGCGAAGATCTTGGCGGTCTCGGCGATGCCCGGCAGCTTCTCGTGGATGTCGGCCGGGTTGAGGTGGGTCAGGTCGAGGTGGATGTGGTCGCCCTTGGCGCCCACGCCGCGGCCTTCGCGGATCTCGATGGTCATCGAGCGCGACACGACGTCGCGCGAGGCCAGGTCCTTGGCGTTGGGCGCGTAGCGCTCCATGAAGCGCTCGCCCTTGGAATTGCGCAGGATGCCGCCTTCGCCGCGCACGCCCTCGGTGATCAGGCAGCCGGCGCCGTAGATGCCGGTCGGGTGGAACTGCACGAACTCCATGTCCTGCAGCGGCAGGCCGGCGCGCAGGGCCATGCCGCCGCCGTCGCCGGTGCAGGTGTGGGCCGAGGTCGCCGAGAAGTAGGCGCGGCCGTAGCCGCCCGTCGCCAGCACCACGCCCTGGGCGCGGAACAGGTGCAGGTCGCCGGTGGCCATTTCCAGAGCCAGCACGCCGCGGCAGGCGCCTTCCTCATCCATGATCAGGTCGAGCGCGAAGAACTCGATGAAGAAACGCGCGTCATGGGCCAGCGACTGTTGATAGAGCGTGTGCAGGATGGCGTGACCGGTGCGGTCGGCGGCGGCGCAGGTGCGCTGCGCCGTGCCTTTGCCGTAATGCGTCGTCATGCCGCCGAACGGACGCTGGTAGATCTTGCCGTCCTCGGTGCGCGAGAAGGGCACGCCGTAGTGCTCGAGCTCGATGATCGCCGGGATGGCCTCGCGGCACATGTACTCGATGGCATCCTGGTCGCCCAGCCAGTCCGAGCCCTTGATGGTGTCGTAGAAGTGGAAGCGCCAATCGTCCTCGCCCATGTTGGCGAGCGCGGCGGAAATGCCGCCCTGCGCCGCGACGGTATGCGAGCGGGTCGGGAAAACCTTGCTGATGCAGGCGGTGTTCAAGCCCTTCTGGGCGAGGCCGAAGGTCGCGCGCAGGCCGGCGCCGCCGGCTCCCACCACGACCATGTCGTACTTGTGTTCGATGATCTTGTAAGCGCTCATGGGTACTCGCTCGGGCTGGCTCAGGCGCTGAAGGCGATGCGGCCGATCGCGATGACCGCGGCCAGGCCCAGCACGACGTAGACGAACTTGACGGCGATCATCAGGGTGATCTCCAGCCAGCCGACGTGGATGTAGTCCTCGATCACCACCTGCAGGCCCAGGCGGGCGTGCCAGAACGCAGTGCCGATGAACAGGATCAGCAGCAGCGCGTTGACCGGCTGCGCGATGGTGAGACGCACGGTGGCGTAATCGGCTCCTGCCAGCGACACCAGCAGGTACAGCACGTACAGCACCAGCGGCACCAGTGCGATGGCCGACACGCGCTGCGCCCACCAGTGGGCGGTGCCGTCCTTGGCCGAGCCGAGGCCGCGGGCCTTGGCGAGCGGGTTGCGCAGGCTCATGCCGCACCTCCCAGCACCACGGCCCAGATACCCAGCGCCGACACGATCGCCAGCGCGATCACGGTGTAGCCCGAGGCATACACCTTGGACATCTCGAAGCCACGACCCGCGTCCCAGAACAGATGGCGGATACCGTTGAACAGGTGGTAGCAGATGGCCAGCGTGAACAGGAACAACGCGACTTGCCCCGGAACCGAGCCGGCGATGGCGGCGAAGCGCGCGTAGGCCTCGGGCCCGGCCGCAATGCTGACCAGTATGACCGCGATACCGAGCGCGACCAGCGCGTTGACGATGCCGGAGATGCGGTGGCTGATCGACAGCACCGAGGTGATCTGCGGCCGGTAGACCTGCAGATGCGGCGAGAGGGGTCGCTTGCGTGTGCTCATTCCTGGATCCCGATTCGTGACGCGCAATGTTCTGCGAAAGCGCGCGAACGCCGCGTCGAATCGGTGCGTGATCCAACGCGTGAACGCGGCATGCAAGGCACCGCGGGATGCAGGGGGCGACGAACGATTCCGGACGACAGCTCCGCAGGCCGCGGAGACCACCGCGCCGGAGCTCAGAAGTCGATGCAGCGGCCGTTCTTTTCCCAGTCGCCGTAGCGGGTGGGCTCGGGGCCTTCTCGGCCGCCGATCTCGCGCGGCATGTCCTTCGCCACCGCGTCGGCACCCGCGTCGGGGGCCTCGGTCGGGGTTGGATCAGGCGGCGTCGCGGGCGTCGGGGCTGGCTGCACTTGGCCTATCATCTCGGGGTTATCAAGCCGCGGAAGGGTACTTCGCGGCCCCCGATGTCGCAAGACAACAAAGGTCGCAAGCTCCCGTGAAACCCTTGTCAGCAAGCCCTTCCACGCCCGTCGAAGGACGACTTGAAGGCTGGTCGGCGGCCCATGCGGGCGGGCCGGAAGCCGCCGCGTTCCTGCAGTCGCAGCTGAGCTCGGATGTCCAGTCACTGCAGGTCGGCCAGTCGCAATGGAGCGCATGGCTCAATCCGAAAGGGCGCGTGATCGCGCTGATCCTGCTGCTGCGCAGCGAAGAGCAGAGCTTTGAGCTCCTGCTTCCGGACCATCCCGCCGACAGCCTCGTGCCGCAGCTTTCGCGCTTCATCCTGCGCAGCAAAGCGCGGCTCGCCGCGAGCGCGCCAACACGATTCGAAGCAGGCATTGGCACGCCACCGCCAGCGGGCGCGCTGAGGCTTGGCGGCGAGGTCGAGCGCTGGCTGCGGTGGCAGTCGTTGACTGCGCCCGCGCCGGAGGAAAGGGTGATCGACGCGGAATGGCGCCTTCAGGACATCCTCTGTGGCCTGCCTCGCCTCGGCCCCGAGGGCGGCACCCACACAGCGCACATGCTCGGCCTGGATCGGCTCGGCGCGATCAGCCTGAGCAAGGGCTGCTACCCCGGGCAGGAGATCGTCGCGCGCACCCACTACCTCGGGCAGTCGAAGCGTGGTCTCGTCTGTCTGCGTCTTGAAGCGGGGGAACCGCCGCAACCGGGGGTGGGCGTATACACGGCGGGCGCAGCGGCGGGCGAAGTGCTGGGCAGCGCTGTCGACAGTACGGGTCACCATTACGTGCAAGCCGTGGCATCAGGATTGCAAGCGGGTTCGCACTGCGAATGCGCAGGGCGTGGCGCCGAGGTACTGGAACTTTCACCGGCGCCGCTGCCGCTCAGCTGAACCGCTGATCGACGACCCCCAGACAGCAGGTGGACCCTGCCTGACGGGGTCTGCTATACGGCGGCGTTTGGTGACGGATGCGCATGACCGCATCCGCACTACCCGAAGGCCCGGTCAACAGGGTCGGTTTGCTGCAGGCACAAGGAGACAGCAATGCGAATCGCAACAGGGGGGATGGCCGCCGCTCGCGCGCGGTCGGCGTGTGGGCGGCATGGGCCATCGCACTGCTGATGGGTTTCACGGCTTGGCCAGCCGCCAGCGCGGCGGAGTACAAGGTGGCGCTGGAGCCGGCCTACCCGCCCGAGAACAACGTCCAGATCTACCAGCCACTGCTCGACTATCTGTCGCGCGAGACCGGACATCGCTTCGTCGCAGTCAGCGCCCGCAACTACAATTTCCACTGGCGCGACCTCCGCCAGGCGGCCGCCGTCGACTTCGCCTTCGAAGAGGCCCACTTCACCGACTACCGTGCCCAGCGCCAGGGCTTCCGGCCGCTGGCCCGCCTGGCCGAACGGACGTCCTACGCCCTGATCGCCCAGCCCGAGCTGGCCGAGGGGGGCATGGACGCCCTGGTCGGCAAGCGCTTGGTGTCGATGACCTCGCCCAGCCTCGGCTATGCGCTGTTGTTCGAGATGTTCACCAACCCGATCGCGCAGCCTGACATCCGCTCGGAAGCAGCCTCCTGGCGCGACGGCGTCGAAATGATCTTTGGCGACGAAGCGGATGCCGCGATGGTGCCGCGCTTCATCGCCGACCTTTACCCGAATCTTCAGGTCATGAGCGTCAGCCGCGAGTTTCCGGGCATGGCGTTTTCGGCCGCGCCGGGCATCCCCGAGGAGGTCGCGACAGCCGTTCGCGAAGCCCTGCTCAAGCTGCACGAGAACCCCGAGGCCTACCAGGTGCTGGTCGAGATCGGATCGACCCGCTTCGAGCCGACCCGCGCCGCCGAGTACGCAGGCAGCCAGGACATGCTGAAGGGTTTCTTCGGCTACCAGTGAAGCGGCCCCTTGGCCGAGGGATTCGGGATTCGGGATTCGGGATTGGCCAGCGAGCCTGCGCTGCTGCGAGAACGGTCGTGCAGGCACTCGCGGCGCGAGGGCTGCTTTCCACGCACGAGGTTCGCCTGAAGGCTTTAAAGCTTTGACGGAGATCTCCACGAAGCCGGGTCGCCTGCGAGCGATTCCAAGATTCCGTACCACCCCTCTTGAGTGATCGGACTCTCGCCCAACCCCTGCCACCGCCGCCGCCACGAAGGCCGGCAGCACTGTCGTACAGCCACTCAGGAAAACTCGCCGCAGTCGGGAGAACCTTGGATCACCGTCCACGCCTTCGCGAGGACAGGCTCTTCGCGGGGATGACGAACCCGAATTTCTTCGAGAACACCTGGCCCGCCGCGCGGGGCGGAGAAGCTCTCAGGTTCATTTGCCCAGCGGCTCGGAGAAGGCCGCTGCCATCTCCCGATAGAGCTCGCGCTGACGCTCGCCGCGCGCGGGCGGAGCCTGCACTTCGAGCAGCACGATCTGGTCGCCGGCAGGCGTGCCCGGCAGCCCACGCCCACGCAGGCGCAGGCGCCTGCCGGTATTGCTCTCCGGCGGAATCTTCAGTTCGACCGGTCCGCCGAGCGTAGGCACGCTCAACGTCGCGCCGAGCGCGGCCTGCCAGGGCATCACCGGCAGGCGATGGATCACGCTGCGGCCATCCACCTCGAAGCGCGGATGATCGCGATAGGCGATCTCCAGCAGCAGGTCGCGCCCCTGACCGCCCTGCCCTGCAAGACGGATGTTCTGTCCCGGCTGGATGCCCGCGGGAATCTTCACCTCCAGCGTGCGCCCGTCGATCTCCACGCGCTGGCGACCGCCTGCGTAGACGGTCTCGAGCTCGACCTCCAGCCGCATCTTGCGCTCGGCGCGCGGCGCCGGACCGCTTCCTGCCGATCCGCGACCACCGCGCGCGCGCGCGCTTCCAAACAGCGAGTCGAAGAAGTCGCTGAAGCCACCGCCTCCGAAATCGCCCTGGCCACCGTCATAGTCCCAGCCCGGCGGCGGACGGAAGTCCTGGCCCTGACGGAATCCGCCGGCGCGCAGCTGCTCGTAGGCGTTGCGCTTGCCCGGATCCTTCAGCACTTCGTAGGCCTCGTTGATCGCCTTGAAGCGCTCCTCGGCCCCGGCCTCCTTGCTGACGTCGGGGTGGTACTTGCGGGCCAGCCGACGGTAGGCGGCCTTGATGTCCGCGTCGCTGGCGCCCGGCTCCACGCCCAGCGTCTTGTAGTAGTCCTTGAACTCCATGAGGCTTCCGAAAGCTCTGTGCTGCCAACTCGTGTGATCGACCAGGTTGAGGCCTCGCTCGACGAAGCCCGCCCGATCATGCAAAGCCCGCGGACCGGCCGCGGGCTTTGCAAGCTTAACCGCTGGACCGGCCTCAGCCGGCGTTGACAGAGATCCGGCGCGGCGTGGTCTCGGGCCGCTTGGGAATCACGATCTCCGGCACCCCGTGCGCGCCCTTGGCCTCGATGCCGTCCGGATTGGCGGTGTCAGGCAGGGCGAAGCGACGGTAGAAGCTGCCGCGCGAGCGCTCGATGCGGGTGTAGTTGGCGCCCTCTTCCTTGCTCTCGCTGCTGCGCTCGCCGCGGATCGAAAGGATGCCCTTGTCCATGTGGATCTCGATGTTCTTCGGGTCGACGCCCGGAATGTCGGCCTCGATCACGAAACGGCTTGGCTCCTCGCGGATGTCGACCCGCGGCGCCCACTGGCTGGTGACGACGTTCGACTGATCCCCTTCGGCGGGCTCGCCGAAGAAGCGCTCGAAGACCTGCTTCAGTTCGTTCTGCAGGCCGCCCTGGACAGCCCGGCTGTGATCGACCCAGGGATAACGTGACGTGCTCATGTCTGCTCTCCTGCTGGAAACGGGCGGCACCGCAGCCGCCGACGCTGCCAAAGGTGCGAGCGCCGCGCAGGATTTCAAGGGCGGGTGAAAGCGCCGCGTTCAGCCGGATCCGGTTTCAGGGACGGCGTTCAAGCTCGACGAAATCGAAGGCCAGCGCATGGCGAGCGTCCGGCGGATGGTGACTGCGTGCGCGCTCCGCCCAAGCGCTGCGATCGAAGTCCGGGAACCAGGTGTCCGCACCATCGACCAGGGCGTCCACCTCGGTCAGATGCAGGCGCTGCGCCTGCGGCAGCAGCTGCGCGTAGAGCTCGCCGCCGCCGATCACCATCAGTGCCTCGGCGCGGGATTCTTCAGCGATGCCCAGCGCCGCCTCGACGCTGGCGACGGCCTGCATGCCCTCGAAGGGCACGCGACCGCTGCGGGTCAGCACCAGGTTGAGCCGCCCCGGCAGGGCGCGGCCCAGCGACTCCGCAGTCCTGCGGCCCATCAGCAGCGGCTTGCCCAGCGTCAGCGCCTTGAAGTGCTTCAAGTCATCCGGCAGCGACCAGGGCAGCGCATTGCCGCGGCCGATCGCCCGCGCGCGGTCCATCGCGACGACCAGCTCGATGCGCGGGCTCACACCGCCACCGGCGCCTTGATCGCGGGATGCGGGTCATAGCCCTCGATCGCGATGTCCTCGAAACGGAAGGCGAACAGATCGCGCACCTCGGGGTTCAACCTGAGCCGCGGCAACGCGCGCGGACTGCGTGCGAGCTGCTCGCGCGCCTGCTCGAAATGGTTGGAGTACAGATGCGCATCGCCCAGCGTGTGAACGAAGTCGCCGACCTCGAGCTCGCAGACCTGGGCGACCATGTGGGTCAGCAGCGCATAGCTCGCGATGTTGAAGGGCACGCCGAGGAAGATGTCGCCGGAGCGCTGGTAGAGCTGGCAGGACAGCCGCCCCTGCGCCACGTAGAACTGGAACAGGCTGTGGCAGGGCATCAGCGCCATCCGCTCCAGCTCGCCGACGTTCCAGGCCGAAACGATCAGCCGGCGCGAATCCGGGTTGCGGCGGATCTCATCCAGCACCCAGCGCATCTGGTCGATCGTGCGGCCATCCGCGGCCCGCCAGGCCCGCCACTGCTTGCCGTAGACCGGCCCCAGCTCGCCGTCCGCATCCGCCCACTCGTCCCAGATGCTGACCTTGTGCTCCCTGAGATAGGCGATATTGGTCTCGCCGCGCAGGAACCACAGCAGCTCGTGGATGATCGAGCGCAGGTGCAGCTTCTTGGTGGTGACCAGCGGGAAGCCTTCGCGCAGATCGAAGCGCATCTGCCAGCCGAACACCGAGCGCGTGCCGGTGCCGGTGCGGTCCGACTTCTCCGTGCCCTGTTCGAGCACGTGGCGCAGCAGATCGAGATAGGCCTGCATCCGAATCTCCTGATGTCGTGTCAGACCGAACGAGGCGTAGTCGCGCGCAGCGACAGCCCGATCAGCAGCAGCCCGATCAGCACCAGCGGCAGGCTCAGCAGCATGCCCATGGTGAACCAGTCGAAGGCGAGGTAACCGATGTGCGCATCCGGCTCACGCACGAACTCGACGGCGAAGCGGAACAGCCCGTAGCCCAGCGCGAAGGCGCCGGACACCGCATAGCGCTTGCGCGGCTGGGCCGAGAACCACCACAGCAGGCCGAACAGCACCAGGCCTTCAAGGAAGGCCTCATACAGCTGCGAGGGGTGGCGGGCGAAGGCGTCGAGCGCGCCCTGCGCATGCAGCTGCTGCAGCTCGGCCGCGGGCAGATCGCGGTACTCGCGCGGCAGGCCGCTGGGGAAGATCACCGCCCAGGCGACGTCGCTGGTGCGGCCCCAGAGCTCGCCGCCGATGTAATTGCCGATGCGGCCGAACAGCAGACCCAGCGGCACCAGCGGGGCAACGAAGTCGAGCGTCTCCCAGATCGAGCGCCCCTGCCCACGCGACCACCACCAGACGGCCGCCATCACGCCGAGCAGGCCGCCGTGGAAGCTCATGCCACCCTTCCATACGCGCAGGATCGACAGCGGATCCGCCAGCGCCTCCTGCCAGCCGTAGAACACGATGTAGCCGAGGCGGCCGCCCAGCACCACGCCAAGCATGCCGTAGAACATCAGGTCGCCGAAGGCCTGCTCGCTGACACCGAAGCGGCCCTGACGCAGGCGTTGCCGGCCCAGCCACCAGGCGGCACCAAAGGCCAGCAGGTACATGATTCCGTACCAGTGCACGGGCCAGCCGAAGACGCTGATCGCGATCGGGTCGATCTGGTGCAGGTGGAAGTTCGACGCGCTCATGCGATCAGGCCGGCAGCACGCGGCAGACGTAGCCCTTCAGGTAGTCCGTCTCGACGATGGCGGCATGCACCGGATGATCGGCGGACTGCTGCAGCTGGCAGAGCACCTGCACCTGCCGATCGAGATGGCGCGCGCCGGCCTGGATGGCCTCCAGCAGGGCATCGCGGCCCATGTGGTAGCTGCAGGACGCACTCACCAGCAGGCCGTCGCGCTCCAGCACCTGCATGGCCATCTCGTTGATGCGGCGATAGGCCAGCGCGCCTTCCTTGAAATCCTTGCGGCGCTTGACGAAGGCCGGCGGGTCGAGGATCACCACGTCCCAACGGCGGCGTTCCGCCCTCGCCTGCTTCAGGTACTCGAAGGCATCGGCACAGACCGCTTCGACGGTATCGCCGAAGCCATTGCGCCGGGCGTTGTCGCGGATCTGCTCGCAGGCCGGGCCCGAGGCGTCGACGCAGGTGACTTCACTTGCGCCGAAGCCGGCGGCACGGATGCCCCAGGCGCCAACGTAGCTGAAGACATCCAGCACGCGCAGGCCCGGGACCAGTTTGCGCAGGCGGTCGCGATTGTCCTGCTGGTCGAAAAACCAGCCCGTCTTCTGGCCGTGCTGCACATCGACCGCAAACTTGAGCCCGCCCTCGTCGACGATGACCCGCTCCGGCACCTCGCCGAAGGCCACTTCGACATAGGAGGGCAGCCCTTCGATGGCGCGTGCGCCGCCGTCGTTGCGGAACAGCAGGGCGGCCGGGTTCAGCACCTTGCGCACGGCATCGACGATGGCGTCCTTCATGCGCTCCATGCCGGCGGTGCCGAGCTGGGCGACGACGACGTCGCCGAAACGGTCGATCACCAGGCCCGGCAGGCCATCGGATTCGCCGTAGACCAGGCGGTAGTGCGGCGTATCGAACAGGCGCTCGCGCAGGGCCAGGGCCACGTTCAGACGATGTACGAGCAGCGAGCGGTCCAGCGCGTGGCCGCCGCGGTCGAGCAGGCGCGCGCAGATCAGGGTCGAGGGGTTCACGTAGCCGGTGCCGACCGGCTTGCCGCCTGCGTCCAGCACGTGCACCGGGCTGCCGGCTTCCATCGCCGTCAGCGGCGAACGCGCCACGTCGACCTCGTTGCTGAACACCCACAGGTGGCCGGCGCGCAGTCGGCGGTCTTCGCCGCGCTTCAGGATCAGGGCGGGGTAATCGGCAGCAGTCATTGCGGGTATTTCCTTGTGGCCGGCGTTCAGCGCGGCGGGGTCAGGGCCAGACGCGCGGCAGAAGCAGCAGCGCCCAGCACAGCAGTACGTTCATCATCAGCACGAAGACCGCGGCCGAGCCCATGTCCTTGGCGCGGCCGGCGAATTCATTGTGTTCGGGCCCCATGCGGTCGACCGCCGACTCGATGGCCGAGTTCAGCAGCTCGGCCGACAGCACCAGCAGCAGGCTGCCGACCAGCAGCGCACGCTCCAGCGGCGTCTGCCCCAGCCACAGGCCCAGCGGACAGAGGATCACGAACAGGTAAACCTCCAGCCGGAACGAGGCCTCCAGCCGGAAGGCCGCCGCCAAGCCCTGCATCGACCATTTGAAGGCCTTCCACATGCCGCCGGGGCCGCGTGGAATCAGGGAGTTGACGCGGTCGGGCATGTGTTGCGAAGTCCAGGGCGGCGGCAGCCGCGAAGGCACGGCAGGCCGGATAGTGTAGTCGGCGCGCCCGGCTTGGCGAAGCGCCGACAGGCGCTACCATCCGCCTCCGGCCGTCACAGCGTCGGTGCGCGCGCGTCGCACATCCCCGATGCCGCGATCCACTCCACGGAGAAACACAACCATGTTCGACCCCGAGCGACTACTGAAGCAGATGCTGGGCGGTGCCCTGGGCGGCACCCTGGGCGGCGATCGCGGCCGCAAGAAATACAAGTCGCGCGGCGGCATCGGCGGCGCCCTGGGCGGCCTGGGCACCGGCCAGAAGGCCGCCCTGGGCTTGGGCGCGCTCGGCGTGGCGATGGCCGCGTGGGAGCACTACAAGGGCCAGTCCGCCTCCACGGCGCAGCCTGCGCCAGCCGCACAGCCACTGCCGGCGATGAGCCCGCCGCCACCGCCGCCCCCTCCGCCACCGCCGCCCGCGCCCGCCGCACTGACGGCGTCCTCGGCAGCGCCCCAGGCGCTGGTGCCTGAGGCCCTGCTGGTGATCCGCAGCATGATCGCAGCCGCCGCCGCCGACGGTCTGATCGACGGCAACGAGCGCGAGGCCATCCTCGGTCGCGCCCAGGATGCGGGCCTCGACGCCGATGACCTCGCCGCCCTGCGCCAGGAGCTGGCACAGCCGCTGTCGATGCCAGAGCTGCTGGCGCAGACGCCGGCGCATCTGGCCGCCGAGGTCTATGCCGCCGCGCTGATCACCGTCAGCGTCGACACCGAGGCCGAGCGGCGCTGGATGCAGCGCCTGGCCGAAGGCCTGAAGCTCGATGATTCGCGGCGCGCCCAGCTCGACGCGCAGTTCGCCTCCCTTCCGCAGTAAAGGACGACCCCATGCACGCTTGGTACCTCAGCTACGGCGGCCAGCAGATCGGCCCGCTCGACCACGCCGCCGCCGCCGCGCAGGCGCGGCAGAACCCCAACGGCCACTGCTGGCGCGCCGGCTTTGCCGAGTGGATGCCGATCAACGCCTGCACCGAGCTCACCGGCGCCGCCGGCGGCGCGATGGTGACGCCTGCCGCACCGCCGCCAGTGGGGCAGCGCAGCGCCGATGAGATCGACTTCCAGGTCTTCGGCCACGACATGCAGTTCGTCGAGATCGAGCTGGATCCCGGCGAAAGCGCCGTCGCCGAAGCCGGCGCGATGATGTTCAAGGACGCGCAGATCCAGATGGAGACCGTGTTCGGCGACGGCAGCCACAGCGGCCAGGGCGGCAGCTTCATGGACAAGCTGCTGGGCGCCGGCAAGCGCGTGATCACCGGCGAGAGCCTTTTCACCACGCTGTTCTCGAACGCCGGCAGCGGCAAGGCCAAGGTCGCGTTCGCCTCGCCCTATCCGGGCACGATCATCCCGCTGTCGCTGAAGAATCACGGCGGCCGCCTGATCTGCCAGAAGGACAGCTTCCTGTGCGCTGCGCGCGGGGTCAGCATCGGCATCTTCTTCCAGAAGAAGATCATGACCGCGCTGTTCGGCGGCGAGGGCTTCATCATGCAGAAGCTCGAAGGTGACGGTCAGGTCTTCGTGCATGCAGGCGGCACCGTGGTCGAGCGCGAGCTGAAGGCCGGTGAGCGCCTGGATGTCGACACCGGCTGCGTGGTCGCGCTCACCCAGACCGTGGGCTTCGACGTCAAGCCCGTGGGCGGCATCAAGTCGATGCTGTTCGGCGGCGAGGGCGTCTTTCTGGCCACGCTGACCGGTCCCGGCCACGTGTGGCTGCAGTCCCTGCCCTTCTCGCGCATGGCCGGGCGCATGTTCGCTGCGGCCTACCAGCGCGGTGGCAGCAAGGAGGAAGGCTCGGTGCTGGGCGGCCTCGGCGGCATCCTGTCGGGCGATCGCGGCTTCTGAGCACGGCGTGAAACGCAGAAAGGCGCCGCACGCAGCGCGGCGCCTTTCTGCTTTGCCGTGGATTGATCCTCTGCCGAGGTTTCAGCCGGAGCGTTTCAGTCGGCCTTGTCGGGCGTGGTGCGCCCATCGGGATCAGCCTCATCGGCGAAGATCGCCACACCCCGATCGCCAGCGACGGTGACCCAGCCGCGGTACATGCCGGCGGTATTGAAGGGCATGCGGATCGCACCCTGGCCATCGATGGCGATGACCCCACCATCGCCGCCCAGTCTGGGCACCTCGTCCATCAGCACGGCATCGGCGGCGACTGCCAGGGTCTGCCCGCCGTAACGCATGCGCGCACAGATGTCGTGCGCCACCGACAGGCGGATGAAGTATTCACCCCAGCCGGTCGCCGAGACGCCGCAGTGGGCGTCGGCATAGGTGCCGGCGCCGATGATCGGCGCATCGCCGACCCGGCCCCAGCGCTTGTTGACCATGCCGCCGGTCGAGGTGGCCGCAGCGATGCGCCCGCGCTGATCGAATGCCACGGCACCGACCGTGCCGAAATAGGTCGAGGCGGGAATCGCCGCCTGCGCCTTCTCGCGTTCGAGCACGGTCTGCAGCTGGTTCCAGCGCTGCTCGGTGCGGAAGTAGGACGGGTCCACCTGCTCGATGCCGCGCTCTGCGGCGAAGCGCTCCGCGCCCTCGCCGATCAGCATCACGTGCGGCGAGTCGTCCATCACCTTGCGCGCGAGATCAATCGGATTGCGCACCGTGCGCAGGCCCGCCACGGCCCCGGCGCGCCGCGTACTGCCGTCCATGATCGAGGCGTCGAGCTCGTTGTGGCCCTCGTGCGTAAAGACCGCACCCTTGCCGGCGTTGAAGTAGGGCGAGTCCTCCAGCACCTTCACCGCGGCCACCACGGCGTCGAGGCTGGCCCCGCCCTCGGACAGCACGGCCGAACCTGCGTCCAGCGCGCGGTTGAGATCGGCGCGGATGGCAGCATCGATCTCCGGGGTGATCGCCTCGCGGGTGAGGGTGCCGGCGCCGCCGTGGATGACCAAGGCGAAGCGGCCATCCTCAGCGTGCGCGGCGAACGGCAGGGCAAGCGAGAGGGCAAGGCAGAGACGCGAGCGGCGGACAGTCATGGCTTGGGGCGCTGCTCTGAGGATGGGTCCGGCACCATCGCGACTGCGCGGATCATCGGTCAAGTGCCGATCGCATCGCCCGGCGACCCTGCTTCGCCACAGCACGTGCCGTGAGCCGAAAAAGGCGAAAGCCCGGCACAAGGCCGGGCTTTCGGGTCTTGCAGGCTGCGCGGGCAGATCAGTTCTGCACGTTCAGCTCGGTGCGGCGGTTCGTCTCGTTCTTGCACTCCGGCAGGTTCTGGCCGGTCGGCACCAGCGGACGGCTCTCGCCGTAGCCGGTCGGGCCCACCAGACGCGAGGCGCTGATGCCGTTCTGCGTCAGGAAGTCATACACCGCCTTGGCGCGGCTCTGCGACAGGGTCTGGTTGTAGGCGTCCGAACCGCACAGGTCGGTGTGGCCGGCCACTTCCACGCGCAGGTCGCTGTACTGGCGCAGGATGCTGACCACTTCGTTCAGGGTCGCCACCGCGTCAGGACGCAGGGTCGCCTTGTCGAAGTCGAAGTTCACGCCGCGCAGGTCGATCGTCACCGGAACCGGGCAGCCATCCGGGCCCACGGTCTGGCCGGGCGTGCTGTTCGGGCACTTGTCTTCGCAGTTGTTGACGCCGTCGCCGTCGTCATCCAGGTCCGCGCAGCTGACCTGCGGAGCCGGGTCCGGAGTGGGGGCCGGGGCCTCGACAGGCGCCTCAGCCTTGGCGCCCAGCGGGAACATCACGCCGATCGACATCACGCGGTCGGCGAACCAGTCCTCGCTGGCGACGCTGCTGTCGTCGAAGTCGAAGCGGGCGCCGTACTCGGCGCGCACCATGGCGCGGCCGAAGTCACGCTGGATGCCGACGCCCAGGTTCATGGCCAGGTTGTTGCCCTTGACTTCGCCGGGCGCACCCAGCGGGCTCTCGAACTCGCGCTCGTGGCGCCACACGCCGGCGCCCAGCGCCAGGTACGGGCCCCAGTTGTCGCCGGCTTCGCGGAAGTGGTAGCGACCGGTCAGACCCAAGCCGTACTGGCTCCAGTTCAGCGAGTTGCCGCGCAGCTGCGGGTTGGTGTAACCGATCTCGGCATCCAGCGACCAGTTGGGGGTGAAGAACTTGCCGAAGTTCAGGCCAAGCTGGCCGTTGTCCTTCAGGCCACGGGTGTCGTCGAACTCGACGATGCCCGCGGAGGCGCCGACGTACCAGCGATCATCGAAATCCTGCGCACTGACAGCGCCCATGAAACCGACGCCGGCCAGCAGCGCGCAGCAAAGGAGTTTCTTCTGCATTGGTGTTCTCCTGATGAGACGGGTGATGCAACGACGGACTGATTGAGTCCAGAACAATGCGCTGCTGGAAGACAGCACAGCGGGAACCACTGTAGACCCAAGCGATGACGGCCACGTTAACGCATTTGTAACAGGGTTCGCAAACGTGAGCACGGCTTTGTGGTGCCCGGAATGGGCGGACATCCGGAAACCGGCCTCTTTGCGCTTGCCGAGGCGATTGGGACCCGCCATCGACAACCCGGCCGGCGGTAGCGATCGGGGCACGCTGCGCCTGAAGCCCGCGGCCGATGGAGTCCTTGCCGGTCGACGCTGCCTTGGGCATCGTGATCGCGTTTCCCCACGGATCCATCGCAATGACCGCGCCCAGCTTTCCGAATCTCCTGAGCCCGCTCGATCTGGGCCATCTGACCCTGCGCAACCGGGTGCTGATGGGGTCCATGCATACGGGCCTTGAGGATCGCGCCAGCGACTTCCCGCGCCTTGCTGCCTACTTCGCCGAGCGCGCAAGGGGCGGCGTCGGCCTGATCGTCACCGGCGGCATTGCGCCGAACATGAGCGGCTGGGTCAAACCCTTTGCCGGCAAGCTGTCCTGGCCCTGGGAAGTGCGCCGGCATCGCAAGGTCACCTCGGCGGTCCACGCCGAGGGCGCCCACATCTGCATGCAGATCCTGCACGCAGGTCGCTATGCCTACCACCCGCTGGCGGTGGCGCCGTCAGCGCTGAAAGCGCCGATCTCACCCTTCAAGCCGCGGGCGCTGAGCGAGCGCGGCGTCGAAGCGCAGATCCGCGACTTCGTCCGCTGCGCCCAGCTGGCCCGCGAAGCCGGCTACGACGGCGTCGAGGTCATGGGCTCGGAGGGCTATCTGATCAACGAGTTCCTCGCGCCGCGCACCAACCACCGCGAGGACCGCTACGGCGGAAGCCTGGAGAACCGCATGCGCTTCGCGGTCGAAATCGTGCGCCGGACCCGCGTCGCACTGGGCCCTGACTTCCTGATCATCTATCGCCTCTCGATGCTCGATCTGGTCGAAGGCGGCAGCCGCTGGGAGGAAGTGGTCGCGACCGCCAAAGCGATCGAAGCGGCCGGCGCCAGCCTGATCAATACCGGCATCGGCTGGCATGAGGCGCGGGTGCCGACGATCGTGACCTCGGTGCCGCGGGCAGCCTTCGCCGGCATCACCGCGCGCCTGCGCCCCGAAGTCAGCCTGCCGCTGATCACCAGCAACCGGATCAACACGCCTGAAGTCGCCGAAGCCCTGCTGGCTGCGGGAACCGCCGATCTGGTCTCCATGGCGCGCCCGCTGCTGGCCGACCCCGCCTGGGTGAACAAGGCCCGGGCGGGGCGCAGTGCGGCGATCAACACCTGCATCGCCTGCAACCAGGCCTGCCTGGACCACGTGTTCGAGAACAAGCCGGCCAGCTGCCTGGTCAATCCCATGGCCTGCAGGGAAACCGAGATCGTGCTGCGCCCCGCCACCGCCCCCAGGCGCGTCGCTGTGGTCGGTGCCGGGCCGGCCGGCCTGGCCAGCGCCTGCGCCGCAGCCGAGCGCGGCCATCGCGTGGTCCTGTTCGAGGCTGCCGAGCAGCTCGGCGGACAGTTCAACCTCGCGCGACGTATTCCGGGCAAGGAGGAATTCAGCGAAACGCTGCGCTATTTCCAGACGCGCATCGACGAGCTCGGCGTCGAGCTGAGGCTGGGCACGCGCGCAGAGGCCGAACGACTGCGAGCGGAAGGCTTCGACGCGATCATCGTGGCGACAGGCGTTCGGCCGCGCATGCCGCAGATCGACGGCATCGAACACCCGATGGTGGTGGGCTACGCGGACGCGCTGCGCGGCGCGCCGGTCGGCCAGCGCGTGGCGGTGATCGGTGCCGGCGGAATCGGCTTCGATGTCTGCGAGTTCCTGAGCACGCCCCAGCCCTCGCCGACCGTCGAGCCCGAGCGCTGGATGGAAGAATGGGGCGTCGACATCCACTACACCGAGGGCGCAGGCCTGAAGCCTGCCCGGGTCGAGGACTCGCCGCGCCAGATCTGGATGCTCCAGCGCAGCAGCGGGCGTCCCGGTGCGCGCTTGAACAAGACGACAGGCTGGGTGCACCGCGCTGCGCTGAAGGGCAAGGGTGTCGCCGCCATCGCTGGCGTCGAGTACCTGCGCATCGACGACGCCGGCCTGCACTGCAGGGTGGAAGGCAAGGACAGGTTGTTCAGCGTTGACACTATCGTGGTGTGCGCCGGACAGGAATCGGAGAATCGCCTGTATCGCGAGCTGCAGTCCGCGGGAATCAGTGCGGTGCTGATCGGAGGCGCACTGCTGGCCAGCGAGGTCGATGCCAAGCGCGCCATCGAGGAGGGCGTGCGCGCCGCGGCCGCCCTTTGATGCCCGCGCGGGCATGCCAGTGCGGCTTTGCTCCATTGGATGACAAACCCGCGCCGGAACAGGCGTTCAGCTGTCACCGGTTCCATTCAGGTTGTATTTACTTTGCCGCTGTACTCTCGCCGCCAGCTCGCCCCGAGGTGACCTGGCCGGTGCCGGGGGCGCGAACGCGACCGCCCCCCGTGCAGGCCGTCCGTTCACATCCGTAGAGCGGCTGACGGCGAGGCGCCCTTCCTGCCCCCGTCAGGCGTGACCTTCAACGCCATGTCGGCGTAGCTCCCCTCCCCCGCAGCTTCACCAATCGCCCAAGTGGCGATGCGGACGGTGTGGTTCTGACGTCGACGCAACGGAACAGGAGTCCGCATGAAACTGGCCTGGATCCTCTGGTTGGCCAACGTGCTGCCGCAGCCCGTCGCCGATCCTCTGTGTCTTACCACCACAATCTATCTTGAAGCCCGCAACCAGTCGATCCTCGGCCAGCGCGCGGTTGCCGAAGTCGCGCTGCGTCGCCTGGAAGACGGGCGTTGGGGCGATTCGGTCTGCGAGGTGGTGACTGCACCCCGGCAGTTCGCGCCCACGCTGGTTTCTGGCAGGTTCGTCATCAAGAACCCGAAAGCCTGGGAGCGCGCTGCGGCGATCGCCTTCGACGCCCTGCGGGACTGGAGCAAGCCCAGCGGCAACCGCCGGCAGGTCGTGCCAGGTGCCAGCCACTTCCTGGTCAACGATCTTGTCAAACGCCCCAACTGGGCGCAGGGCACTCCGGTCGCCTTGATCGGCGATCACGCGTTCTACAGTGTGACTGAACTCTAGGCGCGACTTCAGCCATGGAAAGCACGAAGGGCGTCCAGCGGGACGCCCTTCGTGCTTTCAGACTCGGCGAATCGAAGTTCAGCCGACATCCGGTCCGCGCAGGAGGGCGGCACGCACGGCTTCCAGCGCCGACGGATCATCCAGCGTGGACAGGTCACCCGGATCGCGGCTCTCGACCAGGGCCTGCAGCGAACGCCGCAGCAGCTTGCCTGAGCGCGTTTTGGGCAGCGCATCGACGACGTACACGCGCGCCGGCTTCGCGACTGCGCCCAACTGTTCCACCACCTGACGCATCATCGCCTCCGCCGCTGCGCGCCGATCGGCGCCGTCGCCCCCCCTGAGCGTCGCGAACACGACCGGCACCTGGCCCTTCAGCTCGTCGGCCGCCCCGATCACCGCGGCCTCGGCGACCACGCCGCAGCCGGACACGGATTCCTCGATCTCGCGTGTGCCCAGGCGATGGCCGGCGACATTGATGACGTCGTCGGTGCGACCAAGGATGAAGTAGTAGCCGTCCTCATCGCGAATCGCCCAGTCCAGGGAGCTGTACAGCAGCTCCTTGAAATGGCTGAAGTAGCTGGAGAGGAAGCGCGCATCGTCGCCCCAAACCGTACTCAGGCATCCGGGCGGAAGCGGCGGCACGATCGCCAGCACGCCCTTCTCGCCCGCGCCGCAGGGCTCGCCGCTCACCTCATTGATGAGTTTCAGATTGAAGCCGAGGTTGGGCAGGCCGGGCGAACCGAACTTCGTGGGCTTGAGCTCCAGCCCCGGCTGCAGGCAGAGCACCGGCCAGCCGGTTTCGGTCTGCCAGTAGTTGTCGATGACCGGTACGCCCAGGGCCTCGTTGATCCAGCGCGCGGTGGGCTCGTCGAGCGGCTCGCCGGCCAGGAACAGCCACTTCAGCGCCGACAGGTCGTGCTTCTTCAGCCACGACGGATCCTGTTTCTTCAGCACGCGCACCGCCGTCGGCGACGAGAACAGCGTGCGCACGCCGTATTGCGCGCACAGCTCCCACCAGATGCCGGGATCGGGCGTGGTCGGCAAGCCCTCGTAGACGATCGTGGTGGCGCCGACGATCAGCGGCCCGTAAACGATGTAGGAGTGGCCGACCACCCAGCCGACGTCCGAGGTCGAGAACATCACCTGGCCGGGACCGACGTCGAACACGGTGCGCATCGACAGGGCCAGCGCCACCGCGTAGCCGCCGGTATCGCGCTGCACACCCTTGGGCTTGCCGGTGGTGCCCGAGGTGTAGAGCAGGTAGCTGGGCTCGTTGCTCTCGCGCCAGACCACGGGAACCGTCACTTCGACAAAGGGCGCCGAGGCCTCCGCGTAATCAACGTCACGCCCCGCCGTACGCGGCATGTCGGCATCGAGCCCGCGGTTCATCACCAGAACCTGCGCCGGCGGATGCTTCGCCTCGGCCAGCGCGGCGTCGACCAGCGGCTTGTAGCGGATCACCTTGCCCGAGCGCAGGCCGGCATCGGCGCAGATCAGCAGCCTGGGCTGGGCGTCGTCGATGCGCAGGGCGAGGTTGTGGGCGGCAAAGCCGCCGAACACCACCGAGTGGATCGCGCCGATGCGCGCACAGGCGAGCATGGCGATCACCGCCTCGCCCGTGTTCGGCATGTAGATGACCACGCGGTCGCCCTCCCCCACGCCGAGCGAACGGATCGTCGCGGCGCACTGGCTGACCGCCCGATGCAGCTGCGCGTAGGTCCAGGTCTGGCGCTTTCCGGTCTCGGTCGAGACCGCGATGAGAGCGGGCAGATCGGCGCGCGCCGCCAGATGGCGGTCGATCGCGTTGTGGCAAAGGTTGGTGCGCCCGCCGACGAACCAGCGCCGGAACGGTGGCCTGGAATCATCGAGGATCTGCTGTGGTGGCGTCTCCCAATCAATGGCCTTGGCGGCCTCGGCCCAGAAGGCCTCAGGCTGTTCGATCGAGTGACGATAGAGGTCGTCGTAGCGCATGGCCGGTGCTCCGCAGGGGATTCACGAAGCCTAGACCGATGCGGGGTGGCGCGCCTGTCGACGTTGGTCTGAAGGGCCGGGAATCGGGATTCGGGATTCGGGATTCGTCAGAGCAGGTCGCGGCAGGGCTGAGCCCGGGGCCTCACAGCGCTGGAAGCGAAAAGGGCGGCCCTTTGGCCGCCCTTTCCTGGGACAACTGCGGTGCAGGCTTCAGCCCAGCAGATGCGCCACGCCGGCGCGCTCTTCTTCCAGCTCGTTGAGCGTGAAGTTGATGCGCTCCTGCGAGAATTCGTCAATCGCGAGGCCCTGCACGATCTCGTACTTGCCATTCGTGCAGGTGACCGGGTAGCCGAACATCACGTCCTTCGGAATGCCGTAGCTGCCGTCCGACGGAATGCCCATCGTGACCCACTTGCCGTTCGTGCCCAGCACCCAGTCGCGGATGTGGTCGATGGCCGCATTGGCTGCCGAAGCCGCCGAGGACAGGCCGCGGGCTTCGATGATCGCCGCGCCGCGCTTGGCGACCTTGGGGATGAACGTCTCGCGGTTCCAGGCCTCGTCGGCGATCGTGTCCTTCAGCGAGGCGCCGCCGGCGGTGGCGAAGCGGTAGTCGGGGTACATGGTCGGGCTGTGGTTGCCCCACACCACCAGCTTCTCGATGTCGGCCACGGCCACGCCGGCCTTGTTGGCCAGCTGCGACAGCGCGCGGTTGTGGTCCAGGCGCAGCATCGCGGTGAAGTTCTTCGCCGGCAGGTCCGGCGCCGACTTCATCGCGATGTAGGCATTGGTGTTGGCCGGGTTGCCGACCACCAGCACCTTGACGTTGCGCGAGGCGACCTTGTTCAGGGCGCGGCCCTGCACGGTGAAGATCTCGGCGTTCTTCAGCAGCAGATCCTTGCGCTCCATGCCCGGGCCGCGCGGCATGGCGCCGACCAGCAGGGCGACGTCCGCATCCTTGAAGGCCACTTCCGGATCATCGGTGCCGACCATGCCCGCCAGCAGCGGGAAGGCGCAGTCTTCGAGCTCCATCATCACGCCCTTGAGCGCCGCCTGGGCCTTCTCCATCGGCAGCTCGAGCATCTGCAGGATCACCGGCTGGTCCTTGCCGAGCATCTCGCCGGAAGCGATGCGGAACAGCAGGGAGTAGCCGATCTGGCCGGCGGCGCCGGTGACTGCAACGCGGACGGGGGTCTTCATGGGAGGGTCCTGTGTCGTCTTCTGGGGTGGGTGGAAGGTCTGCACTTGCATCGCTGGGGCAATGACTGGCCTCAGCGCATCTCGTAGCCGAGCACCGCGAGGTGCTGCTGCAGCGCCGGCCGGTTGTAGCCATGGATGATCTCGTCGCCGATGACGGTCGTCGGCACGCCGCGACCGCCCAGGGCCTCGACTGCATCACGTCCGGCAGCGGTGTCGAAATCGAGCTCGGTGAAGCGCACGCCGGCGGCACGGAACTCGGCCAGCTGCTTCTGGCAATAGCCGCACCACTCGGCGCTGACCATCACCACGCGAGAGGGATCCCCCGCGCCCGGCAGGCTGTTCAAGGCGGCGTCGAGCGACCGCCCCGAGCGCCAGAAGCCGATGGCCACCAGCGCCGCAAGGAGCAGCAGCCAGACGCGAGCGCTCACGCAAGCTCCGCGAAGAAAGCCTGGATGCGCTTCAGACCCTCGGTGAGCTGCTCATCCGGGCAGGTGTAGGAAATGCGCAGCGCACGTGGCTCGCCGAAGGCCGAGCCCGGCACGCAGGCCACGCCCTTGGCTTCGAGCAGGGCCGCGCAGAAATCCACGTCGCTGGCGATCACGCGATCGCCGTGCCGGCGGCCGAAGGCGCAGGCGATGTCGGGGAAGACGTAGAAGGCGCCCTCCGGCTTCGGGCATACCACGCCAGGGATCTGCGCCAGCGCCGCCAGCACCTGGTCGCGCTTGGCCTCGAACTCGCGCACCTTGGCAGCCGGCACGTCTTGCGGCCCCGACAGTGCCGCGATGGCGGCGGCGATCACCACCTCGGGCACGTTGGTGATGTGGTTGGAGTTGAGCGTGGTCAGCGCCTGCGCCACCGACTCCGGCCCGGCCATGAAGCCCACGCGCCAGCCCGGCATGCCATAGGTCTTGGACAGCGAGTCGACGAAGATCACGCGGTCCGCCAGCTCCGGGCGGAAGTGCAGCACGTTGTGGTAGCTCTGACCGCTGAACACCATGCGGTGGTAGATGTCGTCGCAGATCATCCAGACGTCGGGATGCCGCGCCACCACGTCGGCGATGGCGGCGATCTCTTCGCCGCTGTAGACCATGCCGGTCGGGTTGGACGGATTGTTGAACAGGAACACCTTGGGCCCGCGCGCGAGCGCGGCATCCAGCTGCTCCGGCGTCAGCTTGTAGTTCTGGCTGGCCGGACACGGCAGCGCGGTAGCGCGTGCGCCGACGATCTCGGCGATGTCGGCGTAGGTCGTCCAGTAGGGCGAGGGGAAGACGATCTCGTCGCCTGGATCGAGCAGGGCTTCGGCCAGGTTGTAGAGGATGTGCTTGGCACCAATGCCGGTGGCGCAGTGCTTGCGCTGGTAGCCGGTCAGACCGGCTGCGCCGATGTGCTTCAGGAAGGCATCGAGCAGCGCATCCGGGCCGCGGTTGCTGCCGTACTGGCCGCTGTCGTGCTCCAGCGCCTCGCGCGCGGCGGCATACACATGCGGACCGGGCAGGAAATTCGGCACGCCGATCGAGAAGCTGATGACCTCGCGGCCGGCGGCCTTCATCTGCCGGGTCTTCTCGACGATCTGCATGATCGCGCTGGGCTTCGCGCGCCCCATGCGCTGGGCAAGCTTGGGCATGTGCACCCTCGTGTGGTGGGCCAACCCGGCGACGTGCGCGGCTTCTCCCGAAGCGGCGCAGGCGCGGGCAGAAAACCGCCGAAGTCTAGCATGCGGGACCCGCCTGACCGAGCCGGGCGAATGCGGCCATGGTCGACACCCGCAGCGTTTCCATGGCCTGCAGCTGCGCGCTTTCGGGCTCCAGCCCCCTCCCCTACAATTGGCGCCCCCCTTACCACCCCGGAGCGGGCGCCGCGCGCAGGCTTGCGCTGCCGGCCCCATCGAACGCGCGCATGGACAAGAGCTTCAACCCGCAGGATTTCGAGTCGAGCTGGTACGCACGCTGGGAACAGAGCGGCTGCTTCAAGCCGACCGGCACCGGCCCCGCCTACAGCATCCTGCTGCCGCCGCCGAACGTCACCGGCACCCTGCACATGGGCCATGCGTTCCAGCACACCCTGATGGACACGCTGGTGCGCTACCACCGCATGCGCGGCTACGACACCCTGTGGCAGATGGGCACCGACCATGCCGGCATCGCCACCGAGATGGTGGTGAGCCGCAACCTCGCGCTCGAGGGCAAGGGCGAAACCCGCGACAGCCTGGGCCGCGACGGCTTCATCGAGCGCGTCTGGGCCTGGAAGCAGGAATCCGGCGACACCATCGAGCGGCAGATGCGGCGCATGGGCACCTCCGGCGACTGGTCGCGCAGCGTGTTCACGATGGACCCGATGCCGTCCGAGGCCGTTATCGAGTGCTTCGTGAAGCTCTACGAGCAGGGCCTGATCTACCGCGGCAAGAAGCTGGTCAACTGGGACCCGGTGCTGAAGACCGCGATCTCCGACCTCGAAGTGGTCAGCGAGGAAGAGGAAGGGCGGCTGTGGTCGATCCGCTACCCGCTGGCGGACGGCGTGAGCTACGAGCACGTCGAGGTCGATGCCGAGGGCGTCGAGACCCTGCGAGAAACCCGCGACTACCTTGTGGTGGCGACCACCCGCCCCGAGACCATGCTCGGCGACACCGCGGTGATGGTGCACCCGGAAGACGCGCGCTACGCCAGCCTGATCGGCAAGACCGTGCGCCTGCCGCTGTCGAACCGCGAGATCCCGATCATCGCGGATGCCTACGTCGACAAGGCCTTTGGCACCGGCTGCGTCAAGGTCACGCCGGCGCATGATTTCAATGACCATGCGGTCGGCCAGCGGCACGGCCTGCCGATGATCAACATCCTCACTGATGAGGCCGCGATCAACGACAACGGGCCGGAGAAGTACCGTGGCCTCGACCGCTTCGCCGCACGCAAGGTGGTGCTTGCCGACCTCGAAGCCGAAGGCTGGCTGCTGGAGGAGAAGAAGCACAAGCTGATGGTGCCCAGAGGCGACCGCACCGGCCAGGTGATCGAGCCCTACCTGACCGACCAGTGGTTCGTGCGCATGGACGCCATGGGCAAGCGCGGGCTGGAGCTGGTCGAGAACGGAACCATCGAGTTCGTGCCGCCGAACTGGATCAACACCTACCGTCACTGGATGGAGAATATCCAGGACTGGTGCATCAGCCGCCAGCTCTGGTGGGGCCATCGCATTCCGGCCTGGTATGACGAAGCCGGCAACATCATCGTGGCGCGCTCGGAGGAGGAGGCCTACGCCAAGGCTTCAGCCCATGGTGGGCCAGGGCCCACCCTATCCAGGGACAAGGATGTGCTGGAAACCTGGTTCAGCTCCGCGCTGTGGCCCTTCTCCACCCAAGGCTGGCCGGATGAGGCCGCCATGGCCGAGCGCGGTTTCGATCGCTATCTGCCGTCCTCGGTGCTGGTGACCGGCTTCGACATCATCTTCTTCTGGGTCGCCCGGATGGTGATGATGACCGACCACTTCACCGGCCAGATCCCGTTCAAGCACGTCTACATCACCGGCCTGGTGCGCGATGCGCAGGGCCAGAAGATGTCGAAGTCGAAGGGCAATGTGCTCGACCCGATCGACCTGATCGACGGCATCAGCGCCGATGATCTCGTCGCCAAGCGCACCAGCGGGCTCATGAAGCCGCAGGACGCGCCGAAGATCGAGAAGGCCACGCGCAAGGAGTTCCCGGAGGGCATTCCCGCCTTCGGTGCGGATGCCTTGCGCTTCACCTTCGCCAGCCTCGCCACCCACGGCCGCGACATCAAGTTCGACCTCAATCGCTGCGAGGGCTACAAGAACTTCTGCAACAAGCTGTGGAACGCCGCGCGCTTCGTGCTGATGAACGTTGGCGAGGCCAGCTTCGAAGGCCACCCCAATCCGCGCACCGACGCCGAGCGCTGGATCCTGGCGCGGCTCGACCGCATGGTCGCCGAGGTGCACGCGCAGTTCGCCGGCTATCGCTTCGACCTGGCCTCGCAGGCCATGTACGAGTTCGCCTGGAACGAGTTCTGCGACTGGTTCGTCGAGCTGGCCAAGCCGGCGCTCACTGGCGAGGACGCCGACGCCGCCAGCAGCACCCGCCACACCCTGCTGCACGTGCTCGAAACCCTGCTGCGCGCCCTGCACCCGCTGATCCCGTTCGTCACCGAAGAAATCTGGCAGCACGTGGCGCCCAAGCTGGGCCGCGGCGCCGACAGCATCAGCCGAGTCAGTTACCCCGAGGCCAGCGCCGGCAGCGACTACGCGCAGTCCGAGGCCGACATCGAGTGGCTGAAGAAGGTGGTGAGCGCGCTGCGGCAGATCCGCAGCGAGCTGCAGCTCTCGCCCGGCAAGCCGGTGCCCCTGCTGCTGGCCGGTGGCGATGCCGCGGACCGTTCGCGCTTTGAACGCTTCGGCCGGCAGATCGGCTTCCTGTGCAAGCTGGAGTCGCAGACCTGGCTGGCCAGCGAAGCGGACGCACCCGCCGCCGCACCGGCCGTGCTGGGCGAGCTGACCCTGTTGATCCCGCTCGAAGGTCTGGTCGATCTCGACGCCGAGCGCGCCCGCCTCGACAAGGAGATCAAGCGCATCCAGGGCGAGATCGCCAAGTGCGAGGGCAAGCTCGGCAACGCCAACTTCGTCGCCAATGCGCCGGCCGAGGTGGTGATGCAGGAGCGCCAGCGCATCGGCGATTTCAGCGCCCAGCTGAAGGGCCTCGCCGCCCAGCGCGCGCGGCTGTGATGTCGAGCTGACCGAACAGCGCGGGCGCCGGAGGGCGCTCGCGCGGTCAGGGCCTTCGGTCCACGTCGGTTTCCGCGCCCGCCTACGCAGCGGCGCCCGTCCCCAGCCCATCCACCACCCTGTTGCGGCCCTGCGCCTTGGCCGCGTACAGGTGCCGGTCGGCCGCCTCCATCAGCAGCTCGGGCGTGCCTTCGCCCGCCAATGAAGCCACCACGCCGATCGAGACGCTGATCGGGTGGTGCTCGCCCTCGATCAGCACCGGCGCCTCGGCGATCCGCCGGCGGATGCGCTCGGCAACCTCGCGCGCGGCATCGCCCTCGCAGCCCGGCAGCAGCACGCCGAACTCCTCGCCGCCCAGGCGGGCGAGGCTGTCCTCGGGGCGCAGCGCCGCGTTGATGCGGCGGCAGACCTCGACCAAGACCAGATCACCGCCCGCGTGACCGGCTGCGTCATTGATGCGCTTGAAATGGTCGACGTCGAGCATCAGCAGCGCCAGTGGGCTGTGATGGCGGCGCGCGCCGGCCAGCGCGCGGTGCACGGCTTCCAGAAAGGCGCGGCGGTTCGGCACCCCGGTGAGCCCGTCGCTGAGGCTGCTGGTCAGCAGGCGCTGACCCAGTCGCTCACCGCAGGCGAGCACGAAGGCGAAGGAGCCGAGCACCGGCCCGATCGAACTGAGCACGAACAGCCAGGCCCGCGGTGCGCTGGTGAATCCCGCGGGTGCGCCGGAGCGCAGGCCCGAGAACAGCAGGCCGAGCCGCACCAGCGCGACGACGGCGAGCAGCGACAGCACCGCCACCAGCAGCCAACGTCCGACCGAGCGCGGCGGCGTGTCGATCTGCAGCGCCTGCCACGCACCGCCGAGATACAGCCCGGCGAACAGGGTCGACATCAGCAGCACGCTGAGCGGATAGGCCTCGACCTGCAGCAGTCCCAGCCCGGCCAGGCCGATCAACACATAGGGCCAGCGCAGGCGGCGGCTCTCACCACGATACAGACGCAGCGCATGCAGCCACTCGGCGATGCCCAGCCCGGCCAGCGCCGTCAGCACGGCGGTGAGGGCGTGCGGCTCCCAGCCGACAAAGAACAGAACGTCGCTGGCAACGATCAGGGCGGTACCCAGCAACCAGGCCCGCTGGCTGGCGCCGAACTCGCTGGCCAGGCGCAGCAGGGCTGGCGTGAGACAGGCCAGGCTGAACAGGCTGGCGACAACCATGGCCAGCGAGAGCGACTGCAGATGGTAGTGCGCGTCCATGGCGAGCTCCGGAGCGGGTGATTGCCACGCCTCCCACTGCAGAAGCAACTTGCGTGCCCACCGCGACGGACACGCCATGATCAGCGTGCGATCAATCCGGCGGAGCGCGCATCAGCACCACGTTCGCCACCGGGCTTTCGAACGCGAGACCCAGCCACTCGGCGATCCAGCGCAGGCTGTGCTCGCGGTAGAAGCTGACGTGGGTCGGATCGTGCACGTAGCGCCATTGTTCAAACGGATGGCCATCGCGCCGCCACTGCGTCATCAGCGCCAGCCAGCCGCCGGGGGCAAGCAGGGCGCGCAGGCGCAGAAACTCCGCGTGCGGATAGGTGAAGTGCTCGGCCACTTCGGTGCAGGTGACGAAGTCGTAGCGCTGCTGCAGAAGGGCCACGTCCCTGGCGAACTCGGGGTCATAGCCGCGGCAGTCGAAGCCGCGCTCGCGCAGCATCGCCACCAGCGCCGGGCCGGGCCCGCAGCCGTAGTCGAGGCCGCGCGCCGCGGGCGCAAGGCGCTCGCACAGCGGCGCCGCCAGACGATCCAGGAAGCCGCGATAGCCGGGATCACCGGGCAGGTTCTGGTGCAACGCGTATTCGGCACGTGCGGCGGATGGCGTCGGCCAGTCCGCTGGCCGCATGAAGGAGAGGCCGCAGCGCACGCACTCTGCATACGCGCGACCGCGGACAGGCGGCAGCGCCGCCAGCGCATGCGACAGACACAGGGGGCAGGTCGCGTTTGGCCAGGCAGCCGATGGGCCGGACACGCTCATCCGCCCGCGCGCGCGGCGCGCTGTGCCAAGGCTCGCCAGTCATGGGCGCCGGCCTGCTCAGCGGGAACCCGCAGGCCGCCAGCCTCCACCAGCGCGACCCGCGCGTAGCGGGCGAGCAACGAATCCAGAGGAATCACGCCGCTGCGCCGCGGCGTGCCGGCGGTCCACCATGGATGCTCGCACCACTCGTAGCGCGCCACACCCGCGTGGAAGCCGAGAAAAAAGGGCATTCCGGGCAGCGCGCTGGGGCCCTGATCGTCGGGATGCGGACGATGCAGGATCGAGTTCTCCGAATCGATCAGCCAAGGGGTCCAGGTCGGCCGACTGGCGTCGGGCGCATGCACCAGCAGCAGCCAGCGGCCGTCGGCGGACCACACCATGGCCGGGCTCAATCCAGCACAGCCGAGCCCACCGCGGGTGCAGGCGACTGCACCGAAGCGCGCATCCTGGGGACGCACGCCGGCATCGTCGTAGCGGCCGCGCGCGGCTTCGAGATAGGCCCAGTTGTCCATCGGCCCCGGGTACAGCAGATCGAATGCCGCCAGCGGTGAAGGCGACACACGCACCCGCACGTGCCGCGGCACCGGTCCGAGCAGCCGCTGACCGTCCGCACCGACTTCATAGCGGTCACAGCCGAAACGGAGCCAGCTGTTGCGGCGCGGCTGCAGGAAGGCGGGACCCTGCGCAGCAGCGGGTACCGCCTGCTGCAGCGGGCCTCCGGGCGTTCGCACCCGGCCCAGCACGCGACGCACCTGCAGCCTGCCCTCGCGCATCGCAATGGGCCGCAGGTCGAAGCCGCGCGCGGAGCCGGCGAGCACCATGCGGCTGGAGGTATCGACCACGATGCAGGTGTCCGGTACTGCGCCTCCGGCAGCGGCGGCCTGCAGCACGAGATGGCGGCCGTCGTCGGACCACAGATGGACCAGGGCCAGCGGACTGAAGGGCAGCAACTCGCCGTCCAGGCGACAGCGCCAGCAGCGCTCGGCCTGGCGCTGGAACACGGCGACATGGCCGCCCGGGCCCAGACTCTCGACCTCAGCGCGACTTTCGCTGTCGGTGAGATCGTCCAGCGGCAGCCACAGGAGGGACTCGCCGGGCACCACAGCATCGACGCAGCTGACCGCGCCGTCCGGTAGCGCTTCCGCCCAGACCACGCTGCCGCCGAAGCGCTGCCCGAGTTCGCCGCTGGCCGCGTCCCAGTGCTGCGGATAGTTCGCCGCAGGATGCGCCTGCTTCAGCTCGATGCCGATGCGCTGCAGGTCCAATACGCGCACGCGTCCAAGGGTCAGCGCGGGATGGCCATGCGGCGCATCCCAACGCAGCGGCACGCGCCGCGGCGCAAGGCCGTCCTCGTGCAGCCACGCGCCGCCGCCGTCATCCGGCACCAGCAGCAGGGCGCCCCCGTCGGCGCGCCAGACGGCCGAGTCGGGTCCGGCCACGGTGAACGGCAGGCGGTCGCGGTCGAGACGGACCTCATAGCGTGGCGACAGCGCATACGCCGCCGGATTCAGCGCTTCCGCCACGCGCGCAGAATCGCGCTGGGCGATAAAGGCCAGACGCGGCCGGCCGAGAGGGTCGGGAATCTCGATGCGCTCCGGCCCCGCCCGCTGGCAGTCGTCTTCGCTGAGCCACAGCCCGAACCTCAGCAGCAGGGGCTCGTCCACATCGGCCAGGCTTCGCCAGTGCTCGATCGCCTTGGGCCAGCGCTCACTCGCCTCGACGGTGGACCACAGCTCGGCGCCGTCCTGCCAGACATAGCGCCTTGAGGCCTGTCGATCCAGCGCCACCACGCCGCCGTTGCGCAGGCTGCGGGCCACCAGCCAGCGACCGTCACGCGAAACGTGCAGGCTGCGGTCCCGACCTTCGAGCACGTGGCCGTCCTCGAACACCCAGGTGCAGCCCTGCGGCTGCGAGGAACGCGGCTTGGCGCCGGGCACCATGCGGAAGCGCAGGCCGCTGCCGGGCAGACGTGACCACACGTGGCCACCGGGGCCGCTCAGCGCATGCTCGCTGGTGAAGGGATAGCGCGCCGCCAGCTCTGGCGCGGGCCGCAGCATCCAGCCGAACACGCGGCTGTGCAGGACGAAGCCGAGCAGTGCGGCGCACAGGCCCAGCACCACGGCCAGCCAGAGCCCGAGGATCGGCAGGGCCCAGGCCGTCAGGCTCGCGGCCAGGGCGAGCGGCATCAGTCCAGACAGTGCCCGCGGAAAATGCGGCGCGCGTCGATGGCCGCGCCGCTCGATTGCGAAACTCAGCGCGAAGGCCCCCAGGGCGCCCAGCCAGATCAATGCCACCAGCCAGGGCGGCAGGAAGGCCACGCCCACGCACAGCAGCACGGCCAACAGCGTTTCCAGCAGTGCAGGCATGCCGACGTGCGTGGGGAGGAGAGAGGCCGCGAGTGTACCTAGGCGCCGCGAAAAAGTGTGATGCAGTGCTCATCGAGAACACTACATCCGCCTGCGCTGACGGAGCCGCGTCGACCGCCACCGGAGCAACGCTTGCCGCGGGCTACACGCGCGCTGCCGCAGGCTTCACGCATGTCTCGACGCGGCCAAGGCGCCCTGATCCAGCTCAGCCCCTCCGGCCTCTACTGCCCGGCCGGGGACTTCCACATCGACCCCTGGCGCCCCGTGCCGCGGGCGGTGATCACGCACGCCCACAGCGACCACGCCCGCGCCGGCAGCGCGCTCTACTTCGCCCACATCGACAGCCTGCCCCTGCTGCGCTGGCGCCTGGGCGAGGACGCGAACCTGCAGCCGGTCGCCTATGGCGAACGCTTCCGCCTCGGCGACGCCGAGGTCAGCCTGCATCCCGCCGGCCACGTGCTGGGGTCGGCGCAGGTGCGGATCGAGCACGGCGGCGAGGTCTGGGTCATCTCCGGCGACTACAAGCGCGACCCCGACCCGACCTGCGCGGGTTTCGAAGTGGTGCCCTGCGACACCTTCATCACCGAGGCCACCTTCGCCCTGCCCGTCTACCGCTGGCGCCCGACCCGCGACGTCGCCGCAGAAGTGCTGGCCTGGTGGGACGCCTGCGCGGCGCGCGGCGAGACCGCCGTGCTGGGCTGCTACGCGCTGGGCAAGGCGCAGCGTCTGCTCGCCGAGATCGGCGCGCTGGAAGGTTCGCGCGGCCGACGCATCCTGCTGCATGGGGCGATGGCGCCGGCGGTGGAGATCTATCGCGAGGCCGGCATCGCCCTGCCGCCGACCGAAGCCGTCAGCGAGCAGGCGCGCGGCAAGGATCTCGCCGGCGAACTGGTGCTGGCGCCACCGTCCGCGCTCGGCACGCCGTGGATGCGCCGCTTCCGCCAGGTGTCCACCGGCTTTGCGTCCGGCTGGATGCGCCTGCGCGGCAATCGCCGCCGGCGCGGCTTCGATCGCGGCTTCGTGCTGAGCGACCACGCCGACTGGCCGGGCCTGATCGACACGGTGCTCGCCACCGGCGCCCGCCGCGTGCTGGCCACCCACGGCAGCACCGACGTGTTCGTGCGCTACTTGAACGAACGCGGCGTCGAAGCGGCCGCGCTGGCCACCGAGCTGGGCGGCGAGAACTGATGCGCGCCTTCGCCGGGCTCTATCGCGAGATCGAGGGCAGCACCTCGCTGAAGCGCAAGCGCGAGGCGCTGGTCGCCTACTTCCAGCGCGCCCCGCAGGCCGACGCCGCCTGGGCCCTGCACTTCCTGCTCGGCCGAAAACTCGCGCGTATCGCCAGCAGCGGCGAGCTACGGGCGTGGGTGTGCGACGCGAGCGGACTCGCGCCCTGGCTGGTCGAGGACAGCTATGCCCACGTCGGCGATCTCGCCGAAACGCTCAGCCTGCTGCTGCCCGAGCCCACGACTGCCCCCCGGGAGCGCGCGCTGTCGAGCTGGGTCGAGGACGTGCTGCTGCCCCTGCGCGGCGCGCCGGCCGAGACGCGACAGCGCGCGCTCAGCGCCGCCTGGGCCGAGTTGCGCGAGCTGGAGCGCCTGGTCTTCAACAAGCTGCTGACCGGCGCGCTGCGGATCGGCGTGTCCGCCGGCCTGGTCCAGCAGGCGCTGGCGCAGATCGCTGGCGTCAATGCGGCGCTGATCGCCCAGCGTCTGCTCGGCGACTGGACGCCCGCGGCAGAGTTCATGGCACGCGTGCTCGCACCCGCCGGCGCCGACGCCGTCGCCATCCAGCCCTTCCAGCTCGCCTCGCCGCTGGAAGATCCGCCCGAGGCGCTGGGCGCGATCGAAGACTGGCAGCTCGAATGGAAGTGGGACGGCATCCGCGCCCAGCTGCTGCGGACGGCCGACGGCGTGGTGTTCTGGTCGCGCGGCGAAGAGCGCCTCGACGGCCGCTTCCCCGAACTCGAAGCCGCCGCCCTGCGTCTGCCCGAGGGCTGCCTGCTCGATGGCGAGATCCTCGCCTGGAAAGACGGCGCTCCCCTGCCCTTCGTGCAGCTGCAGAAGCGCATCAACCGGCTGAAGCCCGGGCCCAGACTGCTGGCCGAATGCCCGCTGCGCTTCCTCGCCTATGACGCGCTGTTCGTGCGCGGGGAAGATCTGCGGGGGTCGCCGCTTTCGCAGCGGCGATCCGCGCTTGAAGCCCTGCTGATTGAGAGCCTCTCAGCCCCGCATTGCGGGCCAGGTGTTCTCGAAGAAACATGGGTTCGTCATCCCCGCGAAGGCGGGGATCCAGACCTCTCGCGACCGAGGCCACTACTCTTGGACCCCGTCCCCGCCTTCGCGAGGACAGGCTCTTCGCGGGGGCGACGAATACCGGG
The DNA here is from genome assembly GCF_937888285.1 of uncultured Aquimonas sp. GTDB lineage: Bacteria > Pseudomonadota > Gammaproteobacteria > Xanthomonadales > Xanthomonadaceae > Aquimonas. The sequence goes on from NZ_CALART010000077.1 coordinate 55,396, forward strand.
GTCGCCAGAGTCGTCTTCGACCGCCCATCCCTGCAACGTGGCAGTGAGAGCACTCCAATACGATCAATCGCTCAGGGTTCTGTTTCTTGAGAGCCCGACGGGATCGAGCCCCGGTGAGAACCCGCAGGTGCAAGCCGCCGCCCCGAGCGTCGGCGCACGGCGTAGTGCCCGCGCGACGGCGCAGGTGCGAGCAAGCGTCGAGAGCTCAGCTGATCTGCCGACACCGGGCGTTTCGGCACAGGCAAGTGCTCCAGTCTCGAACGACATCAGCGCAGCCACGGTTGAGGGCGCGCTCCTCCCGGAAACACACGAGTCCCCAGACAGTGTCTTCGGAGGCCGCTTGCCGACGCTTGGCATTTCACAGCGGATCGATGTGCGGGACTGGACTGCAGCCGAGGCCCTGCGCGCCAGCGCCCGCGAGCGCGGCGTCGAGGGCCTGATGCTCAAGCTCGCCGACAGCCCCTGGCAGCCCGGCCGCAAGCGCGGCGCCTGGTGGAAATGGAAGCTGGACCCGCTGAGCATCGACGCGGTGCTGATCTACGCCCAGGCCGGCCACGGCCGCCGCGCGACGCTCTACACCGACTACACCTTCGCCCTGTGGGACGGTGAGCAGCTGCTGCCGATCGCCAAGGCCTACTCCGGACTAGACGACGCCGAGATCCTGCGCCTCGACCGCTGGATCCGCGCCAACACGCTGGAGCGCTTCGGACCCGTGCGATCGGTCAAGGCCGAGCTAGTGTTCGAGCTGGGCTTCGAGGGCGTCAACCTGTCGTCCCGCCACAAATCGGGCGTCGCCCTGCGCTTTCCGCGCATCCTGCGCTGGCGCGAGGACAAGCTTGCGCGCGAGGCGGACCAGCTCAGCGCGCTTCGTCGCCTGGCAGAACGATTGGCGCGGGCGCCTGCCGGGCCAGTCGAATGACATCGAAGCCCACAAGGTGGGCCCTGGCCCACCTCACCCGCATAGGGTGGGCCCTGGCCCACCTCACCCGTATAGGGTGGGCCCTGGCCCACCATGAGCTCCACGCTCGCCTCGGTCACGCAAGGCAGCAACGCTTGCGCGCGCCACCGATGTGCCGCATGCAAACGTCCCAACAAGGTCAAGGCCATGGTGGGCCGGGGCCCACCCTATGGGGTTCCGCAGGGACCACCCGATGGAGCTCCGGCTGATGCCTCGCACGAGGGCCCCGTCCACTAGGGAACGCGCACCCGAAGCGTTCTCCCCGCACGTCGCCGAAGCACGCCTCGAAGCCTTCTTCGCCTCCCGCGGCTGGCACGTCCAGAGCTTCCAGCGCGAGCTCTGGCGCGCGTGGGAAGCCGGCGAATCCGGCCTGCTGCTGGCCCCCACCGGCAGCGGCAAAACGCTGGCCGTGTTCGGCGGCGCGCTGATCGAAGCGCTGCGCAATCCCTTGCCCAAACCCCGCCTGCGCTGGCTGTGGATCACCCCGCTGCGCGCGCTGGCCGCCGATACGCGCGAGGCGCTCGGCAACGCATCGAAAGGCGTCGGCCTCGACCTGCGCATCGAGCTGCGCACCGGCGACTCCGGCAGCGGCGCACGCGCCCGCGCGCGCCGCGGGGACTGCGATGTGCTGATCACCACGCCCGAAAGCCTGGCCCTGCTGCTGAGCTATGCCGACACCGCCGAGGTGCTCGCCGGCCTGTCCGCGGTCGTCGTCGACGAATGGCACGAGCTGTTGGGCAGCAAGCGCGGCGTGCTGCTGGAGCTCTGCCTCGCCCGCCTGCAGGCCTTGAATCCGAAGCTGCGCCGCTGGGGCCTGTCGGCCACGCTCGGCAATGCCTTTGAGGCCCTGCGCACGTTCTGCCCGCAGTCGCCCGACGCACAACTTCTGCGGGTGTCCGCGCAGGCGCTCAAGCAGCCCCCACCGCAGATCGACACCGTGCTGCCGCGCGAGGGCCGGCGCTTTCCCTTCGCCGGCCATCTCGGGCTGTCCCAGCTGGATGAGGTGCTGCCGCGGATCTTCGCTGCGCGCTCCAGCCTGCTGTTCACCAACACCCGCGCCCAGGCCGAGCTGTGGCACCGCGCGCTGTCCGCGGTGTGGCTGGAAGAGGACTCGACGCTCGCACTGCACCACGGCTCGCTCGACCGTTCGATCCGCGAACAGGTCGAGGATGGCCTGCGCGCGCAGCGCCTGCGCTGCGTGGTGGCGACATCGAGTCTGGACCTCGGCGTCGATTTCCCCGCGGTCGATCAGGTGATCCAGGTCGGCAGCCCCAAGGGCCTCGCCCGCCTGCTGCAGCGCGCCGGCCGCGCCGGGCACGCGCCGGGCCTGCAGTCGCGACTGCTGTGCGTGCCCACGCACGGGCTGGAGCTGGTCGAGTTCGCCGCCGCGCGCCGCGCGCTTCAGCGCGGCGAACTCGAAGCGCGACGGCCGCTGAGGCACTGCCTCGACGTGCTGGCCCAGCATCTGGTCACCCTGGCTGCGGGCGGTGGCTTCGCCCCCGATGCAGCATTTGCCGAGGTGCGCTCGACCGCGGCTTTCGCCGACCTCGAACGCAGCGGCTTCGATGCGGTGCTGGACTTCATCGAGCGCGGCGGCAGCGCTCTGCAGCAGTACCCCGAGTTCCGCCGCGTCGAGCGTGAGGAAGGCGACCTGCGCGTGCTGCGCGAGCCGCGCCAGACCCTGCGCCATCGGCTATCGATCGGCACCATCACCAGCGACGGCGCGCTGCGGGTGAAGTACGTCAGTGGCGGCGATCTCGGCGCGGTCGAGGAGAGCTTCATCGGCCGCCTGAACCCCGGCGAGGTTTTCCTGTTCGCCGGCAAGCTGCTGGAGCTGGTTCGGCTCAAGGACATGACCGCCTTCGTGCGTGCGGCCAGCGGGGCGCGCGGCAGCGTGCCGCGCTGGATGGGCGGGCGTATGCCGCTGTCGACCCTGCTCGGCGCGGAAGTGCGCGCACTGCTGGCCGACGAAGCTGACGCCAGCGCCGAAACGCAGGCCGCGCGGCCGATGCTGGCCCTGCAGTCGCGGCTGTCCGCCCTGCCCAGGCCCGATGCGCTGCTGATCGAAGTGATCCCCGAACGCGGCGGCCTGCTGCTGGCGCTGTACCCCTTCGCCGGTCGACGGGTGCATGAAGGCCTGGCCGCGCTGCTGGCCGCTCGCTATGCGCAACAGCGCGCGGCCAGCGTGCGCTTCGCCGCCAACGACTACGGCCTGCTGCTGGGCATCGCCCCACGCGCCGACATCGACGAAGCGCTGCTGCGCGCACTGCTGTCGCGAGAGCATCTCGAACGCGACGTGCGTGCCTCGCTCAATCTCGCCGAGCTGGCCAAACGCCAGTTCCGCGACATCGCCCGCATCGCTGGCCTGCTGCCGCCGAATCAACCCGGCCGTGCCGCCCGCTCGATGCGCCAGCTGCAGGCTTCCAGCAGCCTGATCTACGAGGTGCTGCGCCAGTTCGACCCCGAGCACCTCCTGCTCCAGCTCGCTGAACGCGAGGTGCTGGAGGGCGAACTCGCCCTGCCCCAGCTCGGCGCCCTGCTGGAACGCATCGCCGGTGAACGTCTGCAGCTGTACCGGCCCGACACGCTGACGCCGCTGTCGTTCCCGCTCTGGGCCGAGACCCAGAAGGGTGCGCTCAGCAGTGAGGACTGGCGCACCCGCATCGAACGCGCCGCGGATGCGCTGGAGGCGCGCGCCAATCGGACTGCGCGCGGTCGCCGCACCCGCCGCACCGAACCGGCGGCGGCGGCAGCGGCGACGACCGAGGAGAGCGGGACGGATGTGCGCTGACACCGCAAACGCGCCGCGTGACGCCTCGCACCCCGCGCCGCTGGAACTCGTCGGTCTCACGCTGCAGCTGCTGCCTGAGCGCGCGGTGTTCGTGCCCGCGCTCAAGTCCCTGCTGCTGGCCGATCTGCATCTCGGCAAGGGCGATGCCTTCCGCCGCGCCGGCATCGCACTGCCCGCCGGCGGCACCGCACAGGATCTCGCGCGTCTGTCCGCGCTGATCGAACGCCATCAGCCCGAGCGGGTGATCGTGCTGGGCGATCTGATCCATGGCCCGCTGCCATCCGATGCGCATTGGCGCCAGCAGTGGCGCGATTTCCTCGATCGCCATGCAGGCCTTCGTTTCGCTGCGGTGCTGGGCAACCACGATCGCGCACTGCGCGGCGCTGTCGACTTCGAGGGCATGCAGCTGCTGGCAGAAGGCACACCGGTCGGCCCTCTGCGGTTGCACCACGAGCCGCCTGACGAGGGTGCCGGGGCCGCCGCTTCGACGCCTCAGGCGCTGGTGCTCTGCGGCCATCTGCATCCCGTTCTGCGCCTGCGCCAGCCCGGCCTGCCTCCGCGGCTGCCGGCCTTCTGGCTGCACGGCCAGCGCCTGATGCTGCCGGCTTTCGGCGCCTTCACCGGCGGCTACGCCCTGCAGCCCATGTCGCAGGATCGGCTGTGGCTGTGCGCAGGCGATGCGGTGTTGCCGCTGGGCGGTTCGGGCTGAGGTTCGGACCGCGCAGGCTCGCTGGGCGCGGGCGTGCGGGTCAGCGCCATGGCCGATCGCCCAGGCGGGGGAGTGCGTCGAGCATCAAGGCCATGGTGGGCCAGGGCCCACCCTATGCAAGCTTCGCTTCGCTCCCCCGCTGCCTGGGTCCACCCTATGCACGCTTCGCTCCCCTTGTGGGAGAGGGGCCGGGGGAGAGGGGGTGGGGCTTACCGCGAGGATTCTCTTCGACGACCGCAGGCCACGCTACAGCCGCTTGCCCCTCTCATCCGCCAGCGCCACCAGCACCGCCTCGCCGCTGCCTGCGTCCATCCTATGCCTGCTTCGCTCCCCTCTCCCCTTGTGGGAGAGGGGCCGGGGGAGAGGGGGTGGGGCTTGCCGCGAGGTTTCTCTTCGACGAATGCAGGCCACGCTACAGCCGCTTGCCCGCCTCATCCGCGAGCGCCACCAGCACCGCTTCGCCGCTGCCTGGGTCCACCCGGAACACGCCGAATCGCGCCGGATTGAATCGCTCGGCCTCGCCCTCCTCGAAAAAGAAGGCATTGGTGCCCAGCCACACGCGGCCGTGGCGCAGGCGGTAGCGCAGCACCAGCTCGGGCTCTGGAGTGTTCCAGTCCAGAGCGACCACGCCGCGTGCATCGAGCGTGACCGGCGCCCGACCGAAGGCACCTTCGTACTGCGCGCCCTCAGGGTCCGACGGCGCTGCGCCCAGCGCGCGTTCGTGTTCGATCTGGTCCGCCAGCGCAAAGCGCAGCGCCATGTAGTCGCCCTGCATCAGCGAGCGCGGGTCGAGCGGCGCCAGCGGCACCAGCACTTCGCGCCCCTGCTCGATGATCCAGGCCTTGCCGGCCCAGGCCCAGTTGAGGGCACCCAGCACCAGCAGGGCCCCGAGCAGGGTCCAGCCGCGAGCCCGCATGCTCTCGCGTGTCGCCGGTTTGTCCACGGCGCGAGGCGCTGAGTCGGCTTCGGTTTCGATGCTCATCGCCTGTCCTCGCGCAGCCAGTACGCCAGCCCCAGCAAGCCCGCCCCCATCAGCAGCATCCACACCGACTTGGCCAGCAGGCTCACGCCCAGTGCGAAGTAGAAGTGCGCGACATGCACCAGCATCCCGGCAAGACACAGCGCCAGCAGCGCGCGCATGCGCTGCTGGAAGGCCACTGCCGCGGCAACGCCGGCCGCGATCAGCGACAGCAGCGGCCACAGCGCCAGCCAGTCGCGACTGCCGTCGCTCTCGCGGATGAAGACGCCGGCCAGCGGATCCGCCAGCGGCGTGGCAAAGGCCAGGGCCACGCACAGGCCGATGAGCGCAGCGCGCAGCAGCGGGCTCCAGTGCGTCGCCATCCAGCGCGCCTCGCTGCGCGCGATCCACAGCAGGGCCGCGAGCATGGGGCCCCAGCACAGCAGCCAGATCAGCAGTGCTTCGCCCAGGGCGGGACGCGCTTCTTCCATGCGGTACCAGCGCCAGGGCTCACCCAGCAGGCTCCAGCGCAGGAACAGCGCCCAGGCCGCGCAGGCCGCCACGACGTTGAGCACCCGCGCCGCCGGTCGCGGCGCCACTGTCGCCACGCCAGCGAACAGAATCGCGCTGGCCAGCAAGGTTGGCTCGGCTTCTTCGAAGGCCATGCCAATGGCTGCCACCGCCGCGCATTCGCCGGCGATCAGCAGGGCCAGACCGAGCTGCCAGGGAAACACACCCAGGCCCTGCACCCGAAGAAACAGCAGGCCGGGCACGCCCCAGAACAGGGCCAGCGGCAGGAAGGCCTCACTGCCGCTCAGGTTCCAGACCAGCGCCGTGGTCAGCATCAGCAGCAGGCCGGCGAACCAGGCCGCGGCGCCGAGCATCAGGCCGAGGTACCAGGCCTGCTCCGGCTCGGCGGCCGGCACCGCGCCCTGTGCGCGGCCCTGCGCCACCAGCCCCTGCCAGAGCCGCTCGCGCTCCGACACCGTCTCAGGCTTCATGGCTGTCGCCCTCCCAGCGCCTCACCAGGGGCACCAGCACCACGCCGGCAGCGCCAGAGGCCACCACCACCCACAGCGGCAGCAGCAGCAAGGACAGCTCCTGCGCGCCGCTAGGGATGATCTCCATCAGCACCGCCAGCCCCAGCACCACCGCACTGGCGGCCAGCGCCACCGGGCCCAGGGCCTCGCGCCGGAAGCGCAAGCAGAAGGCGCCGACCGCCACCGCCGAGACCAGGAACAGGGGCAGCACCATCGTCGCCTGCCGGTGGCTGTCGAGGATGGCGACGAAGGCCGCGAGCGTGCCGTAGCCGAGGCCCGCCAACAGCAGCAGGCGACGCAGCCAGCGCGGCAGCAGCAGCTCCAGGGCCGGATCGCGCATCGCTTGCCATTCCGCCGCGCCCCACAGCAGCAGATTCGGCAACATCGCGATCAGCATGCGCAGGGCCCAGCTGCGCTCGTCGAAGCCGAGCAGCATCCACAGCGGATGCTGGGCCGGCACCACTCCGCAGAACAGCGCCAGCGCGACATTGCCGACCAGCAGCCAGGCCGCGGTGACCGGCGACCAGCGCGCCGCGAACACCAGGGGCAGGCCCAGCAGGGTCCAGAGCACGAACAGCTCGTACACATCGGCGCCGGTCTGGAAGGTTTGGCCGAACAGGGCGAACAGGGCGCCCGCGCCGATGAAGGCCAGCAGCAAGGCGGAGCGACCGAGGACCTGCGGTGGCGGCCGCCACAGCGCCGCCGCGATCGCAATCAGGAACAGGCCCTGCAGCAGCCACAGGCGGCCGCCCGGCGTCAGCGCCGACCAGTTCGCCGCAATGAAGAACACTGCGCCAAAGCCCAGCGCCAGAACGCCCGCGATGCCGGCGAAGCGCTGCAGCGTCTGTCGCCACTCGACGGCGGTGGGCAGGGCGCGCGCATCGTCGAGAAGCTGTGCGCTGCCCTGCGCATCCAGCCCCGCCGCACGCGCCAGCACATCCAGCCCGCTTCGCGACACCCGCTGCTGCGCCATGTGCACCCCGCATGAAAGTTCGCGGGCAGTGTGTTGGCGCGGCGGCGGCTCGCGCAAGTCATGGGCGACCGGCGGAGGCGAACGCCTCGCGGCCGGGCCCACGACATTGGTCGGGCTACGACACTGTCCGCGAGAACGGCCGCCCTACTCGCCCCACAGCGCCTTCAGCCGCGCATCGCGCCCGCAGCGGCTGCGGTAGTAGCTGTAGCGGATCGGATTCTTCAGATAGTAGTCCTGGTGGTAGTCCTCGGCCGGCCAGAAGCGCGCGGCCGGCAGCACCTCGGTGGCGACCTCGCGGCCGAAGCGCTTGGTCAGCTCGGCGCGGCTGGCCTCGGCCAGCGCGCGCTGGTCGTCGTCGAGCGCGAAGATGGCGCTGCGGTACTGCGGGCCGGCGTCGCAGAACTGCCGATTCACCGCCAGCGGGTCGACGTTGCGCCAGTAGGTGTTGAGCAATTGCGCGTAGCTCACCTTGGCAGGGTCGTAGCGCACCTCCACCACTTCGATATGACCGGTGCCGCCCGCGGACACCTGCTCGTAGCTCGGGTTCTCGAGAGTCCCGCCGGCATAACCGGAGGTCGTCGACAGCACGCCCTCCATCTGGTCGAAGGGCTTCTCCATGCACCAGAAGCAGCCACCGGCAAAGACCGCCACGCCGACGCTGGCGCCCTCCGGTACCGGGGGCGGCGTGTGGCTCTGCTCGCTGATCTGCACGTCGACCACGTCGGAGGCCAGCAGCGAACCGATCAGTCCGAGCTTGAGCAGGATCGCCAGCCACGGCGCCCAGTGGATGGCGGAGAAACGCGGCTCGCGGCGGCTCACGTGCGCAGCTCCGGCAGCGGCTCACCCTGCGGCACGAAGCGCAGGGCCAGGCCGTTGTTGCACCAGCGCTGGCCGGTGGGCTCGGGGCCATCATCGAAGACATGGCCCTGGTGCCCGCCGCAACGAATGCAGTGGTACTCGGTGCGCGGGTAGATCAGCTTCCAGTCGCGCTTGGTGCCCATCACCCCCGGCAGGTGGGTGAAAAAGCTCGGCCACCCGGTTCCACTTTCGTACTTGTGCGCGGCATCGAACAGCGGCAGGAAGCAGGCCGCGCAGCAGTAGGTACCGGGGCGATGCTCATTGTTCAGCGGCGAGCTGCCGGCGCGCTCGGTGGCCTCCTCGAACAGCACCGAATACGCGGCCGGGCTGAGCAGCACCTTCCACTCGGCCGGGGTCTTCTGCAGGCGCTCGATGGCGGGCCCAGCGGCCGCGTCCTCACGCGCGTTGGCACGTTCACCGCGCGTGGCCAGCCACGCAGCGGGCAGCAGCGCCGCCGCACCGAGGCCGAACAGGAAAGGTCTGCGCTTCATCCGGGCAACTCCTTGATCGATCCGACGCCCGCCGCGGCGCGAAGGCACCGCGGCTGGCAAGCGTCGAGAGTCGGACAGAGGAGGTCTTGGGGTGGTGAATGATTGCAGGGTGCGCTCGATCGATGCCGACGTGCCCGACACGTTCTCCACTGATCCGACCGGGGAGCGTTGGGCCGCGGGTTCACGTCACCGCGAAGCCGGACTCATCGGCTATGCGCTTCGCCAACTTCAAGAAGTCATCGTGGCAGAGGCGCACAGCCTCAACGTGCGCCCCGATCGCGCCATCCGCGGGCTTGAGAAAGAACATCGGCTTGTGCGCATCCATCGCCAAGGGCATAAGCGAGCGGTAGTGTTTCAGCAGCGCCAGACAATGCGGATCGGCTTCAACCATCGGCGCTTCGGTGACCTGCTCATCCAGCACGGCCTTGCGGTAAACCTGCGGGATGCGGTCCAGCCATCTCTGATAAGCCTTGACCGGACGGCTGTCACGCACACCGTGCTGCATGACCACATAGCCCAATGGCTGCATCTGCCCGGTGGGCGCATCGATGCCTGCTGAGGCAGGCAGCTCGCCCAGACGCTTCTGCCAGCCCTTGCGCCACTCACGCAGCGTCGGCCCAAGATTGCGCAGCCCCTGCAAGGAGAACAAGTCAGGAGCGAGCGGAAGCACTACCTGCTCTGCTGCGATGAGCGCGGATCGATTGATGGCGCCCAAATTGGGACCAACATCGATCAGGATGATCTCGGCCTGCATGGCTGCTGCGGCCTGTCGCATGACTCGATGGAATGCCGTCGTAACACGAAACGCAGCCGCCTGACCATCCAGGCAATTGGGCCAGTTTTCGGACAACAGATCCTCGAAACGCGACAGAGACAGGTTTCCCGGCAACAGACCCAGGTTGCCGGCAACCGCCTCTACATGCGGTGCCGCAATATCGCCGGTGCGCTCCATGAGCGGCTGCAAGCTGTCGACCACGGTGCTCTTTTCGCCATCGTCCCAGAGGGACACCAGGCGCTCATCGTCTAGAAACATCGCGGAGAGATTCGCCTGCGGGTCCAGGTCCACCACCAGCACCCGCAACCCCCTTGAGGCGTACATCCACCCAAGGTGGTACACCAGTGAAGTCTTGCCGACACCGCCCTTGTTGTTGAAGAAGGCAATGGATCTCACTTGGCTCTCCTGCGGAGGGTGACCAGAAAGACCTTGTCGTCAATCTCGAAGTCAGCAGCCGGGTTGCCGTTGTCCTGCAGGAGCTTCTGAGCGCGCTGAATCCCATAGCCGTAGCGGTTGACGAATTCCATCGACCGCATCGCCTCTGCCAGAACCGGATTCCGATAACTGTTGCGACGCTCCAGTGTTTCGCGCGTCACCTCGCCGTAGAGGCCGCCCGGACTCTGGATTTCAATCCGATCTGCGAACCAGTAGAACCGGATGGGCGTACTTGACTGGTAGTCCCGATGCATCACTGCATTGTGGAAGAGCTCACGAAGTGCCCACTCGGGGTAGTCCGGCGCCTCCTTGTCACGAAAGCCCTCACCCTGCTGCACGGAGATTGCGTTGTAGGCAACGATCTTCTGCCGCACTGTGTCCAGCACAGTGCGCAGATCACCCGACACGACGAGCGCATCATCCGGACGATCAGTCATCGTCTCGCCCGGAAACCGAAGGAACTGAACATAGGCGCCCGGAAGAAAGTAGCGCGGATTGTTCCCGAACAGAAGAATCCCGGCGACTGTAGGCACCCCGGCAGTCAGGTCAAAGCACCGCAACGAGGCCAGCTTATCCTGTGCTGTACGATGGTTTTCTTCAATGACATGGGAATCAATCGTCTGCAGCCTGTACTCGTCAAACAGACGCATTGTCAGATCAGCCAGACCTGCTTCGCGGAGTGGATGTGCGTCAAAGCTTGTCACCAGAGCGGCACGACGCTCCGACAGGATGCGTTCCTCCTGCTCATTGGCGTACCCCTTTCGCGGCCCAACGCGAATATGCACGCGCCCCTTGTAGCGAACCGGCGGCAAGGTCGAGGGCTGCACTTCGACCACAGCGAGTTCTCCCTCCGGAAAAACATACTTCTGAACCGACATCGCCGGCGGCGGCAGCACGTTGCCGTCGGACCGGATGCCCGCCAGGTTGCGCAGCAGTTCATCGCTGACGACCAGACCCGACAATGCGCCGTCGTCCTTGGCGCCAAGGATCAGGTAACCCGGCTGCCGATGGTTCGGGTAGTCGTTGGCAAAAGCACAGACTGCTTCTGAAAACTTGTCAGTGTTGCTCGTCGACGTGGTCCGCTCGATGCGATCGGACTCGAGGTCCACAAGGAGTGTCATCAACTGATCAGGTGTCAACATTCCGGGCATCCATGTGTGGTTCGTTGGCTCGCTGAGAAACGCAGGCGCGCCCTTCTCAAGCCTGCACGACGGGCCAGCGCTGGCTCACCAGTGCCGCCTTCGTCAGTGTCGTCGAGCGATCCGGCTGATCGTCGCGTAGTGCAGGCCGAAGTGTGCACCGATCTCGCCCAACGTGTAGGCGCCCGTGGCGTAAGCGCGGCGGATGGCGGCGTTGCGGTTCGCGGCTTCCGCTTCGATCTGGCGCAACGAAGGCGCGAGGCGCTGGCGGCGGGGGACTTCGGGGGCAATCCACCCAAGTTAAGCAGTTCCGCAACTGGCCTCGAGTGCGACCGCCCCGCATCTTCGATACAGCCCTCGATTCTCGCCGAAATCGCTTGACACCCCTCGCGCTTCGTGAGGCCGCCGCGCTGCTTGCGCATGCTTTTAGCGCAAGCAGCGCGGCGGCCAGTGAGGTTCGTTTTCGAACCTCAAGCGCCCCATGGACCTCACACGTCTCTTCAATGCCCTGGCCGAGCACCTCGCGTCCGATGCATTCCTCAACACCGCTCGACATCCCGAGCATCCGGCGGCCTTCTCCCGCCGCCGCAAGTTGCCCTTGACCGCGCTCGTGGCGACGCTCGTTTCGGGCATGTGCAAGAGCGTGCAGGCCGAGCTCGATGCCTTCTTCGGCAGCCTCCAGGCACAGGCCACCTTGGTTCGCCACGTCACCGCCCAGGCGTTTGCGCAGGCGCGGGCCAAGCTTGCGCCCGGCGCGCTGCCGGCGCTCAACGACCATCTGATCAAGCTCGCCGAGGACGCCGGCCTGGTGCCCCGCTGGCACGGCCTGCGACGCATCGCGGTCGATGGCTCCTGCTTGCGTCTGGCCCTGCGCGCCAGCCATGTGCCGCGCGCGGCCAGCCGCGACATGCTGGCTTTGGGCTGCTACTTGCCCGATGCCCAGCTGATGCTCGCAGCCCAGCTCTACAGTGCGGGTTATGGCGAGCGCCAGGCGCTGTTCGAGCAGTTCGATCGCTTCCGGACAGGCGACTTGCTGTTGCTCGATCGTGGCTATCCGTGCCGCTGGCTCGTCGCCGCGCTGCAGGGCAAGGCGATCGACTTCTGCATGCGTGTGGACGCCGCCCAGGGCGGCTTTGCTGCGGTTCGGGCGTTTCGCGCCTCCGGCCTCGCCGAACAGATCGTGGAGCTGCCTGCGGCGGATGCGCAGGATGTCGCCGACTTCGAGTGCCCCGCCGGGCCGCTGCGTGTGCGTCTGGTCCGCCATGTCAACGCCAACGGCAGCGTGCGCATCCTCATGACCAGCTTGATGGACACCGAGCGATTTCCCGCAGCGTTGTTTGGTGAGCTCTACCACCAACGCTGGTCCATCGAAGAGGCCTTCAAGCGGCTCAAGCATCGGCTCAGCCTGGAACAGGCGAGCGGCTTGAGCCACCTCGCCGTGCAGCAGGACTTCGCCGCCAAGGTCCTGTGCGACAACCTCGCCGCACTGACCAGCGCCGCGGCACGCAGCACCTCGCAACTGCCTGCGCATCGCCGGATCAACCGCGCCTATGCGAGGACCGCGCTCAAACCCCTGATTCCCGCCCTGTTGCTCGGGTTTGCCTCGGCGGCGATGCTGAAAGAGATCTTGAAGCTGATCGCCTCGCAGACCTACAAGCACAGGGCGGGGCTGTCCAAACCAAGACCACCGAGGCCAAAGCCGCATCCGGCTTTGAGTTTCAAGGCGTGCTGAGGGTGGGTGGGCTTTACTTCGGTGGATTGACTTCGGGGGAGACGGGCGCGACCTCGTTCGCCACCTTCGCGACGAAGTTCTCGTCGCCCAGGAAGCTCTGCGCGTGCACTTCAGGCTCGAAGACTTGGCCGACGCCTTCCGACACGAAGCGCTCGAACGCCGAACGGGCGGCGGCCCGCTCGCTGCCGAACAACGACAGCGTGCGATCCGCAGCCAAGCCAGGCAGAGGCTCCGCCTGTCCCATCACTACCGGATAGCTGCTCCAACGCCAGTCACCCGCGCCTCCGCACAGACCCGCGCGCACCGAGTTCAGCACGATGTAGCGCTGCAGCTCGGTGAGGTAGGCGTCTTTGTCCACCAGGATGGCCTTGTAGCGCCCCTGCAGCACATGCCCCACGCGGCCGTACCGGCGATTGAAGCTCTGCGAGTAGGTGCCGTTGACCTCACGCATCCCGCGCGACAGCGTGGGCTGCTCGGTTTCCACCAGCAGGTGATAGTGGTTGTCCATCAGGCAGTAGGCCCAGAGGATCCAATCGAAGCGGTCACACACCCGCGACAGGCCGTCCAGAAACCGCTGCCGATCCTCGTCGTCCCAGTAGATCCGCTCACGTGCATTGCCCCGCGCCATCACGTGATAGCAAGCACCAGCAAACTCAATGCGCTGTGGACGAGACATGCGCCGACATTACGTCGGCGCATGTGGCAAAACAAGACCTGACCCCGCATTTGAAGGCCTTTCAGCACGTAGATGCTACGAAGATAGGCCTGGCCCTGAGCTCTGCGCTTGCCTGTCTGCAGCCTCCCTCAAAGCCAAGACATAGGAATCCATGCCGTGGCGTCTTGCTCTCTCCACAAGGGCCGAGAACTGTGCCTCTAGCTCCTCTCCACTTGCGCATCTTGAAAGCGCAATAGGCAAAACATGGAAGATGTCCGAGATCTTCACGGCCGCATTCAAGGTTTCGGCCGCTCGAATCTCTAGAAGTGCAGCCCTGAGCATCCAAAGCAGCGCATTTCTAGTTACTTGCACCTGATCGACATCATTACCCATCAAAAGTCCCTATATGGCCCCAGTGGATTCTCGTCTATGTTCTTTGGCGTTTCCGGCAGCTCCTCAACTGGGATCGTTGTGTCGCTCGGCCATCCGCGAGACTTTGCTTCGTTAATGCGGGTATTTCCATCGAGAACTCGATTTCCCTTCACGGTAATCTTATCGCCTGCGGTCGGATTCTTGATTGATTCTTCAAGATCTCGATCCGAGAGCTCACCGATCTTCGGATCGTTCTGAGGATGACCAGGAGCATGAATTGTTTCAAGATCCCCAAGCTCGCGCGTCCCCGTGGACGACGGTATACGTTCATCGTCAGACCCACCAGTCACACTATCCGTATCTTGGATTTCTGTTAGCAGCCTACCGCCTGTAATCCCTACGCGAACCATGGCCGCTGTGCGCTCGATGGTTCTTTGGCAGGCGATTGGGTTCCTTAGGCACAGGCCTCCTGCAATCGTGGCCGGAATTAGAACCTTTGCGACTCTCCCATCCGGATCCGTATACGAATAAGGATTGTTGTTTGCATACCAGTATCGATTGAAGTTCCCACCCGTGCTCAGATCCACATAGACCGGATCCGGGCTGATAAAGCGCATCGCCACCGGGTCGTAGTAGCGGGCCTTCATGTAGGTGAGCCCGGTGCCGCCGTCCTCCATGTGGCCGGTGAAGGCTGGACCATTCTGATAGCTGCGGCCGATCAGTGTCGAGCCATAGGGCGCGCGGATGTCTTCATGCACCGCGCTACCGAAGGCGTTTGTCTTCTGCCGTACGCTGCCGATGACATCGGTGTGGATCGCAAGACGGCTGCCGTTGACCGCTTCGCCGATCAGCCGTCCGCCCACACGCGCGTACTTGCGAGTGGTGCCGTTGCTGCTCCGCTCCCACAGCAGGTCGCCGCCGCGGGTGTAGGCCTGATGAACCGTCTCGCCGCCACGCACCGTGCGTACGCGGTGCCCGTGGGCGTCGTAGCGGTAGCTCTCGGTGCCGCTCGCACCCCAGCTCTGGGTGCTGGTCAGGCGGTGGGCGCTGTCCCAGTGGAGGGTGAAGTGCTGATCCCGGAACTGCCGGCCGGTCATCTGGCCGCGCGCGTTGTGGGTGTAGTTGAACAGCGGCGCCGCCTCACCCGCCTGGCTGACGTTCTGCAGCCGGCCTTGACTGTCGTACGCGTAGGTGAAGTCCGCCGCGCCCATCTGGAAGCTGCGCAGGTTGTCCTGACCGTCATAGCTGAAGTACGCCAAGCCCCAGCTGTAGCCCCAAGGGCTGCGCAAGGGCGGCTGGGCTGCGCTGTCCGCCAGCGTCAGGCGATCGAGATCGTCGTAGTTCATCCACCGGCTGGCGTTCTGGTAGAAGCCGGCATTGCCGATCAGATCCGAGATTGTGCTCAGGTTGCCATTGGCATCCCATGCGTACGTCTCCGACAGCCGTGCCACGCCGGCGCTGCTGTCGCTGCGGGCGCTCGGCAGGCCGCGCGCATTCAGGCTCTGGCTGAAAGTCAGCCCGTTGCCATAGGTCAGGCCGGCCAGCGGGCCAAAGCGGTGCCAGGTGATGTTGTTCGCGTACTGGCCCATCTGCCGCGGGCGCCCGAGCCCGTCGGGGTCCAGAGCTTCCCAGCTGCTGTCCGGGTAGCCCAATTCTGACAGCGCTCCCTCACTGCTGTAGCGGTAGCCGATGGGGAAGCTGTGGCCGTCCACCTGCAGCAATTCCTCGGTGGGCAGGCGCCGCTTGTTATAGCTGTAGGTGTGGCTGATGCGGCTGCCGACTGGGCCGACGCTGGCCGTCCACAGCGCGCCGTCCGGGTGGTAGGTGAAGTTGATGTCATCGGTGCTGTCAGGATAGTCGATGCCCGTCAACTCGTCGCGATCGTTATAGGCGCGCACTACACGTTGGCTGATTGGCACCGATTCGCGATTGCAGGCCGTGGCACTGCTCAGAGCCTGACCGTCGGCCGTCCACAGGAGGCGGCTGCTGCTGTCGTAGTTCATCACCGTGGCGCCGTGCTCGGGATCGATGCGCTTGCAGAGACGCTGATGGGCGTCGTACACGAAGCGCCGCGTCACGCTGCTGTGCTGCCACCCCTGGTACAGGCCCGTGCGGGTGACCGCAGTTGGCTTGCCCCAGACATCGCGGTCGATGACCGTCGTCTGCGATATCGGTGCCTCGATGCGCACCGGCCAATCGTAGGTCGGCTCGTCGAAGGCCATGAATCGGGAGGTCGTTGCCTTGCCGCGCGCGTTGGTGTCGCGCACCTGGAAGCCGCTCAGGTACGCGCGTGAGCTGACCAGATTGCCCAGCTCGCTGCTGCGCGTCTCCACAGTCGGGCGATTGAGGGCGTCGTACTGGCGACTAATGCCGCTGCTGAGCGTGGCATAGCTGGTCGCTGGGTTTGGCAAGGCGCCAGGATAGGATTCGAAGCTGAGGTTGCCGCGCGCGTCATAAGCCTTACGGATGAAGCGTTCGCTCCCCGGCAGCGTGACGTCGCGCTCGCGCGTCAGGATCGGGCGCCACAGGGCGTCGTACCAGGTGACGTGTTCGTAGCGCCCCCGAGTGTGGCTGCGCTTCCACAAGCCATTAGGAAGCCCGTACTCATTGCCACTGGAGCGGCCCGTATAGTTGGTCGCCTCGTCACTCCAAGCTGTACTGTCGGTGTAGCGGTACTCCTTGGCGCGCACCCGCCCGCCATCGTCGTAGAGGTAGCCTGTCACACTGCCGAGCGGATCAGTGATGCTCTCAATCTCGCCACGATCATTCACATCGGCGGTCATCGAGAATCCCAAGGGCCGCGAGATCGCCTGGGGTAGGCCGCGCTTGTAGTTGCCTACGCTTGCCTTATTGACGTTAGCGGCGTCGTAGATCTCGGCCAGCAGCCCACGGTGAGCCGCAGCCGTGTGGTAAACGTAACGCGCCTGCAGAACACCGAATGCATAGACGTGAGTTGGCAAAGCTGTCGCTGGATCGAAGGTGGTCTGCGCAGGAATGGTGCTTCCCACCTGCGTGCGCTCGAGTTGCCCGAGCACCCACAGCGCCGTCTGATCGAAGTACGTCAATGATTCCGTGCGGCTGTAGCCCAGGCTGCTCGATCGGGTCACGCTCAATGGTCGAGCGAAGACATCGAACTGCGCACCGGCCCAGACAAAACTGGTGCCGTCGCGCGTCGTGGTTGCACCAACTCGGGGACGCGGCTGCTCGCTGATGAAGCCGTCCGCACGCTCGCGCAGGCTGCGCCCTCGCGGGAGAGCGTATGGCTGCCCGCTCTGCGCCAGCTGATACTCGGTGGTTTCGGTGTGCAGGATATTGGTCGGGCCGGTACCGCGCTCGACCTTGCGCAGCAGCCCCTCGTCATAGCGATAGCTGTTGCCGAAGGTGTAGCGCACCCACTCGCCGGCTGGGCCTGAAACCGTAGCGATGCTCCGACCGGCGCAGCCGTCGCTGGTGCAGACGGGATCGATCGTGGCTGGACATCGCGAAGTTGTGAAGCGCGGGCCGCGGGGATTGGGTTCGTTGTCTGCCGAGCAAGCCCAAGACACGGTTGCCCCAAAAGCGTAGTTCCAGCGCAATTCCGGCAGTGCGGGGCCCGTTACTGTCTTCTCGGAAAGCCGCCAAAGCCAAGTCGCGTGTGGTATGAGCGCAACATCGTTGTCTGGATTATTCGGCGTGTTGACCCCCGGGTCCCAGTTCAAGCAGACCCGAGCCACATTGCTGCGTCCGTGGCGCCCTTCTGCGACCGTGAACGCGCCCACCGCTCCGGAGGGGTGCGTAACTTCTCCACGGGGCGTGCCGGATCCCACTGGCGCGCCGATGGATGCACAGTCGCGCTGGCCATCACCGCTGCTGTACTGGATTTCCGCAATGGACAGGGGGCGCAGTCTCAACAGCCATCGACTGTCATCAGGCAAGCTAAGGAGCCTCTGAACTACACGACTGTTTCAGTCTTGCCAGGTTTGCAGGGCCA